>DLMH01000012.1:1959-5254 GCA_002478115.1 Candidatus Acidiferrum typicum | reverse complement strand
GGCAAGATTGAGCGCTGGCACAAGTCGTTGAAAGGCGAGTGCATTCGGCCGGGAACGCCGCTGTCGCTGGAAGATGCACGGCGCCTGGTAGAGGGTTATGTGGAGCATTACAACAACGTTCGCCTGAACAGTGCCATCGGCTACATCACTCCAAAGGACATGCTCGCCGGGCACCAGCAGGAGATTCAAGCCGAGCGGCATCGGAAGTTGGACGCGGCGAAGGAACAGCGGAAGAATCGCCGCCAGGGGGCGGCGTGATGGATGAAACGGATTGCTCCCGTTAGCCGACAATGCAGAATTAACACAGCGGCAAGGCCAAGCATATAGTCAACGAAGCGAATCGCCGCGCTTCCGTGAGGAGTCCCTGCATCTCGGTATGCGCGCGGCGGTGGACCAGGTCCTCTAGCGTTCGGCAACGCGCGGCTCACTGATAGGCGCGCCGGCCGGCGATGGTTGTTTTGCCGGGAGGAGTGCAAGCAGCGTGACTCCAATCACGCCAAAGATCACAATGTCCTGGGGGCTATCCTTCCTGTGCATCCCGTGCGCCACGGCCTGCGCCGACATGATTGTCATCGTGAACCCATGGGCAAGGCTTGACCACGCCCCATAGGCGATCATCAAGCGATGCTTGGCCGGCTGATTAACGGCCACCAACAGACAGACCCCAAGCGCCGTGTTAAGGCTCAGGAACATCGGCATGACGTCACTATGCCCGCTAAGCCACCTAGAGTGCCACAGATCGTCGAACAGGAGATAGCCCCAAAAGCAATAAAACAAGCCCACCAACACCAACACTACCTGTAAGGCGCGCTCACGTTTCATACCGTCCTCCGTTTTGTGCGATGCAAGGTTATTACCACCTTTTTTACTTCAGATTGTGCGATTGTCAGCTGTGATGCGTCCGATACTGGAACCCTGCGAGCATCCGCAGTGTGAGCAGAATGCTTCTCCCCCTCGAATAGGCTTGCCACAGGAACTGCAAGGCCCAAGGAGAGGCCCTCGGAACACAAAATAAAGGATGAATCCAATCAAATTGGGTATGAGGAAAGCGGCAATCACCCAGGCCCAAGCAGGCATTTGACGCCTTTTTGCGTCCCCATAAATATATCCGAGGGCAAGGAAAAAAGCCGCGGTGAAGACGCCAAACGTCAAGCCAAACCAAAGCGCTTCTGGCATGGTACTGAGAAATCCTTTGGAAGCAAGTAAGGAACGGCCCTGGCTGGAAGCAAAATAGACTACCCAAATCGGGATCGCCAGTGCTGCGATGACCATTGCAGACCTGGGTAGAACATTCCGTCTTGCGGTTCCCAACAAGACAGCCGCAACTACAAGCCCGGCCAAGAACGCTATCAAAAGCACCGCCGATTGCTGTGTCATGCAATACCTCTATTCTCACCAGGCGCCGCGAGCAGACGTAAGGCCGAGCAAAAAGATGGCAGCAGCCAAAAGACGAGCACACCTGCCTGGACTTGAGCAGTGTCGAAATGCATTGGGACCGTCAGGAGCTTGGCCACCTGGTAGACAAGTGCCGATCCCACAATTGACATCGAGAGCGCTACAGCAAATGCAGCCCAGACCTTGAATTGCACGTTGTGCTGGCGCATTGTCTCGGTATGATGCGCAAGAATCTCACGGACCTGGGCATTCGAATCTGGTTCACTCGTAAAGGTGAATTCCCGCAACCCCCGAATCGTACGCGCAGTTAGCTCGAGGTAGCGCTTGCAGCCATCACAGTCGCGGATGTGGTCATGGATGAGCTGTCTTTCGCCCTCTGAAACCTCTTCTACGAAAGACCTGTCGATAAGCTCGCGAAATCTCTTGTCACCCTCCATGCGAATCACCCTCCTCAAATGCGGATCTCAGTGCTGCAAGACCGCGATAGATTCTGGACGTCACCGTTGTAGTAGGGGCGCCCAAGACCTGAGCCATCTCCGCAAGAGACAGGTCTTCTTGAAACCTCAGCAGCAAAGCCTCGCGATACAGCGGTGGCAGAATCTGCAGCCGGCCGGCCAGACGCATTGCGTCTTCGCTTCGGGCCGCGGCTTCGAATGGGGAAGGATCGGAAGAGGGTAACAGCAGCATTGCATCGCGATCATTTGGCAAGGATACTGTTGCCACCGCTTTTCGTTTTTTCCGGAGGTAATCTATTGCCAAATTGCGGGCGATCGCGAATAGCCATGGATCAAACCGCTGCCGCCCGTTGTACTGGCTGCCCCGTTGCAGCACGCGAATCCAGGTCTCCTGCGCAAGGTCCTCCGCATACTCTCGCCTCCCGGTGAGGTATAGCAGGTAGCGCACCAGTCGATGCTGACAGCGCTCCACCAGGTCTGCAAGAAGCTCCATATCCCTTTCACGTAAGCCTCGCGCAATCTTTGCCGTTTCGGTTTCGGCTGTCGTATTCAATGTCATGGGAAGAGCCGACATATATCCTGTATACGATCAAACCCCGGCGGATTACTCAACTTTTGACCGAAAAATCACGCTAAGACTTGCCTCGGACGGATATCGGATCAATGGGCGGCAAGGGCCTGACGTGTACAACTCGTTTATTGGCAGACCCCAAATAGCATAGATAGTTGTCGAAACCAGGCGATCACAACTCACGATTCGGTTCTGGCCGGTCTGGGTTCCGGCGGAGTCACGGGCAAACCGGATGTTGAGAAACGGCAGCTCGTTGCGGAGTTACAATGATTTTGCCGGGCGAAACGGAAGCGGGCACTGCGGGGACGCAACCATGCCGAGGGATATCCCGGTGGGCTCATCGAGACGATGAACGGGGGCGTGAGAGCTCGTTCTTGCGCCGCCCAACCTCCATCGGATCGAAAGACCCCATGCCTTGAAAATCCCCGCCCGAAGGGCGGAATACTCACTAACGGAGAACGTCGCTTCTCCATTTCAGGCTGAACCAAGACATTGTCACAGAACGTGACTGGAGATGAAGCGAACATCGCGATCGTGCCGCAGAAGTCACGGCCCGGCAGAGCCCGTTCACGATTGCCCCCGGCTTCGGCCGCCTCTTGGGAATCAGTCGGGCGGGCTAGGATTTGCTCATAGAGTCGGTGCCGCCATTGACGGCGACTGGCAGACGTTGTTCCCTGAAACGCCGCAACGTTTTTTTTAAAAAATCGATTTCCATCGCCTGCTGGCCGATCTTACGTTCCAGCTCAGAGATCCGATCGGCATTGAGTTTGCTTTGCGGCTGCGCACCCTTGCCAGGAAACGCCAGTTCGCCTTTCGCGCGCCACTCGCTTCTCCAAGTCTCCAACCGCTTGGGACTGAGCTGATACATGCGAGC
>DLMH01000012.1:0-1792 GCA_002478115.1 Candidatus Acidiferrum typicum | reverse complement strand
CTCACTTTTGGGGTGCACTCCAACTCTCTCCCCTATGCCAATTGCGCGAAGATGAGGCGCGGATGACATGGCGAAATGCGAGGGCTTCAAGGTGTTAAAGCCGTGGGAGATTCGTCCTCTTACGACATCGGCGTGGAGTACGGTCGACATTTTTTCCGGATGCAAGTGAAGTCGACCAGCTACCAGATTGGTAACGGTTATCTCTGCGCATTCAAACCCAACCGCAAAGGCCGGCGATATACAACAAAAAGCGTAGACTTCTTTGCGGCGTACGTAATCCCGGAAAATGCGTGGTACGTTCTCCCCTCATCCGCTGTGCTGAAAACCAAGAGCAACGACCTGATGCTATGTCCCGTGCGGCGACCAAAGCGAGATCTTTATCGCTACGAGGGCTACCGGGAAGCATGGAATCTGCTGCGGAGCCCGACGATGCACGTGTAGTTCGCGACGGATGAACATCTGTTTGTGCAATACCCTGTCATCCTGAAACAGCGGCGTCCTCGGCTTTGCCGAGGACTCCCAACGAAGGACCTATGCAAGCTGCCGACAGCGCCGATGCTGCTGGCGGATCCGGCGCTAACGGCGAGTACAGAGGTCCCTCGGCCCGCACAAACCGCGGGCCTCAGGATGACGGGATATTTGGACCATCACTTGGGAAGGCTCTGGAGAAATCCTTCGAGTACGTGGTTGAATTTCTCCGGGTCATCGACGAAGAGGGCGTGGCCGTCGCCGTCGAAGCGCTCCAGCCGGAGCTTGTCGCCGAGCTTTGATTGCAGGAAGTCGGCGCTCGGCTGCGATTCAGGTTGGTACATGAAGAGCACCGGTCGATTCATTTTGGCGAGGCCCGGCGTGAAATCCTTTACGGCAAGCATGTTGTAGATGAGTAGAACCGCGGTATCGGCTGGGACCTGGGTGGAGGCGTCGATGATGCGCTTCAGGTAATCCTCCGGCTGCGGCTTCTTGAACATGCTGCGGACGAAACCGTCGGCTTGTTTCTGGCGATCCTGTTGGAGCTGGTTCATCCATCCCGAGATGGGGACGAACAGATCGCTGGGCTTGTCCGTCAGATAGCCATCCACCAATACTAAACCGGCAATGTTATCGGCGCCGAATTGTTCGACATATTTGATGAGCTCCCCGCACGCCATCGACCAACCGATGAGGACCGGTTGCTTCAGGCCAAGTTGATCGACGAGTTCTTTATAATCGCGGGCGCGGGTTTCGGGCAGGTGGCCGTAGGGTGGTTTGTCGCTCTCGCCCTGCGAACGGGGATCGACGCCAATGACGTGGTACGTCTTCGAGAACTCGTCGATTTGCTTCTGCCAGATCCAGGCCGGCATTGTCCAGCCGGGAATGAAAACGATGGGCCGGCCGCTGCCCACCTCAAGGTAGTGGATCCTGACGCCGTCGGAAGTCTTGAAAAAACTGCTCTTCGTCGTCTGCGCTCTGAGACCCGGCACGGACACTAGGCACAGCAGGATGACGGCTAGTCTGGTTCTCATGTGCTTCTCCTTAATTCTATGAAGCTGCAAAATGTGCTCGCTACGCGTAGAGGAACGGGCGGTATGCGTGGCTTCTCCAGAAGTAGGCGAGGATGATTACACTTGCGATTGCGGCGTACGCACACCACAGCGAGGTGAAGGCGTAGCGCTTGACCTCCATTACAACCAGGAGAATCGCCAGGTTTGCCGCACCGAAGATTACCATCATCCTGATCTTCGAGAAAAACAACGATCCGCAGGTTGCAATCACATACAGCAACGCAACCGCTGTATTATTGGTCGCTTGATTG
>DLMH01000171.1:832-12506 GCA_002478115.1 Candidatus Acidiferrum typicum | reverse complement strand
AGTATGAGAAATTCGGGCTAAGCTCGAACAAGCGGCGGAAGCCATCAAGACAACTTTCGGAATCGAACGTGACCTACAGTCCGCTCTTCGTTCACACATCGAACAGCTTGAACAAGGATTGAAAATCACCGACGGGGGTAAGGAAAAAACGGTTGAATCTGGTCGAATTGATATCACAGCCGAAGACAAAAATGGTGCTACGGTTGTGATAGAGCTAAAGGCAGGCGAGGCTGACCGTGACGCTATCGGGCAGATTCTGGCTTACATGGGCGACCTGACCACCGACAAGAATCTGGTCCGGGGCATTTTGGTTGCTGGAGAATTCTCGGCACGTGCTGTAGCGGCAGGGCGTGTCGTGCCAAACCTCCGGTTGAAAAAGTACAGCTTCAACTTTGCTTTTGAACCCGTTGGTTCGGAGTAGCTCCGACGGAACTATTGCGACAGAAAAAATCCCGGCTGCCCGTGCGATGGCCGGGCCGGTGGTGCGGGGAGAGTACAAATGAAGCAATCGGATCAGGCCGTACTAATCTGGTCAGTGCTGGCTTTGGCGGCACGGATGCAACGTGTCTTTACATACAAGGAGCTCGGGGGCTTTACCGGAATTGCAAGATTCGGACTGAACAAAGCCCTTGGTTTGATTTTTTCCTATTGCGATCAAAAGCACTATCCGGAGCTGAACGCAATTGTGGTTTTAGAGGGCACGGGCTTTCCGGGAGGCGGATACCCAAAGAAGCATACGCCGCTAGACTTTTTGGTCGAACGAACGCGGGTGTTTGCCTTTGATTGATCCAGCAAGGCGAAGCCCCGGTCAGGAGATTTTGGGGCGGCGCAACCGGCTCCCGCAGGTGTAGCCCATGCCCGGCGCAAGTGATGAGTTGTAATTCATCTATTGAACTATTAGTATACAAGCACGGCGGGTGGAGCACCCCTTGTGGGCGGCAAAATGTGGGTGCCGCACCCTTGTGATTTTCAAGGGTGCGGGTTGTGACTTTTCTTTTCTCCAGGCTGTTGCTTTCCTATTTCGCGGTTTTCCCTAGAAAATCCGGGAGCACTTGTTTGCCGCGAGCGGAACGCGTAAAACTGGATTCAGAGTTGCTATGAGCGAAGAGACACAACACCTGGTGCTGAAGGGCGATAAGGGCGTGCCGGTCAAGGCGTGGGTTAAGGGTGTGCCACTGGAGGAGCAGGCCAAGCAGCAGCTCTTGAATGTGGCGCAATTGCCGTTTGTGTTCAAGTGGGTGGCGGCGATGCCCGATGTGCACTGGGGCATTGGCGCAACGGTGGGCAGCGTGATTCCGACCAAGGGCGCGATCATTCCGGCGGCGGTGGGCGTGGACATCGGCTGCGGCATGATGGCCGTGCAAACCGATTTGAACGCGCGGGACTTGCCGGACAATCTCCACGCGATGCGCACCGCCATCGAGCAGGCGGTTCCCCACGGACGCACGAATCATGGCGGCAAGGGCGACGCGGGCGCGTGGGAAGCCATCCCAGAGCGCAACCTGGCGGCGTGGGGCGCTAACTTGAAAGACCGCTACGAAGAAATCCTGGGCAAGCACCCGAAGCTCGATCGTGGCAACCACTCCAATCATCTGGGAACGCTTGGCACGGGGAACCACTTCATCGAGGTGTGCCTGGACGAAGCGGAAATCGTATGGTTCATGCTGCACAGCGGCTCACGCGGTGTGGGCAACCGCATGGGCAGCTACTTCATTGAACTGGCCAAGAAGGACATGCAGAAGTTTTATCTGAATCTGCCGGACAAGGACCTGGCGTACTTTCCCGAGCACACCGAGCATTTCGGCGATTACGTGGAAGCCGTGGAATGGGCGCAGGACTTTGCGCGCACCAATCGCGACCTGATGATGCAGCAGATCATTGATGCGGTGCGCGAATCCGGAGAAGTGCGGCCGTTCACCGCGCACGTGCAGGCTATCAACTGCCACCACAACTACGTGGCGCGGGAGCGGCACTATGGCCAGAACGTGCTGGTGACGCGCAAGGGAGCGGTGCGCGCCCAGCTTGGCGACATGGGGATTATTCCCGGCAGCATGGGAGCGCGGTCGTACATCGTGCGGGGGAAGGGCAATCCGGAAAGTTTCATGAGCTGCAGCCACGGCGCGGGGCGTGCAATGTCCCGCGGGGAAGCCAAGCGGCGCTTCACGGTGGAAGATCACCGACGCATGACGGAAGGCGTGGAATGCCGCAAGGACGCGGATGTAATCGACGAAACGCCGGCGGCGTACAAGTCCATCGATGCAGTGATGGCGGCGCAGACGGACCAGGTGGAAGTGGTGCACACGCTGCGGCAAGTGGTGTGCGTCAAGGGCTAGTGCAATTCCGTTGGGTGTGTGGGGCCAGATCAAGCGATTCAAGTTGAGTAACATTGAAGGGTTGCAGAAAGTATGAAACAACGAATCGGTCTCCGGCGCAATTCTCGCAAGGCAAGACCGGCAGTCCTAGTCTTGGCGCTCTTATGGCTGCCTTCAATCTGTTCGGGCATACGCACACAAGAGGCCTCAGCCCAGCAAGAGCACGCAACGGCCCATCACAGTTTTAAGGAAGTATCCACTGGGAAAGCGGGTCCTACTGGGGGAGCCGTGGAAGCGTCGGTCCACTCGTACGAGTCTGAGGATGGCATTGTTGTCATACAACTCCGCGAGTGGTACAAGTCGCCAAGCGACGCACGCAGTGGCCTGGACGCACTGACAAAGAAAGCCTCCCGCATCATCAAACAAGGTACGAAGAACGACGCGAAGGGACGCGTCGTCGGCAAGCGAGTGGAATTGGTTTTCAGCCATGGCCACAGGGTCAGTCCTGAGATGGTCATCGCTTGGGCGGACGGGGACACGGTCGTCCGTTTAAGTTCCACATCGCTGCCACTCTTGTTGGATTTCGAAAATCAGTATTACCCGTGAGCCGCGTGGGTGCCGCATCCTTTGGCCTTTGTTTCTTAAAAGGGTGCGGTTCTTGACGTTTCCGGATTCGGGGTTTCACACGGCTGCGCCCAGGCGCCGTTGAATGTCGCGAAACAGCCGTTCGCTGCAGCTCTAAGCCATGCAGATTCAATGCGTTGATTCCTGCGAAGCGGGATGATAGCCTTTTGAAATGGGGCCGGCGTCCTCGCAGGAACCGTAAGGTGGGGTGTACCCATCCTGTTGCCAACAGACGAGCATCAATAGGAGAGAGGTTTTGAGCGAAGCCAAGAGGAATTTTCTGTTTACCTCAGAATCCGTGACAGAAGGTCACCCGGACAAAATTGCCGACCAGATTTCTGACGCGGTGCTGGATGAAGTGATGCGCCAGGACCCCAAGGGTCGCGTGGCGTGCGAGACGCTGGTCACGACAGGTTTGGTGGTCGTTGCGGGGGAAATTACCACCTCCGCGCACGTGGACTACGACGAACTTATTCGCAACACGGTCGAACAGGTCGGCTACGACAATGCTCTCTTCGGTTTTGACGCCAACACCTGCGCGGTGATGTGCACGATCAAGCGGCAGTCTCCGGACATTGCCATGGGCGTGGACACCGGGGGCGCCGGCGACCAGGGCCTGATGTTCGGCTTCGCCTGCGATGAAACCGAAGAACTGATGCCCATGCCCATCCAATTGGCCCACCGCTTAACGCAACGCCTCGCTGAAGTCCGCAAGAGCAAGAAAGTTGATTTCCTCCGGCCCGATGGAAAATCCCAAGTTACCGTGGAATACCGCGACGGCAAGCCCTTCCGTGTGGATTGCGTGGTGATTTCCACGCAGCACAGCGACACCGTTCCGAACGAGGACCTGCGCCACGCCATCATGGAGTACGTGATCAGGCCCATCATCCCCGCGCACATGCTGGACGCAAAAACCAAATATCACATTAACCCCACCGGGCGCTTCGTCATTGGCGGGCCGATGGGCGATGCGGGCCTGACCGGGCGCAAAATCATCGTGGACACTTACGGAGGTTACAGCCGGCACGGTGGCGGCGCATTTTCCGGCAAGGATCCCTCGAAAGTGGACCGCTCGGCCTGCTACATGGCCCGCTATATCGCCAAAAACATCGTCGCGGCGGGACTCGCCAGCCGCGCCGAAGTGCAATTGGCCTACGCCATCGGCGTTGCCGAGCCCGTCAGTGTCATGGTGGACACCTTCGGCACCGGCGCCATCCCCGAAGAAAAGATCACCGCGCTCGTGCGCGAGCATTTCCCGCTCACGCCCAAAGCCATCATCGAGGCGCTCGACCTGCGCAAGCCTATCTATAAGCCGACCGCGGCCTATGGGCATTTTGGCCGGACCGGCCCCGGTTTTACCTGGGAGCGTACCGACCGCGCCGACACGCTGCGTAAGGCTGCGGGACTCGCAGCAGTTGCCGAGGTCGCGGCACGGCGTTAAGCGAAGCGGCGCGCGCTGCCGTCCGATGGATGTGGCGGCAGAAGTTTTTCTTTTCTCGCAAGTGTGTCCCGTTTGCTGAGGTGAAGTCCTAAAAGCAAAATTGCCCCTGGTTCGCGAATTCTATCTCTTGAGGAGTGTACGCATGGCAACGGCTGAACTGAAAAAAGGCGATGTGAAGGACATAGCGCTCGCGGACGCGGGCAAGCGCAAGATCGAGTGGGCGGCGCAGCAGATGCCGGTGCTCGAGTCCATTCGCAAGCGATTCGCCAAGGAGCAGCCGCTGAAAGGGCTGCGGGTTTCCGCGTGTCTGCACGTGACCAGCGAGACCGCGAACCTGATGATTGCTTTGCGGGACGGCGGCGCGGACATCGTGCTCTGCGCGTCGAATCCGCTTTCAACGCAAGATGAAGTGGCGGCCTCGTTGAATCGCGATTTCAACATTCCCACGTTTGCCATCAAGGGCGAGGACAACAACACTTACTACGAGCATCTGAAGGCGGCGCTGGAGCACAAACCCCAGTTCACTATGGACGATGGCTGCGACCTGGTGACCATGCTGCTGACCAAGCGGAAGGACCTGGTGCCGAACTTGCTTGCCGGCACGGAGGAAACCACCACCGGCGTCATTCGTTTGCGCGCCATGGCCAAGGACGGCACGCTGAAGTATCCGATCATCGCCGTGAACGATGCCATGACCAAGCATTTCTTTGACAACCGCTACGGCACGGGCCAGTCCACGCTGGACGGCGTGATCCGCGCGACGAACGTGTTGCTGGCGGGCCTGAAAGTGGTCATCGCCGGCTACGGCTGGTGCGGGCGCGGCGCTGCCATGCGTGCCAAGGGGCTCGGCTCGGACGTCATCATCACGGAAATCGATCCGGTGAAGGGCATTGAAGCGGTGATGGACGGATTCCGCGTGATGCCGATGGCGGAGGCGGCCAAGCAAGGCGACATTTTCATCACCGTCACGGGCAACAAGAACGTGATTCGCCGCGAACACTTCGAGGTTATGAAGAGCGGCGCGATCGTCTGCAATTCCGGCCACTTCAATGTGGAAATCGAGATTCCCGCGCTGGAAGCGTTGGCCACTGGCAAGAGGGAAGTGCGTCCGCTGGTGGATGAATTCCTGATGAAAGACGGCCGCAAGATTTATCTAATTGCCGAAGGCCGCCTCGTAAACCTCTCGGCCGCTGAAGGGCATCCGGCTTCGGTGATGGACATGAGCTTCGCGAACCAGGCGCTTTCCGCGGAATACCTGATGAAGCACCACAAAGAGATGAAGCCGCAGGTGTACGTTGTGCCGGAGCACCTGGACCGTGAAATCGCCAAGCTGAAACTGGAGTTTATGGGACATCACCTCGACAAGCTGACGGCCGAGCAGGAGCAGTATCTCGCTTCGTGGCAGGAAGGCACCTGATCCGGCAAGGCTGCGCGAAACTCTTGTGAACTCGAAGGGGCGCGGATATCCTGCGCCCCTCCTTTTTGGTGAACACGATGTGGGAGCATTGCGGACATTCGCTGGGTGTGGCGCGGCTGCGCGGCGCAACCTACGCCGACGTGCGCGTGATGCACATGCGGCAGCGCGACCTTACAACAAAAAATGGGCAGGTGGGGACGCTCGGGCAGAGTGAATCGCTTGGCCTGGGAATCCGGGTGATCGCCAGCGGCGCGTGGGGCTTTGCCTCCACGGACGTGATGACGCGGGAAGGCGTGGCGGCTTGCGCCGCGCAGGCCGTGGCGATTGCCAAGGCTTCCGCGCTGGCAAAAAAGAAGGATGTGCGGTTGGCTCACGAAGCGGCCTACGTGGATAGCTGGCAGAGCCCCTTCGTGAAGGACCCTTTCGAGATTCCGCTGGAGACGCAATTGAAACTGCTGCTGGCGGCGGATGAGGCCATGCGGCGGGTGAAGGGCGTCACGCTGACGGAAACGGATATGCAATTCCGCAAGGTGGACACGTGGTTCGCGTCCAGCGAAGGATCGAAGATTCACCAGCGGCGGGTGGTTTCGGGCTGTGGGATCGTGGCCACGTGCTTCCAGGGCGATGCCATTCAGAAGCGCTCGTATCCCAACAGTTTTGGCGGACAGCACGTTCTGGGCGGCTACGAATTGATCGAATCGCTGGATCTATTGAAGCACGCGCCACGGGTCGCCGAGGAAGCCGTTGCCTTGCACGACGCAACACAGTGTCCGGAACGCACGGGCACGCTGATCCTGGGGGGCAGCCAGCTTGGTTTGCAGATTCACGAATCCATCGGCCATCCCATTGAACTGGATCGCGTGTTGGGCCAGGAAGCGAATTTTGCCGGCACGAGTTTTCTGACGCTCGATCAGTTGCATCACCTGCGTTATGCCTCGCCGATTGTGAATGTGGTGGCGGATGCGCGCATCTCGCACGGGCCCGGGCTGGGCACATTTGCGTATGACGACGAAGGCGTGCCGGCGCAGCGCATTGACATCATCAAGGACGGCGAGTTTTGCGGATATCTTTCGAGCCGGGAGACGGCGCATCTGATCGGCCTCGAGCGCTCCGGCGGCACCGTGCGCACCGAGGGTTGGAACCGGCTGCCCATGATCCGCATGACGAACGTGAGCATTCTGCCTGGGCCGTGGACACTCGAACACCTCATTGCGGATACGAACGAGGGCATTCTCATGGAGACGAACCGCTCCTGGTCCATTGATGACCGGCGCTACCAATTTCAGTTTTCCACGGAAATCGCCTGGGAGATCCAGGGCGGAAAGAAAACGCGCATGCTGAAGAATCCCAGCTACAGCGGAATTACCACGGAATTCTGGAATTCGTGCGACGCCATCTGCAACGCCGGCCACTGGCTGCTGTGGGGCACGCCGAACTGCGGGAAGGGCCAGCCAATGCAGACGATGGGAACGGGGCACGGGGCCTCGCCAGCGCGCTTCCGGAATGTGAAGATCGGCACGGCCTTTTCAGACGAATGAACGCAGGGAACACAATGCGGGGAGCAGCGACAAAACGAGGGAAGGCGGGCGGCGAAGCACTCCGCGACGGTCGGGAATTGCGCGCCATCGCGGCCACGGTTTTGCGTTTGGCTAAGCAGCGCGGAGTGAAGGAGGCGGAAGTACATGTCGAAGAGGTGGTGGACGCGCTCACCCGCTTTGCCAATAATGCCATTCACCAGAACGTTGCGGAGCACGGCTTGACGGTCTCGATTCGCACCCTGGTGGACGGGCGGACCGCTCGTGTGACGACCAATCGCGTGGAAGAAGACGCGTTGCGCGCGGCGCTGGAAAATTCGTTGGCCTTGGCAGCGAGCCAGCCGAAAGATCCGCACCTGCTGCCCCTGCCCGGCAAACAAAAGTATCGCGCGTTGCAACGGTTTATTCCTGCCACAGCGAAGCTGACGGCGGAAGCGCGCGCGCGGGCAGTCAAGCGGGCGTGCGAACTGGCGGCGCGGCGCGGCCAGATCGCAGCGGGAATTTTCGAGAGCGGGCAGAGCCAGACGGTGCTGAGTAACTCGCGCGGCCTTTTCGCGGCGTACCGGCAGACGCAAGCGGAATTTTCGGTGACCCTGCAGCAGGGTGGCGCGGCGAGCTGGGCGAAAGCCAACGCAGCCGACGTGCGCGCGATCGACCCCATTGCTTTGGCCCGGACGGCCAGCGAAAAGGCCAAGCGCGCGCAGAATCCCGTGGAGCTGGACCCCGGGCGATATACGGTGATCCTGGAACCCGCGGCCGTGCTCGACCTTGCGGGTTTTCTCTTTTATGACTTTGCGGCGACGGCAGTCGAAGACAAGCGCTCCTGCTTTTCCGGGCGCATGGGCAAGACACTCTTCGGCAAAAACATCACCATCACGGACGACGTCTATCATCCGGAGCAGTTGGGCCCGCCATTTGACGGGGAAGGGTTGCCCCGGCAACGCGTGGTGTTGGTGGACAAAGGTGTATTGCGCAATCTGGTGTATTCGCGGCGCTCGGCGAAGACCGCGCGAACCTATCCCACGGGCCATGGTTTCGCCCTGCCTAACGAATATGGGGAAGCGCCAATGAATCTGGTGATCGCCGGCGGGAACTCCTCGCTGGAGGAGATGGTGCGCTCAACGGAGCGGGGGCTGCTGGTGACCCGGCTGTGGTACATCCGCGAAGTGGACCCCTACGAAAAGATCATGACGGGAATGACGCGGGACGGTTTGTATCTGGTGGAGAAGGGCCAAATTGGCCGGGCGGCGCGAAATTTTCGATTCAATCAATCGATTTTGGAGATGCTTGGAAATGTGGAGTTGCTTGGAACGGCGCACCGCGCCAGCGGCGAAGAATCCATGGAAATGGTCGTTCCGCCCATGAAAATCCGGGGATTTCAATTCAGCGAAGTCACTAAGTTCTAAGGAATTAGCCTCCGGAGGCGGCGGTGGATTTCCGATACATTCCAGAAAAATTCTGCATTGTACATTCCCGACCGTGGACATTATTACACTACTATGTGTAGTCGCCCCGCGCAGAGGACCCGCTGGCGCCATCCGAACTGGGGTCACCCGGACCACGACGCTTGTGGCACGGGATTCATTGCGCGTTTAAGCGGCCCTCCTACCCACGAAGTTCTCCAACAGGCATTGCAGGCACTGGAACGGTTGTCGCATCGCGGCGGGGTTGACGCCGATGGCGCGAGCGGAGATGGCGCGGGTCTTTTGACCAGCTTGCCGGCGGCTTTCTTCCGGGCGCGCGCGGCAGAGCAGAATATCCAGCTTGGCGAAATGTTTGGCGTGGGCATGCTCTTCGTGCCCGCGGCGCGCGTGGCCGATGCGCGCGCGGCCATGGAAGAGGCCATCGGACGCGGGAAAATGCGCCTGACGGGTTGGCGGTGCGTGCCCGTAAATTCAAACGCATTGGGCCAGCGCGCGTTTGAGAGCATGCCGGAGATCTGGCAATTTTTCATTGAACCGATCCCGACAAAGAACGGGACAGCGAACGCCGCGGCGAGATTCGAGCGCAGCCTGGCATTACTGCGGAAACGCGCGGAAGGCTGCCTGCCGGAGAAGTGTTACCTGTGCTCGCTCTCTTCACGCACGGTGGTGTACAAGGGCTTGCTGACGCCGTGGCAGTTTCCGCAGTTTTACGAGGACCTGCGGAGCGCGGAGTTTGTAGCGCGGTTCGCGATATTCCACCAGCGATATTCAACGAACACGCAGCCTTCGTGGCAACTGGCGCAGCCGTTCCGGTATGTGGCGCACAACGGCGAAATCAACACCGTGGTGAGCAACCGGCGCTGGCTGCGCGCGAAAGAACGCGAAATCCGCAAACACATCGGCGTGGGGAAATGGTTCCGGCTGCTGGAAGAGAACGTAAGCGATTCGGCGAGTTTTGATAACGCGCTGGAATTGAAATTATTGCAAGGGAAGAGCGTGGAATCGGCGATGCTCTCGCTGGTGCCTCCCGCTTTCATGCACGATCCGTTTCTTTCGTCGGAAGTGCGGGCGGCGCTGGAGACGTTGTCGCACGAAGGCGCGCCGTGGGATGGCCCGGCGGCGATGGTCTTCAGCGATGGAGTTTCGGTCGGCGTGAAGCTGGATCGCAACGGGTTGCGGCCCATGCGTTATACGGTGACGCACGACGGATTGGTGATCGCCGGCTCGGAGACGGGCCTGGTGGACCTGGAAGAATCGCGCGTGGCGGAGCGCCACCGCCTCGGACCGGGCGAGATGATCCTGGCGAATCCGCAGGCCGGGGTGCTGCTGCGGTGGAGAGAATTGCTGAAGAGGGTGACGTCGCAAGTGCCGCGCAGAGCGGTGAGCCACTCGCGCCTGCTGAAGCTGGAATCGCGGACCGCGCGCGTAGCTGTGGCCGAGCCCAAGCGTATCGCCGGCGCTACGGGATGGAGCGAGGACCAGTACAAAATATTGTTCCGGCCGCTGCTGACGGGCAAGGAAGCCGATTGGAGCATGGGCGATGACGCGCCGCCGGCTTTTCTTTCCACGCTGCCGCGGCCGCTTTGGGATTACTGCAAGCAGCGGTTCGCGCAGGTGACGAATCCGCCGATTGATCCGCTGCGCGAAGCCCACGTGATGTCGCTGGAGGTGCCCCTGGGGCACGGGCAATTCCTGCTGGGGCCGATTTTGAGCGCGGGAGAGTTGGCGGCGTTGTGCGAGACGCTGGCGCCCGCGCAAACCCTGGATTTCAGTTTTCCTTCCTCCCAGGGAGTTCCGGGTGCGCGCCGTTGTTTGACTCAGTGCATTTCTACCCCTCTGAGTAGCGGCGAACGCCCGGGGCTCCTCCTCCTTTCCGATCGCGGAGTTGCACGCGATCGCGCGGCATTGCCGGCGCTGCTTGCTGTGGCACGCGCCTGGAAAAATCTGGTGGGGCAGGGCCTGGCGAACATGCCCGTGGTGGTGGAAACCGCGCAAGTTTATGACACGCATCATGTCGCGATGCTGCTGGCAGCGGGCGCCAGCGCGGTCGTGCCGTATCTGGCGGAAGAATTTGCGGAGCACGAGGAAGCGGGTGGATTCGAGAAGGTGCGCAAAGGGATGTATGGGGGATTGCGCAAAGTGCTCGCGCGCATGGGGATTTCGACGGTGGCGAGTTACCGCAACAGCCACCTGTTTGAACTGCTGGGCCTGGATGAGGACATCTGCCGCGACTACTTTGAAGATGCGGGATTTTATCCGGGCACGAAGACGCTGGAGCTGTTGCTGCTGGACTATCTGAAGATGCACGCGGCGGCCTTCGGCGGGGCGTCGGAGGATTTGGCGGACTTCGGGCTCTACCGGTACCGCAAGGGCGGCGAGTTGCACGCCAATTCGCCGGAGTTTGTGCGCCGCATGCACGCGCATGTGAAGCAGCCGGATGCGCAGCATTACAGCGCGCTGGAAGAAGTGCGCAAGGCGGCAGGCACCACGTTCCTCCGCGATTTGCTGGAGATGTTGCCGGAACAGGCGGTGCCGCTCGCCGAAGTCGAATCGCTTGAATCCATCTTGAAGCGCTTCAGCACGCAGGCGATGTCACTCGGCTCGCTCAGCCCCGAAGCGCACAGAACGCTTTCCATCGCCATGAATCAACTGGGTGGGCGCAGCAATACCGGAGAGGGCGGGGAAGATTCCGACCTCTATCAATTGCAGGGCGCCTCGTGCAAGATCAAGCAGGTTGCCTCCGGGCGATTCGGCGTGACCAGCGAGTATCTGGTGCGCGCCGAAGAGCTGGAAATCAAGATGGCCCAGGGCTCGAAGCCCGGAGAAGGCGGCCAGTTGCCCGCGAAGAAAGTGACGGAATACATCGCGCGCATTCGCCACGCGACGCCCGGCACGCCGCTGATTTCGCCGCCGCCGCACCA
>DLMH01000171.1:0-782 GCA_002478115.1 Candidatus Acidiferrum typicum | reverse complement strand
ATTTCGCCGCCGCCGCACCACGATATTTACAGCATCGAGGATCTGGCGCAGTTGATTCATGATTTGCGCGCGGTGAACCCGCAAGCGCGCATCGGCGTCAAACTTGTCTCCGGGACGGGAATTGGCGTGATCGCTGCGGGCGTGGCCAAGGCCGGGGCGAACGTTATCACCATTAGCGGCCACAACGGCGGAACAGGCTCCTCGCCCCTCACCTCGATCAAGAATACGGGCTTGCCGTGGGAAATCGGCTTGCGCGAGACGCACGAAACGCTGTTGCGCGCCGGGTTGCGTTCGCGCGTGCTTTTGCGCGTGGATGGTGGCTTACGCTTTGCGCGAGATATTCTCATTGGGGCGATATTGGGCGCGGACGAATTCGGATTCGGCACGGCGGCGCTGGTGGCGATCGGTTGCGTGATGGCGCGGCAGTGTCACCTGAATACGTGCCCGGTGGGCATCGCCACGCAGGATGAAACGCTGCGTACGCGGTTTAACGGAAAGCCTGAGATGGTGGTGGCGTATTTCCGCGCGCTGGCGGAAGAGATTCGCAAGGGCATGGCGGAATTGGGCGTGCGCAATCTGACGGAATTGCGCGGCTGGTATGACCGGCTGGAAACGCAATCGGGGCTGGACGCGCTGCTGGTGATCCCGGCGGCCAAGCCGGCTCACGTCGTTGCGCAGCAGACGACCGTGCTGGATACGGGATTGCCCGATGAGGAATTACATTTGGAGAAAATGCACCTGGCGGGATCGGCGCCTATGGCGATTCAGAATATGCACCGCAG
>DLMH01000018.1 GCA_002478115.1 Candidatus Acidiferrum typicum | reverse complement strand
AATTGAGTAGCTTTCGGGGGAGGGCTGATCAAATGTTTGGTGCCCCGAGAGACTCCTTTCCCCAGATTCCCGATTCACCCGAGAAAGCCCCCGATTCGGCAAGATCGCTGACGCGGAACGCCATCTGGCGCTCAACAAAGGGAGAACGTGGATGACACTTAAACTGTACAACCCTCGGCAAACGGGTGCTCGTTTGCCAGCACGCCAGATGCAGATTCCTCCATGCGGAAGGGACTGTGCGCGGAGACTCAATCGGTGATGCATAATGACAGGGATTGGCTCGACTTTTATAGAGCCGCGGCAATGGAATTCGACCGGAACAAGTTGCCAGCGAGCATCGACGTGGCTGAGAAGGCTATCCAACAACGCTTACGAGGATTGCCGATTGCTCTCTCTAAGGAGCATCGCGAACTGAGAGATGCACTCAACAGCCTCGCGGCTCTCAAGAGAATGCTTTAGCAGATTTGGCGTGTTGAAGCGCTGCCATGATTCATCGCGGCAGCTACCGTCCTTACATTGCTCATACCCTCGACCCTTGTCGGGGAAGCGAAGGGCACGCGTTCGTGGCGTTGTTGGCCGAGACTCGCCTGACCGAGAACACGAAAAAAGGCATTTGCTCACTGATCGGCGATGCGAGGCGCGGTCTACGCCTTGTGCGCGATGAAGGAGACGGGCGGGTAACACACTTCCCAGCAAGCCAAACCATCGCGCTCGGCGGCTCGTAACTCATAGGTTGTTGGCAGGTCTAGCAAATGACCAAGTTTGATCCATTGTCCACGAGTCAGCGCCATCTTCCTCTCGACCGCATCGCGAAGCACCATCTCGGGGATGAATGTCGTCACAGCTAAATCGCTGTAGGAAAGTTTGAGATAGGTAATTGTTTCCTGAATCAAGCAACTAAGGTACTGCCCCAAAAACATCGTGGTCAGTGGCGAATCGGACGGCGGTAACGAGGAAGATTTCTTCAAAGCGTGAGCTTTTGTTCATGCACCGGAATTGTCATCCGGCTTCTGACTCAACGTATTAATTGGAGCCACTTTCTGCCTTGCGGAATTGATCGGCAACGAATGCCGGGAGTGTCTGTTCCAGCTTTTGTGACAGCCACGCCTGTAGCTCGGACTTGTGGTCGTCTGAGATGGACACGAAGCGAACTCCCAGATGACCCGTTTTCGACCAGCAGATCGTCGATTCCGCCAACACGGGGGCTTCGCGATCTGGCAGGGTGAACTGGACGCGGACGTGTTCTCCGGGAACAAGCGGAACCTGTGTGCTCAGCGCCATTCCCCCTCCGCTAACATTTACGCTGCTGCATCGTACTTCCTGCCTGCTTTCCCTCTGGATGATGACGGGAATTGAGACAGGACAGCGGAAATAACGCCGCCGTTCTCTCAGGATGAGTCCATATGCGGGCTTTAGTGTTTTGTGGATTGACTCCGCGGAAAGGGGTCTTTCGAAGACAAACTGCGACTTCTTGCGGAAAGCTGCTGTAGTGTCCGCATTGTTGTTGCTGATGCCAAAGGTCACTGCCGTTCTGTTCGAGGAGGAAAGATGAACCTCGTCCAAGATCATTCCACACTGTTCTCCTAATTGGAGATCAACGATGATGGCCTCGAACTTTTGGCGGTTCAATAGCCCAACCGCCGCTGGCACTTCCTGACACACATCAGACGAAATAGACAATTCTTTCAGGGCGTGGTTGAACTGGTGAATTGTAACTGGATCAGCGGACACCAGAAGAGCAAGGCCGACTTGCATAATGAAGTACACTCCTTCGTAAAAGGTCGTCTATCATGATTGTTTCCCGCTTGCTTGTGCTCGAACTTGCGGTTTAGGACTGTTGCCGCGCAGCTTGTCGGCGACCTTATCAACCGCTAAAGGCTTGCTGAAGTAGTAGCCTTGGATTTCGTCACACTGATGTGCCCGCAGGAATGACATTTGCGCTTCGTCTTCGACGCCTTCGGCAATCACCTTGAGATTCAGGCTTTTTGCCATGCTGATGATTGCGGTTGTGATCGCCGCATCATCAGGATTCACGGCGACATCTCGGATAAACGAGCGGTCGATTTTGAGCTTGCTAACCCGAAACTGTCTCAAGTAGTTGAAGTTGGAATAGCCAGTCCCGAAGTCGTCAATCGCCAGCGTCAACCCCATGGCCTTTAATTCCTGAAGAACTGAGAACGTCACGTCTGCATTCGCCAGCAAGAGACCTTCCGTCAGTTCCAGTTCGAGGTATTGCGGGGCGAGGCCTGTCTCATGGAGCACTCTTCTGATGAGTTCGCAGAAGTCCTCTTGGCGAAATTGTACCGCCGATACATTGATCGCTATCGACACTGCGGGAAGCCCTTCGTCTTGCCATTTCCGCGCCTGACGACAGGCCGTCCTCACCACCCATTCCCCAATGGGCACGATCAGACCGCAGTTCTCGGCAATTCGTATNNGTCGGGTGTTGCCAGCGGAGGAGTGCTTCCAGTCCGATGATCTTTCCGGAGACAATATCCACCTGCGGTTGATACACGAGAAAGAGTTCTTTCTTGTCGAGTGCCAGTCGCAAACCGTTCCCCAAGGTCAATCGCTCCACACCCTGAGCATTCATGTCCTCGGTGAAGAACCGGAAGTTGTTCCGTCCACTCTCTTTGGCACTATACATAGCGGCATCGGCATTCTTGATCAGGATTTCGCCGTCCGTACCGTGTTCGGGGAACATGCTGATGCCGACGCTGCAATTAATGCTAAGGGAGTGACCTTGAACGACGAATTCGGCGGTCATTGCCTGCATGAACCGCTCAGCGGCAACGGATGCGTCGGCGATCTCCTTCACATTAGTGAGCACGATGAGGAATTCGTCACCGCCCAGCCGGGCCACGGTGTCCTGTTCACGCGCACATCTCTTGAGCCGTTCTGCAACGTTTTGCAGAAGAAGGTCGCCGAGCGAGTGTCCGAGCGAGTCGTTGGTGTCCTTGAATCGGTCGAGATCGAGGAACAGAAGCGCAACCCTGTCCTTTTGCCGACGAGCGTTGGCCAGTGCCTTGGACAATCGATCCTGTAGAAGGGCTCGATTGGGCAGCTCCGTCAGAGCATCGTAAAAAGCTAAGAATTTGACTCGATCTTCGGCGACCTTGCGCTCGGTGATGTCTTCGTAGGTTCCAATGACGCCGATCACCTTGCCCTCCCGGTCCCATAGGGGCAATTTGCTCGTCCGGAGCCACAGCAGACTTCCGTCAGCCCTGCTCTGGGGTTCGTCAAAGTTGAGCTTTGTCGATCCTTGTTCCATGATCCGCTTGTCATCGGCGCGATAACGATCTGCCGTCCCGCTCCAAGCGAGCTCAAAATCACTTTTGCCGATAATCTCTGCCGGGTTGTTCAAACCCGCATCGGTCGCAAAAGCCCGGTTGCAGCCCACGTAGGTGCAGTTCAGGTCCTTCCAAAAGACGCGTTGAGGAATGGTGTTCAGGACCGTCTGAAGCATCTGGTGTGCCCGGTACAGTTCCTCCTCGGCCCGCTTTCGCTCCGTGATGTCCTGCTTGATAGCGATAAAGTGTGACCAGTTCGCTTGGCCGACGTTCTGGGCTATGGGAGTGATCGTCATCTCCTCGGTGTAGGTTGTTCCGTCTTTCCGCCTGTTGACGAGTTCGCTATGCCAGATTTTGCCTGACGAGATGGTTGACCAAAGCTCGGCATAATAGCTTTCGGGCTGCTCCTCGGATTTCAACAGCCGAGGGTCCTTTCCCAAGACCTCTTCCTTGCTGTAGCCAGTCATCGCAGTAAACGCCCGATTCACCCACACTATCTTGCCTTCGTAGTCTGTGATGACGATGGCATTGGCAGCCGCTTCCAAAGATGCGGCCTGCAATCGTAATTGCTCCGCATCACGTTTTCGAGGAGTGAGGTCGCGAGCAATCGCCGAAGACCCTGTAACCTGCCCGCTTGCGTCTCTAATCGGGGAGACGGACAATGACACGTCCAGTACCGAGCCCTCCTTCGTGAGTCGTTGTGTCTCAAAGCACTCCACTGAATGCCCCGCTCGTACACGCTCGATTAGGGCTCGGATTTCCTCTCGCCGTTCCGGGGTCACCAGAAAGGATAGGTTTCGCCCCAGCACTTCGGTCTTCGTGTATCCATACATCTTTTCCGCTGCTCGGTTCCAACTGGTGATTACCCCTTCGGTTGTTTTCCCAATGATGGCGTCTTCCGAAAACTCAACGATAGATGCCAGCCTAAGTAGGCTTTCTTCTGCCTTCTTGCGCTCGGTAATGTCCGAAAGAAGGCCTGTGGCGACCCGAATACCATTCTGGTCATGAGTGGCAACGGCCCGATCATGTGCCCAGAACCACTCCCCATTCTTTCTTTGAGCCCGGAACTCTACATCGTATGGTCTCCCGTCGTCGAACAGAGCTTCAAGCGCCTGCTTCACTCGCTGTCTATCATCTATGTGGATCGAGTTAATCCAGATAGATGCTCTCTGTTGATAAAGCTCAGCCATAGAGTATCCGAGGATGTTTTCCCATTGCGGACTCATGAAGGTTAGACTGCCTTCTCTATCGACCTTCCAGACGGCGTCCGGGACACTGGCGACCAACGACCGATACTGTTCTGCGCTAGCTGTGTAGCCACGCAGCCCTTCACAACTGGAGTTCCACTGCCTGAAGTTCCCGGCATCATCGAAGATGCAGGCGATCTCGGGAAGGTTCCCGATGATATTTTCAGAAACCTTTTCCGACTGAACCTTTTCGCGGCGCAGCAATCCTAAATTTAGAAGGAAAACAACAGAGGCGCAGATCAAGATTGCAGCAATATACTGCCCAGCGGAAAGATTTGGAAAGACAACTTGCTTGAGTCCCTCAAGACCTGCCGCGAGAAACAGTGCGATTGTCGCGTAGCGAAGTGCCCGAATGAGGCGGTATTGCATGGACATATTGAAGACCAATCACCGATACCGATCCCAAAAACGCGACCGCCGCGACCCCAATCTAGACAAGGCCCTTGATAGAAGTGAGCCGAAAGTTAAGGCGAAGGCGACATTTATCCGGTGAGATAGACTACAAGGCTGCGTACCGCTCATGAACGTTTTATCCCAAGTTAACCGTACTCCTGCTGGGAAGGCCCCCATAGTTACGAAAGGGGACAGTGCCCCAATGTGGGGTGTTATGGCTGCGGTTCGCGCCTTCAGCCCAGCCTTTGCGTGTGCTGGAGTGCCCAGAATTGATGCCCAATCTGCCATAATCTTCTTCTCGTGTGCGGACGCTACAAACTTTCGAGGAGGAAACAGCTTGTCGCGGAATATTTCGACTGCGCCTCCGACGAAGCAGACTGGGTTCCCCGGTACAACATCGCGCCGACCCAGCCTGTAGCAGTCATCCGCCAGAATCCCAAGGAACCCGTCCGGGAATTGTCGCTGATGCGATGGGGGCTCATTCCGTCATGGGCCAAGGATTCGACTGCCGCTGCCCGGATGATTAACGCAAGGTCGGAAACGGCAAGTGAGAAGCCAGCATTCCGCGATGCGTTGAAATCTCGCAGGTGCTTGATCCCCGCAGACGGATTTTATGAGTGGTCTCGGACCGGGAGAGCCAAGCAGCCGTACTGCTTTGAAGTCAATGAAGGGGAGTTGTTCGCATTCGCTGGAATCTGGGATCGCTGGAGGGACCCGAGCGGGCAGTGGGTCAAGTCCTGTTCGATCCTGACCACGACGCCAAATGCTGTGACATCAGTCGTCCACGACCGAATGCCTGTCATTCTCGATCCAGACAGCTACGACCTGTGGCTCGATCCGGGGATGACGAACGTAGCTGCCGCGTCCGAATTGTTGAAGCCCTACGATGCTCGGTCGATGCGGTGCTACCCGATCAGCACGCGGATCAACCACGTGGGCAACGATGACGAAGAATGCTCCGCACCCGTGGAACTTGCACAGATTCAGAATTCTCTCTTCTCGTAGTGAGGACTGTGAGGCTACGGCTCACATGGGAGTTAGGACAGTTTCTTCTTGGCAAACGGAACTGCATACGCGGCGGCGGGGTTGTGCGAAATTGCCGTCGAAGCTTTGCGGTAGTACTCCATGGCTTCGTCCTTCTCGCCCAGTTTTTCGTAGGTCTGACCCATCAGGCACTGGATAAACGGATCGTTCTGGTTCGCCTGTTTTAGTTCCTCAAGAGCCCCTTTGTAATCTCCCGTGTAGAACGCGACATAGCCTTTCAAATAAGGGAAGAACGGCGCTTGCTCGGGATTGGTGCCCTTGTCGAGAATCGCCTTTGCCGCAGCAACATGCTTTTGTGCTTCCGCTTGGTCGCCGCGCCGGGCGGCGATGCGAGCTTGCGCGTGCTCCCACCGGAAGTTCCACAGGTCTTGCCGAGCAGGCTTGATGTCGGGTTCCTTCAGTCCCGTGTCGTGGCCGAGCTTGTACCACTTGTAAGCGGAATCCAAATCGCCGGAATCGATACAAACGCGTGCCGCCTCGTTCGCAATCTCTCCCTGCTGGAAGAAGTTCTTCACGCTGCCGTGGAAGTCGAAAACCTGTTGTTCGTACTCGATGG
>DLMH01000098.1 GCA_002478115.1 Candidatus Acidiferrum typicum | reverse complement strand
GGGCGCGATTCTGCGAGTCTCCGTAAAATCCAGATGTCAAAGACTTAGGCACCAAAATCCACGAAACAAAAGACTTAGCACGGGACGATTCGCCTTACTGCAGACCGTCACGGCCTCGACCATGATTGCGGAGCGAGGCTGTGGAAGGCAAGGTTGGATGTCACAGTGGCTTCCTCCAAGCTTCAATAGACTGAGGGGCGCCGGCTGGAGACGCCTAGGTGTTGGATCGAGAATCTCCGCCTGTATTTATATTGTGTAAATACACCCGATGCGATACACTTGGGATGAAAAGAAGAACCGTCGCAACGTCGTCTTGCGTGGAATATCGTTTGCAGACGCCGTGCGCATCTTCGATGGACCAACTGTCGAAAGAATCGACGACCGCTTCGACTATGGTGAAAAGCGAATCTACGCCATCGGGCTCGCGAACGGACGGGAAATAACGGTCATCTATGCCGACAGAAAAAATAACGAAAGACGGATCATCTCAGCGTGGCGCTCGGAGCCGCACGAAAGGCGCCACTACTGGCAAAACCTCGAAGCACAATAGCTCCACATCCCGGCGTGGCCGAGAAGTCGGCACGGACTGGCAGCGCTTGGATCGTATGAGCCCCGCCGCCATCCGCAAAGGCATCCTCGCCGATCCGGACGCTCACCCCACCGACGCCTCCTTCTGGAAAAATGCCAAGCTCGTCATGCCCACGCCGAAAACCATCGTGACCATGCGCCTCGATACCGATCTGCTCCGCTGGTTTCGCCAACAGCGCGGCTACCAGACCCGCATCAACGCGATCCTCCGCGCCTACATGGAGGCTCGGGCCTAACGTGTGAAACGGACAGCCCCGGAGGGGCTACCGATAATAGCCCCGGACGTAAGTCCGGGGTAAGCAGCAAAAAGAGGAAACAAGTCCCGTCAGGGATGACAGAAAACCTCGTGAGTGCACGGTGTAAAATCGGCGGACATGAGGCGTACTGCATTTCTGGTGTCGGTTCTCCTTCTGGCGTCTGGCTGTAATAAACAGCGGGACTATTGGCATAAACCGAAGGAATTTACGCAGCTAGATCGGAGGGCAATCCGACGCGTCAAGGAGATGCCTCTGGGTAGAGCTGAAGTCCTTCAGTCGATCGCCGCCGAACATACGGATGAGGAGTCTCCCGAGTTACAGCCGTGCGGCGACGAGGACTATGAAGTGCGGAAAGTGGTTCGGCGCGATCTTCGCAAGATTCAGGGTGAATACCTGGAGGAAATCCACGTAATTTGTAGAACAGCAACGAAGGACTCGTCCCTGCTCTTCTTTGAACGGGTCTTCGACCCGGACTTGGAGCGCATCCGAGAATTTAACTTTGGAATAGACCCCAGCGAATTCGATCTCGACGATTGAGGGCCGGGTGCGCGAGCGGAGAGTACAGCTCACGGGTTGGGACGGTTGGTAAGCAGAGAAAGGGGAAAGCCAGTCAATCTCTTCCGCCTGAGACATACTGCGTAGCTCTCTCTAACAACCCAGCCGGTGCTACCAACGGCTTGTGGAACAACTCCTCAATCAGGCGAAAATCATCCTAGCTGCGAGCCACTGTTTCGGCGAGTGCGTCACCGCAGACGAAGGCAGCTACAGTGCAAACGCGATCCAAAGGGTTCGGATGGCTCTTTGATTCTCCAGCTCCGAGGAGAAACAACAAGTCAAAAAGGGTGGTCATATTCCCGAACACAAACCGGTCATCCAATTCTCCAGCCGCAGCCGATTCCCCGGTCGACGACTGTTTAGCCCAGTACTCGCGCGCCATGACGTACCCAAGTATGCCCGCCTCTGTTTCCATCTCGCGAGATTCGTCTTCTTTGAACGTCTCGACCATTCCCAAGGAAGCGTCACTCGACCAATACTCGCGTGTATTAAGGTGACCCGCCACGATGTGGCCCAACTCGTGGCAGAACACAAAGGTCTCCCAGCCATGCAGTTGGCCGCTGCGGTAGGGTTCTGCGGACGCAATTAGATGGATCTGCGGGCCGAGGGGCTTGCCAGTGTTTCGATAGTGCTTGCACACCTCAAGCGACCAATGGCGAGCAACAGCAGCCGTGACCTCGGAGCCGGGGCTGCGATTACAGTACTCTACCGAATTCGAAATGCGCTGCGCCACGTAAAGCCTCGAGATTTTATTTAGAAGGGTCATTAACCCAGCGTTGATAAGGAGAACCACGAATCCTTCATTGCTGCGCGCGCACAGTGTGTTCACGGAAATATTGTCCAAAGCCCCGACGGCAAAGTTCGTGCATATCACGTTTAGAAACTCACCCGGCAACACCCGTCGCAAGTCCTGCCACAGCTGCCGAGCCAATAATCGTGAGGAGACGCCAGGGCTTCGGGATCGATCTGTCCCGCGGCGCTCAGCTTCTCCTCGTGGATGCGCTGGAACTCTAAGTTGGCATCCGACTGAATTGCCGCTAACGGGTTGGCGCGCGCAAATTTGACGTACGCCAAAAACTCTTCCGGAGATGAAAATTTCGGGGCCACGGATTCCTCACTTTCTGTGGTGCTGGCCCACCCTCCAATAGAGACGGGGCGCTGACTGTATCGGCCGCGGCGAAAAACTCCCTACTCCTTCACCCCCAACTGCCAAAACAAGAACGAATACATATCCGTGAACTCTTCAATCTGCTTGGTCACCGGTTTCCCCGCACCATGCCCCGCCTTGCTCTCAATCCGCAACAAGATCGGACGCGTCTTGCTTGCGCCGTTCTTTGCTTCGGCCTGCATCTCCGCCGCCATCTTCTTGGCGTGCATGGGATCGACGCGGGTATCCGTGTCCGCCGTCATGAATAAGATCGCGGGATAT
>DLMH01000120.1 GCA_002478115.1 Candidatus Acidiferrum typicum | reverse complement strand
ACCTGGTACTCGCGTACCGTGCCTCCAAAATCGGAAACGTCCACGACATTCGGAACGGACTTGAATTGCTTGAGCAGAACCCAGTCTTCGATCGACCTGAGTTCCATCAGGTCATAACGGGGATTCGTACTTCTCAGCGTGTACCAATAGATTTGGCCGGTGGTGCTCCAGTCCGTGCCGATTTGCGGTTGAAGGTTTTGTCCGGGAGGGAGATTGACCTGGGTAAGCCTTTCCAGCACCTTCTGGCGGTTCCAGTCGTTGACGGAGCTGTCGTCGAAAATCATGATCACGAATGACAGGCCGAAAATCGATTCGGAACGCAGAAAGGTCATGTGCGGCATGCCGGACATTTGAATCTCGATGGGGATCGTGACTTGCTGTTCCACCTCCTCCGCGGAGCGGCCCGGCCATTGCGTAATGACCGTCACGTAGTTGTCGGCGATATCGGGATAGGCTTCGACTGGCAGGTTGTGGAACGAGATGGCCCCCCAACCGGCCAGCAGGACGGCAATGGCCAGCACCACAAATTTGTTGTTCAGCGCAAAATCTACGAGGGCCCGAATCATTCCTTGTCCTGTCTTCTTTGCCGATGCCCATGCTCAACCGCCCCAGACGGCCGCTGATCTGGAATGTCCGCCATGAGCCGTACTCGCGAGGCCGGATATGTTGTCGCCATCCGCTATTGAGCGAGCACGTGGTCCAAAACCAGCGCGTTCGTAACCACTTGCTGCCCTGGCTTGAGCCCTGACTTGATTTCCTGCAAATTCGTGTTCTCGGTCAGCACGTCTCCGCTGACGACTTCCACACGGCGAAACTTTTTGTCGGGCGAGGGAACGAAAACAAAGTCCCGATCGTGCATACGCAGCACGGCGGATGCCGGGACAATGGTGTGCATCTCCGTGGCTTGACCGCGGAATGTCGCCCTCGCGAACATGCCCAGCCGCATCATTCCGGGATTCTGCACTTCGATGCGCACCTTGGTCGTGCGAATACTGGGATCGAGGACGGCGCCAATGTTGCTGACGTTCCCCTTGAACGGTCGGCCGGGATACGCGTTCAGGGTGATCTCCGCCGTATCTCCGAGCCGGACAGTAGGTAGGTCATTCTCATACACGTCGCAGACAATCCAGACCGACGAGATATCCGAAATCGTAAACGGGCTGGGCGATGAGTAGGCCTGCACGGTCGCCGCGTTTGTCACTTCCTGATCGGTGATCACGCCCGTGGTGGGCGCAACGATGTCCACCATGCCCATGGGCTTGTCGGGATCGTTGCCCAGAAGACGAAGATGTTCGGTCGCGGTCTCAAGGGTGACTTTGGCATCATCTGCGGTGTCTTGCGCGACCTCCAGATCTTGCTGAGCGATGCCGCCGTGGGCGTACAGGTCCACGGCTCGATTTAACTGCTTTCGTGCAAGAAGCTCATCAGCGACGGCCTTGCGATAGGCATCGAACCCGCCGGCCACATCGTCGCTACGAATGGTCAGCAACAACTGGCCTTTTTGCACGGTATCGCCGAGTCGCGCGTGAATCGCCACGACACGCCCAGAGGCGAGCGAGACCACCGGGACATTGCGAGCCACGTCAGGCGTGACTGTCCCCGTGACCACCAACTCGGAGGTCGAGGGACGCTCAACGGCGGCCGCGAGCGGGAATTGCTCGGGATGATCCACCGTGAACAGGCTGGGGTCCGCTCCAGGCACGATGTTTGCGGGCGGCGGCGCCTCCGCTGCCGGGTCTGCATGCGCGCTACAGCCCACCAGCCCCAGTAGCGCCGACAGGCCGAGCACACAAAGAAATATTCCCAACGCTCTTCTTCTCTTCATTACGGTATTACGGTTCAATCCGCCTCAGCGCTAGCATCGACAGCTGCGAAACTTCAGCACACCCAATCTGCCGATGCACGATGTCCATGGGCGGTACGCCGACTGGGCGCGCAACCGAAGCACTCGCTCGGCGTATCCGCACTACTCTTATCGCGCAAGTCGCGGGATGCTTTGAGGTCACTTGCCGACAAATGGACGCACTCGCACCCGTGACTGCGTTAATTCTTTAACGTCCAGCTGTCCCTTATGGTCCGCGTCCAGCCTGTCGAACTCTGCATCCATAAACTTCATCCATTCTTCCTTGGAGACCTTGCCGCTCTTGTCCGTGTCCATCACGAGCAACAGTTGCTTAGCCGCATCGGTTGCGACGGCAAGCTTCCTTTCTTTCTCAGTTTTTTCAGCCGCCGGTGTTGGAGTAACTACCGTCGATTTCCCACCCTGGGCTTCTGCGGCGTTCACTACCATAGCTTCGGCTAAGAATACTGTTGCGACGATGGCGAGAAGAATCGGCCAGAGTCTAAACATGGTTCCGCCCCCATTTGAAATCGCTCGACCACGAGCAGCAGGCTTCCGCTTGAGGAATCCTGAATTCGACGCTAGAACTTGACCATGATCGCCATTCTGATGCTGGGCTCATCCTTTCGAAGGTCCGGAGTCCAAAGACCGCCGTGCGAATTCGCATTGCAGGTCGATTGCGCGAGGCCGAGGTTGGCGCCGTTTGGGTCGGTGGGGTTGGAGGCGTTTGGCGCCCACCCAAACCCGGTCGAACTTCCGTCCATGCAGACATAGTCCGCAGGAGAACCATTGTTGCCGTTCGGAGGAGTAATTCCACCTCGACCAGTGAAATACGGCTGGTTCGCGTGGCGGTAGCCGTACTCCCAGACGAAACTAATGTACTGTTTGGGCATGTAATAGAAGCTGGCGGTAGTGTCCCAGGCTTTGTACAGTGACCCGGGAAACGTTGGGAAGTAGGGCGATCCGGAGACCGCGTCCGCTCCATTGATGGGTTGGAGCAGCGTCAGATAGCGGCCCGGATTGTCCAGCACACCACCTCCTAGCGTTATTGCGTATTTGTCCTTTTTGAACCAAGTGCGGTCGTACAACATCCACCCCGCGAAGACTTGCTTGTACGCAGTGATCTGGCCCGCCGACTTCTTATTTCCAAGGCAACTTACTCCTCCACCGTATTCGCATCCCAGATCGCCTGTGAGGGAGAACGCCATCTTGTCGAGGGTCTTCTCCGGATGGTCGTAGTATTTGAGCTCGACGCTGTTGTCGGTGTGTAAACGTGAGCGGGCTCCGTTAAGGCCCAGCGTATCTTCGCCCATGCCGTAGTTGTTGAAGACGAACGAAAGCTTCGAATTCGGACGGTACAGAATCTGTCCTCCCAGACCGGGCACGTTGCCGTACCTGGCATAGGATTGCCATCCATTGATGATCCAAGGCTCAATCTTCAACTTGTCGGTCGGGAACCACTGGATGCGCACGCCATTGAAAAACCACGGTGTGTTGGACGATACGTACGAAGGCTGATAAGCCCAGTTATCGAAGTTCCAGTAGCTGAAGAGGCCGATGTAGGAAACGAAGATTCCAGCGTCGACGTTGAGCCCGTGATTCACGTTGAAGTGGTACCCGCCGTAGGCCTCGCCAAAGTACTTGTACGCGCCACGCAGGTCCCATTGGCCGCGGCCGACGCTGGCGTCGTTCCGCGGTGTTGTGACCCCAAACATTCCTCCCAGAGTCAAGATCCGGCCGCGAACGTTCTGCCAGTGGAAGTCGCCGCCGAAGCTGATTTGCTCAATTTGGACTTCGTTCGAGCGGAAGATCTCAGTCGATCCGCCCAGCGAGTCGTCCTTGGGATGGTTGAAACTGCTAACGTAATCAGTGTCCAATCTGATTTCCGGAGTGAAGAACTTCGAATCCCACACCGCTTCTTTGTTGTGGGGGCTGCCGTTCATCCAGCTCCAGTCGGCAAAGGCAAAAGGCTCGCTCGGCGGTTGTTTTGCAGGCTTGGCGGCCGGGGATTCGCTCGGCGCTTGCGCAGCCGATACAGCCGGACCCGCGCTTGTTGTGGTCGGGGCCGGCTCAGGTTTTGCCGGTACTGCGGCCGGGGCAGATGTCGCCGATCCTCCGGGAGATGGCGACGCTCGTTCAGTCGCGCTACGGCCTTTCAGTTCCGCTTTGAGTTGCTCGATCTCCGCCTGCATGGCCGCGAACTGTTTCGCGACCGCCGGAGATATTTCCGGGTCGGGCGCGGCTGCGGATCGGGCGTTCGCAGGTGCCGTGCTGTTCGTGGTACTTGTGTCACTGGGCAACGGTTCGTGCAGGGCAGCCACTTTCGGCTGATCGTTCGGTTGGGTCTGAGTCTGTGCGTAACAGCGCGCACCCTGACTAACACCGAGACTCAAAACAAGCATGGGAAGGCAGGGGGGAACCGCAACAGTCTTACGTAATAGAGTTCTCATGATTTTCAAGTTAGAATCCTTTCCGGTCTGAAATCCGGTTCCTTTCAGTGAATGACAGTCGTCTAATCTGGCTAGGGGCCAAAGGCGTTGGCCCGCCGCTTTTCTTGGGACGCAACCCTTGATTACATTCGAAAACTCATAAAGAACAGGTAAAAAGTTCATAAAGAGCACATAAAGCCTTTTTCAAGATGGAACGGCCCGGGGCAAACGGGCGCTAAGCAGTTGATCTTGGTGTGGAGCCAAAGCCTAAGGGGAAAAGAAGTAGCAATCCAATCGATAATTTTTCTACCGATGATCACGACGTAGTGGACAAGCGCAAGGAATGTGCGCAAGAACTCAACTCCGCTCGCTGCCACGATAGAAAACCGCGCATAAAGAATCCGTAAAGAACACCATGAAAGATTTGTTTGGGTTGCATAAATTTCTTGATTGGCGCGGTCGGACTCTATCTTCTCGGTGGCAGGCAAACACAGAATCAACGCTGAGGCTTCGAATTCCGCCGTCTGAAAAAGCTAATCACTCAAACCCAGATCATTCCGGTCGAAAGCCCGTTAAGATTCGAATCATTTCCGCGCGGGCTCAGTTCGAGATGTCCTTCTTGTTGTCTTTACGAACATTTTATGAATCCTTTATTCGATCTTTCCGTGATTGCGTGTCCAATAGTCATGAGACTGAAGAAAAGCCGCGGACAAAAAGCGGGGCTAGGGAGATCAAGGGTATGTGGATTCACGAAGTAGCACCAGAGCGGTTGGCAGAAATTTTCCACCACTATCACCAGGCGCTGACGCCGGAGATTTCAGGGAAAGGCAGCGAAGCGCGCGGTGCGTGGCAAGAAGTTCCCCAACAGGAGAAAAGCCGCCTGGTGGCGGCGGCACGTCTTGCGCTACTCGAACTGGAGTCGATGAACCGCGACCGCGCACAGTCGCGACAGTATTTTGCCCAGCCCGGCGAAGCAGAATGGGGCTGCTAGGCGCGGCCAGTCCGGTAACTGGCCACCGGCGATGCTTTACCAAGGAGTCAAGCTCGTCTCCACCTTTATGACTTCTTTAGGAATTTCTTAGACCACCCTTACATATGAAGTGGTTCACTGGAGTGTTTAAGCGGGACATCCGCGCAAAAGCGCAGGAGGCAGGGGTATGTGGGCGACCTGGATAGTTGCAGCCATCGCATTGGCAGCGGCCGCGTTTATGCTCACGTTTCTGATCGCCCTGCTGCGTGAGGGTGCGCCGTCGGTTTGCTACTGGGTCGTTCCAGTCCGCCGGGAACCAAAGAGAGAACTGGTCGAGATCCTGAGCAGCAACTGCATGGACGACGGCCGCTGGGCGATCTCTGAGCTGCCTGCAGCGCTCCCGACGCGCGACCGGTTCCCTGCAGTCCGGCCGTTGCGCAAAACGAGGACTCCTGGCAACCGGATCTTCGTCAGAGTAAGGATCGAGCCACCCGGGCAATCCTGATAGAGTTCTAGCGGAGCTTATCGGAGCCAATTCGATGCAAGACGTGATTTTCCTTGCTGTAACGATCTTCTTCTTTGTGATTGCGCTCGTTTATGTGGTTTTCTGCGAGCGAGTGCGTTGAGGCCGATATGAGTTCTCAATCGATCATCATGCTGATTGTTTGCGCGGGGCTGCTGGTGTATCTCGTATACGCCATGTTGCGGCCGGAGAAATTCTGATGACCGCAAATGGATGGCTGCAAATTCTCGTTTTCTTGCTGGTGGTTTTTCTGGTCACCAAACCGCTGGGCACATTCATGGCGCGGGTGTTCGGCCGCGAGCGCACCTGGCTCGATCCGGTGATGCGGCCGGTGGAACGGACTGTCTACCGGCTTACGGGCGTGGACGAAAGCCACGAGATGGGCTGGAAAGAATACGCGCTGGCGTGGCTTTTGTTCAGCGGTGTTTCCATGATCCTGCTTTATGTGCTGGAGCGGGTGCAGTTGTGGCTGCCGTGGAATCCGCAAAAACTGGCAGGGGTCCCTCCCGCGTTGGCGTTCAACACCGCAGCTTCGTTCACGACGAACACGAACTGGCAGAATTACTCGGGCGAGACCACCATGAGCTATCTGACCCAGATGGTGGGTCTGGCGTATCACAACTGGGTTTCGGCGGCAGCGGGAATGGCGTTGGCCATCGCCTTCATTCGCGGCATTTCGCGGCGCGAGCAGAAGACCATCGGCAATTTCTGGGTGGACCTGGTTCGCGGCACGTTGTGGGTGCTGGCTCCGCTGTGTCTGGTGGGCGCGCTCCTGCTGGTGTCGCAGGGCGTGGTGCAGAACCTGAAACCCTATGACACGGTGCAGTTGGTCGATCCGTACCAGACGCCGCAACTGGGCGCTGACGGAAAACCCGTGACTGGGCCTGACGGTAAGCCCGTGATGCAGACGGTGAGTCAGCAAGTGATCGCGCAAGGGCCTACGGCTTCGCAAGAAATTATCAAAGAGCTGGGAACGAATGGCGGCGGCTTCTTCAGCGCGAACAGCGCGCATCCGTTCGAGAATCCCACGCCGTTCACGAACTTCCTGGAGATGTTCTGCATCTTTGCGATTCCTTCCGCCTTTACTTACACGTTGGGAACAATGACCGGCTCCCGGCGGCATGGATGGGCTGTATGGACAGCGATGGCTGTGCTGTTCCTGGCAGGAGTCACTACGGCGTATTGGGCGGAAGCGAGGGGCAATCCTTTACTAACGGCTGCCGCGCAGCATAGCTCGCAGCATCCGGCTTCTGCCAGGCAAGCCACGGGCAACCTCGAAGGGAAAGAGGTGCGGTTCGGTGTGGCGAACTCGGCGCTGTGGGCGACCGTGACCACCGACACGAGTTGCGGCGCGAACAACTCCCAGCACGACTCGTTCACGCCGCTGGGTGGGATGGTTCCGTTGATCAACCTCATGTTGAGCGAGGTGATCTTTGGCGGAGTGGGTGCGGGGATGTATGGAATGCTGATCTTCGTCATTCTTTCCGTCTTTATTGCCGGATTGATGGTGGGGCGCACGCCGGAATATTTAGGGAAGAAGATCGAAGCCTACGACGTGAAGATGGCGATGCTGGTGGTGCTGATCTTTCCTCTGGTGATTCTGGTGTTTACGGCGATTTCGGTTTTGTACAGCTTCGGCACTTCCTCCATGGCGAATGCGGGGCCGCACGGATTCACCGAAGTGCTTTATGCCTTCACGTCCTCCGCGGCCAACAACGGCTCGGCTTTCGGCGGACTGAACGGAAACACGCCCTGGTACAACACGTCGCTGGGTCTGACCATGCTCTTAGGGCGTTTCATGATGGCTCTGCCGATGCTGGCGATTGCCGGCAATCTGGCGGGCAAGAAACAAACTCCGGCAACGCTGGGCACATTCCCGGTGACCGGGCCGCTATTCAGCGTGCTTCTGATTGGCGTGGTGCTGATCGTTGGCGCGCTTACGTTCTTTCCGGCGTTGAGCCTGGGACCGATTCTGGAGCACCTGCTCATGGTGGCGGGTAAGACTTTTTAGGCGAGCTTTCTAAACAACATGGCGAAGAAATCACGTAGCTTGTGGGATATGAAGATCGTGCGCCGCGCGGCGTGGGATTCAGTGGTGAAGCTGCATCCCGTGACCATGATGCGCAATCCCGTGATGTTCGTGGTGGAAGTGGGCAGCGTGGCGACCACTGTGCTGCTCATTCTGGAGCGAGTGCACGGGCGGCCCGGGTTCGGATTCAATCTGCAGATCACGCTGTGGCTGTGGTTCACAGTGTTGTTTGCCAACTTTGCCGAGGCTATGGCGGAGGGCCGAGGTAAGGCACAGGCTGATGCGTTGCGGCGCGCGAAAGCGGAGACGATGGCGAACCGCCTGCTTCCCGACGGAAAAACCGAGACGGTGCCAGGCTCCCAATTGCGCTCGGGAGACATGGTGCTGGTGCAGGCGGGCGAGTTTGTTCCCGGCGATGGCGAGATTGTGAAAGGCGTGGCGTCGGTGGACGAATCGGCGATTACGGGCGAGTCTGCGCCTGTGATTCGCGAAGCGGGCGGCGACCGCTCGGCGGTGACTGGTGGAACGCGCGTGCTTTCGGATTGGGTGAAGGTGAAGATCACCTCCAATCCCGGAGAAACGTTTCTCGATCGCATGATTGCGCTGGTGGAAGGTGCGGAGCGGCAAAAGACTCCGAATGAAATTGCGCTGAATATCCTGCTGGCGGGTCTGACGATTGTGTTTCTGCTGGCGGTGGTCACACTGCAGCCTTTTGCCATTTATGCGGGTTCGCCGCAGACAGTGTTCGTGCTGGTGTCTTTGTTGGTGTGCCTGATTCCGACCACGATTGGCGGACTGCTTTCCGCGATCGGCATTGCGGGCATGGATCGGCTGGTGCAGCACAATGTGCTGGCAATGTCGGGACGCGCGGTGGAAGCTGCAGGCGATGTGAATACGCTGCTTCTCGACAAGACAGGAACCATCACGCTGGGCAACCGCCAGGCCACGGAGTTCGTGACCGCGCCGGGCGTGACCGAGGCCATGCTGGCGGATTCAGCGCAGCTCTCCTCGCTGGCCGACGAAACACCCGAGGGCCGCTCGATTGTGGTGCTGGCCAAAGAGAAGTATGGATTGCGGGGGCGCGAAATTAGTTCGCATGACGCCGAGTTCATTCCTTTCAGCGCGACCACCCGCATGTCGGGTGTGAATCTCGATGGGCGCGCTATCCGAAAGGGAGCGACGGATGCGGTTGCCAAGTATCTGGAAGAGCAGGGTAGTGCGCTTCCCGCGGAAGTGCGTGCCGCGGTAGAGGCGATCTCGCGTTCGGGAGGGACTCCGCTGGTGGTGGTGGAGAATGGCCGAGCTCTGGGAGTGATTCACCTGAAAGACATTGTGAAGGGCGGCATGCGGCAGCGCTTCGATCAGTTGCGTGCCATGGGAATCAAGACGGTGATGATCACGGGGGATAATCCGCTGACTGCGGCTGCCATTGCGACCGAAGCCGGTGTGGACGATTTTCTGGCGCAGGCTACGCCAAAGGACAAGATGGATCTGATCCGGCGCGAGCAAGCGCAGGGGAAACTGGTTGCCATGACCGGCGACGGCACGAATGATGCGCCGGCACTGGCGCAGGCTGATGTGGGTGTGGCCATGAACACGGGCACGCAGGCGGCGAAAGAAGCCGGGAACATGGTGGACCTGGATTCGAATCCGACCAAGCTGATTGAGATCGTGGAAATCGGCAAGCAGTTGCTGATGACTCGTGGAGCGCTGACCACGTTTTCGATCGCCAATGACGTGGCGAAGTATTTCGCCATCATCCCCGCGATGTTTGCCGGGACGTTTCCGGTTCTGCAGGCGCTCAACGTGATGCGGCTGACGACCCCCCAGTCGGCGATCTTGTCGGCAGTCATTTTTAATGCGCTGATTATCGTGGCACTGATTCCGTTGGCGTTGCGCGGGGTGAAATATGTTCCGCAGGGAGCGGCCATATTGCTGCGCCGAAATCTGCTGGTATACGGGTTGGGCGGAGTGATCGTGCCATTTATCGGAATCAAGCTTATTGACTTGCTGATTGTGCGGGCAGGATTGGCGTAGAGGCGACTATGAAGAAGAATCTCATCACCGCTGTACTCATGACGGTAGTGACGACCGTATTGTTTGGGCTATTATTTCCGCTCTTGATTACGGGACTGGCGCAGGTTTTATTTCCGAGTAAGGCCAATGGAGAGTTGTTGACGCGGAATGGGAAGGTCGTCGGATCGCGATTGATCGGGCAGTCATTTTCTTCGCCGGGATATTTTCACTCGCGTCCGTCCAGCGCGGGAACTGGCTATGATGCGGGCAATTCCAGCGGATCGAATCTTGGGCCAACCAATCAAACTCTCATTGCGCGAGTGCAGGGTGATGCGGACCGATTGCAGGCGGAGAATCCTGGAACGGCGATTCCGATGGACCTGCTAACGACGTCGGGTTCCGGACTTGATCCTCACATTTCGCCGGAGGCGGCGGAGTTTCAGGTGCCTCGAATCGCGAAAGAACGTGGGCTGAGCGAGGACGTAGTGCGC
>DLMH01000014.1:42903-180738 GCA_002478115.1 Candidatus Acidiferrum typicum | reverse complement strand
ATTATGCGCAGCTCATCCAGGGTTCGTGTGCAGGAGAGCCGTGGTCATCCCGTGGCCGCAGTTAGGGCCGTCCGTTTGAGTGGGCCTCCTGCCTCCCCAAAGAGTGGGGGAGTTTGAAGAAGTAATCAGGGTCGCGGAAGTGATCGAATAGATGGCGGGTGGAACCAAAAGCGTTCCACTATAGACGGAATGACGGTAAACGCCTTGCCGAGAAGGGGTCGAGCGTGCTCGACCCTTACAGGGATCGCCCCCAAAACGAACCCAAGAGCACAAGCCCTTCGCGGCTCAGGGTAAACAGGAGTGACTGTGCCACAGGTATGCAGAGAAGAGGAACCACAGAGCACAGTCAGGAGTGAGTGTGGCTGGGGCGCGGCGGGTGGAGGAAGTAGGGTTTGTTGGCGGGGCGTGCAGCCGTAAAAGCGGCGGCGAGCCGCCGCACTCCAAAGGAGTGGCATGTAGGCAACAGGGGGCGGTGACTAGGCTTCCAACTAGGCGGCTGCGCGAGGCTGGGGCATGGCAAATGGCAATTGGCCCAAGGCGGATGTGCATGCTATAAAGGAGAGGCAGCACGAAATGCTGAAACCTGACGAAAATCAGACCCCTGCGCCCACGGGTGAGCACGCCTCAGCCCCCAGTTCTTCCTTGTCCCCGGCCGATCCTTCCGCGAATCCTCCCGCAGCCACGCCTGAGCCTGCGCATCACGCGTTGCGGCACGAAATCCGCGTGTGGACCCGCGATTTGCTCATCGCCATCGGACTGGCGCTGGTCATCATCGTCTTCCTATACCAGCCGGTGAAGGTGGAAGGCACGAGCATGGCGCCGCTGCTCTCCGACCAGGAGCGCATCTTCATCAACAAATTTGTTTACCGGTTTGCGCCCATCGAGCGCGGGGACGTGGTAGTGTTCTGGTACCCGCTGGACCGCTCGAAGTCCTTTATCAAGCGCGTGCTGGCGCTGCCGGGAGAGACGATCGAAATTCGCCGCGGCGCGGTTTACGTGAACGGGCAGATGGTCCCCGAGCCCTATGTGCCGCCGCAGTACGCTGATGTCACCGATTTCGGACCTGTTCGCGTGCCCCAGGGCAGCTATTTCGTGATGGGGGACCACCGCATCAGCTCGAACGATTCGCGGGTGTTCGGGGCGGTCGCCAGCCAGTACATTTACGGCCGCGCCGTATTTGCCTACTGGCCCGTGGAACATTTCGGTTCGTTGTCGACGACTGAGGCGAACGACAAATGAAGTTCGACGGAGGGGACACTGACGACGGAAGTAGTGCATCGACCCGCAATCCTCGCGCTCGAAGACGGGCGCGTCTTTAACGGCCGCGCTGCCGGCGCCATCACGCGCCGGGGCGGGGAAGTCGTTTTCAATACGAGTCTCACCGGTTACCAGGAAGTTTTCACCGATCCCAGCTATGCAGGGCAGATCGTTTGCTTGACGTATCCGCACATTGGCAACGTGGGCGCCAATCTGGATGACGAGGAATCCTCGCGGCCGTACATCGAGTCGCTGATTGTGCGGGAATTTTCGCAGATATCGTCGAACTGGCGCTCGGGGGAAACGGCGCAGTTGTACTTGAACCGGCACAAAATTCCGGTGATTTGGGATATTGATACGCGCGCGCTGGTGCGGCACATCCGCAAGGTCGGCGCACTTCGTGGCTTCGTGGCCACCGATGGCACGGCTGCCGACCAATTGATCCATGAAGCCAAGCAGCTTCCGTTGATGGCCGGGCAGGAGCTTGCGGGCCGCGTGAGCTGCGAGAAAGGCTACGACTGGCAGCAGGGCTCGATTGAACTGGCCACTTCGCCGTGGGCGGAGCAGATGGGCGAATCGGGAGCGAGTCCCGATGGCCACCGGTTGCGCGTGGTGGCTTACGATTACGGCATCAAGCAGAACATTCTGCGGCTGCTGGTGGATCATCACTGTGAGGTCAGCGTCGTGCCCGCGAGCACTTCCGCGGAGGACGTGCTGGCGATGCGGCCAGACGGCGTGTTTCTGTCAAACGGACCGGGCGATCCCGAACCCGTCACCTACGCCATCGAAAACATCCGCAGGCTGGCGGGCCGCGTGCCGATTTTCGGGATTTGCCTGGGACACCAGTTGTGCGGGCTGGCGCTGGGCGGGAAGACGTTCAAGCTGAAATTCGGGCACCATGGCTCGAACCATCCGGTGAAGAATCTGTTGACGAGCCAGGTGGAGATTACCGCGCAGAATCACGGATTTTGTGTAGCTCCGGAATCGCTGCCGTCCAGCGAGGTGGAGATCACCCACGTCAACCTGAACGACGGCACCAATGAGGGCATGAGGAGCAAGACGCTGCCGCTCTTCAGCGTGCAGTATCACCCGGAGGCTTCGCCGGGGCCGCACGACTCGCATTATCTATTCACGCAGTTCACGGATTTGATGAAGGAATTTGCGCATCCGGGGAGTTCGCGGGGATGAAGGTGTAGGGCATGGGAGTATGGTCATTGCGCGGTGGGGTTACCGGAAGAGCACGTCAGGGCACGGCTTCAGCCGTGCCGACGAGCGACCGCTGGAGGAGTGGCTTTAGCCGCTGAGGGAATGTCCACACCAAAGCGACATGAGAGCATGCCGGGCACGTACTTCGTGACTTCGCGTACCTGGGAGAGCCGCGCTCTCTTCATTCACGCAGAATCCTGCCGGATCTTCGTCGAATCACTCCTGCACTATCGCCAGCAGGGAGCATATTTGTTGCACGCTTTTGTGTTGATGCCCGATCATTTTCACCTGTTAATTACGCCCGCAACTAACAAGACGATCGAGCGCGCCATCCAGTATGTGAAGGGTGGATCTGCTCGAAGACTAAGTCTTGAGAGGAACATGCATTTTCCCGTTTGGCAACGAGGTTTCAGCGATCACCGAGTGAGAGATGGCGCCGATTATGAGAACCATGTGCACTATATCGGGGAGAATCCAGTGCGCAAAAAATTGGTTGAAACGGCGAAAGAGTACCTTTGGTCGTCTGCGTCCGGAAGTTGTGCCTTGGATGGACCACCTCAGGGGCTGAAGCCCCAGGAGAGAGGGGAACAGGCAATCGTGCGGCACGGCTGAAGCCGTGCCGTGACGAAATTTTGTGCCTGGCGAAATTTCATGAGCTGACGACACTTCATGCCAAAACGTAATGACATCAAGAAGATACTGATCATCGGCTCCGGGCCGATCGTGATTGGGCAGGCTTGTGAGTTCGACTACTCCGGGGCGCAGGCGTGCAAGGCGCTGCGGGCCGAGGGCTACGAAATCGTGCTGGTGAACTCCAATCCCGCCACGATCATGACCGACCCGGAACTGGCGCACCGCACGTACATCGAGCCGCTGACGAAGGAATATCTCGAGGAAATCCTGATCAAGGAAAGGCCCGACGCGCTTTTGCCGACCGTTGGCGGCCAGACGGCGCTAAATCTTGCGGTCGAGCTGGCCGAAAGCGGCATCCTCGAAAAATACAAAGTGGAAATGATCGGGGCGTCGCTGCGGGCCATCAAGGTTGCCGAAGACCGCCTGTGGTTCAAGGATGCCTGCCGCAAGATTGGGCTGGAGGTGCCCGCTTCGGCGCTGGTCAATAACGCGCAAGATGCGCTGCGGCTCTGCGATCAATTGGGATTTCCGCTGGTGATCCGGCCATCGTTCACGCTTGGGGGTACCGGCGGGTCGATCGCCTACAACAAGGAAGAGTTTGCCGAAGCCATCGCGCACGCGCTGGACGTGAGCCCGGTGCACGAAGCGCTGGTGGAAGAATCGGTGCTGGGCTGGAAAGAGTATGAACTGGAAGTGATGCGCGACTTCCGCGACAACTTCGTGGTGATCTGCTCGATCGAGAACTTCGATCCCATGGGCGTGCACACCGGCGATTCGATTACGGTGGCGCCTGCCCAGACGCTCACCGATAAGGAATACCAGCGCATGCGGGATGCCGCGGCGGCGATTATCCGCGAAGTGGGCGTGGAAACCGGCGGGTCCAACGTGCAGTTTGCGGTGAACCCGGAAAACGGGCGCATGGTGGTGATCGAGATGAATCCGCGGGTTTCCCGCAGCTCCGCGCTGGCCAGCAAAGCGACCGGTTTCCCGATCGCGAAAATTGCCGCGCGCCTGGCGGTGGGGATGTCGCTGGACGAAATTCCCAATGACATCACCAAAAAAACGCCGGCGTGCTTCGAACCGACCATCGACTATGTGGTGGTGAAAATTCCGAAGTGGCAGTTCGAGAAGTTTGCGGGCGCCGATACGACGCTGGGCACGCAGATGAAGTCCGTGGGCGAAGTGATGGCCATCGGGCGAACGTTCAAGGAAGCGCTGCAGAAGGGCATACGTTCGCTGGAGCCGAGCACGCCGTGGCGCGCGCCCGCCGAAGCGCCGGACTCGCTGCTGCGCGAAAAGCTGGCCACGCCGCGGCCCGACCGCATCCACTGGATTCTGACGGCGGTGGAGCACGGGTTGCCGGCCGCGGAAATATGCGAACTCACGAAAATCGACCCGTGGTTCATTCACCAAATAGAAGAGATCAACGCCGTCAATCGCCGCGCCGCCACGGTGACGGTGGAAACCGCCTCGAAGGATTTGCTGAGGGAAGTGAAGCGCATCGGCACGAGCGACGAGCAACTGGCGCAAATCTGGAAGACCACGCCGGCGGTGGTGCGCCTGCAACGCGCGCGCTATGGCGTTGCCCCGGTCTTCAAGCGCGTGGACACCTGCGCCGCGGAATTCGAGTCCTTCACGCCGTACATGTATTCAACCTACGAGGACGAAGACGAAACCGACGCCACGCACAAACCGAAAATCATGATACTGGGCAGCGGGCCCAACCGCATCGGGCAGGGCATCGAATTTGACTACTGCTGCTGCCACGCTTCGTTTGCGCTGCACGCCGACGGGTTCGAGACGCTGATGGTCAATTGCAATCCGGAGACGGTCTCGACCGACTACGACACTTCGGACCGCTTGTACTTCGAGCCGCTGACTCTTGAAGACGTGCTCTCGATCGTCGAACGCGAAAAGCCGCAGGGCGTAATCGTGCAGTTCGGAGGGCAGACGCCGCTGAACCTGGCGCTGGAATTGAAGCGGAATGGCGTGCCCATCGTGGGCACGGCGCCGGAGTCCATTGACCTGGCCGAAGACCGCCGGCGCTTCGGGCGCTTGCTGGACGAATTGCGCATTCCGCAACCGCGCAACGGCACGGCGCTGGTGCCGGAAGAAGCCGCGCGCGTTGCCGGTGAAATCGGATTGCCGGTGCTGGTGCGGCCGAGTTACGTGCTCGGCGGGCGGGCGATGGTGATCGCCTACGACGTGAACACCGTGCAGGAATATGTGGCGCAAGCGGCGATGATGGGGCCGGCGCGGCCGGTGCTGATCGACCAGTTCCTGGAAGAAGCCACGGAAGTGGACGTGGACGCGCTCGCCGACGGCACGGACGTGGTGATCGGCGGAATCATGGAGCACATCGAAGAGGCCGGAGTGCACTCCGGCGACTCCTCGTGCGTGCTGCCGCCGGTGAGCCTCTCGCCGAAGGTGCTGGAGACGATCCGGGACTACACGAAGCGGCTGGCGCTGGCGCTGAAAGTGGTTGGCTTGATGAATGTGCAGTACGCCATCCAGCGCGAAACGGTGTACGTGCTGGAAGTGAATCCGCGCGCTTCGCGGACCGTGCCGTTCGTCAGCAAAGCCACCGGAGTGCCGCTGGCGAAAGTTGCGGCGCGGCTGGTGGTCGGGCGGCGCCTGGCGGACATGCAATTGCCGCTGGTGCACCACAACGGCGTGGCGGAAATATCCGTGCACGAATATTACTCCGTGAAGTCGCCGGTTTTTCCGTTCAACAAATTCCGCGGCGTGGATACGATCCTCGGCCCGGAAATGCGCTCGACCGGTGAAGTGATGGGGATATCGACATCCTATGGCCAGGCATTTGCGAAAGCGCAACTCGCCGCGGGGCAGAAATTGCCGCGCACGGGCACGGTGTTCGTCAGCGTGAACGATCGCGACAAACGGCAAGTCGGCACCGTGGGCAAGGAGCTTGTGGCGCTCGGGTTCAAGCTGGTGGCCACGCGCGGCACGGCCTCGGCGCTGCACGCGACGGGCGTGCCCTGCGATGAAGTCTACAAAGTGAACGAAGGGCGGCCGAATATCGTCGACCTGATCAAAACCGGGAAAATCCATCTGGTCATCAACACGCCGCTGGGCCGCGAATCGTTCTACGACGAGAAATCCATCCGGCGCGCGGCGATTCGCTACAACATTACCTGCATCACGACGATGTCCGCGGCACAAGCGGCGGTGCGCGGGATTCACGCGCTTCTCGAATTGCAGCGCGAAGTATCCTGCCTGCAGGATCTGCACCGGAACAGCGTGACGGCGACCGGCAACTCCAGCGGAGGCGATTGAGACGTGGAGTTTCGCGGTATATTTCCGGCGCTGACGACGCCCTTTGAGGCGGATGGCTGGGTTTCCCTTGGCAGGTTGAAAGAAAATATCCGCCGTTACAACAAGACCGGCCTGGCGGGCTACCTGGTGCTTGGCTCAACCGGCGAGGCGGTGATGCTTCTGCGCGCGGAGGAGGACGCCGTGCTCGCGGCGGTGAAAGAAGTGGCTGCGCCGGGAAAGTTGCTGATCGCGGGGACTGGCGCGGAATCCACGGCGGAAACGATCGCGCGCACCAAGCGCGCGGCGGTGCTCGGCTATCAAGCCGCGCTGGTGAAGACGCCATATTATTACAAACCCGTATATCGTGCGGAAACCTACATCCGGCATTACCGCGCCGTTGCGGATGCCTCGCCGATTCCCGTGCTGCTCTATTCCGTTCCGGCGTTCACGGGCGTGACGCTGGAATCTCCGGAGATTCTTAAGCTCGCCGAGCATCCCAACATTGCCGGGATCAAGGACAGCTCCGGCAGCGTGCAGCGAGTTGGCGAGGTTGTTTCCGGCGCGCCCGCGAGTTTTCAAGTGCTCACGGGCGGCGCGGCGGTGGTGTACCCGGCATTGGCCGTGGGCGCCAGCGGAGCGATCCTGGCGCTGGCGTCGGCGCTGCCAGAAAAATTCGTGGAGCTGTACGAATTGGTGCAGCAGGGGAAGCATGAGCAGGCGAAGGGGCTGCAACTCTCCCTGGCGAACACCTCCAAGTGCATCGTCTCTGAAAACGGAATTGCCGGCGTGAAATATGCGATGGACCTGCGCGGCTACAATGGTGGAGTGCCGCGATTGCCGCTTTTGCCCCTGACGGAAGAGAAGAAGCAGCAGATCGCCGCGCTTCTGACGCTGCACGAAACGTCCGCCGCGCGCGTCTAACCGGAGCGGGATTGCCGTCACCTTTAACTGCGATTATCATCTAAACGTTCATGGATTGCCGCGCCATTCCGCCGCAGCAGTTGCCGCACACGACGAAGCTCTTTCGCGATTTCAATGAAAACTTTTCCGCCGTGAAGGAGTTCTTTGCGCACAGGCCGGACCTGAAGGGTGTTGCTTCCTGTGCGAAGGGGCTTGATTTTCCGCGCGACCGCCGGCTGACCGTGGCGGGCATTCTGCGCGACCAGAACCTCCGCTATGGCCACGGGGCGGAAACCGAGGCGAATCTGAAGCGCCTGGAAGAGGGCGCCGTTGCCGTGGTCAGCGGCCAGCAGGTGGGGCTTTTCGGGGGTCCGGCGTACGCGTTTTACAAAGCGTTGAGCGTTATCGAAACGGCGCGCCACCTGACCGACGAGGGCATTTCCGCCGTGCCGGTTTTCTGGATGGCCGCCGAAGATCATGACGTGGACGAAGTGCGCCACACCACGTGGTTTGCCAACGGCAAGTTGTACCGGCTGGAGCTTCCGAGGCCTGCGGAGGATGCGGTACCCGTGGGCACGATTCCGCTCGGTGACGGCGTCGTCGAGCTGGTGGAACAGGCCATCGCGCAATTGACCGGACCAGCCGCCGCGCAGATTGCGGAGATTCTCCACAGCAGCTACACGCGCGAGGATACCTACACCAGCGCGTTTGGCAAACTCTTTGCCCGGCTCTTCGGGGATCATGGGCTCATCCTGCTCGATCCGCTGGATCACCGCTTGCACGGCGTAGCAGCGCCCATTTTGCGGGCAGCGCTGGCGGAGCGCGACACGCTGAATGAGTTGCTGTTGCGCCGGGGCAAGAAGCTGGAGAACGGCGGGTATGACGAGCAGGTCAAAGTGACGTCGCGCAGCACGCTGCTATTCTCCCTGAAGGGCGGCAAGCGCCAGGTGATTACCGCGGCCAACGGGAATTTCAATTGCGGAGGGAAAAGCTGTCCGCGGGAAGAAGCGTTGCGCTGCATGGAGCTGGGCCCGGAAAACTTCAGCCCGAACGCGCTCTTCCGGCCGGTGGTGCAGGATTATCTGCTGCCCACGGTGGCGTACTTCGGAGGCCCGGCGGAGATTTCTTATTTCGCGCAATCGCAGGTGCTGTACGAAAAGCTGCTGGGCCGCATGCCGGTGATTCTGCCACGCGCGGACTTCACTCTGGTTGATCCGAAGGCCGGCCGGCTGCTGAAGAAGTATGGCCTGGACGTGGAAGATGCCTGGAAAGGCAAGCAGGAATTGCGGAAGAAGATGTACGGGGCCAATGTGCCGAAGAAACTGGCGCGGGAGTTCGACACGAATTTGCGGCAGACGGAAAAGAACCTGAAGAAGCTGCACCGGGCCATCGCCAAAGTGGATCCCACGGTTCAGGGGACAATCACGCGCGTGGAAAAGCGCATGCGCTACCAGTTGCAACGCTTGCGCGAAAAAACCGGCGCTTCGCTGGACCGGCACGAGAAGATCCTCGTCCAGCATGAGGAGTTCCTGGAGAACCTGCTATATCCGCAGAAGGGGCTGCAATCGCGTGATTTGTGTTTCCTGCCGTTTCTGGCGCGCTGGGGCAGCGAGGGGTTGAAGGAATTGCAGAAGCTGGCCAGCGCCAAGAAGCCCGGGCAACACTGCATCGTGCCTATCCCGTAAGGCGTGACATGCTTGTATTTTGTCTTGAGAATAATGTGAAGATGTGCAGAACCTTCAGGGGCTAAAGCCCAACTCATCTTGCAGGCCTAATGTCAGGGCTGAAGCCCTGACACCCTAAAGAGAAGTACAACGAACCCGTGGGACACACCGCTAGCTGTAGGTAGATTTCCCTGTACTTTGCCGTGCTGCGCTCCTATACATTACTTTTGGATTGAAATTTGAAGCGGAAGAGGGATTCCTCCGCTTCGGGACGGCCAAAAGCGCCGTCCCTCCGGTCGGAATGACAAATTTTGGGTGGTGAATGATGTGCACAGGAAAAGCAGATTCCTCGCTCCGCTGGGAATGACACGCTTGGACATTACATAAGCAGAGACCCATGATTGGTGAGCTTTGGATTTCAGGTTTAGGGTTTCACGTCCAGGGAGAATGAAAATGCAGAGCATACGCGTAAGAACCGACCGGCGCACGCAGATGGTGGACATCACCGTGGAGGTGCAGCGCGTGGTGACGGCGCTGGGCGTGCGCGTGGGCACGTGCTTCCTCTATGTGCCGCACACGACCGCTGCGATTCTGATCAATGAGCACGCCGACCCGGACGTGGCAAGCGACGCCGAGGGCGCGCTGGACAGGATGGTGCCTCTGGCCGGGCCGTATCGCCACAGCGAGGGCAATTCCGATTCGCATGTAAAGACCATGCTCGTCGGCGTGAGCCAGTTCGTTTTCGTGGAAGAAGGGAAGCTGGCGCTGGGACGCTGGCAGGGAATTTTCTTCGCGGAGTTTGACGGGCCGCGGGAACGGCACGTGTACCTGAAGGTGCTGCCCGATCGCGTGTAGCGAGACTAGGGGGAAATGCTTGATGACATTTCCTCAGGGGCTATTCAATGGTGGAGAAGCATTGTCCTATTCGCGCAAGACGAAAGCAGATTCCTCGCTTCGCTCGGAATGACAAGCTAGGCATGTGCAGGGACCAATAAAGAGTTTCTGCGGGAACTGGAAAAAGCGGCCCTCAGCGGCTGAAGCCGAATTGATAATGCGAGAGTTACGGGATGGCTGAACAGGTAGCGGAAAAAGGGGCTTGGTTCGTCATTCCGAGCGAAGCGAGGAATCTCTCTTTGGCGGAAACCCAAGAAGAGAGGGATTCATCGCACAAAAAACGTGCGATGGAAAAGCGTACCTCACTCCGCAGACTCCGTTCGGAATGACGGAAGGGCGCTCTTTCCGCAAGTTGAGTAGCCATGCCTGGACGAAATGGGTGTGCTAAAGTTTGGGGCGATGGGGAAAGCCGGCGTCTACATTCAGGTGCCTTTTTGCCAGACGAAGTGCACTTACTGCAACTTCCACACGGGCGTGGTGTCGGCGGGGCGGTTTGCTCCGTATGCGGAAGCGGTGTGCCGGGAGATTCGCGGGCATGCAGCGTTGTTGCGCGCCGCGGGCGTAGAGTGGAGCAAAGCACTAGAACGAACGGCCGCGGAGAGAGTTGTGGTGGACACGGTGTACATCGGCGGGGGCACGCCGAGCTTGCTGGAGCCATTGCTTTTGACGGACATGCTGCGCGCTTTGTGCGAGACGTTCGCCTGCGCGTGGGAAGAGGTGACGCTCGAGGCCGACCCGGAAACCATCGAAGCCGAAAAGGCCGCGCAATGGGTGGCCGCGGGAATTAATCGCATCAGCTTGGGCACGCAATCATTCGTGGATCAGGAGCTCAAGGCTGCGGGACGCCTGCACCGGCGCGAAGATATTTACCGGGCGGTGCCCATCCTGCGCGACGCCGGGATTTGCAATATCAGTTTCGATCTGATTGCCGGGTTGCCGAAGCAATCGCGGGAAAGCTGGCGCACGTCCCTCGATGAACTGGCCGCGTTGTCACCCGAGCATGTTTCCGTTTACATGATGGAAATCGATGAAGGAAGCCGGTTGGGGCTGGAAGTCCTGCAAGGCGGCACGCGCTATAGCGCGCGAGATTTGCCCAGCGAAGATGAGATGGCGGAATTTTACGAGACCGCGCAGGCCATCTTGAAATGTGCCGGTTATGAGCAGTACGAAATTTCCAATTGGGCCAAGCCGGGATATGCTTCGCGGCACAACCTGAAATACTGGCGCCGCGAGGCGTACCTGGGATTTGGCGCGGGCGCGCACTCGTTTTCCGGAACGCAGCGCTGGGCGAATACGCATGACGCAGCGGATTATGTCGGCGCGATCAGCGCGGGGCGCAGCGCCGTGGAAAGCGTGGAGCAGGTGACACGCGAGCAGGCACTCGAAGAAGAGCTTTTCCTGGGCTTGCGGCAGCTTGGCGGCATCGATCTGCCGCGCATCCAGAGAGAATACAGCGTCAATCTCGAAGAGAAGGTGGGGCGGCTGGCTGCGGCAGGAATGATCGAACGCGATGGCGAACTGGTGAAGCTGGCGGCGGGAAAATTGAGCGTCTCGAACGAGGTGATCGTGGAATTGCTGCGGTAAGTAAGGGCAACAGAGGTTGGCACGGCGACACAGAGAACACGGAGAAGCACACATGAGTTATACAGTGGCAAAAGGGAATCAGATGGTGGACCCGGATGACGTTGCGCCGGCGGATGGCGTGGTGGACCTGCGCAGCGATACGGTGACGCGCCCGAGCGAGGAAATGCGCCGCGCCATGGCCGCGGCAGCGGTGGGTGACGACGTTTACGGCGAGGACCCCACGGTCAACCTCCTGCAGAAGCGCGCCGCGGAAATGTTCGGCAAGGAAGCGGCACTGTTTGTGCCCACGGGCTGCATGGGCAACCTGATCTGCATCAAAATTTGGACGCATCACGGCAGCGAAGTGATTTGCGAGGAGCGCAGCCACGTCAACCTGTATGAACTGGCGTCCATGTCGGCCATTGCGGGCTGCATGCCTCGTGCGACGCGCGGCGGCGACGACGGCATCCTGACGTGGAAGCAGATCGAGGCGGTCGTCCGTCCCAAGATTTATTACGACTCGCAGACGGCGCTGGTGTGCCTGGAGAACACCAGCAACATGACCGGCGGCACGGTTTATCCCACGGAGCGCGTGAATGACATTTGCGATCACGCGCACGCACTGGGTTTGAAGGTGCATCTGGATGGGGCGCGGATTTTCAATGCCGCCGTAGCGTTGGGCGATGACGTGGCGCGCATGACCCAGAAGGTGGATTCCGTGATGTTCTGCCTGTCGAAAGGCTTGGGAGCGCCGGTGGGCTCGATGATTGCCGGGTCGAAGGAGTTCATCGAGCGGGCGCGCATCTACCGCAAGATGTTTGGCGGCGGCATGCGGCAAGTGGGCGTGCTTGCGGCGGCGGGAATGATTGCGCTGGAAAAGTCGCCTTCGCGTCTGCACGAGGATCACGAAAACGCCAGCCGCCTGGCGCAGGGCATCGCGGCGATTCCGGGATTGCAGATCGATCCGGCCAGCGTGAAGAGCAACATCGTAATTTTCGATTGCACGGGGAGCGGCATGAACGCGGTGGAGCTGTGCGACGCGCTGCACGGCAAGGGCGTGTGGGCGCAGGACACGGCGCTGTATTCGGTGCGCATGGTGACGCACTGGAATGTGAATCGCGCCGGGATCGAAAAGGCGCTCGTGGAATTGCAGTCGGTAGCAGGCAAAAAAGTGGGGCGGAGCGCGTAAGACGTCATTCGCCATCAGCGCTCGGATGGCACGCAGTTCAAGGAGACAGCAATGAGATCCGCATGGATGCGCATGGCCGTGGGAGTGTTGTGTTGCGTGCTGCTGGGCGGGATGGGCGCACGAATCGCCAACGGGCAGGCGAAACCCGCAGCTACGCCTGAAGAAGCGAAAAAGTTCCTCGAGGAAGCGGAGCAACGGTACTTCGACCTGAACAACAAGGCTTCGCGCGCTTCCTGGGTGCAGGAAAATTTCATTACCGACGACACCGAGCAGATCGCGGCGGATGCGAACGAGATACTGAACACCGCAAGCGCGAAGTACGCGAAAGAGGCGCACCGCTACGATGGCGTGAAGCTCTCGCCGGAGTTGGCGCGCAAACGGCTGCTGCTGGAACTGGCCACCGGCTTTCCCGCTCCCGATGATCCCAAGGCGCAGAAAGAACTCGCGCAGGTGCTGGCTTCCCTCGACGGCGATTATGGAAAAGGGCAGTGGTGTCCGGATGGCGACAAGAAGCCTTGCCTGGACGTGACGGCGGTCGGCAAATTGATGGCCACCAGCCGCGATCCCGAGGAATTGAAGCGCGCGTGGATCGGCTGGCACGCGGTTGGCGCGCCGATGCGGCAGCGCTATGCGCGCATGGTAGAGTTGGGCAATCAGGGCTCGAAAGAATTGGGCTACGCCGACGTAGGCGCACTGTGGCGCTCGAATTACGACATGCCGCCCGACGCGTTTGCCAAGGAACTGGATCGCCTTTGGGAACAGTTGCGGCCGCTGTACTTGTCGCTGCATGCGTATGTGCGCGGCCAATTGGCGAAAAAATACGGCAAGGACGTTGTATCGCCGAACGGGCCGATACCCGCGCACCTGCTGGGGAATATTTGGGCGCAGGAATGGAACAACGTGTATGACCTGATGGATTCGCCGAAACCGGCGCAGAGTTTCGACCTCACGAAAATCCTGCAGGAGCGCAAGACCGATCCAAAGGGCATGGTGAAGTACGGCGAGAACTTTTTCCTGTCGCTGGGTTTTCCGCCGCTGCCGCAAACCTTTTGGGAGCGCTCGCTCTTCACCAAGCCCGCGGACCGCGACGTGGTTTGCCATGCCAGCGCGTGGGACGTGGATTCCAAGGACGACTTGCGCGTCAAGATGTGCATCCAGATCACCGAAGAGGATTTTCGGACGATTCACCACGAACTGGGGCACAATTTTTACCAGCGGGCGTACAACACGCAACCGCCGCTGTTTCAGAACAGCGCGAACGACGGCTTTCACGAAGCTGTTGGCGACACCATCGCGCTTTCCGTCACGCCCGAATACCTGAAAAAGATTGGACTGATTGAGACGGTGCCGCCGGCCTCCGGGGATACGGACTACCTGCTGCAGCAAGCGCTCGAGAAAGTGGCGTTTCTGCCGTTCGGGCTGGTGATTGACAAGTGGCGCTGGCAGGTGTTCTCTGGCCAGGTGAAGCCGGAGCAGTACAACAAGGCGTGGTGGGACTTGCGGGAGAAATATCAAGGCGTGGCGCCGCCGGTGGCGCGCACGGAAGCGGATTTCGACCCGGGCGCGAAGTACCACGTTCCGGCGAATGTGCCCTACATGCGCTATTTTCTGGCGCGCATTTACCAATTTCAATTTCAACGCGCGCTGTGCAAGGAAGCCGGGGTGGAAGGGCCGCTGCACCGCTGCTCCATCTACGGGAACAAGAAGGCTGGCGAAAAGTTGAACGCCATGCTGTCCATGGGCGCGAGCAAGCCGTGGCCGGATGCGTTGGAAGTCCTGACCGGGCAGCGGGAAATGGATGCCACGGCGCTGGCCGATTATTTCGCGCCGCTGAAGACGTGGCTCGACGAGCAGAACAAAAAGAACGGGTATCCGGTGGGCTGGTGAGGGGAGATAACCGGCAGGACGTCTGTAGGAGAAATGTGCCCCCCCTGTGTGTCATCCCGAGCGGAGGACCGGCGGTTTCTGCCGGGCCGGAGTCGAGGGATCGAGGCAAGGCGTGATGTCCTTGCGAGCCGGTTTGGTGGAAGCGCGCTTGCTGTTCGTGGCGCCAGGAAAATCCGCGCTGAGATCACGAAATGTGGGATTGAGGGCCCGGATAAGCGCCAACTTCTTTTCGCGGCGCCAGTTCTTGATTTGTTTTTCCCTGCTGATCGCGGCGCGCACATCTGTGAAGGGCTCAAAATAGACGAGGCGCGTAACGTCGTAGGCGGCGGTGAATCCAGGGCAGAGCTTGGCCTTGTGCTGGGCTACGCGGCGTTCAAGAAAATTGGTTATGCCGGTGTAGAGGACACCGGAAGCGCTTGCCAGAATATAGACATAGTAAACAGCCATAGATGGTTAGTATGGCAGGGCGGCGGTTAGAGTGGAAGGGGTGCCACGATTCCTCCACTACGCGGCCCGACGCGCCGGAAGACGGCGCGAAAGAGAAGGTCGGGCCGCTCCGGTCGGAATGACAGATTGTGTTTGGTGGGGTGGTAGCGGCGTAGCGCTGTTTCCACAAGGCGGGTTGCGGGATTGGTGACGGTGGGGTGCGGGATTCTTCGGTATAAGATAAACTTTTGGAGTGCATTAGAAGAATGGTGAGGTGACGCCCGCGTGGATTTTACCTTTAGCGATGAACAGAAGCATTTGCGCAAGAGCGTGCGCGAATTTGCCGAAGGGGAGATTGCGCCGCACGTTCTGGAATGGGATGAGGCGTCGCACTTCCCGCAGGAACTCCTGCCCAAGCTCGCGGAGATGGGCCTGCTCGGCGTCATTTTTCCGGAAGAATACGGCGGCGCGGGTCTGGGCTACCTGGAATACGCGACCGTGGTCGAGGAACTCTCGCGCGTGGATGGCGCGATCGGGTTGACCGTGGCGGCGCACAATTCGCTCTGCAGCAATCACATTTACAAATTCGGGAACGAAGAGCAGAAGCGCAAGTACCTGGTGCCGCTGGCGCAGGGGAAGAAACTTGGCGCGTGGTCGTTGACGGAGCCAGAGGCGGGGTCCGACGCGGGTGGGACGCGGACTACCGCTGTGCGCGACGGCAAGCACTGGGTGCTGAACGGCGCGAAGACGTTCACCACCAACGGACGCTTCGCCGATACCTGCGTGGCCATGGCGGTCACGGACAAGCGAAAGGAATCCCACGGCATCAGCGCGTTTATTCTTGAAAAGGGCATGGCGGGCTTCCGGCCGGGGAAGAAAGAAAACAAGCTGGGCATGCGCGCCAGCGATACTTCCGAAGTGATCTTCAGCGATTGCCGCGTGCCGGAGGAGAATTTGCTTGGCGCGGAGGGCGAAGGGTTCATTAGCAGCCTGAAGATTCTGGATGGCGGGCGCATCTCGATTGCCGCGCTGGCGTTGGGCATGGCGCAGGGCGCGCTGGAAGCGGCCACGCGCTACGCCAAGCAGCGCAAGCAGTTTGGCAAGACCATCAGCGAATTTCAGGCCATACAGTTCAAGCTGGCGGACATGGCCACGGAAGTGGAAGCCGCGCGCCTGCTGGTGTATCAGGCGGCGTGGCTGGCCGACCGCAAGGATGCGCGGTTCACCCGCGAATCCAGCATGGCGAAGCTGTTTGCCAGCGAAGTGGCCGTGCGCGTGGCCAACGAATGCGTGCAAATCCACGGCGGCTACGGCTTCATCAAGGATTACCCCGCGGAGAAGTTTTACCGCGACGTCAAGCTGTGCACGATTGGAGAGGGCACCAGCGAGATCCAGCGGCTGGTGATTGCGCGGCAACTGCTCGGCAGGGCTTAAAGAGCATACCTATTTCTCAGGTGTGGGACTGCGCGTGGGCGCACAAGGCTAGTCCTCGTCGGCGTTTTCCTCGAGCTCAGCGTCGTCGTGCGGCTTTTGCGCTGGCGGCTTGGGAAATGCTCGAAGCGTCGCGCGTACGTTCACGTAGCCTGCGCTCGTCGGGTCGAAGTTCCTCTGGATCAAGTAGAAGTCGTGGATGAGGCCGCTCAGGATCAAGAAGAGGGAGAATGTGAAATAGTAGCCATTGCGAAGTGCAGGGGCGAGCAGAATTGCCGCGAGGCCGGACCAGCCGCAGGCGTGGGAGGCGATCATTGACAGGTCACCGCGCACCTCCCAACGCTTCGGAGTCGCCAGGGTCCAGAAGAGGACGGGCCATTCGTCTTCTGCGAATTCGTTGGGGTTGATTCCATAGCGTGACTTCAGGAGCTGTCTTGCGATCCTTCCCCAGCAGCCTTGCACTGCCGCCTGATGTGCGGTGAAATCCTGTGACGTGTCAGACATGCGCTTGCTGAGTCGAGTGAGCCACGGTCGTCTCCAGGTGGGATGCATGATAGCCCACTGCAAAAGGGGAAGGAGCGGCCACCCGCACATATGCCTCCAGGCGAATCTGAGTAGCCTGTAGACGCGGGCGAAGATGTACTGAATGAATGTGACCAACAGCATGAAACCGTCGCCGATGACAAATGCTAGGAACAGGCTGATTCCGATTGCGAGCGCTAGGAACAGGCGGGTATCGAGGAGTGTGTAGAGGTTAGTGGGGAAGCTCTTTTGCAGATTTGCGATGAGTCGAGAGACGAGGTCCGGGTTGGCAAGGAGGATAGAGGTCTCGAAGAACAAGCCGGGTAAAAAGGCTGCCAGGAGCGCGTACGGGCGCGTGGGCAGTACCTTTGATAGTTCGAGGTTGACCATTTAGGCAGAATCTATCTGAGGCCACGTGTTCTGGCAAGCGGTTTGGACAGTGCCATGGGGTTTCGCTTGGCGGATGGCCCCGGGCAGGAAATAATAGGGGGATGTCGCAGCGCGCTTCAGCCGATTCAACAGGAACACATGCATCGTAACGTTAAGGAGTGGGCCGCGAAGGTTCGCGCGGGTGACGTGCGGGCGGTTTCGCGCGCGATCACGGCGATTGAGAATCACGCGCCCGAAGCGGAGGAATTGCTGCGGGAAGTGTTTCCCGCGACGGGGCAGGCTTACTTGACGGGGATCACGGGCGCGCCCGGGACCGGCAAGAGCACGCTGGTGGATCGCCTGGCGGCGGTCTATCGCAAGCGCGAGGAACGCGTTGGCGTGGTGGCCGTGGATCCCACCAGCCCCTACTCTGGCGGCGCAATTTTGGGCGATCGCATACGCATGCAGGGCCACGCGGGCGATAGCGGCATTTTTATCCGCTCGATGGCCACGCGCGGATTTCTGGGCGGGCTGGCGCGGGCGACCGCGGAGGTGGCGCTGCTGCTGGATGCGGCAGGCAAGCGCCAGGTGCTGATCGAAACTGTGGGTGTGGGGCAGGATGAAATTGATATCGTGCGGCTGGCGGATTGCGTGGTGGTGGTGCTGGTGCCCGGCCTGGGCGACGACATCCAGAACATGAAGGCCGGGCTGATGGAGATTGGCGACATTTTCGTGCTGAACAAAGCGGACCGCGAAGGCGCGGACCGCCTCGAGGAGCAGCTCCACGCCATGCTATCGCTGGTGATGCCGCGCGATGGCTGGCGCCCGCCGGTGCTGCGCACGGTGGCGACGGAGAATCGTGGAATTACCGAGCTGGCCGAAACTATTGGGAAATTCCGCAAACATTTCGAGGCTAGCGGCGAACGGCAGAAGAAGCACGTCGAGCACTGGAAGAATCGCCTGGTGGAGATGGTGGAATCGCGTTTGCTCGAAAAAGTGCTGGGCGGGAAAGAGGGCGAGGCGAAACTGCTCGAGTTGGCCACGGCGGTGGCGGAGAGGAGGAAGGATCCGTTTACGGCGGTGGGGGAGATATTGAAGGGGAGCGGGGGGGAGTGAGGCGGGCCGATGGCCTTGTAATCTGAGGTCATGCCGCGATTCCTCCGCTGCGCGGCCCGACCCGCCGAAAGACGGCGGGAAGGAAAAAGTCGGGCCGCTCCGGTCGGAATGACACGGAAAGGGGATGACTGCGACGGGCCGGGGGCACGATATATCGTGCCCCTACGAGGAGAAACCCAAGAGCGGACCGCCTCAGAAGGCGATCCCTACAAAAGACAGAGGAGCTTCATGCATTTTGGCGAGATTGAGGTGAGGTAGTTGGGCGGCGGGAAGAGGCTTGCGTTTGTTGCAGATTTGCTCCCGACGCGGCACCATATTTCTTTGCCTTGGATCATGGGGTACGATCTGTATCCGCTCCAGACGCTGGAGACCAAGCGCAAGTGGGTGCCGCGCCTGGTGAGCGAAGGGTGGATCACCGTTTTCGGGCATGACCCGGACTTTGCGGCGGCGACTTTGCACCAGCGGGATGACAAAATCGAAATCGAGCCGGTGGACCTGAACCGGTAGGTAATCCCAGGAGAAAAACGCATGGCACGCGAGAAAAAAGGGAAAGGGAAGAGTGCGCGGGGCAGCGCAAAAGGCCCGGTGGCGGAGATTGGCGTGATTGGCGGCAGCGGCCTGTACGGGATGAATGGTCTTACCGATGCGCGCGAGATCCGCGTGAAGACTCCCTTTGGCGATCCCTCGGACGCCATTGTTGTCGGCACGCTGGAAGGGAAGCGCGTGGCCTTTCTGGCGCGCCACGGACGCGGGCATCGCCTGCTGCCCAGTGAGGTGAATTTTCGCGCCAACATCTACGCCATGAAACTGCTGGGCGTGGAGCGCGTCATCTCCGTCAGCGCCGTGGGATCGCTGCAGGAAGAATTGCGCCCCGGCGAGTTTCTGGTTCCCGACCAGTTTTTTGACAGCACCAAGGGCCGCGCCTCCACGTTCTTCGGAAATGGGCTGGTGGCGCATGTCACGTTTGACAAGCCTACCTGCGCGCAACTGTCCTTGGTGCTGGCCGATGCCTGCGTTTCTTCCGGCGTGGCGGTTCATCGCAGGGGCACCTACATCTGCATGGAAGGGCCGCAATTCTCGACGCTTGCGGAGGCCAACTTCCATCGCGCCATGAAATTCGAGGTGATCGGCATGACCAACGTCACCGAAGCCAAACTGGCGCGCGAAGCCGAGCTGTGCTACGCCACCATCGCCATGATCACGGATTACGATTGCTGGCACCCGCAACACGACTCGGTTACGGTGGCGCAGATCATCGCGACGCTTAACCAGAATGCCAGCAACGCGCAAAACGTCTTGCGTGAAGCGATCAAAACCATGCCGGCCGCGCGCAGTTGCAAGTGCGGCTCGGCGCTGGCGCATGCAATGCTGACGGACCCCAAGGTTATCCCCGCGAAAACCAAGAAAAATCTCGCGGCGCTGATCGGTAGGTACATTTCCTAGGGGCTAGGAGGCTGCGGAAAAACCCAGGAAAGACTTTCTGCAGGGGCTAAAGCCCAGTGGTTGTGAGGGCTTTACGCCGGGGCTGAAGCCCCGGCCTCCTAAAGAAGGGAATTTTCCCGCACGCCGCAGACGCAGTTCGGAATGACGGGATGCTATGCGAGTTGCCTAAATGGGGTCCAGCGGTGCTGGACCCCTACGACGGCAAGAAGGAAGCCCAGACGGGATAGGACTATTTTGGCAGGCGGATAGGAGAACAACGTGGCGCTACTCGTGGTGGGTTCGGTTGCTTACGATGCACTGGAAAGTCCTTACGGGAAGGTGGACCGCACGCTCGGCGGGGCCGCCACCTATTTCGCCGTGGCCGCGCGGTTTTTCACGCCGGTGAGCCTGGTGGCTATTGTGGGCGACGATTTCAGCGAGAAAGATGAAGCCGTGTTCCGCAGCCGCGCGATTGACATCGAGGGCTTGGAGCGCGCTCCCGGCAAGTGTTTCTTCTGGGCGGGACGCTACTCGGAAAACCTGAACGATCGCGTGACGCTGACGACGGATCTCAACGTTTTCGCGGAGTTCAAACCGCGCTTGCCGGAAAAATATCGCTCGTCGAAATATGTTTTCCTGGCGAACATCGCGCCGGACCTGCAGCGCGACGTGCTGCACCAGGTGAAGGGCAAGCCGAAACTCGCCGCCATGGACACCATGAATTATTGGATCGAGCGCAGCAACGCGGAATTGCGAGAGACGCTGAAGCACGTGGACATCCTGATGATCAACGATTCGGAAACGCGGCAGCTCTCCAGCGAGCACAACCTGCTGCGCGCCGCCCGCTCTATTTTCAAGATGGGGCCTTCCACGCTGGTGGTGAAACGCGGCGAGTACGGCGCCATGCTCGTGGACAAGCACGGCGTCTTCTGTGTGCCGGCCTTTCCTCTCGAGGAGCCGCATGATCCCACGGGCGCGGGCGACAGTTTTGCCGGCGGCTTCATGGGCTATCTGGCCGGCAGCGGCGGGAGCAACGACGCGGCGCTGCGACGGGCGATGGTGTACGGCTCCGTGATGGGCAGCTTTGCCGTGGAGAAATTCGGCCTGGAGCGGCTGCTGCACCTGAAAAAGAGCGAGATACACGCCAGAGCACGGCACTTCTCGAAATTGACGCAATTCAAACTGTAAATAGTAGAATCACTTTGAAACGGACAGGGCCGTTTGGGGATGCTTTCCTTTCACGAAATTTTCCTACGGATGTTCTTCGCCGCCGGGCTGGGCGTGGCCATTGGCGTGGAGCGCGATCTGCGGCGCCGCCCCGCCGGGATCCGCACGAGCGCGTTCGTGTGTCTGGCCACGGCGCTCTTCACCATACTTTCCAACGAACTGGCGCGTATGTGGGGCGACACCAGCGGCACGCGCATCGCTTCCAACATCGTGCAGGGCATCGGCTTCCTGGGCGCAGGCGCGATCCTGAAAGACAACGCGGGACTCCTCGGGATGACCACCGCCGCGACGATTTTTGTGGAAGCAGCCATCGGCATGGCTGCAGGCGGAGGGATGTACAAAGTCGCCGCTTCGGCCACGGGGATCGTGTTGTTTGCGCTGGTGGTGCTGGGCTGGGGCGCGGAGAAGCTGCACCTGAAGGCCCGGGTGAGGGTGTTCCGCTTTACCACCAGCCACGCGGAGAATGTCGCCACGGAAATCCAGCGACTGATGGCCAGCCTGAAAGTTTCGATGAATCATTTTCGTGTCTCGATGGCGGGCACGAACTCCATTGTGGAATTTGAAGCGGACGTGAGTGTCCACCAGCAGGAACAAATCGTGCAACAACTGAACCGCCAAGGCGTGGTGACCGAGGTGGTTCCGGTCGAGGGCCGCCACGAATGAAACGCCGCTCTGTACTTCTGCAAAAGCCCAAGGCCCTCCGTCAGGGTTCCAGAATTGCCGTCGTTTCTCCATCGTCTCCCGCGGAACCTGCCGCTGTTGCCGCGGGCATGGCGGAACTTCGCCGGCTTGGCTTTCAGGTGGAAGAGTTGCCGCCGCTCTCGTCGCAAGGTTATTTCGCCGGGCGGCACGAGGAGCTTGTCCGGCAGTTCCGCAAGCCGTTTCATGACAAAAGCATTGACGGTGTGATAGCCACGCGCGGGGGTTACGGAGCGAACTACCTCATTGATTTCAGATTGGGCACGTCACTGTTCGGCCCGAAGTGTCTCATCGGCTACAGCGACCTGAACGTCATTCAACTGCTGCTTTACGCGGTGCGCAGTTGGGCAGGCTTCTACGGTCCGATGGTCGCCGCGGGTTTCAATCACGGCGCCAATGAACCTTGTGGCTACGATGTGATCTCATTCTGGCAAACCGTGAGCGAGACAAAGCGTGGATGGAAGATACCGCTTCAGGCTGAATGCCTGGCTTCCGGCAGCGCCACCGGACGACTTGTCGGTGGTTGCTTGACGATGCTGCAAACGAGTCTTGGAACGGGCTGGGATCCCGACACGCAGGGAGCCATTCTCGTTCTGGAAGATCGCGGCATGAAGCCGTATCAGGTGGATCGCGCGCTGCGGCATTTGTGGCAAGCGGGCAAATTGCAAGACGTGCATGGCGTTGTGCTGGGCGACTTCCCAGATGGTGATCCTCCTGTGGCAGGCAGCCCCACGATTGCCGAAATTTGCGAGCGAATTCTGGGGCCGCTCGGTGTTCCCATCGTTTATGGCGCGCCCATCGGCCATACCAAGCGGCCCATGCTTACGATTCCGCTGGGCGTGCGCGCAAAACTGCATGCCAAGGGAGAGAGTACGCTGGAAATTCTGGAACCGGCAGTGGTCGAATAAACTGGGGATTCTTAGTTGGCCAAAGCAAAACACATCCACATGATCGGGATTGGGGGTTCGGCCATGGCGCCGCTCGCCGGAATGCTGCGCGAACGCGGCCATCGCGTGACCGGCTCCGATGCGGGCGTTTATCCGCCGGGCTCTACGCTGCTCGAATCACTGGGGATTCCGTTCTCGGCCAAGTTCGACGTGGCGAATCTTACTCCCGCGCCCGACCTCGTGGTGGTGGGCAACGCGATCTCTCGCGGCAACGTGGAAGTGGAGGAGATGCTCGACCGCAAGCTGAAATACCACTCCTTGCCCGAAATTCTTGAAGAGGAATTCCTGCCGGGAAAGCATTCTATCGTCGTCAGCGGCACACACGGAAAAACGACCACCACTGCCATGCTCGCGTGGATTTTTCAGGTGGCAGGGAAGAAGCCTAATTTCCTGGTGGGCGGCGTCGCCGAAAACTTCGGTAAAAGCTACGGCCTTGGCGGCGGCGAAGAGTTCATTCTGGAAGGCGACGAGTACGATTCCGCGTATTGGGACAAAGCTGCGAAATTTTTCCACTACCATCCCGACGACCTGATCATCACTTCGCTCGAATACGATCACGCCGATATTTACGCCGATTTCGGCGCCTACCAGTTAGCCTTTCGCCGCCTGGTGAATCTGGTGCCGCGCCGCGGGCGCATCGTCGTCTGGGGCGATGCGGATGCCGGCGAAGCGCTGCGCCAGGCCACGGAAAAAGCCTTTTGCCCCGTGATTACGTATGGCCTGGAAAGCGGCAACGACTGGAGCGCCACGGACGTGCAAGCCGACGGCGACGGCATGAAATTCCGCGTCAAATACAAGGGCGAGGCCTACGGCGAATTTCGCCTGGCTGCCACCGGCCACCACAACGTTTTGAATGCGTTGGCGGCGCTCGTCGTCGCACAGGGGCGCGGAATCGGGCGCAACGCCCTGCAACAGGCGCTGGCATCCTTTCGCAGCGTCCGGCGCCGCATGGACGTGAAAGACGAGGTGGACGGCATCGTGGTGGTGGACGATTTTGCGCATCACCCGACGGCCGTGCGCGCCACAATCGAAGCAGCGCGCCTGCGCTGGCCGGGGCGGCGATTGTGGGCGATTCTGGAGCCGCGATCGAATTCCATGCGGCGCCGCGTTTTTCAGGACGCGCTGCCACCGGCGCTGGCGCTGGGCGATCGCGTCTTGTTGGGCAGCGTGCATCGCGCTGGACAATTGGGCGAGGAGCAGCGGCTCGACCCGGAAACAGTGGCTGCCGCCGTTCGCAGCCTGGGCAAGGACGCGCGCGTTCTGCCGGGAGCGGACGCCATCGCGGACGTTCTCGCCGCCGAAGCGCGCCCCGGCGATTTGCTGCTGGTGATGTCCAATGGTAACTTTGATGGTTTGTGCGAGAAACTGCTAAAGAAATTGGCGGCAAGACAAATTCCGACCGGGGCTCAAACGAACTGATGAAAAACGCGCGAAGGTTGCAGTACTCCGCCGCCGCAACGGCGATTGTCTGCCTGCTGCTGCTTTCTCCCCGGGCAGCGCTCGCCACAATCCGCTACACAGTTTCCCTTGCTCATCCGGAGCAGCATCTCTTCCACGTCTCCATGGAAATTCCCGGCGTCACGGGTGAATTAAAGCTGCAAATGGCCGCCTGGAACGCGCTTTACGAAATTCGCGATTTCAGCAGCCACGTGCAGCGAGTGCAGGCCTTTGTGGACGGCCAGCCCATCCCTATCGAAAAACTCGACAAGCTGACCTGGCGCGTCAGGGGCAGCGGCACGGTCACCGTGCGCTACGACACCTTTTGGGATGATCCCGGCCCGTTCAACTCGCAACTGAACGAGGAGCACGCTTTCATCAATCCAGCGATGATTCTGCTGTATGTGCCCGAACGGCGTGCGGAAAAGAGCGTCATCACGCTCAGCGATGTGCCGGGCCAGTGGCGTGTGGCCTCGGAGACGCTGAGCGGCGGCGTCTTCGAGAGTCACACTTTCGGGCTTGAGGCGGCCAGTTACGAGGCGCTTGTTGACGCGCCGATTGAGGCGTCGCACTTCGAGGAGTTCACGCTGCCCGACGTCACACCTTCGGTTCGCGTGGTTATTCATGGCGACAGTTGGAAAAAGCACGATGTTGAAAACGCGCTCCGCAAAATCGTCACCTATGAAGTCAAAATGATGGAAGGCGCTCCCTACGAGCATTACACCTTCATTTTTCACATAGGCAGGGGCGCCAACGGCGCCGGCGGCGGCATGGAGCACGCCAATTGCACCGCGATCAACGTGCCGTCCGCGTCGTACCTGCAAAACGTCTCCGCGCACGAATTTTTCCACGCGTGGAACGTCAAGCGCATCCGCCCCGCCTCGCTTGAGCCGGTTGACTACACGCACGAGATGTACACGCGCGCGTTGTGGTTCGCCGAAGGTGTCACCAACACCTATGCTGCTTATGCGCTGGTGCGCACGGGGCTCTGGAGCAAGCAGGAGTTTTACCAGGACCTGAGCGGCCAGATCAGCGAAATCGAAGGCCGCCCCGCCGAGCAGTGGCAAAGCGCGGAGCAATCCAGCCTGGACGCGTGGCTGGAGAAGTACGCGCTCTACAACCAGCCGCAGCGCAGCGTTTCGTATTACACCAAGGGCCAGGTCCTCGGCGTTCTGCTCGACATCATCATTCGCGACCGCACGGACAACCAGAAGAGCCTCGACGACGTGCTGCGCACCATGAACCGGGAGTTCGCCAAGGAAGGGAAATTCTATCGCGACAGCCTGGACATACGGCTGACCGCGGAGAAAGTGACCGGAGTTCCGATGGAGGATTTCTTCTCCAAATACGTGAGCGGGGCCGAGCCGCTGCCATACACTGAGGCGCTGGCGCATGCCGGCCTGGAATTGCACCAGCGGGAAATCATCCACGCAGTAATGGGATTCACCGCGGAACGCGATGCTGAGGGTCCCTGGACCGTCAGGGTGATTGCGGCCGATGGCCCCGCGGCAAAGGGCGGGCTCCTGGTCGGCGACGAGATTGTGCGCTGGAACAATGGCGAGCCCCCGCGCAGGCTGGAACACTGGCTCAGCCAGCAAAAACCGGGCGACACGTTGCACCTGCGCGTGCGGCGCGACGAAAAGGAACAGAACATCGAGATTCGGCTCGGCGAACAGCGCGAAACGTTTTACCAGGTTGCGGAAAGTTCCAATGCCGGCGAGCGCGCACGGCGCATTCGCGAGGGCATGCTGCGCGGCAGCAGCGATCCGGTCACTGCCAGGAATCGCTGAAGGAGCACTTGACCCGGGGCCGATGATTGGAGAGAGTTTTTCCTAAAGCATGCTGCGTGGGGCTTTCATCTGCGTTTTTGTGACGCTTTATATCCTCGTGGCGGGGCCGCCGCTGCTGATCTACACTTTCATTACCCGCCACATTGATCCGCTGTATTGGGCAGGTGTGGGCGGCGTAATGTTTCTGATGCGCTGCGTGGGCGTCCGCGTGCACGTCAAGGGCTTGGAGCGCGTCCCGCCCGGCACGTGCATTTTTGCCGCGAATCACACGAGCTCCGCGGACGCGCCCGCGGTAGTGTGGTCCATTCCGCGCCGCATCGCTGTTCTGCTGAAGCGCTCGCTCTTCGATTATCCAATTGCGGGCCAGGCGTTTCATCTGGCGCAGTTCATTCCCGTGGACCGCTTTAACCGCGATTCCGCCATCGTGAGCATGGAAAAAGCCACGGAGGCGATTCGCGCGGGCCAGTCGTTTCTGATCTATCCCGAAGGCACGCGCAGCAGCGATGGACGCTTGCAGGAACTCAAGAAGGGAACTGCGGTGATGGCCATCAAGGCGGGTGTGCCACTTGTGCCCATTGCGTGCTCGGGGGCGCATCGCGTGATGCAGAAGCGCAAGCTGAACATCAAGCCGGGCGAAATCGTGGTGGAGTTTCTCGTTCCCATTGACGCGTCGCAATACACCTTTGAAGAGCGCGACGCCCTCACGCGTCGCCTGCACGACGAGCTTGCCGCGGCCCTGCCGCCCGATCAGCGGCCGATGGGGTTTCCGGGGGCCGCGTAGGACCGTGTGGACTGGGGAGTGGTGCCGGGATTTTGGTTTGGCTGCCGGGACTGCGGTTGTGAAAGCGGCGCCAAGGCGCCGCACTCCAAAATGGCCGCCAAGGCAAGATCGGGTGATTGTGCGGAGATGGAAGAGGCGCTGGCTTTAATTGGATAACTTGGGATTTCAGGTGCGTCACTTTTCGCGCGATTCTAATTCGACTTCCAATTGCTGCACGCGGCGCTGCAATTCCGGCAAACGATTCAGCGCCGCCATCATTTTCAGCCACTGGCGGTTTTCCACCGCCGGATAGCCGGAATAGAGCGAGCGCGGCGGCACATCGTTGGGCACGCCGCTCTGCGCCGTAATCACCGCGCCATCGCCCACGGTCAGATGCCCCGCTGTGCCCACCTGGCCCGCCAGAACGCAGTTGTCGCCGATGTGCGTCGAGCCCGCCAAGCCCACCTGACCGCACAACATGGTGTTCACGCCCACCTGCGAAGCGTGGCCCACCAACACCAGGTCATCAATCTTCGTGCCGCGGCCGATGCGCGTTTCGCCGACGGTGGCGCGGTCAATGCACGCATTGGCTTGCACTTCGACGTCGTCCTCCAGAACTGCCGGTCCAGACTGCGCCATCTTGTGCCAGGTGCCGTCCGCGCGCTTGGCAAAACCCAGGCCGTCGCCGCCGATGATCACGCCGTTCTGCAGGATCACGCGATCGCCGATGCGGCAATGTTCGCGCACCACCGCATGCGCGTGGGCGAAGAAATGCGCGCCGATTTTGGCGCCCCGGTAGAGGGTCACAAAGCTATGCAGCACTGCGTTTGCGCCGATCTCCACGTCCTCATCCACAAAACAGTACGGGCCGATATGCGCGCCGGCGCCAATCCGCGCTGAAGCTGCGATCACCGCGGTCGAATGCACGCCCGGCGGATACGCTGGCGGTTGATAGAACAGTTCAATGGCCTGCGCAAATGCAAGGTAGGGATTGCCCGTGCGCAAAGCCGCCAGGGGCGCGAGGCCGGGGGCGCGTTCGAGCGCGACGCCGTCTTCAACGAACACGGCCGAAGCCTGCGTCGTCTTCAGTTGCGGCGAATAGCGCCGGTTCGCCAGAAATGTCGCTTCTCCGGACCGCGCATGATCAATTCCGGCGACGCCGATAATTTCGATGGACGGATCGCCTTCCAATTGGCAACCTAGTTTTTGAGCCAGTTCCTGGAGTTTCATGAACGCTTCGCCTCCGCAAAGAGTGAGTCTCGCACAGCGCGAAGGGGGAAGTACAGAAGCAGGATTTAGTGCTCGCGGGTCAGTTTCCGATTTCAGCGCGTCTGCGCGAAGCGCCGGAAAGCTGATAGAATTCCAGCGCTGTCCGATTCACGCTAATCCCTGCTTGGATACTTTGGAGGATTCATGCTTCGACTGCGCCGCCTGATTCCTGCTGCGATGCTTGCCGCCGTCTTTTTCTTTGTCGCCTGTTCGATCGCCGCCGCACCTGCTCCGCTCCGCTACCAACTGCGATTCGAGCGCCCCAACACGCATCTGATGGACGTAACCGTGCACGCCGACGCGCTGAGCGGAGCCGCCGCCGATTTCGAGATGCCCGACTGGGCGCCCGGCGCGTACGCCATCGAAAACTACGCCGCCAACGTGCAACGTTTTCGCGCCCACAGCGCGGAGGGCCGGGAGCTCGCCTGGCGCAAGACCGACAGCCAGACCTGGCGGATTGACCTGGCCGGCGCCACCGCCGTCACCATTGATTACCAGGTCTACGCCAATACCCTGCAAAACAACGTCGGCCAGTATGACGACCGCCACGCCTTCATCGCCGGCCCCGCCACCTGGATGTATCTCGTCGGGGGCAAAGAGCGCCCCATCGAGCTCTCCATTGACGTTCCTTCCGGCTGGAAAGTGGCTACCGGCATGGAGCACACCTCCGACCACACGTTTCGCGCCGAAAATTATGACTGGTTCGCCGATGCCCCTCTGGAAATCTCCGACTTCGCCGAAAAAGATTTCGTGGTCCTCGGCAGCACTTACCATGTGATCGTCCACGACGTCATGGGCGGCAAGGACTCCTCGCAATTCACCGCCGACCTGCAGAAAGTCGTCGGCGCCATTGTCCCCATTTTCCAGCCTGTCGCCGGCAGCGGCGCGCAAGCCGCCCCGTTTAAGGACTACTATTTCCTGTTCCACGTCTGGCCCAAAGCAGGTGGCGGGCTCGAGCATCTGAATTCCACGCAAATCAATTTCTCCAAAGATTGGGACAACACGGAGCCGCTTCCCGCCTACGGCACGCAATACACCCTCAAGCTTCTCGTCTCCGCCCACGAATTCTTCCACGCCTGGAACGTCAAGCGCATTCGGCCTCGCCCACTGGGCCCCTTCGACTACTCGCAGATGGTGCACACGCCTTCGCTCTGGATTTCCGAGGGACTCACGAGCTACTACGGTTCTCTCTCGGTCGTTCGCGCCGGCCTCGTCACCCCGCAGCAATATCTCGACGGCATCGCCCGGCTCATCACGGAATTCGAGAAAGCGCCCGGGCGCACCGAGCGCAGCATTGAGGACACCAGTTGGGACACCTGGTTCTTCGGCCTCAGAACGATCAGCCAGGACAACAATCTTGTCAACACCGCGTATTCCTACTACAACGGCGGCCAGATCATGGGCCACATTCTCGAGTTCGCCATCCGCCAGGACACCAACAACCAGAAATCGCTGGACGACTGGATGCGCCTGCTGTACTCCCACTATGCACTACCTAAGCCCGGCTTCGAGCCTGACGACGCAGTGCGCGCCGCCTCCGAAACCGCCGGTCAAGACGTGAGCGACATCTTTCGCCGCTATATCAGCGGCAAAGAGCCCATTCCGTACGAATCGTACTTTGCGTACGCGGGCGTGTCCGTCGAGAAGAAACTCGACTCCGCTAAACCCTGGGCGGGTCTCACCTTCACGAAGCAGGACAATGGCACCACCACGATCAAGAACATCACCCCCGGCAGCCCCGCCGAATCCGCCGGCCTCGATAAAGACGACATCATCGTCGCCCTCGACGGCCGTGCGATTACCTCCTCCGACGATGTCGAAGCTCTCTTCGTCCCGTATAAGCCCGATGCCACGATACGCGTGCTCGTCCAGCGTCTCGGCCAAATGCGCGAATTCCCGCTCGCGCTCGCGTCCAACCACTACTACACCTACTCGCTCAAGCCCATGGAACATCCCACCGCGCAGCAGCAGGCCATCTACAATAGCTGGCTCGGGATCAAATAGACGCTGTGCCTGCCGGAAAGTACGAAAGTGGTACACTATACAGATGAGGCAACAACTCGTAAAACACATGTCAGAACCTAAATCCACCAAGCGTCTCAACGACATCTTGGATCTTTTTACGTTCGGTGGTCTGCCACAGCCGAACGAAGCTCATCGAATATTCGGGCTGGATCAGGAGCATTCGCTTTCCTTGAACGGTGACAATTGCCGGAAGTTCGATTCGGCGATAGATGATCTGCTCGAATCAATACCAAGCGCAAGAACCACGCTCTCTGAGGAAAAGCTCATCCAAGAGTTGATCCCTGAGATTCGACAGAAGAAGATTGAGAACTGCCAATTCAGCCAAGCCGAATGCGATTCCTTTCAGCAGAAGATATTGGCAATCCCTGTCGGGAAATATCGGATATTGAGGACTATTTACGGGGTGACGTTGACCCAAGGTGCAGGGCCGGTTCATATCGGCAACTTCACAATTTATGACGCTAATTTACATTCAAGTCAAATCGCGAGCGGACTACCTAATTCTACTGCCCTTTTCCGATTCAAAAAGCCGTCAGGTTTTCTGATCGAGTGTGTAGTTGATGCCAGAGATGAAGTCAAAGCGGTAGAGCTGGCTGACGTGCTGTTCTACAGACTTGAACTTTTCATTCGCTTTTTCATCGGTAGAAGGACCACGCGATTCGAGGTTGGGGTATTGAACTATGTGGGACCTCAAATGCGGGACCATATCGTCATAGGCGAAAAAACGGTTACCGAAGGCGGGGCTTGGCAGGGAGCGCTTGAACCAATTCAAATAGCAGACCCCTTCTTCTGCAGCCCGCCCCCACCACTCGCCAGGCTTCTCCAGCTTTTGGTGAAACAGAACAACCAGTTCGAGGTGCACGTAGTCCGTTGTGCAGAGTGGACGGCTCAAGCGATGAGCGATCCGAACGCCGCTAGTGCTTTTGTCAAGGCCGCGATAGCTTTAGAAGTCCTGTTCAGCGCCAACGAAAAAGGTGTCATCACGCCCTCAATCATGGCTCAGATAGCCGAGAGTTGTGCATTCCTGCTGGGCGATTCGGCTGCCTCTGCCACGGAGGTGGAGCGTGAGGTGAAACGCCTGTATGGCATTCGGTCTGCCGTCGTACATTCTGGGAAAGATTCCGTAGCGAACAGCGACTTGAACGCTCTCATCCGAATATGTCGTGATGTCGTCATTGTTCTTTTATCGAGCAAAGAGCTTGAAAATGTAGTCAGCATGGAAACGCTTGCGGAGCACTTCAAGGTGATGAAGTATGCCTCGATAAAAGCTACCAAGGGTTGAGAGCTGCGACGTCACCTCCTATCGACCGCGCACGCGGAAACCAACCCAATGCTAGGTTACTCGTTGAAGAGGCGGGGTTGCGCCGCCGCAACTGCTGCAGCGGCGGCGGGTTTGCGGCGGGCGATGCCGACAACGCCGAGGACGGTGAGTTCCGCCAGGGCGGAACGCGGGACGTAGATGCGGTCGGTATTGGAATTGAAATCGGGCGTAGTGAGGTGCAAGCCGTTATCGAGGAAGGTGAGCAGGTCGTTGGGAATCACGCCCTCGAGGATTTGGCCGTCTTGGAAGCGTAACTTCACCCACAGGCCGTCGAGTTTCGGGCGGCTCAGGAACGACTTGCGTTCAGGCTCGAACTCTTCCTTCAGATCGCGGACAAAGTAAATCGCGCGCACTTTAACCAGATCGATCTCCTCACGCTCGCCGTCCGGGGTGAGCAGCTCCAGCACTTCGGCATGGGCCAGGCGAGAGGGATTCAGGAATCCGCGAATAGTCTTGCGGTCGAGAAGTTCAATCACCACTTTCTTGTGGGTCGTGGATGGGGTATGCGTTTTCAAACTGAATTTTTCCGTTTCTGGCGACGAAACCATTGCAGAATGATTGAAGTTATGTTAATTTAAGCACGTTTTTCCTGTCAACCTATTGTTTTTATTGGGTTTAGGTCCTGAGAGCCAGCGCTTGTCCGATAAAAAAGAAATCCTGAAATCGGCATCGATCATCTCGTTGGTTACGATTGCAAGCCGAGTCCTCGGCTACGTGCGTGACCAACGCATCACGCTTCTCCTCGGTACCACGCTGAGCGCCGACTCCTTTGTTTTGGCCTACCGCATCCCCAATCTTTTCAGGCGGTTAGTCGGAGAAGGCACGGTCGCGGCTTCCTTCGTTCCGGTCTTCACGACGTACATGCGCGAACGCACGAAGGAAGAACTCTGGGAGTTCGCGAATAAGCTGTTTTGGACCCTGGCGCTGGTTCTGGCCGTCTTCACAATACTCGGAGTGATCTTCTCGCGCCAGGTGATTGTGCCGTTTCCCACAGCGGCCGATATCAGCGTTGGCTGGGGCGAAGCCATCGCCCTGAACCGCATTATGTTCCCGTATATCTTTTTCGTGGGACTCGCGGCCCTGGGCATGGGCATTCTCAACTGCTTTCAGCATTTCGCCCTGCCCGCTTCCACCACGGTGCTGCTGAACTTATCCATCATCGCATTTTCTACGGCGGTGGTTTGGCGCTACTTCCATAGCCCGGCGGTATCGCTGGCCGTGGGCGTGCTGGTCGGCGGAGCGCTGCAATTCCTCATCCTGATACCGCAGATGGTCAGGCGGGGGATGCGCTTTGACTTCGGCATTTCGTTTTTGCATCCTGGGATTCGCAGCGTGGCGCGCGTGATGTTCCCGCGCTTCTTCGGCCTGGGAATCTCGCAGATCAATTTCTTCGTGGACACCTACTTTGCCAAGGCCGCGCGCATGCCTCGCGGCAGCCTGACGGCATTGTACGTCGCTGATCGCGTCATGGAACTCGTGCTCGGCGGCTACGCCATCGCCGTGGCCACCGCCATCTTGCCGATGATGGCGCACCATGCGGCCGCTAATAATTACGAGGGGTTGAAGAAGACACTCACCTTCGCGGTGCGCATTGTGGCGTACATCACGGTGCCCGCGGCGGTGGGACTGATGATTTTGCGCGAGCCGATCATCCGCGTGCTCTTCCAGCACGGGCAGTTCGTCGCGGAATCCACGCGGCTGACCGCGCGCCCGCTGCTGTACTATGCCATCGGCTTGCCGGCACTGGCCTGCGTCAAGCTGGTCGTGCCGGCCTTTTATTCCGCGCGCGATACCAAGACGCCCGTGATCGTGGCCTCCATTTCTTTCGTTCTGAACATCGTCCTCAACGTCATTTTCCTGGAATTCCTGTTCAGACGGTTTCAGAACGGCGGCCCCGCTTTGGCCACGGCGCTGGCCACCTTCTTCGACTTCTTCACGCTCTTCATTATCTTCCGCTTGCGCTACGGCTCGCTGGGCATGCTGGATATTTTGCGCTCGATCAGCAAGATTTCGCTGTGCTCCGTAATCATGGGCGCGGGCTGTATGATTGCCAATCATTACGCGAAGAACGCGCTCCAGGGCGCCTTTTCCCTCCAATTGACCGTTTTCACGGGGATGATCCTGGGAGCGACGCTGCTCTATGTGGGGCTGACGTGGATTTTCCGATGCCCTGAAATCGAAGAGGTTTACGGTGTGGCCATGCGGCGGCCAGGAGCCGCGGAAGGGTTAGCGGGATCCTGATGGAAATTGCAACGGCAATCGCGGCGTTTCTGACCCACGTAAGAGTGGAGAAGGGGCTGTCGCCGAACACGGTTTCGGCGTACCGCCGCGACCTGCTGAAATTCGAGGAATTCGGGGAAAAGAAGAAGCTCACCGTGGAAAGCGTTTCGCGCGACGACCTGGTCGATTTTCTGGCCAGCCTGTACCGGCAGAAGCTGGAGAGCCGCACGGTAGCGCGCAACCTGGCCACAATGCGCAATTTCTTCCGCTTTACCCTGGTGCAGGAGTTGCGCACGGAAGATCCTTCCCTGAACCTGGAATCGCCGAAGATTCGCCGCTCGCTGCCCGGCTATCTCCGGCTGGAGGAAGTGGAAAAGCTCCTGGCGCAGCCCGATGAAAAGCAGCCGCTGGGGCTGCGCGACCGCGCCATGTTCGAAGTGCTGTACTCCACCGGCTTGCGCGTTTCCGAGCTGGTGGGGCTGCGGGTGATGGATATGGACCGCGCCGCGGGCTGCGTGCGGTGCATCGGCAAAGGGGACAAGGAACGCATCGTGCCCATTGGCAAGAAGGCGATCGCCCTGGTGGAACGATATTTACGCGACGCGCGTCCCAAGCTTTTGGGGAATGCGAACAAGGCGAACGTTACCATGCTGTTCATCAATCGACGCGGCGGACCGCTGAGCCGCGTGGGCGTATGGAAGATTCTCTCTGCGTATGGCCGGCAAGCGGGCATGCGCAAGGGGTTGACGCCACACATGCTGCGGCACAGCTTTGCAACGCATTTGCTGGAACGCGGCGCGGATTTGCGCTCCGTCCAGTTGATGCTGGGCCATTCGGACATCTCCACGACGCAAATCTATACCCACGTCGTGGAGGAAAGACTGAAGCAGATTTACAAGGCACATCACCCGCGCGCTTAACGCGCGGGCGGCAACACATCGCGGGTGCGGCAGCCCTATGGGGCATGACCACGCTGAAGCGGAAGGAGCGCAATGCCAGACTACATGTTCTTGCTGGAAAGCAGGCTTTCGCCCGAACAGCGCGCGGCCATGCTGCGCGTGCAGGAGTTGGCCGCGGCCATGGGCTTCAATATCTATCTTACCGGCGGCGCGGTGCGCGACCTGATCACCGGCGCCACGCTGCGCGATCTGGATTTCAGCGTGGAGGGCAATCCCTCCAAGATGGCGCGGGAACTGGAGAAGGGCGGGGCCAAGCTCATTTCCGAGGACGAAAAGCTGCGCCAGGTTGAGATTCTTTTCACCGGCGATTACGAAGGCAGCATCTCCGCCGCGCGCGACGATCACTATGTCCGCCCGGGCACGCGCCCCGAAATCCGCTGGTCCACCATCATGGAGGATCTGCGCCGGCGCGATTTTTCCTTGAACGCCGTCGCCATCTCGCTGAATCCGGCTTCGCGCGGTTTGCTCCTTGATCCCACGAACGGCCTTTCGGACATCGAGCACGGCGAAGTGCGCGCCCTGACGATTCACAGTTTTACCAATCAGCCCGTGCGTCTGCTGCGCGCTCTGCGGTTGGCCGCGCGGATGGGCTACAAGCTTGAATCGCGCACCCAGGAATGGTTCAATCTCGCCATCGAAAGGGAACTGCACCATACCATCACGCCCGAGGATGCCGGCGAGGAATTACGCGCCCTGGCGAAGGAAGAGCGCCCGCATCTCACCTTGAAAGATTGGGAAGCGCACCACCTGCTGGACCGCGTGCACCCGTTGCTGGCCAAGAAGCACCCGGATTACGAGGGCATCAATCGCGTGATCAAGGTGCGCGACGACCTGTTCATGGCGGGATTCCGCCCGCGCCTGGCCACGCCGATGATGCTGGCGATTTTGGGCCGGCTGAAGGACCGCGAGGCCAGCCATGTGCTCTCGAAGCTCGGCTTCCGTTCCGCGGAAATCGACGTGATCGAGAGTTTTCCCGACAAGGCGCACGAAATCCAGAAGGACCTGGCCGGGAGAAAGACGAAAACGCCCATCGAAGCCTACCGCTATATCGAAAAGCTTTCGATGGAATACGTGGCCTATCTGCTGGCCGAATCCAACAACTCGGCGGCGCTGTCCAAGTTGAAGGCATTCCTCCACAAGTGGCGCCCGATCCGCATGGCGCTGACCGCCGTGAGCAACGAACTGGAAGCGCTGGGCATGCCGCGCGGACCGAGGTTCGATCATGTGGTACAGGAAGTGTTTGCCGCGCAATTGAACGGGCGCGGGAAAACGCCCGAAGAGCGCATAAAAATGCTGCGCAGGCTTTCCGGCATCAAGGAAGCGCCAAAGAAGAAGGAGAAGGAAAAGAGGCCGGCCAAGGGCGGCGAAAAGACGGCCGCAGTCGGAGCCGCACCGATGAAACACGGCGGCGCGGACAAGGGTGCAACCAAGGCGAGACTCATGGCCGCGCAAAAAGCCAGCAGCGCGAAAAAGAAAGCCAAGAAATAGCTTTGTACCACGAACAATTGTCATTCCGAGCCCCGTTCGGTTTTTGAAGGGAGTGAGGAACCTGCTTTTTTCTGATCTTTTACGAAAAGCAGATCCCTCGCTTCGCTCGGGATGACAACTTATTCCAGTTGTTCAGCAGGGTGTTGTGCCGCGCTGTGGGAAACGCGAGAAAGGCGTTCGCATTTCTGGGTGCGGCGATTTACAATCAAGTTCCATGGGCAATCCGCAGTTTGTTCACTTGCACCTCCACACGGACTACAGCCTGCTGGACGGCGCTTGCGAAATTTCCGAGCTTCTCGACGAAGCCTCCCGTCAGAAAATGCCGGCCGTGGCCGTCACCGACCACGGCAACCTGTTTGCCGCCGCCAATTTCTTCCATGAAGCCAGCAAACGCGACGTTAAGGCCATCATTGGCTGCGAAGTCTATGTCGCCAAGGGCAGCCGCCACGACCGCGGGGAAAAAGCCGGGCCTCCCAATGGCGGCGAACGCGGCGAAATGGAACCCGGGATGCGCGGCAGCAATCACCTGGTGCTCCTCTGCGAAAACCTGGAGGGCTATCACAACCTGATCAAGCTGGTTTCCGCCGGATTCCTCGAGGGGTTCTACTACAAGCCGCGTATTGATTACGATCTTCTCTCGAAACACAGCAAGGGACTCATCGCACTCTCGGCCTGCCTGCGTGGCCCGGTGACGGAATGCGTCGTGGAAGACAAGCTTGACCTGGCCCGCGAAAATGCCTACAAGCTGCGAGACATTTTCGGGAAAGGGAACTTCTTCCTGGAAATTCAGGACCAGGGCCTGGAGATCGAGCAGGGCGTCAACCGCGAGCTGGTCCGCCTCTCCAAGGAAACCGGCATTCCGCTGGTGGTCACCAACGATTGCCACTATTTGCACCACGAAGATGCGCACGCGCAGGAAGTGCTGCTCTGCATCCAGACCGGCAAGACCATGAGCGACGCGCATCGCATGAAATTTGCCACCGACCAGTTCTACTTCAAGACCGCCGAGGAAATGGCCAGGGTCTTCCGAGAGGTGCCGGACGCGCTCAGCCGCACGGTGGATATCGCCGCGCGGTGCAACGTCAAGATTGAGCACATTCCGAACGCGTTGCCGGAGTTCAAAGTTCCCGAAGGTCACACGCCCGGCAGTTACTTCGAGAAGATGGCCCGCGAAGGCTTCGCCCAGCGCGTGCCGTATCTGGAACGCCTCGCCCAGCAGGGTGCCTTGCGCAATCCTCTTGCCGATTACGAGCGCCGCCTCTCCTCCGAAATCGAGATGATCAAGAAGATGCACTACGAGGGCTACTTCCTGATCGTGTGGGACTTTATTCATTACGCGAAGGCACAGGAAGTACCCGTGGGCCCGGGACGAGGATCCGCCGCGGGCAGCCTGGTGAGTTATGCGCTGCGCATCACGGATGTGGATCCGCTGCAGTACAACCTGCTGTTTGAACGCTTCTTGAACCCCGAGCGCGTCTCGATGCCCGATATTGATATCGATTTCTGCATGCGACGGCGCGGCGAAATAATTGAATACGTCACGCACAAATACGGCCGGGAGAATGTCTCGCAGATCATCACGTTCGGCACCATGGCCGCCAAAGCCGCGATCAAGGACGTGGGCCGCGCCATGGACATTCCCTACGGCGAAGTGGATCGCCTGGCGAAGCTCGTGCCCACCACCCTGGGCATTGAGCTGCAAACTGCGCTGGAAGAATCGCCGCAATTGAAGGCCGCGATTGAAAGCGACGCAAAGCTGGGCGACCTGATGAAAGTGGCCTTGCGCCTGGAAGGCCTGGCGCGGCACGCCTCCACGCACGCGGCCGGCGTGGTCATTTCGCCGCAGCCTCTCACCGAGCTCGTTCCCGTCTACAAGACCAACCGCGACGAAGTCACCACGCAGTACGACATGAACGCGCTGGAGCGCATCGGCCTGCTGAAGATGGATTTCCTCGGCCTGACCACGCTGACCGTGCTGCACGACGCCGTGAAGATGGTCCAGCAGAACCGCGGCGTAAAAATCGAAATTGACAATCTTGCGCTCGACGATGAAGCGACCTACAAGCTGTTCTCCCGCGGCGATACCACGGCCATCTTCCAGTTTGAATCCCACGGCATGCGCGACATCCTCCGCCGTTATCACCCCACGCGCATCGAAGATCTGACCGCGCTCAACGCCCTCTACCGCCCCGGCCCCATTCAGGGCGGCATGATCGATGATTTCATCAATCGCAAGCAGGGCAAAACGAAGGCCAGCTACGAATTGCCGCAGTTGAGAGATATTCTCGATGAGACTTACGGCGTCATTCTCTATCAGGAACAGGTGATGCAAATCGCCAACCGCCTGGCGAGTTTCTCTCTCGGCGAAGCGGACATTCTGCGCCGCGCCATGGGCAAGAAGAAAAAAGAGGAAATGGCGGCCCAGCGCGCCAAATTCCTGGCCGGCTGCGAGAACAACAAGATTCCCGAAAGGAAGGCCGTACGCATCTTCGATCTGATGGAAGAATTCGCGGGCTATGGCTTCAACAAGTCGCACTCCTGCGCCTACGCCCTGCTGGCGTACCAGACCGCTTACCTGAAAACGCACTATCCCGTGGAATTCATGGCCGCACTGCTTACCTCCGAAACCGGCAACACGGAGAAAGTGGTGAAGTACATCAACGAAGCGCGCGGCATGGGCATCTCCATCCTTCCGCCGGACGTGAACGAGAGCGATCTGTACTTCACACCGGTGGGCGATTCGATTCGCTTCGGCCTGGCGGCCATCAAGAATGTGGGCGAGAACACCGCCAGGGCGATACGCGAATCGCGCCTCGCGCAGGGCGAATTCAAGTCGCTCTACGAATTCTGCGAACGCATCGAGCCGCGATTCCTGAACAAGCGCGTCTTTGAGAGCCTGATCAAGTCCGGCGCCATGGATTCGCTGGGGCCGCGCGAGCCCATGGTCGCTTCCGTGGACGAAGCCGTGGCCGCGATCCAGCGTGCCGCGCGCAGCAAGGAATCCGGCCAGCACGGATTGTTCTTCGGCGGCGGCGCGACAGAATCCAAGGTGCATTTCGAGTTGCGCGAAGCCGCCCCGTGGAGCGAAGAAGAGCGCCTGGCCAGCGAATACGCGATGCTGGGCTTTTACGTTTCGGGGCATCCGCTGGAGAAATATGTCGCGCGCTTGAAGGAACTCGGCACACTTTCGCTGGAAGAAGTGGAAGGGCAGCGCAATGGCAAAGAGATCAGCGTGGCGGGGCTCATCGTCGGCACGCGTCCCATGCGCTCCAAGAAAGGCGCGCGCTGGGCCATCTACACGCTGCAGGACATGACCGGCGTGCAGGAGCTCCTGGCGTTTCCGGAAAGCTTCGCCCGCCTGGAGAATATCCTGAAGCCTGGCGAACCGCTGCTCTTGAAGGTGCGCGTGCAGGTGGAAGAAGCGGGTACGCGCCTCTCCCTGCAGGAAGCCCGGCGTGTTGCGGACATTGCCGAGCGCGCCGCCTCCGAATTCCGAGTGCGCCTGGATCTCGCGCGGCTGGACGAAGGAACTCTCGAGCAGCTCGACAATTTATTTGCAAGCGCGCCGGGGCCAAGTACGGTAGTGTTTGAGCTGCTCTCGCCCGACGGAAAGGTGGCGCTTTTGCATTCGCAGAAGAAGATTCGCATCCAGCAGGAACTCATTGACGCCGTGCGGCAGATTTGCGGCCAGCAGGCAATCCAGATGGTGGCGTAATGTGCGCAGCACACAAAGAGAAGAAGGGCACAAGCACGGTTGACCGCCAGCGCGAAATTGAGCGCCTGGAAAAAGACGTCGAGGAGTTACGGCGCCTGGCGGGCAATGATGAAGGGGAAGCCGAAGTCGAGCGTTTGAAGCAGGAGGTGCTGGAACTCCGCCGCGAATTCTACGCCCACATGGGCCCGTGGCAGCGGGCGCAGATCGCGCGGCACCCGCAGCGGCCCTACACGCTGGACTGGATCAGCCTCCTGATGACGGATTTCATCGAGATTCACGGCGATCGCGGCATTGGCGATGACAAAGCGATGATTGCCGGAATGGGCAAATTCCGCGGGCGCCCCGTTGCCCTGATTGGCCACCAAAAGGGCCGCGACACCAAACAACGCGTCATACGAAATTTTGGCCAGCCCAAGCCCGAAGGCTACCGCAAGGCCCTGCGCGTGATGCAACTCGCCGCGAAGTTCGGCCGCCCGGTGCTGTGTTTCATTGACACGCCCGGCGCGTATCCCGGCATTGACGCCGAGGAGCGCGGCCAGGGGGAAGCCATCGCGCGCAACCTGCGGGAAATGGCGCGCTTGCCCGTTCCCATCATCGTCACCGTCACGGGAGAAGGCGGCTCCGGCGGAGCGCTGGCCGTGGCCGTCGGCGATCGCGTGAACATCATGGAGAACGGCTTTTACTCCGTGATTTCGCCCGAGGGTTGCGCCTCCATCATCTGGCGCGATTCCACCAAAGCGGAAACCGCGGCCATTGCCATGAAGATCATGGCCAACGACCTGCGCGAATTGGGCATCATTGACGAGATCATTCGCGAGCCCGATGGCGGGGCCCACAGCGATCACGAAGAGGCCGCGAAACTCTTTGCCGAAGTCCTTGAAAAACAGCTTCTTGTGCTGACCAACCAGTCCGCGAAAGAACTGGTCAATGCGCGCTATGAGAAGTACCGGCGCATGTGCCAGTTTTTCGACATCATCCAGTAATGCCGCATCGTTTTCCGCGCCTAGCCCAAGAAACGACCTGAAAGTCGGCCACTACATCCTCCAAAGCAAGGCACTCTCGCGGAGCTGCTCAGGGCGCAAAAGCCGCGGCAAGCCGCCGCACTCCAAAATGTTCGGCCCCGTCGACCGGCGGGAAAGGCCTCAAGCCTGAAGGCCTGAGCTACAGGGATGATCTCGTCGTGCGGGAACGGCCAGTACTGCCCCCGTAGCACATTAGCCACGCGCCGAGCATCCCGCCGTTGTTCGCGTCCATGCTCCGCACTAACCTGATAAAGCATCGGGCGATTTACAGGCTCGCCGAGTCCGCGCGGTGCCGCCATACGCAGTGCACAGGGAGCAGGGCACAATCATGTCGGAACCGTTTCGTCCGTACGAAAAACTGGTGGAGATCACCATCATGGGGAAGAAGTTTCAGGTTCCCGAGCGCAATTCGCTGCTGCGCTGCTTTCAGTTCATCAGCCCGGAGACGATACCGTACGGGCGGTTCTGCTGGAATCAGGATTGTCAGTATTGTCGGGTGACCTGCCAATTGCCGGATGACGACGAGGCCCGCGAAATGCAGTCCTGCAAGTTCCTCGTGATGCCTGGCATGGAAATCACCGATTTGAGCCAGGAGCTGAAGTGGTGCCTGCGCTCCAAGCTGCCTTCCGCCGTGGCCGCCGCCTCCAAGTAGTGTCCCCGCCAGCACGATCGGCCATTTCCGCGTCACAATTGAAGGAAACAGACATGCCACCATTCAGCATTGTCCTGGAGTAGGGGCCTGTTTCCGGGTTGCCGACCACCCGGAAGTTGGCCAGACCACTCAATACAAGCGCGTTTCTCGGGCGGAATCCGGAACCCTGAAGCTGAAACGATGTGCAAACACACGGCTGTCAACCACATGCTCGTGCTGCTTCGGAGGACGCGGCTTAGGACTTTTTTGAGAGCGCATCCATGCGTTTTTGCATCTCGCCGGGCGATACGTCTTCTATGTGTGTTGCAACAATCCAAAGGTGCCCAAATGGATCTGCCAATCTGCCGCTCCGGTCCCCGTAAAACTGGTCCGCCACCGGAATCAGCACCTTCGCACCGGCGGCAACAGCCCGGCTGGCGACATCGTCTACGTCCTCGACGTAGAGAGCCATTCGCACCGGCGAGCCATTCAGCGATTCCGGGCTGAGATTGCCCCATTCGGGAAATTCGTCGGCAACCATGATGACCGCGTCGCCAATGGTCATTTCTGCGTGCACGATCTTTCCGCCGGGGCCTGCCATGCGCATCCGTTCCTTCGCGCCGAAAGCTGCCTTATAGAACTCCATGGCGCGGGCGGCATCGCTAACAACCAAGAACGGGGTAACGGCATGGTAGCCGTCCGGAATAGGTTTCACTCGGCTCATCATAGGCTCCTTCCATTTCTTTTGGAGTACAGCTCGATTCAACCATGTTACCGCTTCATCCTGACCCAAGGCTGAACGACCGGTATTGTAAAAAAGTGACCTTACTCGGCCAGCCGGACGTGGTTGAGGTGGTCAGTTCTGTAGTTGAGATAGGCTGATGGATTGAGCCCGGAAAAATCCCTGAAGTCATGGATAAAGTGCGCTTGGTCGAAATAGCCGCAATCCACGGCCAAGTCCGCCCACTCGATCCGGCCACCTCTTGCGATCATTCGCAGTGCCCTTTGGAATCGTCTTACACGACAAAATGATTTGGGCGTAAGCCCCACTCGTTCATCAAAAACCTGGATAAACCGTCTTTTGCTGAGACCGATGCGCTCGATCACATTCGATATAGTTCGCAATTTCGGCATGTCCCGGAACTCTCGTAATGCAAAATCGAGAGCTGGATGTCGCGTTAGAGAACCAGCCGCCTGCGCCAACAAGGTCTTTTCGAGGGTGCGGAATTTCGCCTCCGGCGTATTGGCTTCGAGTAATCGGTTGCGGAGATCAACGCCCGCGGCACCCCACAATTCGTCCATGGATACATGCATGTTGCGCAGCTCATTGGCTGGAACCCTTAGAAATGGAAACGCTCCGCCTGGTTTGAAATGCACGCCAATTATGGACGACTGTTCGGCCGTATCAATAACGACAAATCCTGAATGTGCCCCAGAAATAGCAGCACCCCGAAGACTCCGGCACTCGTCCGTATTGTGCCGGTCGTACACGCGCGTGAGGTCCTCGCGCAGGTTGACTATCAACTGCATGGAGCCGTCCGGGAGAATGCGTTCCTTGATATGAGCTGGAGCGTAGCCTTCGTAAAGCCAGAACTTATCCACAAAATGTGATAGCGGTAACGCAGGAGAATAGGTCCGGCAAATCATTTACGCGCAGCAAATCAAAATGGCCGCAGGATGTCAAGCAACTTGATGGAAATGCTTTGCCAAGTCGGCTTGTAGGAAGTGATCTCCGCACTCGGCATCGATCCTGGACGGATTACGGGCCACTCGGAAGCTATGTGTCCTCGCGTGCATTTGTGCCAGAGCATGAGTTGGACTACGCTTTCTAAAGACCATGACAAGCCCACTTTCGCTCCCATGCGACGGTTGCGGCCAGCCCGCTTCGCCGACGCACCTGGCGCAACGCCTGCAGCGGCTGGAGTGGACCACGCGCTACCGTTCGGTGCACATCCAGGCGCTACTGCTCGGCGGCATTGCGCCCGAAGCCGACGCTGCGTTTCTTTATTGCCCGGAAGGGAACTACCAGGGCGAAGCGGCCAACCTGCTGGACGCGTTGCGAATCTCAAGGGCAGGGAGGTCCGCTGATGCCATCCTCACGGAGTTCCAGAAGCGCGGCCTGTTTCTCACCCATGTTCTGGAGTGCCCCTTGGAGCCAGGCACGACCCCTTCTGCCGCCCAGCAATTCCTCGAAAAGCAGCTACCCTTCGTGATCGCGCGCATCCGCAGGTCCCTCAAGCCCAAGCGGCTGGTGCTGTTTTCCAGGGAATTGGCCGCCGTGGCAGAGAAGTTCACGCAAGCATCCTTGGGATCTCGCGTATTCACAGGCCCTTACGGGCCGTTGGCGCTCGATGGCGTCCCCAGTGAGAGCGAAATGGAGGAATTTCGCCGTGCTCTGCCCACCGGGAGCGTGCCGTGATCGGCAAGGCTTGTGTGACGGACATCACTGCGGACAGTGATGGGCTAACTGAAACTGTGAGTGACTCGCACATGCTGTTGATTATGGTAAGATTACAGTCTGGCGGTCTGTATAAGGAGTGATTTGTGCAGAATCGGGCTAAATTTGGCGTGGGTATCGGCGTAATCGTCATCTCGCTGGCTTTCCTGGCTTGGATGGGGTATGGCGAGAGCAAGACCTACTACCACACCATCGCCGAATACCAGCAACTCCAAGGCTCCGCGCGGAATCATCGCATGCGCCTGGCGGGCACAGTGGCGCCCGGCAGCATCCATCACTCCACGGGACGTACCGATTTCGTGCTTGAAGAGCAGGGCAAGACCCTTTCCGTCAGCTATATTGGCAGCGATCCGCTGCCAGATACGTTTGTCGACAAATCTCAGGCACTGGTAGAAGGCCGCCCGGGATCCAACGGCCAGTTCGTCGCGGAACACGTTCAGGCCAAATGCGCTTCCAAATATGAAGCGGCACCGGGTGGAGATAAGCCCGCAACTTCCAGCACGACCCAACAGAGCAGCATGTAGCGCGTCCAGCAGAAAAACCTACGGGGGAGAGGCGGAAGGCTTATGGATGTATTCGGTTCGTTTACACTTCTGCTGGCGTTTGTATGCGCCGTGTATGCGTTCGTGGGGGGGATTGCCGCCATCATCACGCGGCATCCGTTGCTGGTTAAGAGCACGCGCCAGGCGGGCATCGCCACTTGCGTGCTGATCTTCATCGGCACGTTCAGCCTCGAATACCTGCTCTTCAGCGACAACTTCTCGCAGGCTTACGTTGTTTCCCACAGCAATCGCGATCTCTCCACTTTCTACAAAATTGCCGCGCTGTGGTCCGGCCAGGAGGGCTCTTTGCTGTTCTGGAGCTTCCTCCTCGCTGTTTATGTCATTTCAGTTCTTATCGCCTACCGTCATAAGAACGGCGAATTGATGCCTTATGTCGGCGTGATTCTCGCCGGCGTACAGATTTTCTTTCTTACCCTGAACAATTTCGTGGAAAGCCCCTTCAGGACGCTCGCCGCGGTGAATGCCAGCGGCGCGCTGGAACCGTTCGTGCGCATGGATGGCAACGGCCTCAATCCGCTGCTGCAGTACCCGGAGATGGTCATCCATCCGCCGAATCTGTACGCCGGCTACACCGGTTTCACGATTCCTTTTGCGTTTGCACTGGCTGCGTTGCTGGCGCGCTATCCCGGCGAAAAGTGGATTCACCTCACCCGTAAATGGACCATGATCGCCTGGTGTTTCCAGTCCATCGGCATTCTTCTCGGCGCGCACTGGGCCTATGCCGTGCTTGGTTGGGGAGGCTACTGGGGTTGGGATCCGGTCGAAAACGCTTCGCTTCTCCCGTGGCTGACGGGCACCGCGTTTCTGCACTCGGTGATGATGCAGGAAAAGCGGGGCATGATGAAGGTGTGGAACGTCTGGCTGGTCTTCTGTACGTTCCTGCTTTGCATCATGGGGACGTTCCTCACGCGCAGCGGCGTGGTGAGTTCCGTGCACGCGTTTGCCAACTCGCAAATCGGGCCCTGGTTTGTCAGCTTCATGCTATTGACCCTGGTGGTGTGTTTCGTCGCCTACGTGAAGAATCACGACTACTTGAAGAGCGAGAATCAGCTCGACTCGATGATCTCCCGCGAGTCCAGCTTCCTTTTTAACAACTTGCTGTTCCTGGTGGCCTGCATCGCCGTTCTTTCCGGCACGCTTTTCCCCGTTTTTACGGAGTGGTTCACGCCCTCGCGCATCAGCGTTGGAGCGCCCTTCTTCAACAAGATCATGATTCCCATCGGCCTCGCCATTCTTTTCCTGACGGGCGTTGGCCCGCTTCTCGCCTGGCGCAAGACATCGACTGACAGCTTGAAGCGCAACTTCACCTGGCCCCTTGTGGCTGGCGCGCTTTCCGCCGTTCTTGCTTATGTTCTTGAATATCGCAATGCGGTCTCACTGGTCTGCCTGTCCCTCTGCGGCTTCGTTTTCTGGACCATTGTGATGGAGTTCTACCGCGGGGCAAAAGTGATTGCCGCGCGCTCCGGCATGAGCCTGATGATGTCCGCGCACGAACTCGCCATGCGCAACACGCGCCGCTATGGCGGCTACGTCGTACACTTTGGCATGGTGCTGATCTTTATTGGCTTGGCGGGCTCCGCGTTCAATACGGACGTTCAGAAAACCATGAACCTGGGCGAGTCCATGAAACTCGGCCCCTACACGCTGGTGCTGCAGAGCGCCGACACGAAACCCGAGAAAAATTACACCGCCGAGCGCATGATCGTGGAAGTCATGAAAGGCAACAAACAGCTCATGATGCTGTACCCGGAAAAACGCGCATTCCAGGGCCGGGACCAGCAAAACGGCACCATGGTGGCCATCTATTCGACGTTGCGCGAGGATGTTTACGTGGTGTTCGCCGGGATGGACCCGGAGACCAATCTCCCGGTGATTCACGCATTCCTGAATCCCCTGGTGAAGTGGATTTGGCTGGGCGGCGTGTGGGTGGTGATGGGCACGCTGCTGGCGTTGATGCCCAACCGCCGCGCGGCGCTGGTGATTGCCGGTGCGACGCAACCGGCGGCCTCGGCTGTCGCGCCTGCATTGAATCCTTCGGTCACGCTGAGAGATGGCCATGATTAAGCCTCGCAACCTATTCGCGCTGGCCCTGGTGGTTGTTTTGGGCGTGCTCCCACTTATCGCGCAGCAACAGCAGGCGGACCGCGTCAAAGCCATTGGCGGTAAATTCCTGTGCATGTGCGGTTGCGGGCAGATTCTTACGCAGTGCAACCATGTGGGCTGCACCATGTCCGCGGGCATGCTGAAAGAATTGGGCCAGTGGGTGAATCGCGGCGATTCCGAAGCCACCATCACACAAGCGTTCGTCCAGGAATTCGGAACCACGGTTTACGCGGAGCCGCCGAAGACCGGCTTCAGCCTGATCGCCTGGGCCATGCCGGTGATCTATTTCGTTGTCGGCGCGGTGCTGGTGCTCTTTGTGATTTCCAAGTGGCGTAAGAGGCCGCAGGCCGCGGGCGTGGACGCGGCGGCTCCCGTCACCGCTTCGGGCGTGAAAATTTCCCAGGAAGCCATGGAACGCGGGCGGGCCAAAGCGGCCCGGGAGACTGAGGACTAACGTGATGCTTGCAGGAGTAATTCTCGCACTGGCGGTAGGCTCACAGGACCTGGCCGTTGGCGGCGCCTGCCTCGGCCTGGCCGCCGCCGTTTTTCTTTTCGTGTTTTACATTCATCCGGACGCATCCGACCTGGCGCCACACCGCACCAAGCTCGACCAATTGCTGGAGCGCCGCGATGCCATCTATGACAATCTGCGGGACCTGAAATTCGAATACCGCGCCGGAAAATATTCCGAAGGCGACTACGAGACGATGAAAACCACGCTGGAAAACGAAGCCGCCGTCGTGCTCACGGAAATCGAGCAGGCCACCGAATTCCAGGTGCGGCGCCCGCGGGGCGTCAAGGCCGTCGTGACGGAGCGGGGCACTCGATGAATCGGTTCTGTCCGCGAATCCTTTTCGCCATCGTCGCTGGTTTTCTCGCTGCCTCTGCCGCTTATGCCGGCACCGTTCATGGCACGGTTATTAATCGCACCACCGGGAAGCCCGCGCAGGATATTCCCCTCACGCTGCTGAATCCCACGGCGGGCATGGTGGAAGTTGGCTCCAGCAAAAGTGATGCGCAGGGTCAGTTCAGCGTCACGAGCGATGCCATCGGCATGGGACCCATCCTGATTCGCGCCACTTATAAAGACAATTCGTTCAACACGTTTCTTCCGCCGGGGCGCTTGGAAGTGGATGTGGACATTTACGAAACCTCGAAGGACCCCAAATCCATCACGCCGGATTCCCACATCATTATTTTCCAGCCCAGCGGCGACAAACTGATTGGCGCGGAAGAATATCACGTGCAAAATAGCTCGAATCCTCCGGTCGCCTATTTCCGCAGCGAAGGCAATTTCGATTTCGCGATTCCCGATGGGGCCACGCTGCAACAAGTCAGCACGATCAGTTCGCTGGGCATGGCCGTGCCGCAAGCGTCCATTGATAAAGGCAAGGGGCGCTATGCCATCGCGTATCCGTTCCGGCCCGGCGAAACGAGCATCCGCCTCTCCTACGAACTCGCTTATCCAGGAAATGCTGCCAACGTGAAATTGCCGGCCACTTATGGCGGATTGAAGATGCTCGTCGTTGCGCCGCCGGGCGTCAGCGTTGGCGGCGATGGCTTGAAGTCCGCCGGGGAAGAGCAGGGCATGATGGTGTACACGCACGACCCGCTGGCCGCGAAGGCGAGCTTGCTCGTGCAGCTTTCAGGCATTGGCAATGCGCAAGCCGCCGACGCCGGTGGCGCGCAAGGCCAGCAGGGCGGGCAAGAAGGGAACTCGCGCACGGAGAGTGAAAACATTCAAGCGGCTCCCGGGCGGCTGGACGATCTGAAATGGCCGCTGATGATCGGCCTTGCGGCGCTGTTTGCCCTCGGCGCGGTTATGCTCTCGCGAAAGCAAGTGGTGGTGGCCGCGGGTCCTGCTGGGGAACTCGAAGATGCTCCCGTCGCGCCGCGCAAGGCATCCGCAAAGGCCGGCAAGCCGACGCCTGCCGCCTCAGCGAGCAGCATCGCCGAAGTGAACGCCCAGGTTGGTGCGAGCCTCGATGCGCTGAAGGAGACCATCTTTCGCTTGGAACTCCGCAAGCAAGCCGGTACGATCTCCGAGGAAGAGTACGCCCGGGAGCGCGCCCGCGTTGAAAAGCTCCTGCGCGATCTTGTCCAAGGCTAAGCATTTTGGAGTGCGGCGGCTCGCCGCCGCTTTGACGGCCTAAACAGCTCCGCAAAAGTGTTTTTCTCAGGAGACGGGGCTCAGACCCGGGAGCAAAACCTAGGCGGGACAGCCTGTCGACTCTGAAAGCAGATTTGCTTTTTGTTCCCGCGTTATGTTGTGCTCTGATGAAAGGCCGGGCGCCGGTCCCCAGGTCGAGTAGGCCGCCCCGGAAAAGCTTCTGTGACTGCGCTGCGCATACCTCCAACGGGACTTCGCTTCGAGAACATCGACAAACGCTATGGCGGACTCTTCGCCCTGCGCCGCATCTCTTTTGAAATTGCTCCCGGCGAATGCGTGGTCCTTGCGGGACGCAACGGCTCCGGCAAAACCACGCTGCTGCGCGTCGCCGCGCAAATCGTGAAGCCCACGGCAGGGAAGCTGAGTTTTCCCGGCGCCGATGCGGCGCTACCCGCCAACGGCCGACCCGGCTACGTCGCCCACACAACCATGGTCTACGACGAGCTCACCGCCGAAGAAAATCTGCTGCTCTTCGGCAAACTTCAGAATGTCGAAAACCCCGCGGCGCGCGCCGAAGAGCTGTTGCGCGAGGTCGGCCTGATGGAGCGCCGCGATTCTCTGGTGCGCACTTTTTCGCGCGGCATGCGCCAGCGCATCGCCATTGCGCGCGCGCTGATTCATCGCCCCTCGGTGCTGCTCTTTGATGAGCCGGCCACGGGCCTTGATCCCCCCGGCATCACCTGGCTGGCGAATTCCTTGCGCGAAGTGAATCGCGCGGGCTGCACCGTGGTCATGAGCCTACACGGCGAATCGGAGATTTCCGCGCTGGCCACGCGCGCCGTGCAACTCGACGCCGGAAGGGTCATTGCCGACACGCAATCCGGCGCGTCGCTGCACTCGATACTTACCTTTGGAAGCGCCTGAGCGCCGCCATGAGCCTCCTCTCCAATACGGCGATCCTCCTCGATAAAGAGTTGCGCACGGAATTCCGTTCGCGCGAACTGCTGACAACCACCGCCGTCTTTATTTTGATTGTTTTGGTGCTGTTCAGTTTTGCGATCAATCCGGGCACCGAAGAGGCGCGGCAATTCGCACCCGGGCTGCTGTGGCTGGCGATTTTGTTTGCGTCGTCATTGATGTTTCAATCCTGCTTTCTGCGCGAGCAGACCAACGATACGCTGAGCTCGCTGCGCCTGGCCGTCAGCGACCCCTTCGCAATTTTTCTCGCCAAGCTCATCGCCAACACGCTCTTTCTCCTTTTGACCGAACTGATGATGCTGCCGTTTTTCGCCATCTTCTACAACATTCCGCTGTGGTCCAAACTGCCCGTGCTGATCCTGGTGTTGTTTGTTGGGAGCCTGGGCATCTCCATCGCCGGGACAGCCATCTCCGCCATTTCCGCGCAAGCCCGCATGCGGGAATTGCTGCTGCCGCTGCTTCTGCTGCCGCTGCTTACCCCGGTGCTGGTAGTCAGCTCACTGGTGACGGCGAGCCTTCTGGATCGCGAGCCGATTGTGCAGTGGAAGGGCATCGGATTCCTGGCGGTGTTTGACCTTATCTTTTTGACGGCGCTATGGCTTTTCGGCGAATATCTTCTGGAGGAGTAATCCGCAATGGGTAAACGCATCGTTCTCGGCGCGGTTGCCATACTGTTGGTCATCGCGGCGGCCTACGCATCGTTCTATGTGGCGCCTGAAGAGCGCACCATGGGCGTGCTTCAGCGCATCTTTTATTTCCACGTCGCCAGCGCCTGGGCGGGCATGGATGCATTCCTTCTTTGCTTCATCGCTAATCTGCTCTACGTCTGGAAGCGCGATCAAAAATATGACTGGCTTGGCGTCTCCAGTGCCGAAGTCGGCCTCGTCCTCACGACTGTGGTGCTGATCACCGGGCCCATTTGGGCAAAACCCGCGTGGGGCATCTATTGGACATGGGATGCGCGCCTCACCTCCACGTTCGTCCTGTGGCTTCTCTACGTCTCCTATCTTCTCTTGCGCACCCTCATCGAAGAACCCGAGCGCCGAGCGCTTCTGAGCGCGCTTTTTGGCATCTTCGCTTTCATTGACGTTCCCCTGGTTTTCTTCTCCATCCGCTGGTGGCGCACGCAGCATCCTGCTCCGGTCATCATGGGCGGCCCGGGTTCCGGACTCGATCCCACGATGAACAAGGTCTTCTTGTTTAGCGTTTTGGCCATGCACGTGTTGGCGGCGTTCCTGATTGTCGAACGTTACATGCTGGAAAAAATGAGGTCGGAAGTAGATACCCTGCGGCGGGAAGCGGAGGCGCAATGAAGAACCTGAACAGCGTGTTTGAGGCATACCTCATTGGCTGGGGCGTGTTCTTTCTTTTCTATGTTTCCATCGCCAAGCGCACCTCCGATCTCCGCGCCGAAGTCGAACGCCTGAAGAACGCCTTGCCTCGCGGGAAGTAAGAATTAAGGCTCCGTCATTCAGAGCGGAGTCCGCGAAGCGATGAATCCCTCTTCGTGCCCGAAGAAAAGGAAATGTCCGTGAGCAGCGACTCCAAAAAGCGCGTTGGCATCGTCCTCTTTCAACTCGGCGGGCCAGACTCGCTCGAAACCGTTGAACCGTTTCTGCGCAATCTTTTTCTCGATCCGGACATCATCCCGCTTGGCCCGCTCAATTTCATTCGCGGTCCGCTAGCGCGCTACATTGCCAAAAAGCGCTGCGTGCCGGTGGCCCGGCGCTACGGCATGATCGGCCGCCGTTCGCCCATCGGCATTCTTACGGAGCGCCAGCGCCGCAAGCTCGTGGCCGCGCTGCAGCCTTACATCGAACCCGTCGCATTCACCGCGATGCGTTATTGGAAGCCGCTCACCGAAGACGCCGTCTCCGCATTGAAGAAGGCCGGCCGCCTGGATGAACTCGTGCTCCTGCCGCTGTATCCCCACTACTCCTACGCCACCACGCTCAGCAGCCTGAAGGAGTGGCGGCGCGTCTATGGCGAGCCCGTCGACACCCTGCCGGAGCGCACTATCGAATATTTCTACGATCATCCGCTGTACATCGAAGCGCTGGTGAAAAACATCGGCAAAATCCTGCGCCAGTTTCCGGATAGCTCCCGCGCGCAGTTGATTTTCAGCGCGCATGGCCTGCCCATGAGCCTCGTCGAAAAAGGCGACCCCTACCCGAAGCATATTGAAGAAACCGTGAGGCTGGTCTGCGAGCAGGGCGCGCGGGAATATCCAAATTGGCCACGTACGCATCTGCTGTGCTTTCAGAGCAAGGTCGGCCCTGCGAAATGGCTCGAGCCTTCCTTCCTTGCCACGCTCGAACGCCTGGGCCGCGAAGGCATCAAGGAAGCGCTGGTGGTGCCCATTTCGTTTGTAACGGAGCACATCGAAACGCTGCACGAAATCAACATTGACGGACGCGCCGGCGCCAAAAAATGGGGCATCGAGCGCTTCCGCATGATGCCGGCCGTCGGCGATAGCCCGCTTTTCATCGCTGCGCTCAAGGACCTGGTCCTCCGCGCCGTGGAAGTCCCCGCGGATTAGCTCCCGCGTTCCTCGGCTACCGCTTGACCTCGGAGTGTCGCGCGGCGCGTCCGTTTATCCTGAAAGCCGAAGCTGAGGAGAGATTTCTCCGCTCCGGGACGGCAAGAGACCGCCGTCCCTCCGGTCGAAATGACAGATTTTGGCGGCGAATGATGTGAGAGAACCAAACTTCGCCGAAAGTTGGACTCATGCACGACAATCGATTGTGAAAAAAAAGATGCGCTCGCCTGCAATGGATCAACTTCGGTTTTCAGGTTGATGCGGAATTTATGTTCCGTTTCATAACATTCATTGGTAGAGTGCTTCCCAGTTCAGGGCACGTGTGGGGACACGTTCTCGTTTTTGTTGCGTTATAATCCGTATTTCGGGAATTGGGGCCGAAATTCATGAAAGCCACCTATCATCCTGGCATACATCGCTACGCCGTGTTCGTGGTGTGCTGGACCGTGGGCCTGCTGACCGCGGGAGCCCTGGTCACTTCCGAGGACGCGGCGCTCGCCGTACCCGATTGGCCGCTCTCCTACGGCACCCTCAATCCACCGATGGTTGGCGGCATCGCCTTCGAGCATTCGCATCGCCTGATTGCCGCGGCCCTCGGACTCCTGGTGATCCTTCTGGCGTTTCTTCTTTGGCGCAAAGACGAACGCCCCGGGGTCCGTTGGTTGGGCGCTTTTGCCGTGGTTGGCGTATGTCTGCAAGGTGGCCTCGGCGGCCTGACCGTTCTGAAACTCCTCCATTACTGGCTTCCCGTGATGCATGCCTGCACTGCGGAGATCGTGTTCGCCATGCTCGTGAGCATCGCCGTGGTCACCAGCCGCTGGTGGATGGAGAATCTGCCGCAATACGAAGACCGCGGGACTCCACCGATTCACACCATCGTCACACTCAACGCCTTTGTCATTTTCGCGCAGATACTTGCTGGTGCGGGTTTTCGGCACAAATACCTTTCTCTGAAGCCGCACGTTTACGGCGCTCCGATCGTGCTCCTGGTGGTGGTCTGGACGGTCATGGTGCTTCGCCGCCGTTTCCCGCAAGTGCGGGAGATGGTCCGCGCCCGTGTCCTGCTGCACACGATCGTGGGCATTCAGATACTTCTTGGCCTCACGGCGCTGTGGGCGCGCATTCAGGGTGCCGATGACCCGCAGCCCATGCCATTCACGGTGATCTCGACGGTCGCGCACACCGTGGTGGGCGCGATTCTATTTGCCACTTCCATCGTGACCGTGCTTTTGTGTTACCGGCTTGTTCCGCGAAACAGGGAAGTGCTCCTGGCCACAACGCGAGGTGAGGTGCCCGCGCAATGAGCATGGCCCGCACCACGGAACTCACGCAGGCCAGCAAGCTGAGCGCCTATATCGCGCTTACGAAGCCGGATGTGTCCTTCCTGGTCCTGATGACCACGGCCGCGGGCTTTTATATGGGCGTGCGCGGCCCCGTGGACTGGCTGCACATGCTGCACGTCGTCTTCGGCACCATGCTGATCGCCGCGGGCACCGCCGCATTGAATCATTACCTCGAGCGCGAGTCCGACCGCTTCATGCGCCGCACGGCCTCGCGCCCGCTTCCCAGCGGCCAACTGACGCCGGGGGAAGCGCTTCGCTTTGGACTGCTGCTCTGCGTTGCCGGCGCCGTGGATCTCGCGATTGTCGCCGGCTTTCTCCCGTGCCTGCTCGGCGTGTTCACTTGCCTCAGCTACCTGCTCGCGTACACGCCGCTGAAAACGCGCACCGTCTGGGCCACCTTCATCGGCGCCATTCCCGGCGCGATTCCGCCCATGATTGGCTGGACCGCCGCCACTGGCAAGCTGGACACGCCGGCATGGCTGCTCTTCGCCATTCTCTTTTTCTGGCAATTCCCGCATTTCCACGCCATCGCCTGGATGTACCGCGAGGATTACGCCCGCGCGGGCATTCTCATGCTCCCGGTTGTGGACAAGGACGGCACGCGCACTTTCCGCCAGATTATTCTTTATGCCGCTTCGCTCGTTGCCGTCAGCCTGCTGCCCGCGATCATGGGCTTTGCCGGCGTGCTGTATTTCTTTGGCGCGCTGGTCAGTTGCACGGGCCTCGTGCAGGTGTGCCTGTGGGCCGCGAATTCCAAGTCCAACAACCGCGCCAAGTGGCTCATGCACGCCACCGTGATGCACATTCCGATCCTACTGGGCCTGATGATGTACGACAAGCTGCCGCGCTAATGTGGCACAGACACTCCTGTCTGTGCTCTTGGGGTGGCTTCCTCATCGCCGGTCGTCGACCGCCGCTTTTACAGTCAAAGCAAAGTGGCGCGTCTAAAATGGTCCCGTCATTCCGAACGGAGTCTGCGAAGTGAGGAATCTCTCTTGGGTTTTCCTTGGCACCGTCTGACGTTCTGAATCAATGCCATGTCCACAAGACCGCTTTCCGATCGCGGGTCGCCGGTCGCTGATCGCGGGTCGCCGCCTCCTGATATCTGATCGCTGATATCTGATAACCTTTCACTACGACCTCGGTTCCAGAAAGGAACCTTCCATGTTCTCCCACGCCGCACTCAACGCCACGCTCAATGCCACCAGCGCGATTCTTCTGGCCGCCGGTTACGTGGCGATTCGCTCGGGCAAGCGCGACTTGCACAAAAAATTGATGCTCTCCGCCTTCGCGGTCTCTACGGTATTTCTCGTTTCATACCTCGTCTACCACTACCGCGTGGGCCACGTCGCCTTTCAGGGCCACGGCTGGATTCGTCCGGTGTATTTCGCGCTGCTGCTCTCCCACACACTGCTGGCCATCTTGATCGTGCCGCTGATCCTCGTCACGCTGCGCCGCGCCTGGTTGGAGCGCTTCGACAAGCATCGCCTCATTGCCCGCTGGACGCTTCCGCTGTGGTTCTACGTCTGCGTCACCGGCGTCATCGTCTACCTCATGGTCTACCAGATCTACGCCGGCCCGGTACGTTAAAAACATCAATAGGCGCAGGGTCCTCTGGGGAGTTGAATCGGTGGACACGCCTTTATGACGGTAGAGTTCTGCTCAGGAATGAGACCACTCTCTCGATCCGACAGATGAGTAGCTGTTTCCGACTTGGGTAGTAGTGGGTAATGAGACCGGCAAGCAGCAGATCTGGGGCCCAGATGCGAGGAGGTTCGGGTAACGGGGCTTGATACCAGACTCCAGCCCCGCTAAATCCACCAGGGTGCCTGCCATCTGCCGCGGGAAGAAAATCCATCAGAAGATGCTGGCGGGAGTCGAAATCAGGCGGGGGGTTCGTCCCGGCTTTCGCGAGGTTTCCCCACAGAGAGAATGTAGTTAAGGCTCCCGCGACTGGATTCAAGCGCTGAAAGCTATCGAATGGGAACCCGATAGTACAAAGTGAGGACTTGATTGGTCGCATTAGCTTGCTGCCTTCTGCAAGCTGGAAGAACCGGACTCTGCTCTGCTCGACGAAGGATGAGCCTACTTCCAGCGCCGCAACATCATCTTCGGTGCTTCGATAGCGCGCTATGAGTTCAATGGGAGATGCAGGAAACGGGCTTATCTTCTGAGGGCTGGTGCTTTGGTACCAAGCTGCTCGCTCAAGAGTTCCCTGCGGGCGAAAAATAAATCGCAACTCCCCATCCGTCGCTCCATTCAAGACGTGGCCCGCTGTGAGGAGTAGATGGCGGCCCTTCCAAAGGACGGCGGCTGCCGTCCCTACCTGCACTGTACCAGGTCTCCCTATTCCGAGGACAATGCCTGCCGTATGCCAATAAATGAACTCCTCGATTCCTTCCCCGGCAATTTTCTGCGTTTCCGACGGCACACGTTTGGCCGGGGACCTTTTCTTTTTGGTTCGCCGCTTGATCATAGTTTCGCTGCAAATTCAAAGTTGAATAGACGCCCTTGGCACTATATATAACCATTGAGGTTCTCTGTCATCATAGGAAGTGGGCTAACCCTGTGAAAATTCTTCTGTTTGGCGCGACGGGATCGGCGGGCGGCGGCGTCCTCGATGCTTGCCTCGCCGCCTCCATCGTCGAGGAAGTACGCGCCATCACGCGGCGGCCGCTGATGCACACGAGTTCCAAGCTGCGCACCTTCGTGCACAAGGATTTTGTGAATTACGCAACGGTCGAGGAAGCCTTCCGCGGCCTGGATGCGTGTTTATTTTGTCTGGGCGTCTCCGCCACGCAGGTGTCCAAGGAGGAGTACCGCAAGATCACCTACTCCTACACGCTGGCGGCGGCCCAGATGTTCAAATCCAAAAGCCCCGGCGCGGCCTTTCACTACATCAGCGGGCAGGGAACTCGCCCAGACAGCCGCATGTTCTGGTCACGCGTGAAGGCGCAAACCGAGCACGACCTCATGGAACTCGTGGACGCCGATTGCTGGCGCCCCGCCTTCATCGATGCGCCGCCTTCACCGAGCCTGCCGAGAATCTACAAGGCATTCTTCCCGCTTCTGCGCGTGTTCAAGCCGTTCCCCAGCCTCTACGTTTCCGGCAGCGACCTGGGGCGCGCGATGTTGCAGGCCACGCGGGAAAATCTCCGCAAGCGGATCATTGAGAATAAGGAAATCAGGCAGATTGCGGCGCGGGCTAATTTCTAGCATTGTGGAGTGCGGTGGCTCGCCACCGCTTTTGAGCCCGCCACACTTCACTTGAAATCTGAAATTGAGGAGCGATTCCTCCACTCCGGGACGGCAAAAAGCGCCGTCCCTCCGGTCGGAATGACAAGATGGGGATCCTGGAGAAAGGCCCAGGACCATTTCTTCAGGGGCGCTTCGCGCCCTGGGCTGAAGCCCAGGAGCTACTGAGCCCAAAGATAGCCGAGCAATTAATGTCGGAGCTCCCGACCGGGTCGGGACAGGCGCCGCTCCGACCCCCAAGGCCGCGGAGTCTTACGCAGGGGCTGAAGCCCCTGCCTCCTAAAGAAACAACTTTCCGCGCAAGCTGCGCTCTTCGCTGCGCGGAGCCCGAGGAATCTGGTTTTGTTTCAACGCGGCAGAAAAAGCAGATTCATCGCACAAAAGGCGTGCGATGGAGAGGCGTACCTCGCTTCGCTCGGAATGACACGTTCAATTATTCAATGAAATTGCAACTTGGGATACTACGCCTTCGACAGCGCTGCAATCACCGCGTCAGTGAACTCCTGCGTGCCTGCCGTTCCGCCCACGTCTTTCGTGACGTGCTGGCCTTCTTTGTACACCTTCACCAACGCCGCTTCGATGCGTTCCGCCGTCGGCCGCTCGCCCAGATGCTCCAGCATCAGGATCGAGCTCATCAACAGCGCCGTGGGATTCGCCAGGCCCTTGCCCGCAATGTCCGGGGCCGTGCCGTGCACCGCCTCGAAGATCGCGCCTTCATCGCCAATGTTGCCGCTGGGCACTACACCTAAGCCGCCGACCAGGCCCGCCGCCAGGTCGCTCATGACGTCGCCATACAGGTTCGGCAGCAGCAAAATGTCAAACTGCACAGGATTCATCACAATCTGCATGCACGCGTTGTCCACAATCAATTCTTTGTACTCGATATCCTTGTACTGCTCCGCCACGGCGCGCACCGAGCGCAGAAACAGCCCGTCGCCCAGTTTCATGATGTTGGCTTTGTGAATGGCGTGAATCTTCTTGCGGCCGTGCTTCCGCGCATACTCGAAGGCAAAACACGCAATGCGCGTGGAAGCCTTCTCCGTGATGATCTTCAGGCTCTCCACCACGCCGGGGACCACCTCGTGCTCCAGCCCCGAATACAAATCTTCGGTGTTTTCCCGCACGATCACCACGTCCACGCCATCAAAGTGCGATTTCACGCCCGGCAGGTTCTTCACCGGGCGCAGATTGGCGTAGAGGTCCAGGCTCTTCCGCAGCGCCACGTTGACGCTCCGCGCGCCCCCGGCAATCGCCGTGGCCATGGGCCCCTTCAGCGCCACGTGGTTGCGGCGCACAGACTCAATCGCCGCGGTATTCAACACCTCGGCGCCGATGGTGCGTTTGTCCGTGTTTACGGCGCGGGCGGCCAGCTCTTCCCACTCGATGTGCACGCCGGACGCGTCCAGGATGCGCCGCACGGCAGCGGAAACTTCCGGGCCAATGCCTTCTCCGGGTAACAACGTAACTTTGTGTTTCATAGGTGCATCTATTTTACTGTAGCGCAGGCGTTCGAGCTTGGGGCTTTTTGTGGCCGATCTGAAGATCGGCAATTACGGGGCTAAAGAGGCTGCGGAAAAAGGCAGGAAGGATTTTCTTCAGGGGCTAAAGCCCATTGGTTATACGTGCTTTACGCCGGGGCTGAAGCCCCGGCCTCCTAAAGAAACGGCTTTTTCGGCAACCCGTCAAGCCAAAGCAGCCCCGGTGGAGATTGTTGGGTCTTCCTAAGGAGGGCATTTGTGGGGGGATGTTTACGGCGTAAAAGCGGCGGCAAGCCGCCGCACTCCAAATGCGCGGATGTGCAGTCGATGCTTCTTCCAGAGCCGCAATTGGATTGGGAGAGAGAATCCAGAAGCAACCCCAAAGTGGCCTGCATCATGCGAGCACCCAACAGGGAAGTGACGCGCAGGAACGCCCACTTTGCGCCGATTCGGGCTGTGTTATACTGGAAAAGTAAAGTTCCTCGCGGAGGATTCCGCGAGCGGAGGCCTAGAGAAATTATGATCAACCTGACGCCTGTTGCCGCCACCAAAGTCAAGGAAATCATGAGCATGCAGAACCCTGTGCCCACGGCGCTTCGTGTTGCCGTGGTGGGTGGAGGCTGCTCTGGTTTCCAGTACCACATGGCATTTGAACACCAGACCAATGAGACCGACGAGGTCGTGGATTTCGACGGCCTCAAGGTTGCCGTGGACCAGATGAGCTCCATGTACCTCGACGGCGTCGAGATCGACTACATCGAGACTCTCGAGGGCGCGGGCTTCAAGTTCAACAACCCCAACGTGAAGAGCACCTGCGGCTGCGGCAGCTCCTTCAGCGTTTAAATCGCCTCCGTTTTGCCTTTGTAGGGGTGCCCGCCTCTGGCGGACACCCGATGTCCGCACAATCAACAAATCTTGCGCCTCTTACCCGGCTCCTGCCTAACCGCAGGAGCCTTTCTTTTGTCGCACAACTATAAGGAAGGCCCGGCAGACGAAATCTCTTTGAACTAGAAAGTCGCAGACGATTCCTCCATACTTCTACCCCTCAGCCTAAAACACCTCGGGAGAATACCTATGCCAACGATCACCACTAAAGACGGTACGCAGATTTACTACAAAGATTGGGGCAAGGGACAACCGGTCGTTTTCAGCCACGGCTGGCCCCTCAGCGCGGACGCCTGGGAAGACCAGATGATATTCCTGGCCGACCGTGGATACCGTTGCATTGCCCATGACCGCCGCGGCCACGGTCGCTCCAGCCAGCCCTGGGACGGCAACGAGATGGACACCTACGCCGACGATCTCGCGGCCCTCGTTGAGGCGCTCGACCTGAAGAACGCAATCCACGTGGGTCACTCCACGGGAGGCGGCGAAGTCGCCCGGTACATAGGCCGCCACGGCGCAAAGCGCGTCGCCAAGGCGGTGCTCATCGGCGCGGTCACTCCGCTGATGCTGAAGACGCCCGCCAATCCTGGTGGCTTGCCCATCGAGGTGTTCGACCAGATCCGCGCCGGAGTCCTCAACGACCGCTCGCAGTTCTTCAAGGAGCTGACCACGCCGTTCTACGGCGCCAACCGGCCTGGCTCCAAGGTCTCGCAAGGCCTTCGGGATTCCTTCTGGCTGCAAGGCATGATGGCCGGACACAAAGCCTGCTACGACTGCATCAAGGCCTTCTCTGAAACCGATTTCACCGAAGACCTCAAGAAGTTCGACGTGCCAACGCTCATCCTGCACGGCGATGATGACCAAATCGTGCCCATTGGCGCCTCGGCTCTCCTCTCGGCCAAGCTGGTTAAGGGCGCAACGCTGAAAGTCATTGCGGGCGCGCCGCACGGCATGTGCTCGACCCTCAAGGACCGCATCAGCGCGGAATTGCTTGCGTTTTTCAAGCATGCAGCTTCTAGCGCGACAGCGTGACCAAAACTCGGACAGCCGGGGAGGATCGGGCCGCACTCGCTGGCCACACAATCAAAAGATCTTGCATCTTACATAGGCTGACATCTCCAGATAGGGGACAGCACCGGAAGTCAGTCAGTTCCCGGTTGCCAGGAACCTTTTGGGGGCGGGCAGGGAATTATCCTTCAGGTGGACGTGCGGCGGAATTGTGTCTACCTGGCCTCAACCAACGATGCAGATCCGGCAGAAGGGAAGCGCTGGTCCATGGCCATGATGGGGCGGAGGTCTAAAAGGGTGTCTAAGATTCAGTCTGTTGACCCACAGCAGAATCAACGGGGATGGCCCAAGCGGAGCCTTCTGTTCTTCGCCGCTCTACTGCTCCTTGCGGATTTGCCGGTGCGCAGCCAACAGGGCCCGCCCATCACCCTGGATGTCAACGCCGTCAACCTGCTTGCCACGGTGCGCGATAAGAAGGGGAACATCGTCCGCAATTTGACCAAGGATGATTTTGCTCTGGAACAGGACGGCAAGCCCCAGACAATTACCTATTTTGCGAAGGAATCGGATCTCCCGCTGACGCTGGGATTGTTGGTGGACACCAGCATGAGCCAAAGACGCGTCCTGGATCAGGAGCGCGCCGCCAGCCGCACATTTCTGGATCAGGTTTTACGCGTGGACAAGGACAAAGCCTTTGTCATCCAGTTCGACCGTGAAGTTACGCTCCTGCAGGACCTGACATCTTCCCGCGATAAACTGCAGGCGGCGATCGATCATATTGATACGCCACAATTCTCGCAGAGCGGTAGCGGTGGCTCCTCGGGCGGTTCCTCGGGCGGCAGCGGAGGAGGCGGCGGTGGACATGGTTCGTACGGCCGGGGCGGAGGCGGCACATTGCTCTACGACGCGGTTTTCCTGGCGTCCGACGAATTGATGAAGAAACAGCCAGGCCGCAAGGCCGTCATCATCCTCACCGATGGCGTGGATCACGGCAGCAAAGAAAATTTGGAGGAAGCCATCGCGACCGCGCAGCGCGCCGACACCCTCGTTTATTGCATCCTGTTCGCGGATAAGGAAGGCTATGGAAACGGGGGAGGATACGGCGGTCCGCACATGGGGGGCGGAATGGGCGGGAGAGGCGGAAGGGGCGGCGGTTATCCGCCACGCACGGAAGAATCGCATCCCGACGGAAAGAAAGTCCTTAAACAGATGTCCGAAGCTACCGGCGGACGCTTCTTTGAAGTTTCCAAGAAAGAGCCCATCGACAAAATTTTCGACGCCATTGATGAAGAACTACGCTATCAATACAGCCTGGGGTACACGCCGGTGAAAGCGGACACTCCCGTGGGCTATCACAAGCTGCAGCTCACCGTGAAGCAAAAGGACGTCATCGTGCAAACACGGGATGGCTTTTACCTGGACCGCTAAGACGCTCCACCTTGGCGTTACTGGTGCGGGGAAGGTTGCGCGTAATAGCCTTGACGAGTGCGCGCGGTTAGGCCGCCCTTCGACAGTCGGATTTCCAGATGGTGGTATTCGTCTCGCTTATCGGCGGGGGGTGGATCGAAGGAGATTTCGTAGTAGGCCTCTGTATCAGCGAGGCATTCATTCAGGCCGGCGGCGACGTCGTTGCTTAGGCTGAGGGCAAGACCGCCGCTCTGCGTGGCGAGTACTTGGAGCTCCAGGTCACCAGGCTGGGCTTTGCTAGATTCCCGAATACCTTTGAGGAACTGCTTATAGTACGCGGCGCTGGCGAAATCGGTGGTGCCTTGAGGATCGATGCTGTAAAGGGTGATGCGGGCCTGCCGGAGCTGAGTCGAGAGGCTGACAATATCCGCGAAGAGCTCCTGCAGTTGCTTCGAGCCGAGCTCGGTGCCGGGGCCGGAGAGTAGAGGCCAGCCAGGAGAAACCCAGAGAATGACCTTGCGCCCCGGACGCGGGACCTCGCGCGCTGTAAGCTGATGCAGGGCGTCGATGGAGAGCTGGTAGCGTTCGGCTGCGCCGTAGTAGCCGCTAGAGCGGCGGATGGTACGGAGGCCCACCGAGGACTGATCCAGTAAGGCACTAAGCGCGTTGCCGTCGCTTGAGAACCCCTCCTGAGTTTGCAGGCCTTTGTCTGTTAAAAGGGCAAGGGCTGTGGGGTGTGCGAGGCGACCTCCATCGGCACGGAGGAATTTGTCGATCTCTCCGCGTACGTAGGAGACGCTCTCGTAAGGGCTGTTGATCGCATCAACTACCAGAATGACCTCAATGGGAGCCTGGCTGCCGCCGAGGGCCTGAAAGGAGGTGATGGTCCGCGGGACTTTGTCATCCAGGAGAGTGAAGTCTTGCTGCTGAAGACCGGAAACAGGGGGCCCGGATTTCGGAGTGACGACGATGTCAAGGTAGATCTTACCGTCGCCAGGTTGGGATGACGGACTAATCTGTTGAGCAGAAACTGCAGCGGTGGATAGCAGAAGCGCGAGAATAGAAAGGCCGAGACGCGCGCGGATGAACATGAGTTTCTCCCTTTGCCGACGGATCTCCACGGGAGCACTTCGCTGATTTGGAGCGAACGAGGCGCTATTGAGATAGACGGGAGTCAAGGTCGATAAGGGTACAAGTTAAAGGCTACGCTACGTGCCTCATGCCTAATAACTATACTTACCTCAGAATGGGAATCAACTCCAAAGCCACCTGGCGGATCTTCGGTCACAGTTGGCCCGTTGGTGCCAAGTCGGATAGCGCATGACCCGGCTCGGGGGTGTTGCCGAATGCGCTGGCCACGTCAGAAAGCGCAGCAATCCCAAGCCATGGATTTCAAGTCTCTCCCGCGCCCGCCTTCGGAGAGTTGAACCTGCCGACAATTTCTTGAGTGCGCTGGCTGAAGACGACGTACTCGCCGGGTGAACGCGCTTGGAGTTCCTGGATCCTGGCCTCGGCGGTTTGCAAGTCTCGAACGGCTTCAACCCATTCGAAATTTACGGCGCCAATCTTCTTCAGAATGTCGAAGGCGGGGTTCATAGCGGCACCTCTTTGCAGCAAATCGGGCAAACTGGATAGTGCAAGACTCGATGCTGTTTCAGAATCCCTAAGTCTGCCCTCCGCTCATTTGTATTCCGACTGTGGGAAAATCCTCGTACGCCGCTTCAATATCCTGCTTTAAAGGGTAGTTGCTTTGCACGAACACGAGAATCACGGAGCATTCAGCCCGCGAGTGATTTGGTTAACGGGGATTTTTTTGTGACTCTCGGGTGCTTGGCACAGACATGAGATGTGAACTCCTTGTCGCGCTGTCGTTTGTAGATTGCCATCATCTCGACAATTGATCCGCCAACGAGCGGCCCTGAAGGGTTGAACGCCCATGCGCATTCGGTGCAAGCCCAGCCCTGAAAATTCTGTTTTTCGACCCACACCAGTTTGCGACGCATCGCCCCCATGGCACCCCTAGAGATTTGCTGCGGTTATGCTTCTTTGCATGACGGTGTAACATTGGGCTTTGACGGCCCTGCGACGACAAATGCGGCTCTTTTCATTGCCGTGAGCGATGTTCCGCCCCAGTCACCGCTTTTGAACACACATCAAAACCGAAGTGGATACACAGTGCCTAAACATTAGCGATAGAAAGAGGTTGCTGTCTGTGGGGTATCCAACACTGGCGAGAAATGCTATCTCAATCCGAGGTCATCCTCGAACTGCCGAATGACGTTGTAGCACTCACAGGCGGATTTTTCGAGTTTTCTGCGGTTCACAACCTTCACTGCACCGCGCACGTATTCTATGATGGCTTTTTTTTGCAGCGCCGCCGCTGCCAGGCTCACCGTGGATCGGTCGGTACCCATCATGGTCGCAATGAAATCGTGGGTGATCGGGAGCACTCCGGAATCCACCCTGTCCTGAGTCATCAGCAGCCACCGCGAGAGACGCTGCTGTATATCGTGCAGCCGATTGCACGCCGCGGTCTGTGCGACTTGCATCCCTTGAAGACCCGTATGCCTGCTCAAGATCATCTGCAATTGCGGAGCCGACCGCAGAATGCGTTCTAGCGCATTTCCCACGATTCGGAAGCCATCGCCGGCGATCTGGACTATTTCACGTACTGAACTTCTGCTCAAGCCAACAGCCAATCCTGCCCCAACATAGCCCTCGTTACCCACCACACCCACTTCCACGGTTCGACCGTCTTTGGTTACCACAACTTGAGAAACCATTCCTCGGTTCGGAAAATAGACGAACTCGATGGTTTGAGTCGCCTCATGAAGGCTAAGACGATCCGGCAGATCGACGTACATCAAGTCAGGACGCATCAACTGGTATTCATTATCGGGCGTTGCCAACAGTACTTTGTTGCTTACTGGCTTCCCATCGACGTTGGTCCGTTCGCCCGCCTGTACGACTCGAAAGTTTTTCCCACTCATGTCAATCCTGAATGGCACCAGAATGCCTTACATTCCTTAGGTGAACCTTCATGGGCCCCGAGACTCCATGTCCATTTAACCAAAAGAGGGGTCTGGCAATCTGTGCGAAATGAGACACCTCTTAAAACCAAGGCGGAGCGAATCATGCGGCGGATCGATGGGCGTTGACCGGGGAATCCGTTACCCTTACCGCGGATTCTCGACGTGCTTGCACCAAATTGTCTCCGCGCGCTCCAGCCGGGGGCGAAGTATTCCTCTTGACATCCCCTCTTATAGAACGCGCTAACCGGAAACTGACCCCGCCCCACAACTCCCCCATTTGCATTCTCCCGGCGGCCCACTTATTCTAATCTTTAACGCGGATGAAAATAGCCCTCGCCCAATTCAATCCCACAGTCGGCGACTTCGAAGGTAATTCCTCACGCATTCTTACGCTTGCAGCGGAAGCCAAGCGCCACGGCGCGGAACTCGCGGTCTTCTCGGAACTCTGTATCTGCGGCTATCTCCCGCTCGACCTTCTGGAGCGCCCCGCCTTCATCCAGCGCAATCACGACACGCTGAAAGAACTCGCCGCGCAAATGCCGCTTCCGGCCATCGTCGGCTACGCCGGCCGCGTGGACCACGCCAGGGCAGGGAAGTCCATTGCCAACAAAGCCGCGCTCATTTGCGAAGGCCGCGTCGTGTTCGAGCAGAGCAAAATGCTTCTGCCCACTTACGACGTTTTCGACGAGTCCCGCTATTTCCAACCCGGTGAAAAGCAATACGTTTACGGCATGGGCCGCGAGCAGCTCGGCATCACCGTCTGCGAAGACGTCTGGAACGACAAAAACTTTTGGAACAAGCCGCTGTACGCCCGCGACCCGGTCACCGAACTCATTTCCCAGGGCGCCAGCGTGCTCATCAACCTCTCGGCTTCGCCCTACACTATTGACAAGCGCTTCCTGCGCGTGGACATGCTGCGCTCCATCGCCATGCATCACCAGCGCCCGGTGATTTATGTCAATCAGGTTGGCGGCGACGATTCGCTGATCTTCGATGGCGCCAGCATGGCCCTGACCGCCAGCGGGGAAGTGGCCGCCCAAGCCAAAGCCTTTGAGGAAGACATCGTCCTCTTCGATACCGTCACCGGCAAGGGCGACCTCCATGAGCAGCCCGCCACGGAGATTGCCTACGCCCACCGGGCGCTGGTGACCGGCACCCGCGACTACGTCTGCAAATGCCGCTTCACGAAGGCCATCGTCGGCTTGAGTGGCGGCGTGGATTCCGCCGTGGTCGCCTGTCTTGCTGTGGAAGCCCTGGGCAGCGCGAACGTCCTCGGTGTCTCCATGCCGGGGCCATTCTCCTCTGATGGCAGCAAGACCGACGCGAAGGCCCTGGCGCAGAATCTGGGCATACCGTTCCTGACCATTCCCATCGCCAGTGTCTTCGACGCCTACAATCAGGTCCTGGCCCCCGCGTTTGGCAACCGTCCGCCGGATGCCAGTGAAGAAAACATTCAGGCGCGCATCCGCGGTAATTACCTGATGGCCCTCTCCAATAAATATGGGTCCATGGTTCTCAGCACCGGAAACAAATCGGAGATCGCCGTTGGCTACTGCACACTCTATGGCGACATGGCCGGCGGGCTGGCCGTGATTTCCGATGTGCCGAAGATGATGGTCTACGCGCTGGCCCAGCACATCAATCGCGAAAGGGAAGTAATCCCCCGCGCGACCCTCGAAAAGCCGCCCTCCGCCGAGTTGCGGCCCAATCAGAAGGACACGGATTCCCTGCCGCCCTACGAGGTGTTGGACGCCATCCTGAAGGCTTATATTGAGGAAGTGAAAACGCCAGAGGAGATTGCGGCCGAATTTGGCTATGATTTAAAGCTCGTCCGCGATATCGCGGTGCGCGTGGATGGCAACGAGTATAAGAGGAAGCAGGCCGCACCAGGGTTGAAGATCACCTCGCGCGCATTCGGTTTCGGACGGCCGTTTCCGATTGCCCAGCGCTTCATCCCATGAACATGAACGGAAATATAAAGAGGACTCGCGTGAAAAACACACTCAAGCTCGCGCTGCTCGTACTTTTCCTGCTCGCCGCGGCCGGCACCATGGCGCAACAGCCCGCGGCAGCCACCGCTGCGTCGCCCGCACAGAAGGTGGAAGCCTTTCTTCGCTATTATTTCGCCCTGGGCCCGGAGGTGCAGATCACCGTGGCCACACCCACGGAGCTTGGCACCTCCGGCATTCTGGAGGTGCCCATCGTGGTGAAGTCCGCGGAAGGCTCGGAGAATCTTAAAATGTATTTAACTAAGGATGGCCGGTACCTATTGCGCGGGGAAATCTCGGACCTCACCACCGACCCGCTGGCCGAAAACATATCCAAGATGCAGACCGCCAATGCACCCGTTCTTGGCGATCCCAAAGCCCCCATCACGCTCGTCGAGTACTCCGACTTCGAATGCCCGGTGTGTCGCAACCTCCACGACGCACTACGCGGTCTCTTGCCCAGCTACCCCCAGGTGAAGGTCATCTTCAAGGATTTTCCCATCGATGCCATCCACCCATGGGCGCGTACTGCGGCCCTGGCAGGGCGATGCGCCTACCAGCAGAACCCCAAGGCCTTCTGGAAGATGTATGACCTGCTCTACGACAACCAGGACCTTATTTCCGCGGCCACCGCATGGGACAAGATGCTGGACTTCGCCGGGCGCGCCGGCCTGAACGCGGACACCTTCAAGTCCTGCCTGGCCAGCCCGCAAGCTGCCGCCGAAGTGGACGCCAGCCTCGCTAACGGACAATTGCTTGAAGTGCGCAGCACCCCTACGGTGTTCGTCAACGGCCGCAGAATCTCTGGCGCGGATCCGCACACGATCCAGCAATACATTGATTACGAACTGGCGAAAATCAAGACAGGGAAGACAACTCCAAAGAAATAGCCGCTGGGGAGAAGAGCTAAGGGCAGGAGAAACCTTGCTGCAATACAGCCGTCGTGTCGGAGGGAACTCGCTCGTGGATTCAATTCGGGACCCGAAGCACAAATGCGAGTGCAATGGACGAGGGTATAGGCTTCCCCCGAAACTGTGCAGGCTCGAATTTCCATTCCTTCACGACACGTATGCACGGCGCAGTGAGAGAAGCAATGTCGCGGATCGGTATCGTGTTTTCGGCTCGGCCGTTACTATCGACTGTGACCCGCACGACGACAGTACCCGTGGTCACGCTGTTCACGGGATATTGCAGAAAACTTGCAGCCACAACTTTGAGCGGCTCGGGTTCCAGAACCGGACGAGATGAGGGCTCTGTCGCAGAGAGTGGGGAAAGAGGTACGTTTTGAGCGAGGGACACTGCAGGGTTGAACGTAACAGCCACAACAGTACGTGATCGTGTGGGCTTGCCGTCCTGTAAAGCCGACTTGAAGTGCCAGGTCCTGACCGATTTCACTGCTGCCTCGGTCAGCGACTGAATTTCACGGATGGGCTGAACATCCTCTACCTCGCCCTTTTCACTGACTGTAATTTCCAGCACGACCGTGCCGACAGAGATACTCTGCAGGGGATACGCGACGTCCGTTGCGGAAACGATATCCGCAGATTCAAACGGACCAGCGTTCGGAGGAGGTGCCTCCGCAAAGCAAAGTCCCGCCGACATGATTGCTGCCATAGCGCTCAAAAAGTGGCACACGATAGTCTCCCGTCGATCCGGCCCCGTGGGCCGGGGTTCTAGATATTCGAGTCTACATCCTCCTAGGGCACTTTGGGGAATGCTTGGCCCTTCCGTGCAGCCTGAACGCGTGCCGCTCGCAGCATCGCAGAGCCGGCAAGGCCGTCCGTCAGCGCGACGTCCGGGCGATCCTAAGTTAGGGGGGTGGGAGGCAGGGGGAAAAGGAGCCTCGCTTCCTAGTTAGCATAATATCTGTTATAGGACGCACTGTCAAGCCTTTTCTTTCGATATTTCTGTCTTTTCTGTGGATATCTGGGCTCTTCTCTAGGTACTTCCCCGGCTGGCGCGGGGGGTGCGCCAGCCGGGCCTGCTGCTAGGGCGGAGGGGTTCACTGAGGCTATGGGGTGAGCTCGCCAAATGAGTTTTCTACGTCGTGTTATCGCGCCAACTTCACGGCCAGCGCGCCCGCTGCTGCGCCAATGACAAACCATTTCGCCGCGCGCACCACGCGCCGCAGCACCGAGCCGCCGCGTGCTGCCTGCAGGGCGGTGTCGCGTTCCCTGCTGAGCGCCTGCGTCTTGGTCTGTTCATCCTTAAGGTTAGCCTGGGCTGCGGCCAGTTGCGCCTGGCACTCCTGGCAGTCCACGGCGAAGTCATAGAGCGGCTTCAGGTCTTCGGCGGGCAACTGCAGCTTGGGGGTCGGGGTCTCGATCGGCTGCTTGGACCCTGCCTGGGTGGCCGGAAGGCCTGCGTTGGCTATCTGGGCCGGTAGGGCAAGAGGTGTGGGCAATGGCAGGACGTCCGGCAGTGCCGTCACGATCTGCGCCGGTTTCTGGATGGTGGCTTTCTTCTGGTTGAGCTGAACCAGGAGCTGTGCCAGTTCCGAATCTCGCGATTGTTGGCGTGCGTCGGCACCCGCCAGCGCTTTCTGCGCGGCCTGTAACGCGGCTTTGAGTTGCGCCTGCTCGTGTTGCGTCCCCCGCCAGGCAAAATACACACTTGCGGCGGCCACCAGCGCTATCACTACGGCCGCACCTTTGAGCCAGTTTCCTGATGTCATGACGATCTCTTCTGCGGACAAGCGCCTTCAGCGGTACCGCGCTACCCGCGCCAGCACTTCCTCCGCGTAATCCGGATTCCCTCCGCCGTTCCACGCGAGCAACGCCCGTGAGGTGTCGCCGCCCGCCGCGTCGAACTTTTGGCGCAAAATCTTGCAACCCACCGCCAAACCTACCGCCGGGTCGCACAGCGTCGAAAGATACAGGGAAGCCACGCCCTTTTCTCGCGCCAATTGCCCCATTACCTGCATCAGTCCCCACGAAATGCCGCGCGCATAGGCTTCCGTGGCGCCCACCTTGTTGTTGGTGTAGAGCGGGGCAACATATTTGGCGAAAAAGAGGGGCTCGTAGCGCATCGCCCAGGGGTTCCAGTTGGACTCTTGCTCGACCACCGCGCACACCAGTGCGGGATCAAGCCCTTCGCCCTGGGCGGCGCGCCGCGTTAGTTCCACGAGCTTTGCATCGAGAGGCATCAGGACCGCCGGCCGCCATTCTGCAGGTCCACGAAGTTCACGATGGGCATTTCATCCAGCGCAATGCCCTGGCGTTCCGCCATTCTGTAAAGTGCGCGGTAAATGCAGGGGAGGTGACGCAGCGCCAGGTCGCGCAGGAACACACGATTGATTTCGTCGTCGCGCATGCGACGGTGAATCCAACGCAGGAAGACAACAAATTGCGCGCCGATCGAGACCACTGCCAGAAGAATTGCGGAGGAAATGGAAAACATGCTGGGCCCCCTGGGTTTCACTGCAGCGTCAGGGCAGGACTTTCGTCATGGCCTGCCCTGGTGTCAGGTCGTCGAGCGAGGCGACCTCAAGTCTCGAAGTACCGCAAGCCGTGCACTACATAAACAAACTGGGCAGACCGCCGAGCGTCCCACCAACACTTGATCCCAGCGATGAGAAAAAGCCGCTGGGCCGCGAGGCATTCGCGCGCACATTCAACAACTGTGACGGAATCCCCAAGGTCTTCCCCAACAGGTTCGCATCCACCCCGTACAGCCCCGACAACCCTTGCAGCGCCGACATCTGTTGTTGCATCGCGGTACTGGCGAAGTTCACTTGGTTTTGTTGCGCCGTGGTTGCTTCTTGGCTGGCTTTTTGCCGGGCCAATTCGTCCGTCAAGTCCGCGTATCCCGCGGAATTCCCTGTCCGCGCCACTCGGTTATTCGCCGACTGCTGCAGCGAATCAAACGCGCTGGCCAGCGCTCCCTGCGACTGCCCCGTGATCGCCGCCTGGGTCGCGGCGCTATATCCCGGATTGTTCACAATATTCTGATACTGCGTACCCACCTGGTTGCCCAACGACTGCTGCTGTCCCAGCAATTGCTGGTTCAGCGCGTTGGTCTGCGCCAGTTGCTGGTCCGTCATTTGCTGCGTTTGTGCCTGTGCCCCGCGTCCCATAAACCCCTCCCAACCATCGTTCGCTAATCTCTACTTCAATCTTTTGCAGAACGGCGTCCACTCATCATCGCGTACCCAGCCGAGGCGGGTGAGCCGTCTGCCAAACTTCGCCGCAATTTCCGGCGGCAGCCACGCGTGCACGTCTTCCAGGCCGCGTTCCCATGCCTGGCGCCGTGTCGCTTCGTGCAGCCCCAGCAGCCATTGCCAGCGCTCTTTCGGCGTGCCGCATTTTGGATCGAGCAGCAGATAAGCTTCGGCCGTCAGCCGCAGCAGGGCAGCGCCCGCAATTCCCTTCCCTTCGGCCGCGTCCGTTTCATCGCCGGCCAGCACCAGCTTGGTCAGGAATAGCGGATTGCGCAGGTCGGGAAATTCGTAAGGGAAGCCTTGCGCGGCATGGATCGCCTGAAGCGCTTCCACGTCTCCCTCGTCATACTCCCGTATGCGCAATGGCATCCCGCAGTTTTCTCTAAACCTGAATTCCGAAGTTGAAGAGGGATTCCTCCGCTCCGGGACGGCCGAAAGCGCCGTCCCTCCGGTCGGAATGACAAATTGTGGCTGGTGGATGATGTGAGAAAACGCAACTTCGGCGAAGCTGGATTCTCCTGCGACAATCGACTGAAACAATACAAGGTGCGCTGGCCTGCAATTGATCAACTTCAGATTTCAGGCTAAATCGTCACCGTCACCGTGATGGTGCCGTTATCCGTCTGCGCCAGGGTCACGTGCGGCGTTCTTCCTTGCAGCGTGGTCAGCACGTTCGCGACGTTTTGCCCATCGCTCGGATCGTTCAGGTCAAATGTAAAGGTGGCTGAAAGCGTCACCGTATCGCCTGGACTGAAATCCCAAGTGGCGTTGTGTATGGTATTTGGCATGGCAGCTCCTTCGTCCTTTGAAATTTCGCGTCATCTCACAAACGGTTTCCGGGGGGCACGGGTTCAGAGGTTGCGGAAACGCCGCGTAAAGAATTCCTTCAGGGGCTAAAGCCCGCTGGTTATGGGGGCTTTATGCCGGGGTTGAAGCCCCGGCCTCCTAAAGAAAAAGACTTTTTCCGCAGCCTGTTCAACCGTGCCGAAAACTGAAGGGTTTGAACTCTTGAGGGCCAGCGCGGGCCGTCGCAACCCTACAGAATCGTCTGCTTCACAATGCGCGCGCCCGTTGGCGTCCCGAATCCGTTTCCACCGCGCAGCAGCCCGTTCGGAAGGGTGCCGCTGCCGCTCGAGGGCAGCGGAGCAGGCCCGCTGGCCCCTCCGCCCGCCACGGCGATCGGGGGCGATCCAAAGCTCACCGGCGCCGAGGGCTGCGATCCGATGTACTGCGAGTACGCGCGCCAATAGAGCGTCTGGTTCCCCAATTGCAAATACAAGTTCCGCGCCGCTCCGAGGAAGTGTACACGTGGCGCGGAAAACGCCGGCGTCACATCCGACTCCGCGAAGTAGAACAGCCCCGGCCGCGATGCCGCCGGATCTGTAATGGACAGGTCAAACCACCCATTCGCCGCCTGCACCTGCAGCGAAGCAATTGGCGCAGGCGCCGGCGAAGGCGTCGCCGGGTCCACGCCCGCGTTCTGGCTCGTGGCGTTCACCGCCGACACAATCTTCGTCAGCGTCTCGTACAAATACGGGTCGCGGTCCTTCAGCGGCGCCAGTTGTGCAACCGTCAGCATAAATCTTCAGCTCCCGCTATCCGCCATTCGGGACGATGGCCTAATTCACACCGCGCACTGGGGCCCACGGATCCGTCCGCACGCTGGGCGTAAATCGCTGCAGCTTAAACCACGCCCCGGCCTGGTTTGTACTGACCTGAAACGCCACGCGTTCCCCCAGCACATTGATCGGCAACTCCAAATCTTCCAGCCCGGGCGAACTCAGCGGCAATGGCTGCTGCGCCTGCGCTGCGCCTGAGGAATCCACGTAGCTCGTCAGTCCCAAATTTCCCGTGCCTTCCACGTACATCGTCAAATAACTGAATAGCTTCCGGTGCGCTCCCAATCCCAATGAGCTTTCCACCGTGCGCTCCGGAAAATAGTGCGTGGTGTAGTAGCTCGCGATCGCCGCGCCATCATCCGAATACTGCGTGTCACTCAGTTGATAAATTTTCCCCGTCGGCCCGCCGCCGCCCACGCCGGGATTGCCGCTTCCGAACGCGGCCACCGCCGTCCCGTCTGCCCGCTCGATCAAGGCGCAGCAATTCGCCGCAATCAACCACGGCGACCATTTGCGCGCGTTGTCCGTCGCCGCTTTTCTGCCCGTGTAGGTGATGTTTACCGGCGGACTCGATGACAGGGCGCTGGCCGTATCAAGGTCGTGATAGTCCAGCATCAGCACTTGATTCGGCGTGGTGGCGCTTCCGAATGGCGCGCCCACGTAAATCCGGCGCTCTTTGGTATCCACCGTAACCCACAGCGTTTGCGCGTACTGCCAATTGATCTGATTCCAGGTGGGCTGAATTTCCTGGGAAATCTTCACGGGCTCGCCACCGGAAAACAGGTACAACCCGGTGCGGTGCGCGATCACCGCCCAATCCTCGCCAAACCCCACGCCCCGAACCGACGGCGTGCCCACGCGCTGCGAAACTTCCGATATCGTCCACAGCGCCGGCTCGTTCGTTCCGTCGTCCTGCGTCACGTACATCGAATGTTCCTTCACGAAATATAGCCGCTCTCGCAGCTCGAACGCCGCCCGAATGGCCTGCCCGTTGTTCTCCGCCACGCTTAGCATCCCGTCAAGCCCGTCGTAGCTCTCCGGATCCTCCACGCGGCTCGCCCGCACCAGCGAAGCGTTCATTGGCTGCAAGGCCGGAAAAATTTCAATGGCATCAATATAGAATTGCCCGTTCTGATTCGGCATGCCATCCGCATACACGCGCAGCACCAGATCGCCAGGGATCACGGTGAGCGGCGCTGTCAAGTGCGCGCTGTATTCCACGTAGCCCGTTGTCAGTTGCGCCGCGGTCAGTTGCAACCCCGTTGTGTTGATTCCCCCGCTGGCGCTGTAGAGATGCACGTGCAGCGTTCCCTGCGTCAACGAAGCGTTGCGCGCACAGCGCGCCCGCACGGTGTAACTCGTATTTGCCTGAATCAGCGGTGCCCCAAGCGCATCCTGCACCGCGCCCTGGGTCATCAATCCGCGCGTGGCCGTCGATCCGTTCCCCACGATCGAATATGCCGCGCCCCACACCACAAAGTTCTCTTCATCCGTGCCGCCCGGCGCGAATGTTCCGTCGGGCGTCCAACCCAGAGGGTAGTGCGGCAGCGACGGCCCCGTGAACCCGCCGTCGAATCCCAGGTTCACCCAGTTGTCCATCTTGTTCCGTTCACCCCACCAGAACAGCCGTTCCGAATAGTCGATCACCCCGGCGCAATCGCCAAGCTCTATGAGCCGGAACATGTCATCCACGTTCGTCCCCGCCAGAAGAATCGGATCCGAGAAATCCACTGCCAGCGATGTCGTGGTGTTGTCACTGATCACCATGTTTCCGGTGAACAGCGTTCCGCCTCCGCCCACATAGAAAAAGCTGGCGCCACCAGCCCCCGTGAAGCACAAGATGCGCGCCACCACATTGCTCGGCCCCGTCGGGATATTCGTTACCACGGCGCGCTTTCCGCCGCTCGCCGTCCAGCTCGTCGCCGGCCCCGGTTTCGTTAGATAGCCCTGATGCGTCTGGAACATCACGCACACCTGGTGCGCGCCCATGGCAACATTCCCAGCCGCGGCCGCCGTGCCCCCGCCGGAAGCCGCAAGGCCACCCGCGGTGGCGCCATAGGTGAAATGGGTCGAGTCGGGAACAGTTGCGATCGCGAATGTGCCGTTGTACCCGCTCACACCCACGCCGGCAATCGTCACAAGTTGTCCCGCGGACAAGCCATGCGCCGCGCTCGTTTGAACTGTGACCGTTGCGGAAGCCGCCGTGCCGCCGCCGGAACTTGGCAGCCCGGCAGCCCCCGCAATGTAGGTAAATTGCGTCGAGCTCGGCACAGACACCACCGCAAACGTGCCGTTGTATCCCGCCACGCCCACACCCGCCACTGTGACGAATTGTCCCGTGGAGAATCCATGCGGCGCGCTCGTCGTAATGGTTACCAGGTAGCCGTTTTGCGTCGCCCCATTGGGGCTCGCCGCAATCGCCACCGCGGCAGGCTGCGTCGCGCCATTGGGGCTGGCCACGATGCCCACAATTACGTTTTCATCCACCACCGTTGGCCCAGCGCCTGGTCCGCCCTGGCTCACGCGATCGAAATTCGTGTCGTCGTATTGCCGCGGCAAGTCGTTCCCGGTCATCCCGTCGCTGATCGCCAGATATTCCCTGCCGAACAACGTCGTCGAATTGGCGTATGCGTTCGCCGCCAGGCCGCCCGCGATCTGTGTCAGCGTTCCCTCCGTGATCTCCTTATACAAATTCCCAGCGCCATCGAGTGCCATCGTTCGCAGCGTTTCGTTCGGTGTCGTATACGTCTTTACGTAATTCACCGTCGGGTTCCCCGCCAGCGGCCCAAAGAGCGCCTGGAGTCCGGGTCGTGTCATCACGCCGCCGTTGCTGAAGACAACGTCCTGACAATCCGGCGACACCCCATGCGGCAGATCGGCCGGAGACATGTCGCTGACCAGCCCGCCAAAAATCTCAATCGGTGCGTCCAATGATCCAATCGTGGACATATGTTCTTCTTTTGGAGTGCGGCAGCCTTGCTGCCGCTCTTACGGTCTAACGAGTAGCAAACAAAGTTCTTTCTGCAACAGATCTCGCGGAGCAGCCGTTTCTCCACACTGAACTTGGGGAGAGCAAAGCCAGCCGCCTTTCCTACCTCCACTCGCCCAGTCTCATAGGGGTCGCAAAATCGGAGCGAAACGCTGTTTGGAGACACTGGCAGACAATGGACGACAGAAAACAACCAAAAAGGCTGCCAGCGCTAGATGGAGAAAAACGAAGAAGCGCCCTATAGGGATAAAGTGAACTGGCCTATTGGCCCGTTGTAGAAGAGATTGCAGCGTTGGAGAACATCACGCCCGATGAGCACCAATAAACCATGGGCCGCCAAGGCTGCTCCCATCGTCCACGGTGAATTCAAATCTACTAACGGAGCCCTGATCAGTACGGGGTATATATTACAAGGAACTTTCTCATGGGTTGCCGACAGCATCGTGGCAACGTCAATCACCGGGAGACCCAATTCCTTCGCCGCTTGCTCGTCTATGCACGTATTCGATGCGCCCGTATCTATCAATGCTAAACCTGTCTTGGGTGTCGGAAGGGCCTTACCTTGGCTAAGCAATGCCTTGCCCGCATTTTCTTCAATTGTGACCGTCACCTGCATCACGGGGCCACGCATCCGAAGTGCTATCGCGGGATGCACATCGACTGTCTTACCGTCAGGCGCTTTACCTTGTGCTGTTATCTGGGCGTGTAGAATTGGCATTCAGAATCCCCAATGTTAGAGCCGGCGCGCAGAATTCGATCTGTGCTTCAGAAGGTCTCCTAATGAGAACGTTGTTCAAACCGTGCTGCGTTACGGCACCCTGTAACGCCTCTTCCATCGTGTCAAACGCACCAGTGACTTGCTCCCCGCTGATGACGAGGATTTTCCCCCCGTACTGCTTGAGCAGCTCATCCTTATGAGAATCCATATACTTACGTTCTTTTTCCAAAGGCGACATAAGCCTCACCTCTTTTGAGCCCCATCGTCCTACGCTGATGGCCCTCCTGGGCACCTCTTATTCTACCATTCTGAGGCATCAACAGGTGCATGACCACACATTTTGTTCTTGACACGCTAAAACCGTGACAGCGGACATCTGCTATGCTGAATTTGCTTCTCAGGCTTGCCCAGTGCACGTTGCATTTATCGAGCGGTGAATCTTCGCCGCGCTTCTTATTTCGCGCTTCCCTTTTCTCTCAGCTTCATTAAGTCCAGCGGTGTCTCCGTGACTCTCGGCACCAACCCAAACTCCGCTGCCTTCTCCCGGTTCAGAATTGCCCGGCAGGAGCGGCACACTGCCACGCCCGCCTTGATCTTTTCGCCGCACGCGGGGCATTCCGCCTGGGGCTTCGGGTCATACAACCACGGCTTATCCTGCTTCAATTCCCGTGCCGCGCGCCTTTCCAAGTCCGTGATGAACATCGGATTGTGCGAACGTTCCCACTCCAGGTCCGCCGCGTCCACCAATCGCCGGTGAAACGCGTCCAGCTTCCTGTGCGCTTCCGCTAACTCCGCTTCCGTCGGCATCGGCCCTGCCGCCACAAACACGCCGTGAAAGCTTCCCTCGCCTGAATCGCCATTGATCTCCCGTACCAAGTCATCGGCGATCTCCCGCGCGGTGATGGGAAATTCCATGGTGCGCTTGTCTCCCAGGTCCATGATGCCTTTGCAGGCATGTATCGGCGTAATCGCGAAAGCCTCCCCGGGCTCCGGGGTGCGGATCTCCAGCGAGCCAAAATAGGTGCGGTGGCGCGGCGGCCACTTTTGCGTGGAGATATTCACCAACGCAACGACATCGTTCTGCGTGTTCATGTTGTCCTCAAATTATTTTCGTGAATTCTGAAGCCCGGGGAGGGTAATCCCGCGTTTGGCGTTCCGGGAAGCCGTTTCTACTGCATGCGATACTGGATGGTCACATTCGCGTCTGCGGGAGACGTTGTGCAACCCGCCGCGGCCGTCTGCACGCTGAGCGTCAACGGCGTCCCAGCCGCGTAGTTCTGCGCGATCATGCCGGAATCGTTGCCCGACCCGGAGATCGTTATGTTGATGGGGGTAGTGCCATCCGTGAGACGCACCACCGCGTTGGTCGTGCATCCAGTGGGTGCCGTCTTCGCCTGCACCTGCATGCGGGTCGCCGTCACTGCTTTGTCCGGCGTCCACGTCGAGCCTGTCCACGTCGAAGTAAGCGCACCGGGAAGGAAGATGTTTTGCTCGCCGCGAGGAGAAGCCGTGAGGGCTTCACTGCCCAGATGGAGTTTGTAGGTGGATAGACCGCCCGAGGAAAGCAGCGAAGACCCTGCCTGGTTCAGATAAGGTGTGTTGCCGCTGCACTCATACCCGTAGTTGTCCACAACGGTGCCGCCGGGCACAGTGACTTGCGGAATATTGCAGGCTACAACAGCCGCGTTAACCATTCCGCTGTCGCGGTAAAGGTCCAAACCCGCTGCACCCGCAGGGAAGGAGGATGGAGCGGTGCAGGTAACGGTCTGATTGCCAGTCGTCGTCGTTGCCGAGATGGACGGCCCTACCGTCGTTTCATTTCCGTCTGCGTCAACCGCCGTAAACTGGTAAACATGCGGCCCTACCCACGTTGCACCGCCCGCGCTTACGACACAACTCTGCGGCGCTGCGGGGATGCCCATCTGATAGGCAACGTGCGAGGTCTTTTGCAAGCGCGTGTTCCAGCTCAATTGGTCGCTGAGGCCACCAGTAACGCCGCCGTTATAGTTCACCGTCCCGTTGTTTGCGCCAAGATAGGAGCAGCCCAGTCCGCTAACTTGCAGGCCGGGGTAATAGCTGCTGGTCCCAACTTCAAAAAGAGCCGCGTAGCTGTTCGCACAGCCTGCGCCGTTTATTTGAATGCCGCTGCCTGGGGCGTTTGTCAGATCAATGAGAGGCGTGGCATATCCGCCGAGCATGTCCGCATAGGTAAAAGCTGTGACGGTGAAGCCTGCTCCATAAGAAGGATTGTTGACACGGATGGCGGGAATGTAGCCGTTTTCCACGAGAAGTTCCGTAAAACTCCAGTGGTTGAAAGCGAGGCTGGTCACGCCGCATCCGTCAATCAACAATCCACCGTAGATTGAAGTGTAGTTGGTGTAGCCGATAGGGGGAAGCAACGGAACAGGTTGCCCGGTGCCGCAGTTAGTCGTGAAGAGCGCCGCCGTTGGCGAGCTAAAGTCATTCGCGCTGGTGAACCAGCCGCCGCGTGTCCAGAACCGTCCGAAACCCGACTTGGCCACATAGACGTTGGAGTATCCGTTGGTGTTGACGAGGTACACATCGTCGTACCGGAAATCGGTGGGGCCATCGCCGCTGGATGACTGGTCCTCGTAGAGACAAGTCTGATAATTCTGATTGCAGGAAATCTTGAAATTGGCCAGGAAATCGTTGGTGGAAGTTTGCCCATTAATGTAGAACATCGGGTAGGCAGTGCCGCTCACGAGCGTGGTAGGGGCCTCGAAGTAACCGGACCCAGCGGATATTTGGCCTCCCGACCCGCCGCGCATCGTGATGTTACGCCCAAGCTGTATGGGCGCGTTCAGATAAAGCATGCTCTGAAAATCAATCTCCGTTCCACCGGGGCAGTTCTTGAAAGCTGGCGAACTCACGCCCCCGCCGAAGCTTCCAAAAGAGGAGAATGGCGCATAGTTGTACGCCCCGGCTCCCGGCGTTGCGGGAGCAAACAGGATAGGCGCACCCGTGTTCGCCGGAATCGCCGCGCACGCTGCTGCAATCACGGGCCAGTTGTCATGCACGACTTTGCCGCCTGCGACAGCGTTGGTGGACGATGCCGCTAGGGTCAGCGTGGTGGTCCCTGCGCCCGAGACGATGGAAGTTGATAGCCAACCATTTGATGTTGTTGTGGGAGCCGTCTGCGGAGCGTCGCCGTTGTCCAGGTTTGCCGTGCTCATCGTATAACCACGGTCGAGGAAATAGCTGTCCTGCCCTTGCGCCACGCCCACAAGATTGTAGTTGGCCGCGTTCCCCGGCAGTGCGCAAGCGCCCGTGCAGCGATAAACGAGGTGCTTCAGGACGGTGTAGGCTGTTGGCGCTTGCCACTTCACCGCAACTTGTCCCACCACGCGAGCGTTGCCGCCCGTTACCGTGCCGCTGGAATCCGCCACGCCGTATTGGTTGAACGTGAACGTGCTGCCCGATGCCGAAGTCAGCGTGAACGCGCCTTCAAAGCTGTGGTCGCCGGTGGTCCCGTTCTGAATCTCAATCTGTGATGCGTTGATGAAGTTGTGCGCCGCGCTGGTCGTGCAGGTGACCACGCCGGAAGCCCGCGCACAGGCCGGACTTCCCGAAAGCGTATTGGTCTGAATCCCCAGCGTTGCTACCGCGTTTGCCACGCTTCCCGCCGCGCTGCAGGCGGTGCGCCCGTTCAAGTAATCCTCATCCACGATGCAGTAGTAATACGTCGTCGACCCGGTCGCCCCCACTGCCGCCGCCGTCACGCTCGTGGGCGTTGCAATCGTGGGTGTCGGCCCAGCGCCAAGAATCACCAGCCCTTGCCCGTTGGCGAAGTCCAGCGCCGAGGCCAGCGTCAGCGTCGCGGATGAGGCCCCCATCGTGCCCGTCGTCCCGGTGTGGTAATACGTCGGATTGGTGTACCAGCCCCACCGCGACAGGTCGTACCAGGGATTCGGCCCCTTGGTGTGGAAGTCCGCGTCAATGTTCTGTGGCGCCGTGAACGTGTTCGGCGTATTCGTCTGCGCGCCGCTGCCGCTTGCAATCGGACCCACTTCCACGCCGGTATCATCTTTGTAGTACAGACGCTTGTCCGCCGTTTTCGTGTACAAATTCACGGAGCCAGCGCCCGGCGTCCCTGGCGCCGTGCTTTGATTCGAGAGGCTCAGCGTGCCGCTGGCCATATTTCCGGCCACTGTAGTGCTGCCATTCACCGTCAGGTTGCCGGTAAGGCTCAAGGTAAACGCGTTGATCGCGCCCGTTGAAGAAAGGCTGCTGAATGTTGGCGAGGAGGGATCGCTCGGCAGAATCACGTTGGGCAATTGCTTGGTGGTGATTCCGGGGCCGGAGATCTCGACCTCGTACTTCCCTGGCGCGGCGTAAAAAGTGTAGTTCCCCATGCCATCTGTGGCCGTGGGATTCGCAAGCGCTTGCGTGAGAAGCGGGTCGGAGTAAATGAGCGCGAGTGGCGTACACGGCTGCCCGCTCGCCGGCATCGCGCACACTCGTACCGTGGCACCAGCCAGCGGCACCCCACGCGTGTTGAACACAATGTCGTCTTTGCGCGAGCCCTGCCCCTGCGCCGGTCCCACCACTCCCGGCAACACATGCAGCGCCAGCGCCAATATCGCCCACAAAATTCCCATACTGACTTTTGATCGTATCATGTGCTTCGCAGTCCTGTAGCCCAGGCCTTCAGACCCGAGGTTTTTCTTTTGCCATTCCGCGATTACAGTCCCGGCTTCAGAGCCAGCCTCGACTACCAATTCGGGAGAGGCCTCCAAGAACCGCCTCCTGATCGCTGATATCCGTTATCCGATTCCCAGCGCCCTACAACAATTTCCTCGCCGTTATACTCAGTTGCACGATGTCCGTCGTTACGCTGGCCGGATACGCTCCTGCCGTGATCTCTGTCCCGCCTCCCAGGAACGCTTTCAACTTCCAGTTATTCAGCGCCGTTCCCTGTAGCGGGATGTAATATCCGCTGTTGCCGTTCTGGCTCTCGGCGATCGCCTGCACCACTTGCGTCGAGGGCAGTTTGTCCGCCACTTGCGTGAAATCCAGCGTGTCTCCGCCGGCGGTGTAGTTCCCCGAAAAACTCAGTGTTGCGATCGCGTAAACAAAGTTGCTTGCGCTGCCGTCCACGTTCAGTGGCGACAGCGAAATCGTAATTGCCATCCCCGCACCCCTCTCCTTGTTCCGAAAACGCCTTACTTAAAACTGACAACTGAAAACTCTCTCAAAACGGTGTGTACCCGCTCCTCGCCGAAAACGGCCGCCGCCGCCGGCTGCTCTGCTGCTCTCTGCGCACGGCCGCCACGACCAGGTCTTCGATCGCGTCGCTCGCCGCATCGTCCCACTTCTCCGCCAGCGGACTGCCCCTTGCCCATCCCGCCAGCGCCGCCGTGGCGTACGCCAGCGCTTCCTGGGCGTTGCGCACCAGCACCGGCGAGGTTGCATCCGTGAAATCGGGGTACGCTTTCAAGTAGCGCAAGCGGATCTGCGTGTCCTGCGGCGCGCTGGCATCGCTCAGCGACACCTGCAGCGACGCATCCTGTCCCGCCACCGCGGTCACCACCAGCAGCACGTCATCCTGGATGAATCCCCCGCCGCCGGCGTTCCCCATCGCGCGCTGCACCTTGCGGTAAGCCGAATTCAGATATGGCAAGAGCAAGGTATCCGTGAACAGGTTTCCCTGCGAATCATTCAGCAGCGACCTCACCAGGGAGGTTATCTGTCCCGCCGTGTTATACGCACTCGATCCCACTACTGGCATGTTCTGTTCCCCAATTTCTGGCGACGCACAGCTCGCTGCTCAGCACTCACTCGTCGGGCAACGGCGACTTCTGCAAATACGCCGCCACGCCAATCACCGCGTTGATCAATGCCGCGGCCATCCCAATCCTGACTGTCGCCCCCATCCCCGCCTGCAAATTAAAATGTGCCGGATCGATTCCCACCGCCGCCAGCCCAGTCATCACTCCACCTGCAGCTCCGCTGATTCCCGCCGCCATGATGCCCTTCAACCAAATCCGCAGGTGTGAAATTCTTCCGCTCATAATTCATCATTACTTTCTCGACCCCAGATTCCTGACTACGCCACCGTTACAAACGGCCGCCCATGCAGCGCCGGCACAGCGTCATCCATCAATGTGTACGCCCACTGTTCGTACTCGCGCTCATCGCGAGCTTCCCTCTCGTACAACATTCCACGCTGCTTCGCCTTCGGGAATCGCCTCGCCCACTCGATCGCTCGCGCCACATGCTCCACAATCGTCGGCGTCAACTGCACAAATTCGCCTTTTGGCCCTTGCAGCGTAAAACAATGCTCGTATTCGCCCCGCTCCGGATACGGCCCCAGCGCCGGCACGCTCACGCCATTTGCGCTTTCCACCGTCTTTGCGTACCAATCTCGCGGCGACCCGTACATTTCCGGCGGCACCCAACGCTCCACGTGCCACCGGTTCACCTGCGGATATTTCGGCTCCAGCCGCAATTCCACCACTTCCCGCACCAAATCCCCGTGCGCGTCGCGGTCTTCAAACTTCCCGCCAATCCACGCCAGGCGGTTCCAGCCCCAAATCACTCGATAGTTGGGCTCGCCAAACCGATTCCGTCCGCCGGCAGCTTCCAGACGCCGCGCAACCTCTTCCGGCGTATCGTGACTCTCTCGTATCACCTGAATCATGCGATTCTCTCGAAGCAAATTGAGGTGAAGGAGATATAGGAGGCCAAGGAAGTAAAGGAAAACGCCTCGCACCACAATTGCGAGTCGATTCTGCTCCTTCACTTCCTGTACCTCCTCAATCTCCTTCACTTCCCGTCTCAGTAACCCGACGGGCGAGCGAGCGTATCGATGTACGCACCGCTGCGCGGGCTGTCTGACCAGAGCTGGAACGCTGTGTCAAAGTAGAAGATATAAGACGCTGCCAGCCCGCCGCTGGCCCCGTAAATCGGGAACACCGTGTTGCCATTGACCTCGTAGAAATCAATGTCCTTCAACACGGCGCGGCCCCAGTGCGCCAAATCCAGGAAGTCCACGCGCGTCTGGTCCGCGTTTACGCTGGACTTGATCGAAATTCCGCTCATGGTTTTTCGTCCGGTGAACAGCAGATCCAGGTCGTTCCCGTTCCCGCTGCCGCCTTCCTTGATGATGGAACTCACCGTGATGCCCAGATTTTCCCAAGCATGCTCCTGCTCGACTGCCATGTACGCGATCAGCTTGCTCAGGTGGTTGATCCCCAACGACTTGCGCACCTTGTTGATCGCCAGGCGCACGTTGGCCGGCGTCAGCGCCGCGTTGCCAGCGTTCACGCGCGGCGTGGCCAGTTGGATCGGATAGGTCGCGCGGCTCAGGTTGAGCCACGTGCCTGTCGTCGCGTTGTTCTGGTGATACTTGATCCCATACAACGAAACCGGCTGCGCCCCGCTCAATCCGTCGTGCACGATCACATCCGTCGCGACCGTCCCTGTCGGGACGTTGTCCACGGTGATTTGCTGTGTGCTGATGGGATCCGCCGTCACCACGCTTGTCGTCACGCTTGCCGCGACGTTCCGGTTGGTCGTCAACGTGGTGTCGTAGATCTGGATCGTCTGTCCGGGATACACCAGCGCTGCGCCGTAAGGCACCGTCATTGTGAACGTGGTCCCGCTCACCGAGCTGATCGTTCCCAGCACGCCGTTCCCAGCGGTCTGTATCAGCTTGTCCAGGAACGAGCGGAACTGCTTCATTCCGTTGGCCACTTCGCGCTTGGCCGCGTTTTCAATCGCGCGGTCCCTTCCCGTCGTCGCGTATTCCACCAGCTTCGTGATTTCAATCGCGAAGCGGAAGAAGATCGGCGACACCTGCGCTACGTCGTACTGTGTTCCCGAACCGCGGCCCAGGTCGCCACCGTCTGCGTTGTACGACCCGGCCTTCCCACCGGGATTGACCTGCAACGGCAGGCGCAAGTTTCGTGAAGAGATTTTCTCCACGTCGCCGCGTTGCTGGATCATCGTCAAAAGAATGTCGTCGCGCTCATACAGCAAAGGTACCTTGTCGCGCACCTTCTCGAGCTGCAACGCGATGACATTCGCGTTTGCTTGTGCTGGCATTGTTGTTTCTCCTTAGATGTGCTGCCCCGCTTCAGAAGGGCAGGCAGGCGTCTTGCGAGAAGGCGCCAAAACTCCGTTGTTGCAGGGGCCGATCTGTGCGCCCTGTGGCTTGTCTTTTGCTTTTGTGGCACAGGCACTCATGCTTGTGCTCTTGGGTTTCCCCTCATACGCCGCCCTACCCCTGATCTTGAGGGTGCCCCATCCTTCGCGTATTTTGCGAAGAGTGGGCTCTTACGATCGAACGTCACAATCCCTCTGTTCTTGTTCTTTCTGCGGCAAACACTCTCTCACAGCTCCAAAATTTGTTCGTCGCTCAACTTCCCGTAATCCACCCGTCCTCGGTTCCCCGTTCGTGCGCCAGCGCGAGGCTCCGATCTCTCATTTCGTCCGGAACTCGGCTTGTTCTTCCCAGTCTGCGGCGCAGGCCTCGCAGCGGATTCGCCCGCCGACCGCCAAGCACCAGATCCCGTTTCCGCCGCGCGGCTCTTCCCTGTTGTCCCCAGTGTCGCCGTCGTCCAACTCCCCACCACCCGCTTCACCGCGCCTGGCACCAACTGTTGTGCCCGCGCATCAATCACCCGCACTACCTGAGCCCGCGTGGCATCGTCAAACCGCCGCGCTCCAAGAATTTTTGCCACCTGCTCACCCAGTTGCGCGTCGCTCTTCAGCGCCGCTTCCACATCCTCGCGGACCGCCGCGCCCAATCTCTCTTGTAATGGTGTGCCCTGCGAAGCCGCGTCTCGCCCCGCTCGATCCAGGCTCCTCAGATTCGGCAGCGCCTGTTCCATCGCTCGCGCAATCGCTCCGCCCACGCTCTTCTCCAACTCCGCGTTCGTGGCCTTCTCAAAATTCACGTACGCTGGCGGCACCTGCTGCGCAACAGCCGCACCCGGCTGTCTGCCGTTCCCGTCCCTGTAGCTCACCTCTTCAGGGGTGAGGCCTTTCCTGGCCCCGTCAACCAACCGCCCGCTGCCACCATTTCCTTCTGCACCTACAGCGCTCGCTGGTCGTTGGCCCCCGGCCGCCTCCAGCAACCGCACTCCCGCCGCCACCATCTGCCGGAACGCCGCCGGATCCTGCTCCATCAACCTCTGCGCCAATTGCACCCGCGCAGCGCTCAGCGCCTCCGCCGGCATCCCCGCCGCGCCGAAGTACGCCCCATCAAACTCCTCCAACTGCCGCGCACGTTCCGCTGCCGATTTCGCCTCATTCACTCCACCGGGATAGATCTCCTTCAGCGCCCGCGCTTCGGCAGGCGTCGCAATCGCCTCGCGATAAGCCGCCGCTTCCTGCCTCGCCTGCACCGCGCCTTCCCAGAACTCCTTCGCCTCATCCCCATGCCAGGGATCCCGCATCCTCTCGGCCAGCCATTGTGGCGGCGCCTGCGCGCCAACCTCTTTCGCTTGCTCAGTAGCGTCCCGCCGCGCCTCGCTCAACGCTCGTTCCGGCGGTCTCCAACAGTTGCTCGTCTGTCATTTGCGTACCTCGAGCAACTTCGCCCTCCGGCTCCATCCCCAATATTTGCTCATCCGTCAACGCAAACACTTCCCTACCCGCACCTTGCATTCCGCTTTGTGTCGCAATCGTTTCCATCCCACTCTCCGCGCTCACTCCGACTTTCCATGTAGGGGCGCAGCAGTGCTGCGCCCCTACTCGGCAAGATCACATCCAACTAGGTCCTCATGCGGTTATCTTGCCACGCCAAATTCTTCTTAGGCCGTCAATGCGGCTTGCGCTTGCATCACCCGCAAATGCGCTTCCGCGTGCGCCCGCACATTCGCAAACCCCACCGGATTCGTCATCTTTGCCGACTGCCCCGCCTCCGAATTCGCCCACCTCTTGCACTCCTCAAACTCCACCGCATGCTCGTCCAGCAGCACATCCACGGCCACCGATGGCAGCACAATGGGCGCAGGTTGCGGATCTGGCTCGGACCCTTCTTCCGAATTTCGAGTTTCGAGTTTCGAGTTTCGATTTCCCCCTGCCACCACAATTGGCGCGCTCCCCAACAACACCTGGATCTCTCGCAACTGTTTATTCCGCGAGTCCTCCCCCGGAATCACCAACTCCGTCAAACCCAGCACATTCTTGATGTACCCAAGGTTCGCCGGCTCCGACAACGCCTCTTGAATCAGCGGATCCTTCAGCGCAAACAACTGCTGCAGCACGCCGCGCTGCTGCGACTTCAGCCGCGGGAACGTCTCATCCGCCTCCGGATGCACGCAGATATTCCCTTTCAAATCGCCCACCCGAATCATGCGCGCGTCCAGCGTCCCATCCGGCCCCAGCAGGGGCACATCCACGTCCTCAGGCCGGTTCTTCCGGAAGCAGTCCACGCCCAGTAACATCACTTCGCCATAAAACTGCTTCAGCCGCCGCCACACCAGCCCCAGCCGTCCCATTGCCTGGTCGCGAGCCATTGCATACCCGCTCGCCGTCTTCACATCCTCCATGTTTCCGCCAAAGACCGCGGGAAACAGCCCGGTCAAGAATTGCGACACCGGCCCAATCAAATCCTGCTGGTGGCGAATCATGTCCGGAGGCACCTGCGCCGGCGCTGGCTGGAAAAATCCCGCCGCCAAGGGCTGGCCCGGGCGCGCTCGCGCGGGAAAGTGCGCCGCAGGCTCCGCCACCTGATTCGCCAGCGCATCAAAGTCCAACACTTGCGGATCGGCATAGATCGGCGGAATTCCGTACTCATACGTCTCTGCCTGCATGTTGCTCAGGGTGTTGTAGCGCTCCTGCACCTGCACCAGCGAATCGCCCACGCTCGGCCGGTTCTGGCCGTCGCCTGGCAGCGCGTGCAGCACGCGCCAGTGATCGTCCATGCTTTCGTTGCGCGCTTCGCAGTACACATCGCCCGCAAAGCCCACGTAGCAGCCATCCGGGAAGAGCGCCAACAGTTCGTTCCGCACCTCTTCATTCTCGATCCCGTAAAACGCCCACGGCCGCAGCCACGTGCGGTCGAACGTAATCAGGTTCATCAGCGTGTCACCAGGATGAATCGACGGCAACCCTTGCTCCACGCTTAGCCGCGACACGCGCGCGTACACATCCTCCGGGCCCTGCGATGGCGCCGCCTCGATTTTTCCCGCCGCCAGCGGATACGCCGCCTTCAATTTTGCGCGGTGCACTTCCGCCTGCCATTGCAGGTACGGATACTCGTGCATCTCATTCGCCCACACGGGCGTATTCAGTTCCAGCCCGCCGGCAATCGAAATCACTTCCTGGCCGTTCGCCACGCGCCGCGTCTCCACCACCCGCGGCACCGTCACCCGCTCGGCCCTCCGCAAATCCTTCTCGCCCAACTCCGCCCCGCACCCCGGACATGTGTAGCTCACCCCTTCAGGGGTGAGGGCTTCCTCGGCACCACCATCCAACACTCCGTCATCCTCGCCTTGTCCGAAATTGTCATCCCGCGCGGAGGTCTGCGCCTTCTGCACACCGGAGTCGAGGGATTCCTCTTCTGCTGCCTCCTGATCGCTGGTCGCTGATCGCTGATATCCGTCCGGTACTCCCTGATTTCCCCCGACCGGAGTCTCCCTTCCGCAGGAGGGACAAACCCACATGTCAACGCCCAGCGGTATCTCCACCGCCGCCAGGATCTCTTCCTCGCGAAAACCGAACCGCTGCCCGTCCTTCACGTACCGCACATACGCGCCCAGCTTCCCATCCGTCCACAGAAAATACCCGATGGACGTCAGCAGGTGCTCCACATGGTTATTTCGCTCGACCAGCTCCGACACGTCGCTCGCCGCGCGCGCCGCGGCAATGTCCATCAGCGATTGCGCCGATTGCGGGTAGAAGCGCACGCTCGGCACATCCTGCGAAAGCACCGCCACAAACGACAGCCCAAACCCCTGATAAAAGTTGGTCACAAACTGATACCGCGGCATCTCTTCCAGCGCGCGGTCGTCGTTGAACTTCTGCTCAAACGGCAAGTGCCAGTTCATGTCATTGGGGTTCCACCAGGCATACTGCAGCCCCTGCCAGAACAGCCGCGCCTGTCGAATCCGTCGAATTTCGTGCCGCCGCGCCGTTATGCCCTCTTGCCGGTACTGCCGCACCAGCTCCCGCAGCGCGTTCACCAGTTCCGGCCGCTCTTCCTCCAACCCCTCAAAATTCGGCCCCAGTGCCACTGCCTGGTTCGCCTGCCCGTCATTCCGAGCGGAGCCTTCGTACCGAGGAATCTCTCCGAACCTTCCCGCTGCGCCTCCCGCTCCCGCATTTCCGTCCGCCGGCGCCGTCATCCCCGGTTCCCAATCTCTAGTCGCGTTTTCCATACGATCTCTCATCATCTCTTCTCTGCGCTCTCTGTGCCTTCTGCGCCCCTGTGGCACAGACACTCCTGTCTGTGCTCTTGGGTTTCTCTTCCCTGCGAACCTCTGCGTTCTCCGCGTCTCTGCGTTAGATTTTCCTTCTTCTCTCCTGATCCAACCGCTCTTAGGTTCCTCAATCTCCGCCAAGTCACCCCTTCATTGCTTCCAATTCATTCTTTCGCTGCACCTGCTGCCACGACCTCTTCCGCAATCTTGGCAGCTCCACAGGCTTTACCGGCTCCGCAAACTCCACAGGCGGGAATCCAGCCGTCCCCAGCAGCGAATTCAGCAGCGCGCGATTCTCCCCCCGCAGCCGCGCCGTTTCCTCTTCCAGCAGCGCGACATACCGCGTCTTAAAGAATCTTTTCACTAGCTCCAACATCGCCTCACCCTTCGCGTCTCAAGTTCGCTCCGCCCTACCAATTCCACCGCCGGCGCGGCAAGCGTTGGGGGCCGAACTGCTTGCGCGCCTCCGCCTCCAACCTCTGGAACTGTATCGCGCGCGAAGTGGCGTCCTCCGCCGTGACCAGGCGCGCGATCTGTTCGCCCAGCGGCATCCCGGGCATGAATCGCATCTGAGAATAAAGGGGCGGAGCCTGCCCCGCCCCGGGCGCACTTCGGTGTGCCCCAACACCGGCGTATCTTGCGCCGGGAACTATGCCATAGCGCGCCGCGTCGGCTGGATCGTCGCCTTCCACCTTGCGCACATCCTCGACCCGCCGGTTATCCCGCACGAGTTGCGGCAAACACTCGATCAACTTCGCGCAATTCTCCGTGATTACCCAGGCGTCCTGCTCCAGCAACTGGTACATCAACTGCCATCCGCCAATCCGGTCGTCATCAGCCGGCGAGGGCCGCGGCATTCCATTCGCCGCCAGCACCTCTCCCAGTTGCTCCGCGATCGAAGCCTCGCTCGTGCGGTGCGCAAACGCATCCGGTGAAAGGTAAATCTCCTGGATCTTCTCGCCCTTGCAGCGCTCCGCAATCGCCTGCCCCAGCATCCGCGGCGACAATCCGTTCTGCACGAACTCCCGGTACGTTATGATCCTCGCCGCAGTGTCGCCCCCTGCATTGCTGCCTGGCGCTGGATTCCTGGTCGCTGATCGCTGATTACTGATCGCTGCCAACGGCTCCGCCGCGTGCCAATACACCGCGCTGGGATGCTGGAATCCCCAGTCAATCGAAATCCATCGCGGCCACCAGGCCTGCATGCCGATCTCTTCCGGCCGTGCCGTGTGCCGCCCAATCTCAAACAGGTCGAAATACTGTCCCGCGAAAACGTCCCAGTCCCCGTTCAGGAAAGCTTTCCGCAGTTGTTCCGGGAGCGCTTCCAACGTCTTCCGGTAATTCAGGTCATTCGCGTAAATCGGATTGTCGGCAATGCGCGCGCGTATGAAGTCGTAATCCCCCGGATCGTACTGTTCCGGCCGCTCATATCCCGGCGGCGGGGCTTTGTCCACCCACAGCGCTTTGACCCAGGCATGCCCAATGTTCCCGGGATTCGTTGCCCCCGCCATGCACGGAAAAGTTCCGGGGATCGGGCAGCGATTTCGCGAAGTCAGGAATTGCCATTGCTTCAACGTGAAATGCGTCAGCTCGTCGATCCCGATGAACAAAAACTCCGCGCCCTGATACTGATAAACGTCATTCTCATTGCGGCAGTAGCCGAACCGTATCGTCGAACCGTTCGTCAGGGTCACTAGGTGTTTTGCTTCGTTGTAGTTTTGGTACAGGTCGCGCGGCACATCGCGCCGAAACTGTGCCAGCAGAGAACCCTCCAGCTCTGGATACGTCCTCCGCATCAGCAGCGTGTCGCTTCTGCCGTTGAGCAGCGCTTGAAAAATCGCCTCCGAGAGAAGCGCTCTGGTCTTGCCCGGGCCTGCGGCACCGCCGAACAGGCGATATTTCTTTCTTGAATTGTGAAACTCTCTCTGCCGATCAAATGGGTCGTACGATGCGCTGAGTAAGGTCCGCTCGATCATCTTCTTCGCCGAGTTTTGGAGTGCGGCGGTTTGCCGCCGCTTTTACGACGTCAAGTCCTGCCGCCGACCCCAGCCGGCGCATCCCACTGTCTCAAACTCCCCGCAGTTTCTTCCCCACAAAAAACGCCGAGATCCCGCCGATCAAAGCCGCCGCGGCGCCCCAATGATGCAGGCTCAGTACCACGCCAAGCACCACCGCCCCCACCCCGGCGATCTGCGTTACTTCCCCAATGAAGATGACTTTCGCGTTTGTCATTTGCTGCTCCTTGGTTCAGGATTCTTGTTCCCGTTCTCTTGCCCGTTCCGCAACGGCTGACGGAATATCAATCACATACTGCTTCGCTGGGTTTTCACTCCCCCGGACATTCTTCCCGTACCTCATCTCCAGCAGCCGCTCCAATAAACTCTTCGACGACCTCTCCTCCGTTCCCCGCAACAACAATTCCGTTAGCCGGATCAGGTCGATGTTGACGTTCACCGCATCTACAAACCCCACTCCGTCTTCCGGGAGTGGTACTCCTCCGTCCAGTTGGGCCCTCTCATCCCACAAACTTTCCACTGGACCGTCTCCGCCGCCGTTCCCCTTCTTCGTGCTGCTCTTTTCCTTTTTGTCGGGAGTGCGCCTGCGCTTTTCCACCTTCGTCTTAGCCGAATCAGCGCCCGTCTTGTGGTCCGCAGCGTGTGCGGCGGAGGTGTGCGCACTCCCGCCAGCGGTCAATCCACGTCCGGCGTCAGACCCCGCCAGCTCTCTCAACGAGTTGCAACTCGCCCGGTGATTCTGCCGGCGCACTCCCCGGCGCGCCCGGGATCCCCCTATGACGCGCATTTCTCCGGAGAATGTATCCATCCCCCGGAAAGCCCTTATCGTGATCGTTTGTGGTTGCGCCATCACTTCCTCCGCCTCGCCCGCCTCAACGGACATGGCGCCTTCTACTCACACAAATGCTCTATCTCCTCCATCGGTCCCGAATGCACCAGCGCCCCCATTATCGCGCCTAGGATTGCGTCGTCATGCCGCCGGGTGCCCCAGGCACGGAGTGTGTGCCTGGGTCCTGGGTTCCTCTTCACTCTGCGAATCTCCACGTCCTCTGTGCTTCCGCGTTATCTTTTTTTCTTTTCGCGGCCACTTCTCCGCCTCTATTTCCACCACCTCGTCTACCGCCTTCTCGTATACGATCGCCCCCAGCATCGCTCCAAAGATCGCCTCACCATGCCGCCGGCAAAAGCCCGATTCCGCCTCCGCCTTTCGCACACACGGAATCCAAGCTGTTCGTGACCCCGCGATCGGATAAAATGCCTTACACTTTTTCATCGGATTTGACGGCGACTCACGCCCTTTTCCCTAACGGAACGCCGGCATCGTGAAGCCCAATCTCGCCGCTCTTCCCCTTGGCGTTACCCCACCAGTTCCTCCGCCAGCCGGTGCGTTCACAAACTCGTCCATCACCACCAACATCCCCAATCCCCGCGCACCAAAATCATGATCCCACTCAAAATCGTCCCAGCCCAGATTCGGCACGGGCGGCGGTGTGAACGGCAGGCGCTCGGGCTGCTCGTCTTCCGCGGGAAACGCCGCAAACCACGCGAACGCTCTCTGCCAATCGGTCTCGTCCCACGCCCGTCCAGGGACCATGGGCGTCAGCCCGGTTTCCGCCTCGCTTGTCGCTTGCGAAAACCACGTCCCCGCAAATCGTTGCCACTCCACTTCATCAAACGCCGTGGGTGGCCGCCCCAGCAGGATCCACCGCGCGTCGAACTCCGCGTTGGCTTGCAATCCCGCGCGAAATTCAGTCGCCTTGTACCCGCCCAACTCGTCATAGAAGAATTCCGCTTCCGCCGGCAGCGGTGGAAGCAGAATTCTCCGCTCCTCGATATCCAGCAAGCTCACCGGCGTTTGCCGGTTTGCGGGCGCAGGCAGCAGCGTAACTTCGTTGTACAGCCCCGCAACCCATGTTGTCGTCGCCACGCGCTACTCGCTGAAAATGATCTTGAAGTTCACCGGGACGGATGTCCCGGTCGACTGGCTATCCAGCACCAGCAACCCGTTGACGGCATTGTTCGCCCCGGAAATGCCGATGGCCTCGTCCACGGTGAACGCCGCCCACAATCCCGTTCCACGCTGATTGAACGCCAACTGGATCGCCGGCACCGCATTCAGCGCCGCGGTGCCCAGCGAGGGTAGCGTGGACACCAGCGAGGCTGCTGCCGGTGCATCGGGCACCAAAGGCGCCGCTGTCACCGCCGTTCCCGAGGCATATGTGCCCAGTGAAGTCAGACGGTGCAAGCGCAGGCGAATGGCATTGTCGGCGGGCGTTGCGTACGAACCTGCCTGCAGCTTCTGCACATACGCCCGCAATCCCGCGTTGGCGCTGGCCGTCTTCAAATCCGCCAGCAGCGTATCCGTGTTCGCTGTGGCGTTGGTATTCTGTTGCGAGGAAACCGCGTAATAAAATGGCACGTCAACTCTCCTTTGTTCGCTTCAATTCCAATTCCGGCAACGGCATGCGTCCATATCGCTCATCGCATGCGTCGCACACCACAAGCACTTCCTCCGGCGCCACGTGCGCGTAGCTTTCCATGCTCACCCAGCCATACGGCCGCCCGCAGATTGTGCAATAGGCCCGCTCCAGCGCCAACGTCGGGTGCGTCACCCTCCCCGCATATCCCTTCAACCTCGAATCCATTGCACTCCAAAGCCTTTCTCCCGGCTTTCTCTGCTCCGCGTCCTCTGCGCTCTCTGCGAACTCTGCGGCAGCCTTTTTCTTGTCTTAGTCTCCTGGTCGCTGGTCGCGGGTCGCTTCCTGATCTCTGATAACTGATCTCTGATAACTGATCTCTGATACCCGTACCACAGCCCGCTCACTTCCTCCGGAAATACGCCCAGGCCAACGCAAAATCCAGCTCACTCCTCTTCGGCGCCGCGCCTTTCCAACGCGCAAAAAACCGCTCCCGCGCTTCTTCCATCCGCCGGTCCCCATCCGGAATCTGCCCGCACCGTGGACAAAACGTCACGCAATCCTGCGCCGTCGCCGCATGCTGTAATACGTCATGCCGCAGGACTTCCTCTACCGCACGCGCCGCTTTCTCCCACACGTGCGTCTGCCGCATGCGCCAGAATCGCCAACAGAATCGCATCCATTCCCGCACGTCACACTCCCTGAGCGTCAATCTCGCTGATGAACAGCACGCCCGTCCCGCTGCTGACAATGGCGGCCAGCGTCGTGTTGGTGTCATCCGTGTAATGCAGATAATCCAGCTTGGCTGCCGCCGGGTGACTGTTCAACGTCGCCGTCACACCCGTGGGTCCGAACTGGAAGAACATATCCACGCTCCCCCACAAACGGTAGTGCCGGCTCGGATTGAGCTGCAGCGACGCGCTCGTCACTCCCACGCTGAGCACCATCGGCGAGTTCAGATAGCGTCCAATCTGTACACTCCGACCTTGTGAGTCGCCCCTCATCACTTACACCAGAATCTTCGCCGTCAACCCGCTTCCGCCCGTCGATGAGTACAACTTGATCCTGAGAAACTTGGCTTGTACCCCCGTCACCTGGCGCGCTTCGCCTGCGACTTGTGTCGAAGCATCCATGTCCTGGTATTCCGCGTCCACATCCGCCATCGCCCCTTGCAGCTTGATGCTAATCGCCGACGGCGCGCCGCCAAAAATCGTCTGCCAGCGCACCGTAAAGCCCGTCTCCGGCGCGTACCCGCCCGGCGTGCTCAACGCAAACTGTGTCCCCGAGGTATTCGCCCCGGGAAACGCCTCATTGTTCCAGCTGTATCCCACGTCGCCTGGATACAGCGCGTTCGGCGGCGTCGCATTCTGATAGGTCGGCATATTCTCTCCTCAGGCACACCTCTCCGCGTGCCACAAACTGTTCTCAATTGCTGTCGATTGGTCCCGCTAGGGGGAGCTTGCGGACGGCTTTTAGGCTGCTTCCACTGCCGCGCGTCACCCCAAAAACTAAAAGCCCCGGAACTCGTCCGGGGCTAGTTACACTTCTCAACGCTGAGTAGTATACCATATTTCACTAACTTGTCAAGTAAAATATGTAATAATCGCAAAAAATATTTTGCCCCTCGGCCATCCCTCTTCTTTTCAACCTTTCCCCCGCCCCTTCCCCACCATATTTCCCTTGACTCCCCCACTCCCCAGGCGCATATTCCCCCAGCCCCTCGGAAGGCCCCCACCCAACAAAGGAGACCGCCATGCCCTATTTCTGTCATCAAGTCAGCTACACCAAGGAAGCTTGGGCTCGTTTGATGCAAAACCCGCAGGACCGCCTCGATGCCGTCCGCGCTCCCATCGAAAAGCTTGGCGGCAAGGTCCACGCCTCGTTCTTTGCTTTCGGAGACTTTGATGTCCTGGCCATTACCGAAATGCCAGACACCATCTCCGCCGCAGCCATCTCCATGGCCTTCGCGGGTGGTGGCGCCGTTTCTAAAATTCATACGACGTCGCTACTCACCGGCTCGCAAGCCCTCGAAGCGTTACGCAAAGCCGGCACCAGTGGCTACAAATCCATCACCGCGGAATCCGCCGCTGGCGCCTCCGCCGGCCGCTGATCCAAGCCAACCCGTGCCCCGCGCGGCCCCTAGTAGAACGCGTGCTCAGTTCTTCCTGCAGCCGCTGCTGAGCGAATGGCGACACCGGCGCCTTTCGCTGCACAAATTTCCGCGGGCATCTTGCAATATCGTTATTCTTTTTATCCCACCAGGAAACGCACCTGCCGCGCTTCGCTTTTCCCGGGAAATTTCCTTCGCAAACTCAATTACCCATATAAATTCGCTTTCATATCAGTTCTTCTCACTTGACACGTGCGTCACAGCGGCGCAGGGTTAAACTGTTCGCTTCTTTGGCCCCCCTCCAGAATCGAGACCACAATGCCCCACTACTGTCTCCAGATTAGTTTCACCACTCAGGCTTGGAGCCACCTCGCCCACGCTCCCCAGGACCGTTTCGCCGTGGTTCGCGCTCCCATCGAGAGGCTCGGCGGTTCCATCCACGCCACATTTTTCACCACGGGCCGCTTCGATCTCCTCGCCATCGCCGAATTCCCAGAGCACATTACTCCTGCGGAGATTTCCGTTGCTTTCGCCGATGGTGGCGCCGTTGCCTCCATCAACACCTCGCCGCTTCTCACCTTCGCGCAAGCTGTCGAAGCCCGCAATAAGGAACTCGCTGCCTCCTCCTGCACCATTCGCACGCAACGCCATCTGGTCGCCGTCGCCGGCAGCTAATCCCGCGCCGATCCCCGGATGCTGTAGCTCAGGCCTTCGGGCCTGCGGCTTTCACAAGCTGTAGTTCCTCGCCCGATTTGGAGTGCGGCGGCTTGCCGCCGCTTTCACATCTGCAAGCCCCGCCAACAAACTGTAATTCATCTCCCGGTAGAAGCCCCACACGGCGGGTTTGCGTTTGGGATTGGTGTCTGTTCTTGTTCGTATCGTGCTCGTTCCCGCCGTGCGAGATCGGCGAAACTACTTCTTCGCATCCGCTATCCTGTTTACCTTGATGAGGTCCGCCGTCAACCTCTGCTAAACTCTTTTCGTGCCCCCCACGAAAGCGACCCCGCGCCTCGCGAATCTGCGTCTCCATCCCATCAAAGCTCTCGACCCCATCACCGTCAGCGAAGCGCGCATCGGTCTTTCCGGCGGCCTTGCGCTCGACCGCGCCTGGGCGCTCTATTCCGTGGATGGCCGCTGGGTCAATGGCAAGCGCACTCCCGCCGTTCACCTGATCCGCGCCGCCTTCTCTCCCGATCTGCGCAGCGTCACGCTTTCCGTTCCGGGCGACCGCCGCGGCATTCCCGCGCACACGTTCCCCTTCCCCGATGGCAACGATGACGCGGCCGAATGGTTCAGCATGTTCTTCGAGCAGCAGATCCTGGTGCGCTATTCCCCCGGCGGTTTTCCCGACGCCACTATCGCCAACGGCCCCACCATCGTCTCGACGGCTTCACTTCAAGCCGTTTGCGAATGGTTCCCCGGCCTCACCCTGGACGAAGTTCGCCTCCGCTTTCGCACCACGCTCGAAATAGATGGCGTGCCCGCCTTCTGGGAAGACCAGCTCTTCGGTGAAGACGAGCGCAGCTCCGTGCGCTTCCAAATCGGCGAAGTCCATTTCGAGGGCAGCAATCCCTGCGCGCGCTGCCCCGTTCCTCCGCGCGATCCCTTCACCGGCATCACGCTCGACGGCTTTCAAAAACGCTTCACCCAACTCCGCGAAGCTACGCTCCCCCCATGGTCCCCGCGCCCCCGCTTCGACCATTTCTACCGCTTCGCCACGAACACCCGCGGCCCCTCCTCCGAATCCAACAAACTCCTCCGCCAAGGCGACTTACTTTGCATACAAAAATAACCGGCTCCTCGCGACTTGGTATCCAACAGGCCGCAACAACCAAGGTGATTTGAACGCTGAAGAAATTTCGAGTTACGGTAGGTCTAAGGCCATTTTGAGTGCGGCGTTGACTTGCGAGATCGTAGTTGCCGACAAATGACCCAGCGCCTTTGTTAGACGCGTAGTAGATATGGCTCGGACCTGCTCGCACAACGCTACCGAGTCCACCGGAAGGCCTGCTTCGCCCATTTTTATTTCGACGTGGCTCGGAAGGATTCTCTTCTTGTTTACCATGCTTGCGAGAGGAACAACGACGACGACTGGGCTGAGTTTATTGATCGCATCCCGAGTGATAACAATGACGGGACGCGTGCCAGCTTGTTCTGACCCTTGGGAAGGGTCCAACACTGCCAGGTACACGTCCCCTCTTATCATCTAACCCTCGACCCCAGCCAATTCTCTCTCGCTGATCTCCAGGGCTTCCCAATCAGTTCGGCTGAACTCTTCGGCGATAAGCACCTCTTGCTTCTGGTAATCGACATCCCCACTAATTGAGGCGAATGCACTATCAATTATGAAGCCTGTCTCAGAGCCAGCCATCGTGGCAAGCATTCCAGCCTTCAGTAACTGCGCCCAGGGGTTCCAATCCGCCGGAGGATTGCGGAAGAACCATGGGGCGCCACTGCCGACCCACATTTCTCTCAACTGCGCATGGCTAAAATCCGCGTCGTCATTTCCAAATTCAGTTCCGCAACAGAGACAGATATGGTAGTCAGCCGGGGGATACGGCAACTCGTCATAGAAGCATACCGGACACTGATACTTCATAGGTCTATTCTCGCACATTCATATCTAAAGAAGGCGTCAGGACCGCCGTGCCTTTGTATCTTGAGTAAACGCATCCTGTAAAACGTCCGAATAAACTCTGGATTTACGCAGGCTACCCCAAAATCCCTGTTGATTGCTCTGAATCGAAGCCGGTCGTTTCCCTTGGGGCGTACGCATTGCCTTGTGTGAGCGTCCATGGGGCCAAACAAGAACTGTTCCGCCAGCACTTCATAGTCAGCCTCCGTGGCGCACCCGAACTTAGCCCCGTGACGCACAAAATGAGTAGCTCTCTCGAGCGGATTGGCGAATGGCATCGGAAAGAATACTTTACTTAAATAATGTCATGAATGCAACTGACTCTCGCCTCGCGCACCGCCGTGTCGGAATCACGCTCCCCCAAAATACTTCCTCGGCGGGAACAGCGCTCTCCGCAGTAACTCCTCCCCGCATCTCCTCCGTATCTCCTCCGACCAGTTCACCCAGCTCCGCTCGCTCAAGCCCAGAAAATGGCGCGCGCTCTCATACGGAGTCAGCCCCAGGTAGTACAAACGGAACAGCACCATGCGCGACGCTTGCTGCGGACCCTCGAGCGCTGCTTGGCCCGCCAGCGCAAAATCCGCCACCCAATCTTTCAGCTTCGGCCGGAGATCCGGCCGCCACGAATATTTCGTATCCGCCTCAAAGGCCAGTGCCGTAATTCCCCGCTTGGCTTCCAGCACTTCCCTGGCGCCGCGATACACTTCCCAGCAAACATCAAACGCCATCTCCGGCTTCACGCTCATCTTTTCCTCCGCTCGTCTCCGTTCTTCCTCCTCGACCTCCGCCAATCTTGCACCCGGGCCTTCGCCACTTCAGTGAATCGCTTTCCTCTGCTGCACTGTGTCCCACCGGCCGTACCGCATCTGGTACTCCCACACCTTTTCGTGCGCGCTTGGCCGCATCGTTTCCGCCCACAACCGCCGCCGCTTTTCCACCTCGAACCCGCCGTGCTGCGCCTTGCGCAGGTGCCGCAATTGCGCGGAGATGCTCGCCTCCGGATAGCGCGTCTTGTGCGCCAGTTCCTCCAGCGTCATCCAAACGTCGTAGCGCGCCGCGCACAGCAGCACCTCCTGCAAAATCTCGCGCTGCGTTTTCAACACGGGCTGCAGCACTTGCCAATCCGCCAGTTTCCTCATGCCTCCATCCCCTCCGCGTCCACTTCCCCCCATTCCCGCGCACCGATCCGTCAACCGCGCAGGAAACTCACCCCGCCTCCGGCCGCTCCTTGTCCCCAGGCCCAGTTGGCTCTTTCTTTTCGGGGATTCCCTCAACCGTTGTATCTTCTTCGTTTTCTTCGGGATCGGGCTCCCAAGCGCTGCGGTCGGGATCCTCGTAATCGCCGGCGCAACCGCTGCAGGCGCGCAAAAAGTTTTCCACTGTTTGCACAGATTTCCACAGGCTAGTAACCTTAGTATTACTAGTAACTATATATGTCCTGGTGGTACTGTTTTCCCGTCTTTTCCACAGCACCTTGTCCAGGAGGTTTTCGTGAACCCCTACTACACCCAGCCGCCCTGGGAATTCCTTCTCACCGCTTCCCGCAATACGCTGCAAAGCTATGAACTTTCCCGCCTCGCTCATGCGGCGAATCTGCGCAAGGAATTGGGGGCGCTCCTGGATCAGTACCTCGAGGAAAATACCGCGGCCATGCTGGCGCGCTGGCTGATGGATCAACGCGAGCGCACCGTCCTCGGCGAAGAGACTGCTTCCGCGCCCGCACCCCCTGAAAACAAGGGGCGTCGTGCGTCCGATAACTTTTTGGGGGATCGTATCGTTCCGCCGCGCGCTTCCCGTGTGCGAACCTGACGTTTCGTCCGCGCGCCGCAAGGTTTCGTGTCTTTTAGGCTTGCTTTTGGCTGCCGCTGGAATCAGCGGCGGCATCAGGGGAGGTGTATCTACATCATCGCGGTTCCACCACGCCGTAACGCTCGCCCGCCTTTCGTGTCGCGCGGCTTCGCTGGCGCATGTCTGCGCTTCCCTCTTCGCCAAGCCCGTATGAGCGCGCTGCACAACTCACCTCGCTGCATTACGTCCTGGCACCTGTATATATATTATAAGACGTACTTCTGTGGTATATATGTCGACTGAGCACCCTCTTCTCCGCGGTCTCTGTGTCCTCTGTGATCTCTGCGTTAAAGCCTTTCTCTTCCAGGACACTGCTCCCAAAAAACAAAAACGCCCCGATTTCTCGGAGCGCTTATCCTCTTCTCGGTTTTAGCTTGGAATCCCTACGATCGAGCCCCTGGCGGCATCTCCCCGCCGACCTTCTCGAGCAACTGCTCTTTCCGGTACACCAGGGAATTGATGTCATACGTGGCCAATTCAAACCCGTGTCCATGGGTAATCGCGTCCGTCGGACACGCCTCGACGCAATACCCACAGAAAATGCACCGCGAATAGTCGATGTTGTACACCTTGGCGTAGCGTTCCCCGGCCGAAATCCGTTCCGCGTCGGTATTCTCCGCCGCCTCAATATAGATGCAGTTTGCGGGACACGCCGCCGCACACAAAAAACATCCCACACACTTTTCCAGCCCGTCTTCATCGCGCTGCAGCACATGAATCCCGCGGTATCTGGGCTGGAAATTCACGGGCTGGTGCGGATAATTTTCCGTCACCGTTTTCCGCAGCATGTTCTTGAAGGTGACGGCGAAGCCCTTCACCAGCGCCACGGTCGATTCCCCGATTTCCCAAAGGAGCGATGCCATAGGTCTCTCAGTCTAACAAACCCCTCGCAACCCCCGCAAATGCACCTTTTTTCCGCCCGCACTACCAATTGTCATCCTGAGCGAAGCGACCCGATCTTTTCTTTCGCGCCCCACTTTGGCGCGTCGGGTCGCGTAGTCGAAGGATCTCTCTTCTCTTCTAACCCAGACCGGCTGCTTGCTCGCTGATATCTACCCTTTGAGCCCCTCCACAATCTGCTTCCCATGGAATCGTCCATTCTCTATAAAAATCTCATTCGTGTGCCGCCCCGCCACCACCACGCCCGCCAGGTAAATCCCCCTCACATTGCTCTCCAGCGTGTTGGGATCGAGCGCCGGCCGCCGGCTTTCCGGGTCCAACTGCACTCCCAGCGCCTCGATAAATTCATAATCCGGGTGATACCCCGTCAACGCGAACACCTGCTTCCCCGGCACAGGGCGCGTCGTCCTTCCGTCTTCGATCAGCACCGCATCGCGCACAATCTCCTTCACCCGAGCGTGGAAGATCGCCCGAATCTGCCCCGCCTTGATGCGGTTCTCGATGTCCGGCTTTATCCAGTATTTGAGGGACGTGCCCAGCTCCGCGCCCCTCACCAGGAGCGTCACCCGCGCGCCATTTCTCCACAGATCCAGCGCCGATTCCACGGCCGAATTCTTCCCGCCAATCACCACCACATCCTCGTGCCAATACGCATGAGGTTCCGTGTAGTAGTGCGACACATGCGGCAGGTGCTCCCCCGGCACGCCCATCTCATTCGGCAAATCGTAATAGCCCGTTGCCACCACGATTTTCTTCGCCGCGTACCGCTCTTCCCTTCCCGATTCCGTCTGCGTCACCACCGTAAACGCGCCGTCGTGCCCGTCCACGCGCGTCACGCGCTCAAACAACCGCAATTCCAGTTCGTAGTGCTCCGTCGCCTTTCGGTAATACTTCAGCGCCTCCGTGCGCGTCGGCTTTTCCCCGCCGCACACCATGGGCAAATCGCCAATCTCCAGCAATTCCGGCGTGGTGAAAAACACCATGTTCACCGGATAGTGGTAAATCGAATTGCACAAACATCCCTTATCCACCACCAGCGCCCGCATCCCCGCCCGCTTCGCCTCCATCGCGCAAGCCAGCCCCGTCGGCCCCGCCCCAACACACGCAATGTCGTAAGTATTCATAATTCTTTAATTTTGCCGACCCTCATCCGGTTATGCAAATCCCGAATGACAAGGCCAGAGCTGCGCCCCGCAGGGAGGCGGTGCAAAAATTGCTGCTACGAAAGTCCGAACTGCAGGTTTCGGTGTGGACGGTGGGACGCTATTTGCCAGCCGGGGGTCTGGCGCCGCAGAGGCGGAGCGCGTTCTGAATTGCGCCCAAAAATTCAGCGGCTTCAAACGGCTTTTGGAGGAACAGGTCCGCTCCTGCCTCGAGAACGAGGGGTTCGTTGAACTTGGGATTGCGAGCGCTCACCACAATAATCGGCACCAGCATAAGGTCGGGGAGCGCTTTCAGCCTTTTTATAACCATAAATCCGTCTCCTGCGGGCAAGCCGAGATCCAAAACGATCAGATCCGGCTTTTCCTTTCGGGCCACGCTGATCGCTGAAATTGCGTCCTCTGCGAACACCAGACTGTAACCCTGGGCTTTCAAGCGCACGGCCATCGCGTGTACCATATCCGGGTCGTCTTCCACGATTAGTATCCTGTTTTGCATCAGAGTAGGGTCTCCTTTAGACGGGTTCGACTTTCAGCAGTTTTCCGAGGCAGGAGACGACACTCTGTACCTGCCTCTCAAAAGGCCAATCATTTTCAATAGCATCGAGGTGCGGGGTCTTGGTGGATACGCTGCAGGATACCCCGGCCAGCTGCAGGTCCCTACAAAGAGATAGCTGCTCGCGAATACGTTTGACGATAACTTCCGCACCTTTCTGGTCTGTGCAGGCAACAATCCAGAAGAGGTTTCGTTCCGACTGTTGCTGACAAGGTAAGAGCACGTCCGAGTTCGGGAGTATGCATTGGCCTAAGACATCATGGATTCTAGAGAGCGCCCGCTCGCGCTGGCGGTCCGAGTGCCATGCCTTGCCAGGGAGCACTTCGACCGTCAACAGCGTGAAGGAGCTATCGATCAGAGTCCCTTGCCTAATGATGGGGGCAATCATGCTCCCGACCGAGAAGACAGGAAGGGTAAACGACAAGGTGCAGCCGTCTTTCCGCTTGTCGTCATTCCAGATTCTTCCGCCGTGCTGACTTATCAGCTCTCTACAGATATAAAGGCCCAAACCGAGGCCGCGTCTGGACGCCTGTAGCGAATTCTTGGCTTGGTAAAGGCGTTCAAAAATGTGGTCCGACTCTTCTGGAACAATCCCGCATCCGCAGTCGGCCACGGAAACACACACAAAAGCCGGGTCCTCCTCGAGGACATGCGCGCGCACCGTGATGGAGGATTGCGGCGGTGAGAATTTGGCGGCGTTGTCCAGAAGATTTGTGAGCACTTGACAAATGCGCGCGGGATCCGCATGGACCAGAGGGAGATCATTCGCGATATCGGCTTTCAAGGAGATGACCTTAGTGGCATAAGTCGCGCGGAAGGACCGCATGGTCTGCTTAATGACCTCGCCGATCGGGATCATCGACTGCTTTATCCGCAGCTTGCAGGTATCCGCTCGCGAGGCTTCCAAAAGGTCGTCAATCATGCCCTTCAGCTGATTTACGTTGCGCATCGTAATCTCTAGATACTCCTTTTGGTCCGCATTAATGGCCCCTCCCAAACCGTCCAGCAGAATGGAGACAAACTGGTGAACCACCGACAACGGCGAACGCAATTCATGGGAAACGTGGGAGAGAAACTCATCTCTTAATCTGATTTGTTCATTGCGACTCTGCTCCAATGCACGGTTGGTCTGCTCGCCCTTCTCAAACTGCTGCTTTAGCTGTTCATTGGCGCTCTGAAGTTCCAGGGTGCGGCCGCGGACTCGTTTTTCCAGATGGGCGTTCAGGGATTCGAGCTCTTCCACCTCATTCTCGCGCTGGCTCAGCTCGGTAGCGACCAGGCAGAGTCCGCACACGGGTTCAGCGGGAACCACGCTCAAGGACGCGAGAACGAGAACAAGGGTTCCGTCGTTGCGTACAAACTGCAATTCTCCCCGAGCCTCGCCTTGTAGGCTTTCCAACAGGAGCTGCTGGAAATGTTCCCGCGCAGTGAGGGTTGCGAGCGCGGTCACAGGCGAACCCACCAGCTTCTCGGGAGGCTGGCCAACTATCGAGGCGAGGCGCATGTTGCAGAACAAGATAGTGCCATCGGCATGGAGGGAGGCTGCCCCCTCGTTCATGCGTTCCAGCAGAATGCGGTAGGGCTCTTCGGGGCTTTGCAGAGTGAAGATCCTGCCGCCCTATGGCCCATCAACCATGATCGAATCCACCTCGCCGCCGCGGATGGCCTTCATGGCCGCTTCCAAATCCAGCAGGCGCGCTTGCGCTCTGTCGAGTTTCGCGTGCAAGTCCCGCTCGGCATAGTTTTTCACGGATCGCATTTCACACCCGCGGCTCGCTCTTCAAATCCAGCCCGGCAAGCACTCTTTCGGTATCCGACAAGTCGCCGATGATCCGCCGCAAAGGGAGGGGCAGGAGTTTGATCAGAGTGGGCGCCGCAACGATCTGCGCTTCCCTGGCCAAGGCGGGATTCTGGAGAATGTCCACAATTTCGAGATTGTATTTTCCCTCCAAGTGCTCCCCGCAAATGGCGTTAATGTTCAGGATGGCGCGGCGGGAGCGGGACGTAGCTCCGGTTACGTAGAGACGCAGCACATACTTTTCCCCATTGGACTCGCCTGTGGCCGTCGTGGTTTTGCTCTTGCGGTTCTGGGGGATCATGAGGGTAGCTTTCTGGGACGCAGCCCGAACCCAACCAACACTTGTTCAGCGTCAGTCAAGTCGCCAATGAATTTCTTTAGGCGTGGCCGCGGCTTGCGCAGAGCAGCCAGGGATGGGGAAGTCTCGCCTGGAATGTCCAGGCGCATTTCCCACCCTTCCCTTTTCGCCACGCGACTTTTCCGAGTTTTCATGGTTGCCTCGCGTTCATGCTGGGCCCCTGCCGTTTCCCCGGATCCTGTCGGCCTTGCGGGCGCGGCTCATCTCCACACGACCCAGAGCGATCTGCTTTCCCCGCATTTCCATCTCGTGCACGTCGGTTAGCAAGCTCTTTTCCTCGAATTCGTATTCGGAGCGCATGCTGGCGATCCTGGCCTCGAGTTGTTGGCGTTTTTGTTTCAATTCGGAACCCTTGTGCTTCAGCCGCTGCTCGCGCTCCGTCGCTTCCGCTTGCTCTTTAGCTTCTTGTGTCATTCGTGCGGAGCCGGTGAGCAGGCCGGATGGGCCCACATAGACGTCGAGCAGTCGAATTCCAGTGTCGGTCAGCACGAAGGTGCGAATTTGGTTGGAGTGCGCCATACCGCGTGACTTCAGCACATACAGCCCGCGGTTCCGCTCGGCGTTGGATTCCAGGTTGCGCAACAAGAGCCAGGTGTCCATCTGCGAAGAAACGCCCACCTCGCTGAAGTCGGGCAAACTATCCGCCGAAGTGAAGCTGGTGAACATGCCGGTGATCTGGCGAGACTTGATCATATCGATCAAACGCGTCACCATCGAACCCACTTCCGCATGCGTGCCCAGTGAAACAAAATTTGTAATCGGGTCCACTACCATCACTTTCGGGTTAAAAGTTTTGATCAAGTTATGAACCGTCAGCAGGTGCGTTTCCAGGCTGAAGGTACCGGGCCTTAACGCGCATAAGTGCAATAGCCCGCGTTTCACGAAGGGTTCGAGATCGATTCCAATGGAACGCATGTTGCGCATGACTTCATCGGTGGATCGTTCGGAAGACATATAGAGGGCGCGTTCCCCCCGTTGACAGGCCGCTTTCACAAAGTGTGCCGCCAGGCTGCTCTTGCCCGTTCCCGCACCGCCCGAGACCAGGATGCTGGAGCCGCGGTAAAAGCCTTTTCCGCCCAGCATGGTGTCAAGGCGCGGAACCCCGGTTGGAATTCTTTGCGTGGGCGCCTTATGGTCCAGCCTTAATGAACTGAGAGGGAGAACGGACAAGCCGTTTGATCCGATCAAGAAGGGATACTCATTCGTTCCGTGCACGCTGCCCCGATACTTGATCACGCGCAAGAGCCGGATCGAAGTCTGGTTCTCGACCCGATGATCGAGCAGAATCACGCAGTCGGCAACATACTCCTCAATACCTTCCCGAGTCAGTTTTCCTTCGCCTTTCTCGGCGGTAATTACGGCGGTGATTCCTTTCGACTTCAACCAACTAAACAAACGCCGAAGCTCCGCGCGCAGAATGTTCACGTTGGCAAGCCCGGAAAACAGCGACGACACGGTGTCCAAAACCACGCGCTTGGCGCCGATTGCCTTGATCGCGGCTTCCAGGCGGACGAACAGCCCGGCCAGATCGTAATCGCCGCATTCCGCGATTTCGCTTCGGTCAACCCGCACATGATCCACAGCCAGCTTCTTGCGAGCGCATAGGCCGGGAAGATCAATGCCCATGGAAGCGGCATTTTGACTCAATTCCTCTCCCGTCTCCTCGAAAGCTATGAACACGCCCGGTTCGTTGAACTCCGTGGCCCCGCGCACGAGAAACTCCATTGCCAATACGGTCTTGCCGCAGCCCGCCGGGCCGCACACAAGCGTGGCCCGGCCCTCCGGCAGACCCCCTTCGCTGATCTGGTCAAGGCCATCGATGCCCGTAAGGCATTTTCGAATTCCATTCTTAGGAAAGAGCTTCAATCGGTGCGCCGACATTGCGAACCTCCTGTGTACACTCCGTCGCAGCCTATGGGCTTTATCCTCAGCCGCGATGCGTTGCTGCGCGTTGCCAAGATGCTCATTTGAGATGGCGTCCGGCCGCCGCATTGGGACAGGACTCAACGAAGTCGTTGTCCAGAAAGGGGTCTGACGTCAACGGGAAGGGAGTGAAAAACCGCAGCAGTGGCCATTCCCAAGAATGGCTAAGAGGGCTGCAAAACGGCGGAAGCGAACGCCGTCAACCAAATAATACGCCTAACCTCGTAAATGGCAACACCTCGAATTCCAAATAGTACATATCGCCCCGAGCCTTAAATGAGCCCAGGACCAGATTCGTCTCGATGTCCGTAATATTGTTTTGCCTGGGCCTATGGGCAGTCCTTGCTGTTTTTGCGAGAAATCGCGCGGGGAATTACACCTTGTTGCTCTGACCAGCCTTTCAACCGTTTAGCCTGAAATCCTAAGTCGCAGAGGGATTTCTCCACTCCGGGACGGCAACCCTTCGGGGCTCCCTTCGAAGCTCAGGGCAAGCCGGGCAAGAAAGCGCCGTCCCTTCGGTCGGAATGACAGGTTCCGGGTGGTGGATGGCATGGGAGAAGCCAACTTCGGCGAAGTTTCCTTCTGACGCTACAATCAATTGAAGCAAAACGAGATGCGCTCGCCTGCAATTCGTCAACTCCGGATTTCGTGCTTAAAACTTCACCCCCCTCACTGCATGCCGCGCATCTCCAAGATCCCCACCAATTCCGCCCGAAACGCCTCCAACTCCTTCAACCGCTCCGCCGTCGCCGCCACTTCCTTCTTCTTCCACACAAACACATCCCCCGCCGCCCGCTTCAACCGCACGCTCAAATTTCCATCCACCATCACCGTCGCCGGCGCCAGCAACCGCAATCCGCCATTCTCCACCGGCGCCAACACCGCCGCGCATTCGCCCCGATGCACGCACAATGCACTCTCATAAGGTGGAATCGCAATCGGCCGGAACCCCGCCGCAAACAAACGTTCCAGCGTCTGCATCTGCAACTGTGTCACCTCAACCATTCGCCCGAATTATACATCTCGCACCACTCGATACTGTCATCCCGACCGGAGCGGCCCGACTTCTTCTTCCGCGCCGCACTTTGGCGCGTCGGGCCGCGCAGTGGAGGGATCGTGGCACAGCCCTCAACCGTCCATCTTCCTCTTTCCTCCTGGTCGCTGGTCGCTGCTAACTGGTCGCCCTTAAAAAAAACGGCGCAGCCGAAGCCGCGCCGCCCAAACCATTTGCAAAAAGCTCTTTACTTAAAACTTACAACTGAAAACTTACCACTGCTCCACTCACGCCGCCGTCGAATCCGCCTCCGACGTTCCCTCCAACTGCGCCAAAATCTCCCGCAGCGTGCGGATCAGCTCATCCCGCGACACATGGCTCTTCTTGAACTGCAGGCGGAAGCGGAACGCCTCATTCTCCGGCTCATACTGAAATATAAACGGCTGCGCCCTCTGCGGCCCTTGCTTCTCGTCCGAGCGCACCTTGCGCGCCTCATCTCGCGTCAAACCCGACTGCAAGATCCGCGCAAACATCTCCAGCATCTGCCTCTCGGTGGGCTGCCGCGCAATCTGCAGCAATAACGACTTGGTGGTCACGCCGTTCTCGACGCACTTCTTCCGCAGCGATTCCGGGATATTGCGCAGCGACAGCGTCTCCGATACTGACGACCGCGCCTTCCCCAGCTTCTTCGCCAGCTCCTCGTGCGAATAATCGAACTGCTCCGCCAGCCGCTGCAAACCGTCCGCTTCTTCAAATGGTGTCAGATCCTTGCGCTGAATATTCTCGATCAGCGAGATTTCCAGCGTCTCCGCGTCGTCCGCGCTCTTCTCGATGCACGGCACTTCGCGCAACCCCGCCGCCCGCGCCGCGTGGTAACGCCGCTCGCCCGAAATGATGTAGTAGCAATCTTCCCGCGGCACAAATCGCACGAGTAGCGGCTCCAGCACGCCCTTCTGCCGGATGGAATCCGAAAGTTCGCGCAGATCGCCCAACGCCTTCCGCGGCTGCTCCGGATTCGGCCGGATCTGCTCCACCGGCAGCATCCGGCCTATCGCCGCGCCGCTATAACTCGTCAGCGATTCAACATAGTGCGCGTCATGCCGCATCTTCAGCGTGACGGGCAATCCGAATCTCTTCGACACGTTGTACGACCTCCGCTGCCAGCTTTTTGTACTCCAGCGCCCCAGGGGACTTCGGCGCGAATGTGAATATCGTTTCCTTGTACGCCGGACTCTCTTCCAGCCGCACATTCTTCCCGATCTTCGTCTTGAACATCACTTCGCCAAACACCGCGCGGATCTGCCCGTGCGCGTCCTTCGCTATATTCGTCCGCTTGTCGTAAAGCGTGATCACCACGCCCAGCATCTTCAATTGCGGATTGGGCCGCGCGCGGATCCGCTCGTAGGTCTCCAGCAAATCGTCCGTGCCCTCAATCGCAAAGTACGCCGCCTGGATCGGCACGATCAGGTGCGTCGAAGCCACCAGCGCATTCACCGTCAAAATCCCAAGCGATGGCGGCGTATCCAGAATAATGTAGTCGTAATCCTTCACAATCGGCGCCAACGCGTCTTTCAACCGGTACGGCGCGTCAAACTGCCCCGCCAGCGCCGTCTCCAATTTCGCCAGCGCCAATCGCCCCGGCCCCACCCAAAGCATCGGGTCCTTCGACGGCTTCACGACCGACGCCAGCGTCGCCCGCGCATCCCCCAACACCTCAAACATCGATGAGGTCACTTCCCCCATATTGAAAAACGCGATCGTCGAATTCGCCTGCGGGTCCAGGTCAATCAGCAGCGTGCGCCTCCCTTTGTGCGCAATCGCCGCAGACAGATTGATCGCCGTGGTCGTCTTTCCGACCCCGCCCTTCTGGTTCGCAATGGTGATAATGGCAGTCATCGCCGCTCTGCCTCCGCACGCCCGGCACCTGCACAGCCCTTCCTGGCTGCGCTCTCCCCCTTGTTCTGGTCCCTGTTCAGGCCGTCTTCCCGCCCGCTCAAACCCAATTCTCCGAGCATACCGGTCTCCACAACAGGCACGGGCACATTCGTTTTTTTTGCTGTGGTTATGCCGGCAGACAGGCCCAAAGGCATACGCAAAGAGTACGTTTCAGACCTGTACCAGTGCAAGGAAAAATTACCCGCTGCAGTGGAAAACTCTCCGCCGCTCTGGCCTGGATTGTTCTTCTTCGGGATACGCTCTCGGTGCGTCGGCCCGCCATGGGCCACCCTGTAGCTCACCCTTCAGGAGTGAGGCTTTTCACTGCCAATCCACAAATCTCGACGTAATCAGCTCCGCGTAATCCTTAATTCTTCTCTGAAGTGCCCTCTGTGTTCTTCCCTCTGTGACCTCTGTATTATCGTCCCTCTTCGTCCCTAAAACTCCACTCCCCAAAAATCCGCCGCCGGGCTCTCCAACTCCAATCCCAACTCCCAACCCTGCCGCCCCTCGTGCCCGCGCCAGATCAGCCTTGCCTCCGCCGATTTCCCGTTCAAAACGTTCGTCACCACCATCTTTTGCCCCAGCGGAAATCCCTGGGCCACAATCGCCAGGCAGCCTTTCGGGCTAATATCCACCGTGTAACCATCCGCGCTCAGCGTCTCCCTGTTTTCCTTCCACTCCACCCTTAAGTTTATGCGCGAGTTCAGGCGGATGCCCGCGCGCATGTGTCGCATTCTCGTTGCATAGCTCACGTCGTTTGCCAATTCCACGATCAAGCCTCCCTTGACCAGCCCACCAAATCCACAAACGCCGCGGACCATTCCCGCAAATCCTCTGCAAGGCACACAGGTCGCGCGGTTTCTTTAACGCTAATTTCCCCAATCCCCTTCGTCAATGGAACTTACCTCCTAGTCCCCCTCACCAGTAACCTCCTCTCTCTGCCGCTTTTCATTGCCCGCAATCCGCGCCCATCATAAACTCTCCTATTCACCAATGCTCTCGCTTCCCACCTTGCGCCGCGAACTTCCTCCCACGCTGCGCCTCGCCCTTCCGCTCGTCCTCGCCGAACTCGGCTGGATGAGCATGGTCATCGTGGACACCATGATGGTCGGCCGCCTTCCAAATAGCGCCGAGTCCATCGGCGCCGTCAGCATCAGCTCCAGCATCTTCATCGTCTTCGCCTTTTTCGGCGAAGGTCTCCTCATCGGCCTCGATACCCTGGTGTCCCAGGCCTTCGGTGCCGGCCACCGAGAAGACTGTCATCGCTCCCTCATCAATGGCATCTATCTCAGTTTAGCGTTCACCCCCATCCTCACCATCCCCGTCTGGTACCTCCCGCTCTATTTCGGGCGGATGGGCGTTGACGCCAAAGTCGCCGTCCTCGCCGTTCCCTATATGCGCACCCTGGCCGTCGGCATGCTCCCGTTGTTGCTCTACTTCGCCGTCCGCCGCACGCTTCAGGGTATGAACATCGTTCGCCCCATCGCCTTCGCCCTGGTCACTGCCAACCTCATCAATTTCGTCGGGAATTACGTCTTTATATTTGGCAAGTTCGGCTTTCCCGCGTTTGGCGTGACCGGTTCCGGCTGGGCCACGGCCGTCTCCCGCACCTACCTCGCTCTCGTTTTGGTCGGCTATCTCCTCTGGTACGACCATCGCCACCGCACCGACCTGCTGAAAACTCCCGTCGAAATCGATATCCAGCGCATCCGCCGCCTCATTGCGCTTGGCCTGCCCGCGGCGTTGCAGCTCACCGCCGAAGTCAGCGTCTTCGCCCTCGTCGCCTCGCTCATCGCGCGGCTGGGAGCCGTTCCTCTCGCCAGCCACCAGATCGCTCTCAACACCGTCTCTTTCACCTACATGGTGCCTCTCGGCATCTCCTCCGCTGCCGCAGTCCGCGTAGGGCAAGCCATCGGCCGCCACGATCCGATGGGCGCGCGCGATGCTGGCAATACCGCCATTCTCCTTGGCGCTTCCTTCATGTCTTGTATGAGCGTCGCGCTCCTAGTCTTCCCGCGGCTCGTCGCCCGCTTCTACACGCACGACCCCACCGTCATCCGCAACGCCGTCATTCTCCTCGCCGCTGGCGCCGCCTTCCAGCTCTTCGACGGCATCCAAACCGTGGCCACCGGGGCCCTGCGCGGCTCCGGCGACACGCGCACGCCCATGCTCTGCCACTTCTCCGCTTATTGGCTGATGGGTTTGCCTCTCGGTGCCTGGCTCTGCTTCCGCCGCCATTGGGGAGCCCTCGGCCTCTGGGTCGGCCTGAGCCTCTCGTTAATCCTGATCGGCATCCTCCTGCTCATCTTCTGGCGCCGCAGGATCCGCCACCTCATCCACGATTCGTGAATCGCTCTCGGTTTTCCCGAATTCCGCAGTTTGTGTTTGCACCTCGGCGCGAAGATATTTTCACTTGCCTCCTGCAAACTATATGGCAAACTGTCTTCCCGTTGCCCGGGCGGCGTTAGGCCCTTTTCATGGCCCGCTACCCGCACTAGGCTTCGCCGGCTTCGCATGGCGTGAAAAGGAGCATCCGATGAGCAAAGTCCGAGTCCTGGTTGGCACACGCAAGGGCGCATTCCTGTTGTCTTCCGACGGCAACCGCAAAAAGTGGGACGTCAGCGGGCCCCATTTCGCCGGATGGGAGGTTTACCACGTTAAGGGTTCCCCCGCCGATCCCAATCGTCTCTACGCCTCACAGACCAGCGGCTGGTTCGGGCAGGTCATTCAGCGTTCCGAAGACGGCGGCAAGACCTGGTTTCAGCCTGGAACACCGCCAGGCGAACCAACCATGGCGCCGGGCGGGATGCCCAAAGGTGAGAGCAACAAGTTCGTCTACGACACTTCTGCCGATACCGGCAAGCCGCTAACGACTCATCAGTTCTATGACGGCACACAGCATCCCTGGGAATTCAAGCGTGTTTGGCACCTCGAACCCTCTCACTCAGATCCAGACACGGTCTTCGCCGGAGTTGAAGACGCTGCTCTATTCCGCTCCACGGACGGCGGCGTGTCCTGGCACGAACTTGCTGGCCTTCGTGGCCACGGCACAGGACCGAAGTGGCAACCCGGCGCTGGAGGCATGTGCCTTCATACCATCATTCAAGACCCCAAGAACCCCAATCGCATCTACATCGCCATTTCCGCCGCGGGCGCCTTCCGCACCGATGATAGAGGCAAGACCTGGCGGCCCATCAACCGCGGCCTGAGGTCGCAATACATCCCCGATCCCGAAGCCGAAGTGGGCCACTGCGTTCATCACGTGGCCTTCCATCCCTCACGCCCTGACGTTCTCTTCATGCAAAAACACTGGGACGTCATGCGCAGCGACAATGGCGGCGATTCCTGGCACGAAGTCAGCGGAAACCTGCCCAGCGACTTCGGTTTCGTTATTGATGTGCATGCCCACGAGCCGGAAACCATCTACGTGGTTCCCATCAAGAGCGATGGCGAACATTTTGTTCCCGAGGGCAAGCTCCGCGTCTTCCGCAGCCGTACAGGCGGTAACGAGTGGGAGCCACTCACCAACGGCCTCCCCCAGCAGGACTGCTACGTTAACGTTTTGCGCGACGCCATGGCTGTGGACTCGCTTGATTCCTGCGGCGTCTATTTTGGGACCACCGGCGGCCAGGTGTATGTTTCCTCGGATGCTGGTGATTCCTGGAACCCTATCGTGCGCGATCTTCCGGCGGTGCTTTCCGTGGAGGTCCAGACGTTGCCATGATCCGCGTCATTCTCCCGCCTCATTTGCGGACCCTGGCTCGCGTTAACGGCGAGGTGTTGCTTGAGGTCCAGGGCCAAGCCACGCTGCGCTCGGCTCTTGACGCGCTGGAGGCCTCCTTCCCGATGCTGCGGGGTACTATTCGCGATCATGTCACGCAGCAGCGCCGTCCGTTCCTGCGCTTCTTCGCTTGCTCCGAAGATTTGTCCCACGAACCTCCCGACACTCCCTTGCCCGATGCGGTCATCGCCGGCGAGGAGCCTCTTCTGCTCGTCGGCGCCATTGCCGGCGGCTAGCTCGCTTGCTTAAAAACAAAAGCGGCACAGCCGAAGCCATGCCGCCCCTCAAATCCAAATTCTTATCGCAATCTACATCTTGTATCGTCCCAAATCCTCGTCGCTCAAGCCCTCCAGCCAATTCCGCAACTGCTCATTCGTATTCCGTTCCGCCAGCGCCGTGGACACCTTTGAACTCTTCAGCACCTGCTCATCCACGAAGATCGGGCAATCCATCCGCAACGCCAGCGCCAACGCATCGCTGGGCCGCGAATCGATGCTCATTAATTCCCCTTCGCGTTCCACCCAGATCAGCGCGAAAAACGTGTCGTCCCGCAGGTCGTTCACCACGATCTTCTGCACCCGCACGTCCAGCCCCAGAAACACATTCTTCAGCAGGTCGTGCGTCATGGGCCGCGGCGTCTGCACTTTCTCAATTTCCAGCGCAATGGCGTTCGCCTCGTAGGCCCCCACCCAGATCGGCAGGATCGCGTGCCCTTGCACATCCTTCAGCACCACAATCGGCATCTGCGTCACCGGATCCATCATCAGGCCGCGTATTTTCATTTCCACTTCCATCGCGCCCTCCTTCGTCCCCGCCGACTACCTCACCGCCAAACTCTTCCTGTGGCACAGACATTCTTGTCTGTGGTCCTGGGTTTTCTTCAAGTTTCTCTTCTCTGTGAACTCTGTGCTCTCTGTGTCCTCTGCGTTAAAGCTCTTCTCTTTCTTTCTATTTGCCTTCTCCGCTGTGAATCGCTTCCCCCACCAAGCTATTCGGCCCCGCGCTGGTCACCCGAACCTGCACGTAGTGTCCCAGAAGTTCCTTCGCGGGTGAAGTGAAATTCAGCACCCGATTACACGACGTATGTCCCATCCACTGATTCTCGCGCCGCGATTTCCCCTCCACAAGAACCTCAAACACTTCTCCCACCAGCCGCGCGTTCCTCTCGACCTGGATATCCCGCTGCCGCGCCTGCAATATCGCCAGCCGCCGCGACTTCTCTTTTTCCGGAATCGCGTCCTCCAGCTCCAGCGACGGCGTATTCGGCCGCGGCGAATACTTGAACGAAAACGCCCCATCATACTGCACCACATCCATCAGGCTCAGCGTCTCAGCAAGATCCTTTTCCGTCTCTCCCGGAAATCCCACGATCAGATCCGTGGTGATACTGATCCTGCGCCTCGCTCCCCGCAACATGGCGATCTTTTCCAGGTACTCTTCCCGCGTGTACGTCCGCGCCATCGCCCGCAGCCCCGCCGTGGACCCGCTCTGCACCGGCAGGTGCACATGATCGCAGATCGCCGGCACCGCCTCGATGGCCTCCACAATGTCTTTGCCAAAATCGCGCGGGTGCGACGTCATGAAGCGCACGCGCCGTATCCCCGGCACTTCCGCCACCGCCGCGAGCAACTCCGAAAAACGCATTCGCCGCGCGCTCGGGTCCGCGTAGGAATTCACCGTCTGCCCTAGCAACTGCACTTCCGTGTACCCCAGGTCCGCCAGTTGCCGCACTTCTTTCAGCACCGACGCGCTTGCCCGGCTGCGTTCCGGCCCGCGCGTAAACGGCACCACGCAGTACGAACATGCTTTGTCGCAGCCCTCGATAATCGTCAGGTAGGCTCGCCACGGGTTGTCCCGCCGCGTCATCTCCGTCTCAAAGGTTTCGTCCGTGTCCGTGTCGAGGCCGGAGATGCGCTTGTTCCCCGCCTCCAATTGCGCAATCAGCTCCGGCAATTTCCGGTAGCTCGCCGACCCGCACACCAGGCTGACCCACGGCGCGCGCGCAAAAATCTCTTCGCCCTCCTGCTGTGCCAGGCATCCCAGCACGCCAATCACTTGCCCCTCTTTTTTCGTCAACCGGTACTCGCCCAGCCGCGAAAAAATCTTCTGCGCCGCCTTTTCCCGTATCGAGCAAGTGTTGTACAAGATCACCGCCGCCACGTCCGGCGATTCCACCTGCCTATACCCTCGCGCCAGAAGCAACCCCGCCACCTTCTCGGAGTCGTGGTCATTCATCTGGCACCCAAACGTCTCCAGAAAGAACGTCCCCGCTATGGCACAGACTCTCCTGTCTGTGCTCTTGGGTTCCTCGCTTTTGTAGGGCCCGTCCTTCTGAGGCGGGCCGCTCTTGGGTTTGTAACGGCCGCTTTCTGAAGCGGGCGCACTTCCCCCTCCAGGGCCGAACCCCGCCAGCCTCTCCACGCCAATATCAAACGAATTCCCCATATCCCTTTCACTCTACCACATACCCTTTTGCGACCCTTCGTCCCGCCCTTTACGCTGCCCTGCTAAACCGGATCTTCGCCCGATACCCCAACGCAGACAGCACGCGCAACAACAGATCCGTCGAAACATTCTTCGTGTTGCGATTCAGGATTGCCGTCACCCGCGTCCGCGATGTGCCCGCCAGTCGCGCCACCTCCGCGTGCGTCAAACCCTTGCGAGCAACCACTTCCGCGATCTTTGTATTCAGCTCGCTGCGCAGTTCAATCTCCGCCCCGTCTGCCGCGGTCAGCCCAAGCGTCTTGGCAAGTTCCGCGGCATTCCGTGTCACGATCGCCTTTGTCTTCTTCATCGAGCAACTCCTTTTCCTAATGTCTTATATCTGAGACATCCAGGCAAGATCTCGTTCTCCGGCTGCCCGGGCCCCCGCTGAATCTTCTGTCCCCCCGGCGAACTCTTCCGACACCTCCCGCATCTATATTCCTTTGACCATGTTCCACCCCTGTGTTACGTTGCTTTTGTCGGTAAAAATCTAGCTTTCGTGAGGGGCTAACGCCATTTTTCTGTTCTCCGCCATCTTCATCGGCAACATCTTCGATGTTCTCGCGCAAACCGGCTGGGTCGCTCGTTTCGTCCTCGTGCTGCTTCTGTTCTTCTCTCTGATCTCCTGGGCGCTCATTTTCCAGAAGCTCGGCATCTTTGGACGCATCCGCCGCGAAAGCAACCAATTCCTCAGAATCTTCCGGGCCACCAAGGGTGTCGCCAATCCGCAAGGCCTCGTCTCCGCGGGCTCGCCCTTTTCTAGCGTCTACGCCGCCGGCTATCGCGAACTTCAATCGCAGGTTTCCGGCTCGGGCAATCCCACGCCGCAAAAGCTCAAGAGCCTCCAGGCCGTCACCGTCGCCATGCAACTCGCTGCGGCCGAAGAAGCTCGTCGCGTGGAAAAGGGAATGTCCTGGCTGGCCACCACTGCTGGTGTCACCCCGTTCATCGGCCTCTTTGGCACCGTTTGGGGCATCATTGACGCCTTCTCCGGTCTCGGCACCGCTGGCGGAGCCAGCCTCCGGGCCGTTGCTCCCGGCATCGCCGAAGCCCTCGTCACCACGGCCGCCGGCCTTTTCGCCGCCATTCCCGCGCTCATCGCTTACAACCATTTCCTGCAGCACATTCGCGATTTGGCGCAGCGTCTGGACAGCTTCGCCCTCGAATTCGCCGCCCAAATCGAAAAAACCTTCACCTGATATGCGCCTGCCATGCCTCAACTAGCCAAATCCACGCAAACAAGTCTCTCCGACATCAACATGGTGCCGTTCATCGATGTTGTTCTCGTGCTCCTGATCATCTTCATGATCACCGCGCCCATCCTGCAATCCGGCATCGAGGTGGACCTCCCGAAAACACACACCGTCAAGGAAATCCTCGAGCAGCGCCTTGTGGTCACCATTGACAAATCCCAGCGCATCTACCTGGGCAACGATCCCGTCAACATCCACCAGCTCCCGGAAAGAATCCGCAAGCAGCTCAAGCATCCCCAGGACGCCATCTTCCTCCGCTGCGACGAAACCGTGCCCTTCGGTAGTTTCGCCACCGTCGTCGATTCCCTGCGGGTCGCCGGCTTTTCCAACGTCAGCATCGTCACCGAACCCATCTCCGAGCGGAGGCGCTAATGCCCACTCCGCAAGAATTCTTTGGGTGAACGTTCTAACGTCATGCCGCACGCCACCTACACTCTCGACGACCTCAGCTTCAACCGTTTCCTTGGTTACTCGGCGTGGTTTCACATTGCCTTGAGCGCGCTCCTGCTCGTCGGAGTGTGGGTCCAGCGCACGGGCAACGCCTGGGGCGGCATTGGCGGAGGCAGCGACTCCGGCGTGAGAGTCAGCCTGGTCAGCAGCGCCGGCATTCCCATGCCGCAGCCCAGCATCACCTCTCTCGAAAGCAACACTGTTGACCCCACCAAGGGTCTCAACAAGGAAGAACCCAAGCCAATCCCCGAGCCCAAAACCGACGCCACCAAGCTCCCCAAATTTGATAAGGAAAAACCGCTTCCCGCCTCCAAACCTTCCAAAGTGTTCGAGCGCAAGACGCCTCAGGCCGAAAATGCCGTGCCCTATGGCAAAGGTGGCCAGACGACTCTCCCCAGCGGCTACTCCGACTTTCCCGGCCCCGCGAATGGAGGCGTTGCCGTCCAGGGCCCGGGAGGTGGTGATTTTGCCAGCCGTTATGGTTGGTATATCGAAGCCGTGAAGCGCGCCGTCAATCAAAACTGGATGCAGAACACCATTGACCCCTCCGTCCGCGCGGCCCGCAGGGCCAAGACGGTGATCACTTTCACCATCAATCGCGACGGCTCCATCAAAAGCATTCGCGTCTCCGAATCCAGCGGCAACCGCTCCATGGACGACTCTGCCCAACGCGCCCTGCTCAGCATCGATCGCTTCCCCGCTCTCCCCAGCGACTATTCCGGCCGCTATGTTGATGTCATCTTCGATTTCGACCTCGGCATGACCAAGTAACCTTGGAGTGCGGCGCCTTGGCGCCGCTTTTGGAGTTGCGTGTGCCGTCACCCACTGGTGTTTCTTCCACCACCTGCCTCCTGATCACGGATAGCTGATCGCTGATATCCACATCACCCCTCCCTAATTTCTGCCACACCACCCTCCTTTTTGTTCTAAAGTATTTCTTTCAGCCCCATCACGCCGGGAGGAACACTTGCCTGTAAAGAAAACTGCCCTGCTCTTTTTCGTGTTAGCCACACAATTCCTTTTCCACTCCTCCCCCCTCTTCGCCCAGGACTGGTTCCGCACCGGCACCGGCCTCGGCAACGTCGAAAAGCCCCGCATCGCCGTCGCCGATTTCGCCGCGCGTTCCAGCGACCCCAGCGCCCACGCCGGTCTCTTCACGCAGATCGTCCGCGACGACCTCTCGTTCTCCGGCATCATCGAGCTCGTTTCACCCAGCTTCTATCCTGCGCAAGTTCCTTCGCAGCCCCAGGAACTCCACTTCCTCACCTGGACCGATCCTCCGCTCAACGCCAACTTCGTTGCCTTCGGCAATCTCACCGAGTCCCCCACCGAGGTGGTCATCTCCGCTTGGCTTTACGATGTGCGCAGCAGTTCCACGGAAGCGGTGGTCGGCAAGATCTATCGTGGCGCTCCCACGGATCCGCAAGTCCGCAAATTTGCCCACCAGTTCGCCGATGAAATCATCAATAAACTTTCCGGCGGCCTGGCCAGCATCGCCTCCACGCAAATCGCTTTCATCAGCGCGCGCACCGGCCACAAGGAACTCTGGGTCATGGACTATGACGGTACCAATCAGCGCCCGTTGACCTCCCTGAAATCCATCTCGCTCACCCCGCGCTGGGCTCCCGATTCCTCCCGCATCGCGTTCACCTGCTTCGCTTCCGCCAATAGCGCCATCAGCGCGCAAATCTGCATGTACTCGCTGGACACCGGCCGCATCGTTTCTTTCGCCCGCTATCGCGGCACCAACAGTTCGCCCACCTGGTCCCCCGACGGCTCGCAGGTCATGTTCTCGTCCTCCATGCAGGGCAGCCCCGCTCTCTACGTCTCCGATGCCAGCGGCAATCGTCCCAAGCGCCTCACTTACGCTTCCAACGGCGCCGATACCTCGCCCGCATGGAATCCCAAGACCGCGCAGACCGTCGCCTTTATCAGCGACCGTGGCGGCTTGCCGCAGCTCTATCTGATGAATGCCGACGGCACGGACACGCAAAAACTCGATCTCCCGGACATGGGTTACGTCATCGATCCCTCATGGTCACCCAATGGCCAGTTGCTCGCTTTCTCCTGGCGCCGCCCCAGCGGCAATTACGACATCTACGTCATGGACGTGGCCTCGCGACGCATCATCGAACTCACCCGCGACGCCGCGCGCAATGAGCGGCCCTGTTGGGCGCCCGACGGCCGCCACATTGTCTTCGAGTCCACCCGCAGCGGCTCCCGCCAGATCTGGACCATGCTCGCCGATGGCTCTCAGCCGCACGAACTTACCTTCACCGGCCACAATGAGTCCCCCAACTGGTCCACCAAATGAACCCACACGCTCCATTTAGCCGCTCGCCGTCATCTGCTATCTCCCACCCGCCTCCGCATCGCTGGCCGCTGATCTGTGATCGCCACTCTCTCATATTCCACTTTCCCCCTCGTCCAAATCGCGCTACAATATATCGTATTACGACATATTCCCCGAACCCAGCCCGCCAGTGTTACTATTCCTACCGGTGGGTCGAACACGGGATATCTCACAGTCCAGGAGGACTCGCATGATTCAGCAGCACCGCCCGCTCTATCGCGCTTTGCTCATCTCAACCTGCTCCATCGCTCTTTTCATTGCCGCATGCAAGAAGCCCATTGCTCCGCCGCCTCCGCCGCCGCCCCCCGCTCCTGTAGCGGCGAAGCCAACTGCCTCTCTCTCTGCCGATCGCACTTCCATCCAAAAGGGCGAATCCGTGCGTCTCACATGGACCACCACCGACGCGCAGAATATTTCCATCGCCCCTGAAGTTGGCGCCGTCACCGCGCAAGGCTCCACAACGGTCACGCCTGCTGATTCCGCCAGCTACACCCTTACCGCCACCGGCCCCGGCGGCAGCGCAGATGCCAGCGTACGCATCTCTGTTACGCCTCCGCCCCCTCCTCCCGTCGTGGAAGCTCCCAAGCCCAGCATGGACGAGCTCTTCCTGAAGGAAGTCCGCGATGCTTACTTCGATTACGACAAGGCGGACATTCGTGCTGACGCTCGCGAGGCCCTAGGCAAGACCGCCGACTTCTTCCGCAACTATCCGCAACTCCGTGTCACTATTGAAGGCCATTGCGATGAACGCGGCTCCACGGAATACAACCTGGCTCTTGGCGATCGTCGAGCCAGCGCCGTCAAGCAATATCTCGTCAGCCTCGGCATTCCTGCCGACCGCCTCAGCACGGTCAGCTATGGCAAGGAAAAGCCTTTCTGCATGCAATCGGACGAAGCCTGTTATCAACAGAACCGTCGCGGCCACTTCATTCAGACCAAGTAGTCCCCGTCTTGACCGCGCCCACCCTTCGCGCCCTGCGCGAGGGGTGGGCCTCTTTTCTCTGCTACCCCTGTGGCACAGACACTCGTGTCTGTGCTCTTGGGTTTCTCCCCTCTTCTCTGCGAATCTCAGCGCTCTCTGCGCCTCTGCGCTATCTTTTCTCTTCCACTTCTTACCTCTGTGATCTCTGTGTTACCGTCCCTCCCGCCTTTCGCACCCTTCCCGCCCATCCCCAGCGCCTCCCACGCGCCTGCTGATCGCTGATATCTGGTCGCGGATATCTCTTTCTCCTCACTCCCACTTGCTCCCATTCCAATCTCCCGCTACATTGGAAGGTTGTCACGCCATCATCTTTTTCATTTGCTTTCGGCGGTAACCGTGGAGGAACACAACAATGCGGACGCGTAACATTCTTCTCTTCTCCGGCGCCATGTTTGCCAGCGCCGTCGCCGGCAGCCTCGTCGGGCCCCGCCCCGCCCTCGCCGTGGCCCGCGAGATCATCGAGCTGCAACGCGATGTCACCTCTCTGTTGCAAGGTCAAAAAGAAATGCAGACCCAGATGACCCAGGACCACACCGTCCAGCGCACTCTCATCGAACAATCTTCTGACAGCGTCAACAAGCTCAACACGACCATGAGCGGCCTGCAGAAATCCGTCCAGGACGTTCAGGCCAATTCCGGCACGCGGCTGGACACCATGTCCACCCAGGTTCAGGGGCTCTCTGACAACCTCGAGGAAATCAAATCCCGCATCGGCAAACTTAATCAGCAGCTCGTCGATCTGCAGAACTCCGTCCAGAACATTGACGCGCGCCTCGCCGGGGGCACTCCCACTGGCACCTCCGCGCCCACTGGCGCTGTCGCACCCGCACCCAACGGCGCTGCCGCTGCTCCCGCCGGTGCGTCGCCCTCCGCCGACACGCTCTATTCCAACGGCCTCCGCGACATCACCAGCGGCAAATACGATCTCGCCCGCTCCGAATTCGCTGACTACCTCAAGTATTACGGCGACACCGATCTCGCCTCCAACGCCCAGTTCTATCTCGGCGAAATCGCCTACTCCCAAAAGCAGTACGAGCAGGCCGTCGCCGAATACGACAAAGTCCTCAGTAACTATCCCAAGAGCTTCAAGCTCGCTCCCGCCCGCCTGAAAAAGGGCATGGCATTGATTGAACTCGGCCAGAAAAATCCCGGCGTCAGGGAACTCCGTGAAGTCGTCAAGCGCTATCCCGGCACCGAAGAGGAGCGCCGCGCCCGCGCCAGACTCAAGGAACTGGGCATAGCCGTCTCCGCCACCCGCTAATCCCCTGACATCTTCGAATTCTCTGGCAACGCCGCTTACTCAAGTACTTGAGGGTGCCCCATCCTTCGCCCGCCTCTGGCGGGAAGGGTGGGCTCTTACGATGGGACGCCTCGCATCGTCTTCATTTCCTCTTTCCCCTTCAATTCGCTCCCCTTCTCTTCGTCCCTGCTCTGTCCTCTGCGTTAAAGCTTTTTTCGTTTGCCTTTTTGTTTGGTCGCATGGAACACTTCCTCCATTTCGCTTTTCTTCTCCGCCGTGTTATCTTTCCCTTTTCAGGGGGCATCACATGTCAGTAAATAAAGTCATCCTCATCGGCCGTCTCGGGCGTGATCCCGAAACGCGCTTCACCTCCGGCGGCCAGGCCGTCGCCAATTTCTCCGTCGCCACCGACGAATCCTACAAGGACCGCAACGGCGAACGCCAGAAGCGCACCGAATGGCACAGGATTGTTATCTGGGGCAAACAGGCCGAAGTTGCGCAGAAATACCTAAAAAAGGGCACGGAAGTCTATTTCGAAGGCAGACTGCAGACGCGGGAATGGCAGGACAAGGAAGGCCAGAAGCGTACCACGACAGAAATTGTGGTCACGGATTTCCGCTTCCTCGGCGGCAAAGGCGACGGCATGGCTGCTGGCGCTGGCGCATCTGCCGGTGGTGGCACCTCCCGCGGCGAAGACCTCGATCATGCCGCCCCCGCTGAGGAACCCGTGAGCGGCGGCCCCGGCCCAGAAATCTCCGACGAAGACATTCCCTTCTAACCAGCAGCCCTATAAGGTCCGCCATCCCCGCTGCACGCTCGCTCTTCGCTTGCGCGCCCGCCCGGATATGCGTAGTCTTTACATCGCGGCCACGGTCGAGCATGCGGGCTGTTGTACAGGATCTACGCGTTCATGGACATCAACGACTTTCGGCGCATTGCCCTCAGCCTCCCGGGTGTCGAGGAGAGTTCGCACATGGGCCAGCCCGATTTCCGCGTGGGCGGCAGAATTTTTGCCACCCTCGCCTCCGCAGACCAGGGCTACGGCAATCTGAAACTCACCTTGGAACAACAGTCGGCCTTTGTCGGGGAATTGCCTGAAGTTTTCCTTCCCATCGCGGGTGGATGGGGACGCATGGGAATGACGCACGTCCGGCTGGCCGCCGCCAGCGAAGATGTGTTAGCCGGCGCCTTGCACACTGCGTGGAAGCTGCAAAGCGAGAGGAACGCCAAGACAGGCAAGAAAAATGCCGCCCGGCCAAAGCGAAAGCCTGCCGCGAAGACCCGTCACAAGAAACGATGAGCGACTTCTGTCGGCACAATCCCTCAACCGGAAATCCGAAGTTGACAAATTGCAGGCGAGCGCATCTCGTTTTGTTTCAAACGACTATCCAGTGAAGACGCAACCTCTCCGAAGTTGGTTTCTCCCACATCATCCACCACGCAAAATCTGTCATTTCGACCGGAGGGACGGCGCTTTTTGTCGTCCCGGAGCGGAGAAATCCTTCTTCGACTTCGGATTTCAGGCTCAAATGGATAACCTGCCACCCGAGCTTCGATCGCCGGAAGGACGGAGCTTCGATAGCCGCTGCACTCCGGAGCGGCGCAGCGCAAAAAGGACCGCCCATCCGACCGCTCCGACCACACAGCCGCCCACGAACAACACTACGAAACTCGAAATCAACGTGAACTGCGCGGGCTGAATGGGGCCGACATACGGATGCGTGTCCGGCAGCGAGGCCTGAATTGCCTTAGCCTTCTCAATCGCCATCACAACTGCCGCCAGGATGACCATCATTAGCCATGCAGTGGCTTTCGGAAAACGGAATTCGGAACGCATGCTAAACCTCCTTAGTGGAAACACCGCCCATGGACATAAACCCGTCATGGCTCGCACATGTTCTTGCAGCGCACCGCACAACAGCCCTGCAATTTCGCGCGCCCAGAAGACCCACCTCGCCACCACGCCTGAGTTCCACGACTCCGCCTGCCTTTCACACAGCACGGCCGCCATCTCCTCGCCATATTCGAACCGGTGGGCCGCGGGATACAGGTACAGTAGGTAGCGGCAAAGCGAGAGCATCGCTCACGTCTCCTTCGGCGCCATGCACAGGCTGGCCACCCGGGTGAGTTGCTTCAGCCGGCTGACTTCCTGTCGCAGGATCTGTCGCCCTTGGGAAGTGAGCCGGTAGGCTTGCCGGCCTCGTGAGCTGTCGTCTTCCTTGAAACGTTCGATCCACCTGCCGTCGAGCAGACGGCGGATGGCGCCGTAGAGAGTGCCGGTGCTGAGCCTGACGCGCCCGCCGCTCATCTCCTCGACATTCTTAAGGATGGAGTAGCCGTGACGCGGCCGCTCCGCCAGGCTTAGAAGTATCAACAATACGGGCTCGCTAAGGGGCAACGCTTCCATAGGTCCTTATACGACATGTCGTACAACGACATATTGGACCACTTGCCCCCTCTTGTCAACAAAAAACTTCTGCCCTTCTCCGGCCCCCTGCGTCGTGAATCCCACTCTCGCCAAAAAGCAAAGCCGGCGAAGCACCCCGCGCTTCCCCGGCTCCGAATTTCGGTTTACTTAAAACTGATGACTGATTACCGACAACTGCGTGCCTTTCCTCACATCGTCAGCACCACGCGGAACTCCGCGTGGCCGCTCGCCATCCGTTCGTACGCTTCCTTCACCTTGCTAAGCGGATATTTCTCGATCATCGGCCGCACGCCCGAATATTCCGAGAATCGCAGTGTTTCTTCCGAATCCATCGCCGTCCCCGAGGGCCACCCCTGGATCGCGCGCCGCTTCATGATCAACGAAAGCGCCGAAATCTCCATGGGCTCGAACGGCGCTCCCACGATCACCAACTTCCCTCCCACGCCCAGCCCGTTCACCACTTCGGCCATTGCTTTGGCGTTCGGCGCGGTGGTCAGGATCACTTTCGCCCCGCCGAGCTTCTGCAACTCTTCCGCCGCCTTGGTCGCTTTGCTGTCAATGTACGCAAATGCGCCCAGCTTTATCGCCAAGGCCGCGTTTTCCGGCCCGCGCCCAATGCCCACCACGCGATAGCCGGACTTCGCCGCATACTGAATTCCCAGATGCCCTAGCCCCCCGATTCCCTGCACCGCCACCAGGTCCCCAGCGCGCGCCCCGCTGTTCCGCAGCGCGTTGAACGTCGTGATCCCCGCGCACAGCAGCGGCCCTGCTTCCGCCCACTCCATCCCGTCGGGCAACAATGCAACAGCTTCGTGCCGCGCGATCATGTACTGCTGATATCCCCCATCCCGCGTCGTGCCCGTAATCTGTTCCCGCTCGCAAGTCACGAAATCCCCGCGCCGGCACGAAGCACACACGAAGCAATGTCCTCCGTGCCATCCCACGCCCACGCGGTCGCCCTTCTTCCATTCCGCCACGCCCGCGCCCGCTTCATCAACCACGCCCGCAACCTCGTGCCCCGGCACGCGTGGAAACGCCAGTCCCGGCCACGCGCCGTCCTTCACCAGGTGGTCGCTAAAGCAAATGCCGCAAGCCTGCACCTTGATGCGCACCTCGCCCGGCCCCGGCGCCACCATCTCCCGCTCGACCAACTCGAACTCCCCGCCCGCCTTGCTCACCTGCGCCACCAGATTCTTCGCCATCGTTCCTCTCCTCAGTTTTTCTTCGAGCACGCCCTTCTCACGCACAAATGCACGGCGGCTCATCCCAAAATTGGATGAAGGAAACTCTCCCAGGGTTAGGAAAAAAAACAGCCTATCTTTGAGGTGGAGGCGTGCTGGTGGTCCCCGGCGCGGCACTTGAATCGCTCGCCGCAGTTGGCGCAACCGGTGTCTCAACCGGCTTAGTGGGACTCTGGAATTTCGCCGCATCCAATTGCGTGTCGCCATCTATATACGAGGCAACGGGGCTACCTTTAGCGATCACCACATCTTTCCCGCGCATAAACAGAAACACTGGCGCTGCGGGAAAGAACAGCACGCCGGTTGCGATCATCGCCCCAGTCATCAATCCCTGACGTCCCCGCCCCGTGTTCTCCTGCATCGACCGCAACCTCGCTCGCGAGCCATCCGCCAGCCGCACTTCTTCAATCCTCACATTTAGTTTCCCTGCGCGACCCAGCCGCCTGCGCCCCTGCGCTTCCACAACGGTTCCCATCGCCAGCGAGCCCTTCGGAATCACCACGACATCCTTCACTTTGATATCTTCCGTCACTTCAAAGTCCACGCGATTCCCCGTGGACTCCTTTCCCGAAGACAGCTCGCGCCCCAGCGCCAGTGGCACCTTTGTGCCATCTGGCAGGCAAAACTCGCACGCAGCAATGGGCTTTACGCTGCCCGCCTGCTGCGCCGCATTACCTGTCGCTGGCTTCGTTTGTGCACTCGAAGCTGGTCCCGTGGCTGCCTGCCGCCAACCCGCAATCACACTTTGGGGCAGAATACTTGCCCACACCAACATCCCAGACACAAACACAGCAAGATGATTTCGCATCCCGTTTTTCCTTGAAGACGAACCTTCACACTGCCCGTATAGCAGCCTTTGCCAAATCCTTCAAGTACACCGTTAACATACATCCGTTTATGTAACCGGAGCTTGTCCTTTTTCTGACCTTTCGTCCAGTTGTCCCGCCCGCCATCTGCGCGCCAAACTCAATCAGCTATGTGTGTCACGATTCGCAGGTTCCCGGGGTTCCTCGCCCTTCTCCTGACGCCCTTCCTCGTCGCCGGTTGCGGAGGCGGATCGTCCTCCTCCGGCTCCCAACAACCTACTCCACCCGCAACAATCGCGGTCACCGTCTCCCCATCGAGCACGAGCGTACGCGCCGGCGCTTCCGCTACCTTTTCCGCTGCTGTCACGGGCACGCAAAACACTGCGGTCACCTGGTATGTCAACGACACCGCGGGTGGCTCTGCCTTTCTCGGCATCATCGATACCTCCGGCAAATACACCGCGCCCGCCACTCTTCCCAATCCCAATTCCGTCACGGTCAAGGCCGTCAGTTCCGCCGATTCCTCGAAAAATGGCACCAGCGCCGTCACGCTCCTCAATCCCACACCGGTGCTCACCGGCATCTCCCCCGCCTCCACCAACCTCGGCAATTTCACGCTGACCGTCACCGGCTCGAGCTTCGTCTCCGGCGCGCAGGTTATGTTCGGCACCACCGCGCTCCCCACCACCATCGTGTCCAGCACACAACTCACTGCCACGGGCAACGCGACTTCAGCCGGCTCATTCGCCGTCACCGTGGAGAATCCCGATCCCGGCAGCAGTTCCTCGTCAGCCCAAAATTTCACCGTGAATGGCTCACAGCAAGCTTCCAACTGCTCCCAAATGTCCGTGGGCCAGGGCGCCAGCCTCAACGGCTTCCTGCCATTCCCCAGCGACAATCTCTGGAACAAAGACATCTCCGGCGCTACCGTGGACTCCAACTCCGCCAACTACATCAGCTACATCGGCTCTTCCGTCGGCCTCCATCCCGACTTCGGTTCCGGCGAATACGACGGTTCCTACATGGGCATCCCCTACACCGTTGTGGATTCCTCGCAATCCCTCATCCCCATCACCTACACCGCCTACGGCAGCGAGAGCGATGCCGGCCCCATGCCAATTCCACTCACTGCGCCCATCGAGGGCTACCCCAATCCCGGCACTGGCGATCGCCATGTCCTCGTGCTCGACAATTCCAGTTGCTTCCTCTACGAACTCTACAGCTCCTACCCGCAGACCGCTTCCTGGGACGCGGGCTCCGGCGCCGTCTGGGATCTTCTCGCCGACGAGCAGCGCCCCTACACCTGGACCAGCGCCGACGCCGCCGGCCTGCCCATCTTCCCGGGTCTCGTGCGCTACGACGAAGTCGCCGCCGGGGCCATCAACCACGCCATCCGTTTCACCTTGCAGAATTCCAGCGCGGGCTTCACTCCTCCCGCTTCGCACTGGGCTTCCACCACTAGCAATGCCAACGCGCTTCCCATGGGCGCGCGTCTTCGCCTGAAGGCCAGCTTCAACGTCTCCAGCTTCTCCGCCACGAATCAGGTCATCCTCAACGCCATGAAAAAATACGGCCTCATCATGGCGGACAATGGCTCCTCCATGTACATCAGCGGCACTCCCGACGATCGCTGGGACAACGACGACCTGCACAATCTCGGCAACGTCACCGCCTCCGATTTCGATGTGATCCAGATTTCGCCGCTCTACACCAGCGCGAACGTGCCTTCCGGCCCCGCCCCGCAAATCACGCAATTCATCGCCAGCGCTAATTCCGTTTCTGCCGGCACGCCCGTTACCCTCTCCTGGCAAGTCACCGGCGCCTCCTACGTCATCGTCTCCCCAGGAGTTGGCGCCACCCGCGGCACCTCCGTCTCTGTCTCCCCCAGCGCCACCACCACCTACACCCTCTACGCCACCAACGCCTTCGGCCAAACCACCGCTTCCACCACGATCACGGTTCACTAATCGCTGCTCTGAATGGCATCGCAAGGCCACGCGCTTCGTCCTACTCTCCCGTGACCGGAGTCAGGAGGATCGGCGCCGGAACGATGGCGTCGGGTTTCCGGATCATGAAGATGCCGGCCATCAAGATCCAGAGGATCAGTGGGAAGTTGGCAACGAATGTGGGCCCCGTCGGGCAGCACTGTCGAACCCGTTGCTGTCGCGAGTGCTTCCGTACATGGCAGGAATGGATAGGGCAGAAAGCGCGGCGCCGAGATAGGCCAGCCAAGCTGTGGACCAGGGAGTCAAGGCACGGCAACCCTGGATTCTTAGCGCAACAGTGAACTGAACTGCGCGCCAAGAAAATACGGCCACAACAGAATCGCGAGGACACCCTTCCAGAAGGTCAAGTGCAGAAATCCTATGCTGAAGAGCCATGCTCCGAACCACAGGAACCCCACGATACTGTGCTGCTCGATCCTTATCTTTTCCATATCGGGAAGTATACACGCCTTTAGCAGAAGGTACCGGTGGCGTTTACGCCGACCCGGTTGAGGCACGTGGGGGCTTTGGCTTTGATTACAGGCTAGCCGAGGAGCAGCTTTCGGGCGAGGGCTATCGCCGAGGCGGAGGAGCTTGGCTCGCTCAGTTTGGCGCGGACAAAATCGTGCGTGCCACCGCCCTTGCCGGGGAATGTGGCGAACACCTGCTTGAGCAGCGCGGCGAGGTCCTTCCCTGCCGAGGGATGTTGTGCGAAAACGAGTTGCCCGGATACCTCCAGCGCGAGCAGTGCGACGGTGTGTTCCTTCTTGGCGAGTTCGGTGGCCAGCGGCAGCAACAACTCCGTATGAACGTCGCGCAGTACTTCAGCCACGACGCGCAGGCCGCCCTCGCCCGCCGCCGAACCGGCCAGCAATTCCGCGCGCGCTTCGGCCAATTGCTGCAACGCCCCGCGCAGCGCTTTGAAGTTCGCATCGCGTTCGGCGAACGCCTTTTCGACCGCCGCCAGCGACTCCTCCGGCGCGCAGCTCAGCCGGTCGCCCAGCGCGCGCAGCAACGCGAACTCCGCAGTGGCCAATCGCTCCGCGCGGCTGCCGCAGGCAAACTCCACGCGAAAGTCCTGGCGCACCTTGGTGCAACGCCGAACCAGCAGCATGCCGATCTGCCCGGTGGCCTTCACGTGTGTGCCGCCGCAGGGCTGCAGGTCCGCATCCTCGATTTCGATGGCACGCAGAATGCCCTCGCGCTCCACTTCCTTTCGCACGCCAAGACGGGCAAGTTGGTCCGCAGTGCCGTAACGCACCGTGACGCGCCGGTCCTCGAAAATAATCTGGTTTGCCGCCCGCTGCGCGCCCAGCAAGGCGTCCGCGGACGGCTCCGGCCCGCGCAAATCAATCGTGCACAGATCGCCCCCCAAGTGAAACGACACGGTGGGCAAGCCAAAGCGCTCTTGAAACATCGCCGAGAGCAGGTGCTGCCCGGTATGCTGCTGCATGTGGTCGAAGCGGCGCGGCCACAGCAAGCAACCTTGCACCGGACCGGGAGCGAGTTCGCGGTCCACAATATGAAGCACTTCTTCGCCATCGTCGCGCACATCCAGAATGTTGGCTTCGCCGAGCTTGCCCAGATCGTTTGGCTGGCCTCCCGAGGATGGATAGAACGCCGTCTGGTCCAACAGCACTTCCCAAGCCGCCCGCGTGCCGGAATCGGTGGCCATCGGCTCCGCAGGCACGCAGGCCCGCACCTGCGCCTCGAAATTCTGCACATAGGAATCGTCGTAATAGAGCCGGTGAGTCGCCATGCACGGCAGTCTAGCATGGGCCTTTCTTCAGGGGCTAAAGCCCATTCGTTCTTTCGGCTTTACGCCGGGGCTGAAGCCCCGGCCTCCCAAAGAGGGAGCGAGAGTCGTGGGTGTTTGCTCGCCGCTGTGGTGAGTTCATAATGGAGTTCGCAATGGATCGAAGGGACTCTCGTATGGAATGGCCGCGTAACAGGATTTTCAGTATCGCCGTGATCGCCTGGCTCTTGTTTGGTACGAGCATTCTTGCACAAAGCACGAAGTCCGATGCGCTTTATGACGAGACGTATCGCCCGCAATACCACTTCACTCCCGCCAAAAACTGGATGAACGATCCCAACGGCCCTATCTACTACAAGGACGAATACCACCTGTTCTTCCAATACAACCCCTTCGGCAACGTGTGGGGACACATGAGCTGGGGCCACGCCGTTAGCCGTGACTTGGTTCACTGGCAGCACCTGCCGGTGGCGATTCCCGAAGAGAACGGGATCATGATTTTTTCGGGCAGCACGGTGGTGGACTGGCACAACTCCAGCGGCTTCTGTAAGGAGGTGAGCGTAGCCGAGCCCTCGTGTCTGGTCGCGATTTACACCGGCCACACCGAAAAGCTGCAAACGCAAAACCTCGCCTATAGCAACGATCGGGGCCGCACTTGGACGAAGTATTCGGGCAATCCCGTGCTCGACCTGCACATGCAGGATTTCCGCGACCCTAAAGTGTTCTGGCATGAGCCCAGCCACAAGTGGGTGATGGTTGCGGCGCTGCCGACGCTGCACAAGGTGCGCTTCTTTGGCTCGACGGACCTGAAGCACTGGAGCACCTTGAGCGACTTTGGCCCCGCGGGTGGGACCGCTGGTGTTTGGGAGTGTCCGGACCTGTTTCCACTCCCGGTGGAAGGGGAAGGCGGGCAAACCCGCTGGGTGCTCAGCATAAATCTGAATCCCGGCGGCCTCGCGGGCGGATCTGGCGATCAGTATTTTGTCGGGCAGTTCGACGGTGCAACGTTTGTCAACGCGAATCCTGCGGAGCAAGTCCTCTGGGCGGATTATGGGAAGGACTTCTACGCTTCCACATCTTTCTCAAACATACTTGCGACGGATGGACGGCGCATCTGGCTCGGCTGGCTCTTGAATTGGGAGTACGCCGGCAAGGTCCCCACGTTCCCGTGGCGCGGGGTGCAATCCATCCCGCGCGCGCTCAGCTTGAAACAATTCCCCGAAGGAATCCGCCTGGTGCAGAGCCCTGCGAAGGAGTTGGAGACTCTTCGCCAAGACCACGTGAGTTTGGGCGAGCAGGACATCGCAGCAGCCAACGGCGCTTTGCTGGCCAAGCGCGTTCGCGGAGACGCGCTGGAGATCATCGCCGAACTGGATAGTGGCAATTCCGCGGAAGCGGGGATTCGCGTGCGCAAGGGCAAGGACGAAGCCACCACGATCGGCGTGGATTGGGTCAAGCAGGAATTGTTCGTAGACCGGACTCGCTCCGGAAATATCGCATTCGACGAAAAGTTTCCGGGCCGTCATGCGGGGCCACTGCTCCCGGCGGGTGGCAAGCGGGTGAAGCTGCACATCTTCGTGGACCGCTCCTCCGTGGAAGTTTTCGTCAACGACGGCTCAACCGTGATTTCCGACGCTCTCTTCCCTTCCCGCGACAGTCAAGACATTGAGCTTTACTCCAAAAACGGAGAAGCGCGCATCGTGAAGCTGGAGGTCTGGAATTTGCAGTCGGCCTGGCGATGAGCGGGAAGATCTGCCGGCACAATCCAAAGTGGCCCTTCCCTCGTGACTTCTTCGTGCTCCTGTTACTTCATTCTCCTGCCGCATCCGGTACACTGGTGTCATGGCAGTTCGACTGATCGCTCTGGATATTGATGGCACGCTGCTCAACAGCCGCTGGGAAGTTTCCCCCGCAAACCGCGAAGCCATCGCCGAAGCCACGCGCCGCGGCATCGAAGTCGCCCTGGTGACTGGCCGCCGCTACGATTTCGCCCTGCCCGTGGCCCAGCAGATTCCCTCGCCGCTGACGATGATCGTCAATAACGGCGCGATGGTCCGCTCCAAGGAGGGCCACACGCACGTGCGCCATCTGCTGCCGCAGGCCACGGCGCGGCGTGTGCTGCAATCCACCGAGGCTTGGCGCGAGGGCACCGCCGTGGTTTTTGATCGCCCCGAGGCCAACCAGATGCTGCTGGAGAAAATCGATTGGGAGGATCCCACGCGCGGCGGCTACTACAAGCGCAACCGCGAATTCCTGGGCGAATCGCAGCCGCTGGAAGCCTGCCTCAACGAGGACCCTATCCAGGTAATGTTTACCGGCCCGGTTGCGCCCATGCGTCAGGTCGAGCAGACGCTTCGCAATGTGCCCTTCGCGAAAGACTTTTCCCTGGCCGTGACCGTCTATGAGGATAAGGATTTCGCCATGATTGACGTCATCCACCCCGCGGTTTCCAAGGGCGCCGCCCTGGCCGAATGGGCAGGCCTCCGCGGCTATTCCGCGGCGGATATCCTGGCCATTGGGGATAACCATAACGACCTGGAAATGCTATCCTTTGCGGGTATCCCCGTGGTGATGGAGAATGGGGTGCCGGAATTGAAAGCCCGCGGCTGGCATGTAACGCGTTCCAACGACGAGGACGGTGTGGCGGCAGCCATCGCCCACTTCGCCCTGCGGGAGGCCCCGGAGTGCGTCTAAGAGTCACCCTATGCGCCATGGTGGCGATGTGCGGGCTTACCGCCGGGGCTGCGACTGTCCGCGCGGACTACGTGGTGCTGCGCAGCGGCGCCCGCCTGAACGTCACCGGCTACGAGTTGTTGGGCGACAAGTACCGCCTACGGATGAATGGCGGCGTCGCCGAAGTCCCCGCCAGCGATGTGGTGGGCATCGAGCCGGAAGAAGTCTTCGAGCCCCTGCCCGAGCCGCTGAGCCCCAACACGCCCTTCCACGACATCATTCGCGCGGCGGCCGAGCGTAATGGCGTGGACGCCGACCTGATCCATTGCGTCATCGCCATCGAATCGAATTTCAATCCCAAAGCGGTTTCGCCCAAAAATGCGCGCGGGCTTATGCAGTTGCTGCCGCAAACGGCCGCGCAATTGGGAGTGCGCAATGTTTTTGATCCGCGCGAAAACATCGAGGCCGGCACGCGTTACTTGAAGGACATGCTGGCGCGGTATAACAACGACTTGACGCTGGCGCTCGCCGCCTATAATGCGGGGCCGGAAAAAGTGGAGCAGTACGGGCGGCGCGTGCCGCCTTATCCCGAGACGGTGAAGTACGTGCAGAGGATTTCGCGCAGCTACGCGCATTTCAAGTCTGGCGCCGCGCAGAACAAGCCGCCATCCGCGGCCAAAGTGGAAGGCCTGCCCGCTGGGAAGTAACTCTCGCCTCGCTTCATCCCAAACATCCAAAGGACATTCCTCTGCTGAACTGTGCGGACACTCTGCCGAGACGCAATTTCGCCCGTTGTCTAAACCGCGCACCGTACTGTCATCCCGAGAGACGCGCCGTTTGCGTCCCGAAGGATCTTAACTTACACGCCATGCACAATTTTGATTGAGATCTTTCGGCGATCCTCATCGGATCGCCTCAGGAAGACAGCGTGCTGCTGCGCCTGAGTAGCGGGCAAAACGATCTCTCGTGAGAAATTCAGGTTGATCAACTTCTGATATCAGGATCACAGTTTGTCGGCACGCTTGCAGCTGTAAAAGCGGCGGCGAGCCGCCGCACTCCAAATTAGCCTGAAATCCGAAGTTGCAGAGGGATTCATCGCACAAAAAGCGTGCGATGGAGCAGAGGGCCGCCGCTCCGGGACGGCCACCCTTCGAGGCTCAGGGCAAGCAGGGCAAGAAAGCGCCGTTCCTGCGGTCGGAATGACAAATCCTGGGAGTTGGATGATGAGAGAAAAGCGCGCTGCGGGCTTCAGGATTAGTTCTGATTCGGAGGCGGTGCCTGCAGGGGCGGGCCACCCGTGGGACCTACTGGCGAGTTCGACGAAGGATTTTGGTTTGGATTTTGATTCTGACCAAAGCCCGAGGAGAACGGCGAGGTCTGGTTCGGCGCACCAACCGGCGTTCCCAGTCCGGGGCCGGTTTGCATCGAACCACCCACGCCGCCAGCCATATCTTTCGAGGGATCCCAGATGAATTCAAATTCGCGGTAGTTCTTCGCCTTGTCGTACACCAGAAACGATTTCTTGTTGACCTTGCTGCCCACGCCGATGATGTTGCCCCCGATGATGGTGGGCGTTTCGGCGGGGGCGATGGCCTGCGGGGTGGACATGGAGTCCATCCCTGCGGGATTTTCGCCGTTGGCGTTCGCGTCCGGCTGGCCGATTTGATTCGGCGTACTATTCCCGAATCCGCTGGAGCCCATGGTCGAATTGGATGTATTTCCACTTCCGAACGATGACCCTCCAAATGCAGTGCCGCCCGACGAAGCTCCGCCGAAAGACGAACCGCCAAACGAGGATTGTCCGAAGGAAGAGCCTCCGAAGGACGAACTTCCTGAATTCGATGAGCTAGGTGAAGCGCCGAATCCCGAAGCGGACATTCCGGGTGCGCCGGGGACCTGGGTCTTCAAGCTCCCGATGAGTTGGCCATTGGGTCCCACATAAATCAGACGCCACGACCCGTCCACGTCGTTCATGGGATCCTTATAGGCCTGGCGCATGAAGCGAATGCCGGTCTTCGGCTTGACCAGGTCATCGATTTCCGTAGGGAAGCGGTGCGTCTTCATGTAGAAACGCTTAATTCCGCGGACATACTGGTTGCCGCGCCACACCATTTCCTTTTCTTTTTCCCGCCGCCCGTCGGTCAGCACATTGGGGGCAACCGTTATGGTCGTGAGCACCAGCAGCGCCAGGAAAAACATCACCAGGAGCAGGGCGTAACCCCGCTGGCCGAGGCTTCGCGCGCGTCCTGTGGGCGGTTTCCTCATGCGGATGGCCCTGGAACGACTTCGAGTTGGTTGGAATTGCGCGCGCCCGTATTGGTGTCCTCGTACTCGATCTTTTCATTCCCGATATGCACGATGCGGATATGATTCAGGACGACCTCGCCCTCGCCCACGATGTGGACATCCTCGCCTTCCAGCAGGAATGCCTCGCGCGCTCCGCTGGTGGGCAGATTGCCGTAACCGAAAAACTTCCAAGGCAATTGCGGCGGCACGATCACCTCTGGCTGCACTGTGTAATCAGGCCAGCGTGGTTTCCCCGCAGGTTTTGGCGCTGTCACCGGTGCCACCATGGGCAGCGCCGAAGCGACGAAGGGATTACGGCCCGAAGGCTTGTACTCCGTCTTCTGCGCATTGCCGCGCTGCTTGAAGATGATGCTGAAATCCTGAGCGTTGATCGGCGTATAGCTGTCCGCGCGGAACGCTACACCCCCCGGCGCGCCCTGCGTGCGGCCGAAATAGGCATACCAGACCAGCGCCGCGAGCGCCACCAGCGCCGCGAGCAACAGGAGCTGTTTCCGTTGTTTCGTCAGTGCCATCAAACCTTCCGAAAATACGTGCGCAGATGCAGGCTGATCCGCAAAGGGTTTGCAGGTCCCTGCCCCGAAGGATCCGATTCCAATTGCAGCGAATCGACGATATAGACGTTCTTGGAGCGCTGCAGATGGTTCACGAAACGCACGATGCCGTTGTAATCGCCGGCCACCGTCGCTTCGATTTCAACCTCGTCGAGATTGTGCTCCTTCAACTCCTTTTCGCGAAACCTCAGATCGCCGATGAGCAGGTGGGTGTCGCGCGCGAAACCGTTCAGTTCCTCCGAAATCACGGAGTAACCCTTGCTTGCGGGGGGCAAGTCCGCTTCAAAGGCGTCAAACTTCTTCAAAACCTCGGGAATGTTTTTCTGAATCGCGGCGGCGCGTTCCACGTCCGCTTTCAGCAGCTTCAGTTGCCGCGTTTCAGCAGCCAGTACCTGCTGGGGCGTTTCCCGCGCGGTATTCATCTTCAGGTTGAAATAGGCGAGCGCGGCATCCGCCACCAGCAACAGGCCGAGGGATGCCAGGATGATCCGCTTCTTGAGGTAGAAGTTGCGCATGTTCAGATCGCTGAGTACACCGCAGTAAACTCCACGGTCAGTGGGTCGCCGCCCGGCTGCGACGGCGTGCCGGTGTGCTCGTCCGTAAGTTTCAGTCCTGAAAAACTCTTGGAGTCTTCAAACGCCTTCAGTAGCTTAAGTTTGGCATCCTCATTCGCCGCGCCAATCGCAAATGAGACTTCGGCGCCGCCCTTATCCAGCTTCGGCTCGATCCGCAAGACGTGCACGCCCGCGGGCAGCGTGTGTTCCAGGTCCATGAACAGCTGCGTCCAGTTAAAGCTGCTGCCTTCCATCACCTCGGCGGTGAATTTGGCGCGGCCCTGCAGCCCCACGGTCTCCGGGTGAGAAAAGAAACCGTCCAGTTGCTGTTTCTGGGCGTAGATCCGCGACATCTCATTTTGCACTTTCTCCGTGCGGGCGCGCAGATCCGCGTCCGCCTGGCGCAGCGTATAGAAGCGCCAACCAAGAAGAGCAAACAAAATGCCGCCAATGAGCGCGGCAATCGCTGTTCCCGCCAGGAACGGGCGGTGGCTGACCAGCGGCTTCGTTGCCAGATTCAGTCGTACGTACATAATCCTTTGCGCCTATTCTCCCTCAGCTCCGGTACAACATCCAGCCAACCAGCCCCTCGAGTTCCTTGTCGGCCAGCGACCTGGCTTCGCCTTCCAGCCGGCCCTCCGAAATCGCCGCGCTCAGGAGCGAACGCACCTCGCACTTGAATTCTACTTCGAGCGGATGCACAAACTCCGGCAAGCGGTGGCCGAGTCCCGCCACGCGCACCGCCTGGATGTCTTCCTGCCAGGTGTCCTGATAATAAGCGGCCAGCGGGAAGATTTCTTCCAGCAGCATTTGAGGCGTGACCTCGCCCGCATGCGTGGGAAGTTCCGTGCAGCGATACCCTGCCAGCACGCCTTCGCGCACAATCGCGGTGGTCAGCGAAGTTCCCGAAATGCGCGCCAGCAGGGTGGGCCGCTGGTCATGGAGCAGCGCAATCGCCGCCAGGGTCGAGCTGAGCACCACGCCGGGCCGCAGCGTGGCGGACTCCAGCAGCGCTTCGTATTCCCTGACAATGCGCAGCCTGGCAATGGCCGTCACGGCGTCCACACCGTCCGCGCGGGGGGCCTGGCGCATGTAGGACAGCAGGGTTTCGTCGACTTCAAACGGCACGCTTTTTCTTAGCTTCCAGCGCAGCATCGGAAGGGCTTCCTCTGCCGAGCGCGGGAAATCCTCGAAGTGCTGGACGAATACACGGATCACCGGATCGGGCAGCAGGAGCGCCACGTCCTCGTCCTTGGCGCCCAGCCGCAGGCACACGTTGGTCACCGCCGATTTCACCGCCGCCGCGTTGGTGAGATTGGTCTCGACCGCCGAGGGGGTGATCGCACCTAGCGGCAGGCTTTCCACGGAAAATCCGTCCAGCGAACCACGGTGCGTGAAGCGCGCCCCCGCCACTCGCCCCGGCGAAATCTCCACGGCCAGCGGCGGATGCGGAATCGCCTCCATCCAGCGCGAAATGTGCCGCACCAGATTGCTTTGGAAAATGCCTTCCTGGTATGCGTTGGTGCTACTCAACGAAGGTCACCTTATTGATCTCGCGCAGCGTGGTAATCCCGTCCCGCACTTTCGCCATGCCGCTCTCGCGCAGCGTAATCATACCCTCTGCGATGGCCGCCCGCTTGATCTCGCTGGTTGGCCGCCGGTCCACGATCATTTCCCGGATATGGTCGCTCAAGTCCAGCAATTCGCAAATCGCGGTACGCCCGTGGTACCCGGTGCCGGAGCATTCCAGGCATCCCGGCCCTTCCGCAAACAGGAAACCCGCAGTGGCGGCAGGATCGAGTCCCGACTCCCGCAGTTCGTCCGCGGAGTGCTGCTTGGGCTGCTTGCAATTCTCGCAAATCACGCGCACCAGGCGTTGCGCCAGGATGCAATTCAGAGCGGAAACGAAGTTGTACGGCTCGACGCCCATGTTGATGAAACGCCCGATGACGTCCGTGACGTTGTTGGCGTGCACCGTGGTGAAGACGAGGTGCCCGGTCAGCGCGGATTGAATGGCGATTTGCGCCGTTTCCTGGTCGCGGATTTCGCC
>DLMH01000014.1:0-42812 GCA_002478115.1 Candidatus Acidiferrum typicum | reverse complement strand
ATCTTGTCCGGGTCGTGGCGCAGTATGGAGCGCAGGCCGCGGGCAAACGTCAAGCCCTTCTTTTCGTTCACGGGAATCTGCGTGATGCCGCGCAACTGGTATTCGACAGGGTCCTCGATGGTGACGATCTTGTCCTCGTCCGTTTTGATCTCGTTGATGGCCGCATACAGCGTGGTGGTTTTGCCGGAACCCGTCGGGCCGGTCACCAGCACCATGCCATAGGGCTCGTGGATGTAGCGCCGGAAACGCCGCGTCTCATCGCTGGAAAAACCGACGACGTCCAGGCTCAGCTTCTGGAATTTTTCAGAAAGCGTTTCTTTGTCCAGCACGCGGAGCACGGCGTCTTCCCCGTGGCTGGCGGGCATGATGGAAACACGCAGGTCAATGTAGCGCCCCTTGTACTTCACGCGGAAACGGCCGTCCTGGGGCACGCGGCGCTCGGCGATGTCCAGGTCGCTGAGCACCTTGATGCGCGAGATGACGGTGGAGTGCCATTCCTTGGCGATGGGCTGCATGGCGTGCTGCAGCACGCCGTCAATGCGGTACTTCACGGCCACTTCGGCGTCACGCGCTTCGATGTGGATGTCACTCGCCCGGCGTTCCAGGGCCGTGAAGATGATCGTTTCGACGAGCCGCACCACCGGGCTCACCGTGGAATCGCGCGTCAGGCGGTCGCCGGAAATGGTCTCTTCGCTCTCTTCTTCGTCCTTGGAGACTTGCAGCGTAAAGGCTTCGGTAGCTTGTTCCAGCACGCGCTGCGATTGCTCCGTGCGTTTCAGCAAGTCGCCGATCTGGCGGGGAGTGGCGACCTTATAAGCCAGCTTCTTCCCAAGGAGCAGCGGCAGTTCATCGCTGAGGATCACCATGCCCGGATCGGCGACGGCAATCACCAATGTGTTGTTGTGCGTCACCAGGGGCACAAAGTTGTAGCGGAACATCAGGTCCGCGGGAATAGTGCGGAAGAGTTCCGGATCAATGCGCTGTTCCGTCAGGTCGATAAAGCCACAGCGGTAACGGTCCGCCAGGCGCCGCGCCTGTTCGCGCTCCTGAGCCGCGTCCGCCGCGCCTCCCGCCAGGGCCGGATCGTGAAGATTGGAGTCAGGTGTTGTGGCCATAAAAGATTGCGGTCCTTACTTTCCCGCTCCCGCGATGGAGAACGAGAAAATCGGCAAATACAGGGAAATCAGAATAAAGGCTACCAGAAGCCCCATGAAGATAAGAATAACGGGCTCAATTACCGCCACCATGGCGCCCAGCCGCAGGCTCACTTCTTCCTCATAGAATTCCGCCACGCTGTTGAGCATCGGCGCCAGCGCACCGCTGGACTCGCCCACTTCGATCATATCCAGTGCCAGCTCCGGCATCACTCTGCTGGCAGAGAGCGCTCCGTGGAGGGATTCGCCTTCGCGCACCATTTGCGTCGCGCGCCCCACGGTGCCCTGCAACAGCCTGCTGGTAATGGATTCGCCGGCCGTTTGCAGCGCGCTGACCAGCGGCGTACCGCCGGTCAGCAGCGTGGCCAGTGTGCGGCAAAACTGCGCCACCTGGAATTTCAGCAACGTTTCGCCCAACACGGGTATGCGGAACTTCATGCGGTCGAAGGCCACCCCGCCTTCTTCACTGCGCGACCAGAAAAAGACGCCCAGCAACGTCAGGAACACCGCTGCAATCAATCCCAGAATGTAGAGGCGGTAGTCCACCGTCACGGTTACCAGGAATTTGGTGGGGCCCGGCAGTTGCACCCCCAAATCGCGGTACAACAGCGCAAACTTCGGAATCACGCCGGTCACCAGGTAGGTCACGATAATCGTCGCCACCGTCACCAACAGCGTCGGGTACACCAGTGTCGCCAGGATCTTTTTCTTCACTCCCGTGCTGACGCGCTGGTACGCGATGTAGTGGTCAAGTACCCCCGAAAGGTTGCCGCTCTTTTCACCTGCGAGGATGGCGGTGGAATACATCTTGGAGAATACGCCCGCCTCGTCCACGGCCTCCGAGAGCGACTTCCCTTCCCGAACACGGTCGCGGATCTGCGTCAGGACGGGCCGCAACTTGGGAGCGGTCGCCCGGGTCGCCAGCAGATCCAGAGCGCGCAGGATGGGCAGGCCCGCTTTAATCAGGGTGTTGAATTGCTGGTTGAGGATCAGGAAATCGTTGCCGCCGATCTTGCGTTCCTTGCGCACTCCCAGCATCCCGCTAACCAAGCTGCTGCGGGATTGCACCGAGTAGACGAACAGGCCACGTTCGGCCAGCTTCTGGCGCGCTTCCTCAAGCGTGCCGGCAGCTTCAATGTGCGAGAAGACCCGCCCATTGGCATCGGCAACGCGGCAGACGAATTCCCCCATAGGCCTTAAGTTTACCTCATTCGGAGAGTACCCCATAAAGGGTCTGAGTAGAGCGGTTACGTCATGTACAAGCGGCCGCCCGGGAGCGAAAGGCCCTCCACTTCTTACTGACGCAGACCCGGCGAATCGGGTAGCGGGCCATCCACGATCACCATGCCGGGTTGCACCTCAAATTGAAAGAGCATTTTCGGCAAAACAGGATTCCACTGCCAATCCTTGAACGTGAATTCCACCTGGATGCCGGCCCCTTCATCCATCAGGATGCGGCTCAGCTCGCCCTGCGGCGAAAGTTCGAAGAGCACGGATCCTGCTCCTTTGGCGGCATGTGCCTTTGCGGCGCCGCCCGGTTTGGCCACGCTTTCGCGAAGGGAGTCGGCATCTCCCGCCCCACGCAGCTCGCAGCGATACACCTTGTACCCGGCCTGCCTCGGCGAGACATCCGCCGCCCATTCCACTTGCAGGCAAATCCGCGACAGCTTGATGCCGTCGGTCAGAAACGCCAGCGGCGTCCGCCAATCGTCGCTCTTCTTCGCCGGCATGCGCGTGGCCGTGTGGTCTGCCGGCGTGATGAACCACACGTATTTCCCGTCCGCCAGAAATGTGTTCTTCTCCGGAGCCTCATACTCCCAGCGCATTTTGCCGGGGTGCAGGAAGTAGGACTTGCCTGCCTCCTTCCGGGTCACCTTGCCGTTCTCCGAGTATTCCTGCAGGAACGTCGCGGAGAGCGACCTGGCTCCCCGGTAACGCGCCTCAAATTGCACCAGCACGGCGTCACGTGGTTCGGCACCGCAGAGGATTTCAGCTTTTGGAGAAACCCAGCCAGGCAAGAAAAGAACCAGGATTACAGCGAACATCCAGCTTATTGCTGTCAGAAGGAGGGCAAAGCGCTCAACTTGGAGGAAGCGGAAGATCACCCGTCCATGTATAGCAGCCCCGCTCCACGCAATCAAATGGAAGGATCATTCGCAGTCGCCGGGCCAGTCGTATTATAGTGAATCACAAAGGTCTCATCGGTGTAGAACCACCGGCGTCCCGTGCTCCCAGGAGTAATGGGATTCGCATTGACGGTGTAGTTCGATGGTGTTCCGTTCGGACCGTTGTTCCCCGTGACCACATAGGAAAAGACGAATCCGTCTTTCGTATTTGGCGCTTGTGCGACGGGGTCGGGTATCAAAAGAGCGTTGCTGGGAGTGGGGATTCCGCTGGTGCCGCCCAAGGACGGCAAGTCTGGCGAAAAACCTATGCCGAACTGGACGCCATATACGGACTCTGCTGTGTTGATATCGCGCAGGGTTTGCACCGCGGAAGCTTCATTTGCCGTCATCCTGGACAGGATGAGGTTCGGGATCGCGATGGCCGCAAGGATCAGAATGATTGCCACTACAATCAGCAGCTCAATTAGCGAAAACCCTGTTTGCTTGCGCTTCATGGCACCTGGTCTCCAATCACGCACTCCCCTGAGTATACAAAAAGAGAGACACCTGTAAATAGAGCAAGCAACTTGCCACATCCACCGCTCAAGTTAACTCCACTGTTTCCGTCAATTAGGAGTTAGCGGCACGACCCACCCGCCTAAATCGGTGTCTCTGTGACCAAAATTGTCATCCCACGGACAGAACTTGGCAAACTAACTGACCACTGTAATTTCCTCATCGGGCGGCGCAGATCAAGTCAAAAAAAACGGAGCAGGATTGAAATCCTGCTCCGTATGATTCCTGCGGGTTTCTAACCCGCCGGAGGATTATTAGAGAGGCGTATTCGCTACCGTGCATCCACCAATTGCACCAGTGCCAGGGTTAACGTAGAAGAGAACCAGGTTCTGGTCGGAGCAGAATCCACGTGTGCCGGTTTGACCCACGGTGGCCGGTTCTGCCTCGGAAGTATAGAGACCGCTGCCCACAGCGCCCGGCGTAGCCCAGAAGATGTAACCGCTCTTTGCCGTGGCCGCAGTCGTCGCGTGCGACAGCAGGTTGTCGATCAAGCAAGCGCCAGCCACACTCGGGGTAACGCAGGGGACCGCGTTCGGGCCCAACGAAGTCAGGGACGCGAACGTGCCAGGATACGTATTGTTATAGGTCACTTCGCCCGTGTTAATGGTACGCAGGGAGGCGACCGCCGAAGCCTCGTTCGCCGCCATCTTCGAGCGCATGAGGTTCGGAATTGCGATAGCCGCGATGATCAGAATGATCGCCACGACGATCAGTAGTTCGATAAGACTGAAACCCTTTTGCTTCTTCATGAAGTCTCCTTGAGAGAATTTATCGTGCCAGAGCACGCCCTGAGATGTGCAAGGGGGGTGCCAATGCTAGGAGAGTGGGTATAAGAGTACTATAATATTTGCAACCCATTGACTCTTAATAACTTAGAGCTTCTACCCGAGGCGGGTTCGTGAGATTTTGCCAGACTTCAGCCGCTCCCCCTCCAAAAACTGACACTTTGTGTCACCTCCACATGCCGCAAACCGTCATTCTCCGCTGCGCAGCCAACTCCTCTTGAACAGCTCTACTGGCCCATCGAGAGACCGGCGGCGGGCGATTTTGCTGGCCTCCCCGGCACTAATCACACCGACTTTCTGGCCGCTTCTTCCGTGCCTTCACCGTGCGAATCTTTTTCTCTCCACTCCTGCTGCGCAATTGATTCCTCCCAATTCACAAGCAAGTTATTCCTTTAAGCAAGATCTCTCGCAAACTGCGCGGCGTTCATTGACGCCGTGCGCCAACAAAAGTTAACTTGATTTCTTGGAGGGCCAAGGTTGGAAGACGCTGCTCTTATGCCATTGCGCCGCCCCCGCTTTTCGTTCGCTTTGCTGTTTCGTTCTCCGAGCGCCGCGGTCACCGCTGCTTTCCTGCTTCGCTTCTTTTTTCTCTGGCTTTCCCACCAGCATGAGGACTTGGTTCACAATCATTTTGTGAGCTGGGGGCTGGAAGCCCTCATGATTGCCAAATCACTCGCCCTCGGCCACGGCTTTGCTGAACCCTTCCCGCACTACGTCTTCACCACGGCATGGCTCGCCCCCGTGTACCCCTGGCTCGTCTCTTTTGGCGAGCTCCTCTTCCATTTGAGAGACCCTGCGCTTACCATCTTTGCCCAGGTTCTCAACATCATTTTTTCTTCACTGACCTGCTACCCCATCTATTCCCTCGCCAAGAGAATCTATGGCACGAGCATTGGCTTGGGTGCAACCTGGCTCTGGGCCTTTCTCCCAACGGCGATTCTCATGCCCATCGAATGGACCTGGGATCAAAGTCTTTCGGCCTTGTTGCTCGGCCTTCTGTTGTGCTTCACCTATCATCTCCCCGATTCTTCATCCCCTGCCCACTGGACGGCCTACGGTATTCTCTGGGGCGTCGCGGCTCTGACCAATCCCGCCCTATGTCTCTTGCTGCCGTTCCTCGTCGCCTGGATGTGGTCCCGGCGCGCCCAGCGTGCCTTGCCCTCGCGCCGTCTTCTTACCCGCACGGCGTTATACTTCGTCTTACTCCTGCTTCCATGGACCCTACGCAATTACTTCGAACTTGGCGGCCTCTTCTTTGTCAAATCAGACTTCGGCGTGGCCTTCTGGCTCGGCAACAATCCCCAGGTGAAGGACACCTACACCCCTCAGCTTCACCCTATGAGGAATTATCGCGAGTTCACATTGCTCGTCCTGAACTCCGAGCCTGTCTACAACCGCCTGAAACAACGCGAAGCCTTGGCCTTCATCCGCGCCAATCCCAAATCCTTCCTCAAGTTCTTCTATCATCGCGTCGTGGACACATGGACCGGGAAATACGACTCGCTCCTGGACACCTACATCCAGCCCCTGGGCGCAGGTCGCATCTATTTTTGGTACAACACCATCTTTTCGGTTCTTGCTTTTGCCGGCCTGCTGGCCGGTCTCTGGACCAGAGCGCGGGAGTCGCTCCCACTGGCATTCTGCCTGCTACTTTTTCCCATTCCCTACTACATTGCGAGTAGCTCGCTGCGCTACCGCCACCCCATTGATCCTGTAATGACGATCTTCGTTGTGCTTGCTTTGGCAACTTTTGCCGCTCTGTTTCACCGCCCCAAGGTATCGCTCCCCGTTTCGGATCCGGAAGCCGAGAATCACGAGTCCCCCCTTCCCTGAGCAGCAAGGCGGAGATTTCCTGCCGTCATTGGCGGCGTTGTCCCAGGCGCACTTGTAGTGCGACAACTGCAGCGCTCCGCCTCCTGATTTAAACCGTGATTCCCTTCTTCCCGCCGCGTGCTACAAATCGTGTTTTTTCGCGTAGTGCCGGAACGACCGGTAACTGATCTTTAGAAGTTCGGCCGCGCGCGTGCGCACTCCGTCCGCCTTCTCCAGCGCGGCCTTCAGGTGGCGCTTTTCGGTTTCCGCCATGACCCGCTCGAAGTCCACTCCTTCCGGGGGAAACGCCAGGCTCTCCAATGGTCCCCCGGCCGCCGTCGCGGAACCCCCCAGCCCCGTCATGCGATCTGGCAGAACCGCGATGGAAATCTCCGGGCCGCTCTCCAGCGCCACCGCCCGCTCAATGGTGTTCTCCAGTTCGCGTACGTTGCCCGGCCAATCGTAGGATTCCAGCCGCTGCATCGCTTGCGGGGAAATGCCTTCCACCGGCTTTTCCATCGATTTTCGGAAGCGCTCCAGAAAATGGCGCGCCAACATTGGAATGTCATCCCGGCGTTCCCGTAACGACGGCACGTGAATGGGAATCACGCTCAAGCGGTAGAACAAATCTTCGCGGAATTCGCCGGCGGCAATGGCCTTCTCCAAATCTCTGTTGGTCGCCGCAATCACACGGACATCCACGTCCAATTCTTCCGTGCTTCCCAGCGGCCGCACCTTGCCTTCCTGCAGCACGCGGTAGAGCTTTACCTGCATGGCCTGATCCATGTTGCCGATCTCATCCATAAAGAGCGTCCCGCCGTGCGCCGCCTGAAACAATCCGCGCCGGTTTTCGTTCGCACCCGTAAACGCGCCCTTGGTATAGCCGAACAGTTCCGACTCCAACAGCGTTTCCGGGAACGCGCCGCAGTTGATGGTGATGAAGGGCGCATGAGCGCGCGCGCTGTTCTCGTGAATGGCCCGCGCCACCAGCTCCTTGCCCGTACCGCTCTCCCCCGTAATCAGCACGCGGCTCGTCTGTGGCGCCACGGTCTGGATCATATCGAAGATCGCGCGCATATTCGGGCTTTGCCCGATGATATTGTCCATGCCGGTCAGGCGGCGCAATTCCCGCCGCAGATAACCGGCTTCATTCTTCCATTTCAGGTTTTCCGCGACTTCGCGCACCGCCACGCGCAACTGTGCCACCAGGTCGTGATCCTTAATCACATAACGATTGGCGCCTTCGTTCGCGGCGGCGATGGCCGTTTCCAGCGTTGGCACGCCGGTGATCAGCACGAAATAAGCATCGGGCGCAACCTCTCGCGCATAGCGCAGAAGTTCCACCCCCGTCTCGCCGGGCATGCGCACATCGGAAATAATGATGTCGTAGAGCGAGCCTTCCAGCTTCCGCCTGGCGGCCTCCACACTGTTGGCGATCTCCACGCGGTGGCCTTCCTTGCGGAAGGTGATCTCCAGAAGCTCGCAGATGGACTTCTCGTCATCAACGACGAGGATATGCACCATCTCGCGGCCCGCTTCTTTCGGAGCGCTTTTCGTCGCTTGCATTAGGTCCTCACTCCACCAGCGGAAGTTCAACCACGAATTCCGCGCCTTTGTCTTTTTCGCTGATTACCGAAATCCTGCCGCTGTGCGCTTGCACGATCTGGTAAACGATCGCCAGCCCCAGCCCCGTGCCTCCTTCAAAATTGGATTGCAACGGCTCAAAGATCTTGGTGCGATGTTGCGGGTCCAGGCCAATGCCGGTGTCCCGGAAGGAGATGCGCAGCCAATCCGGAATCCGCTCCATCCCCACGGTCAGGGTTCCGCCCTCGGGCATGGCGCGCAACGCGTTGTCGCAGAGGTTCCAGAACACCTGCTTGATCTTGTCCGGATCCACCAGCACCTTGCGCACTTCCCCGTTAAACGCGCGCACGATGTGGAATTTATCCCCAACGCCCGGCTTCCTCTCCATCAGCAGCAGGGTTTCGTCCAGCAGGGTGCACACATCCGCTTCCTGCAAGACGTAGGACTTTTCCCGGGAATAATTCAGGAAGTCCGTGATGATGTGATTGAGGCGCTCCGATTCCCGGCTCACAATGTTCACCAGGTGCTTCTCGTCTTCCTCCAGCGGCACCAGGCGCCCCAACTCCTTCACCGCGCCGGCCATGGCCGTCAGCGGCTGGCGTATCTCGTGTGCAATTGCCGCGGAGAGCCGCCCTACCGCCGCCATGCGTTCTTTCGTGGCCACTTCCTGCTCCAGGCGCCGCAATTCCGTCAGGTCCTGAAAGTTGAAGACATAGCCGCTTCGCGCCGTATCCCGCGTTCGCAACGGTGAAACCGATATACCCAGGAACCTGCGCTGCCCGCCGGCCGTACGCACCTCAATCTCCCGCCGCAGGGCAAGCCTTTCCGGAAGCGCGGTCATGTCCGGCAGCCAAAATTCCTCGCTGACCCCCCGCAGATCGCGTCCCCGCAGTTCCGCAAACGTCCGCCCCAGAATTTCTTCGCCGGTGCGGTTGATCAGCACCACGCGCCCTTCCATATCCGTGGTGACCAGGCCGCCACGCATGGAATGAATGACGTCCGCGGTAAAATCCTGGAGTTCCAGCAGCTCTTCGCGTTTCTGCTCCAGTTCCGTACTTTTGCGGCGCAGCGAATACGCCAGCAGGCTCGCCAGATACGCCACCGCGAGAAATCCAAACGTATTACTCAGGAACCACAGCCGCAGCGTCTCGATCGAAGGGGCCGCGATCGAAGTTCGCGGCAACCTCCCCGCATCCACAAGAAAGAGCACCAGCGCGAGCGACGCCAGGCACAGCATCGCGGTTACGAACGCCATCCGCCGCGTGAACAGGATGCTGGCGACGATGATCACCAGGAGGTAGAGCGAGGTGAAATTGCTGTCCTGCAATCCCGTGGCGTAAACGATTCCGGTAATCATGGCCACATCGCAGAACACCTGGAGGGCGCCAAACCAGAACGTCGCCGGGAGCAAACGCACCAGGATCAGGTGCAGGATGCCGATGGTGATCCACAGAATGATGATGGGCAGGAAGTAGCGCGGTGAGCCGCTGGACGGCACATACTGCGGCCACACCACGCCCACACCCAGGATCAGCGCGATCATCAACAGGCGCACGCGCGTCAGCCATTCCAGCCACTCACGCCGATTGAACGTCTGTTCCATGAATGTGCGCTTGGGAAGCGGCCCCCGCTTTCCTCATCCTTCATCTTAAACAGAAAAAGGAGGACAGGGGCGAACCTCCTGTCCTCCTTTTCCGAAGAAGCACTCCGCTTAGTGCGCCGAGGCCAGTTTGCCGATCAACGTGAAGAGCGGCAGGTACATGGAAATGACCACGCCGCCGACCACGGTGCCGAGGAAGACGATCATGATGGGTTCCAGAGCGGTCAGCAGGTCCTTCACCGCCGCGTCCACTTCATCTTCGTAGAAGTCCGCGATCTTCTGCAGCATCGCGTCCATCGCGCCGGTCTGTTCGCCCACCGCGATCATCTGCGTCACCATGCCTGGGAATACTTCCGATTCCCTGAGTGGTTCGGTGAGCGACTTGCCTTCTTCCAGCGATTTCCGCACCCTGTTCAAGGCCCTTTCGACCACCGCGTTGCCGGAGGTCTTCGCGGTAATGTCCAAGCCTTCCAGAATGGGGACGCCGCTGGAGATCAATGTACCCAACGTTCGTGTGAACCGCCCCACGGCAATCTTCCGCATCAGCATGCCCAACACCGGCAGCTTCAGGATCACCGTATCAATGGCGAAGCGTCCTTGCGGCGTGCCGTACCACACCTTCAGACCGATGATGATGGCCGCGGCCCCCACCACAAGTAAAAGGCCGAAGATGCTGCCCACGAAATGGCTGGCCGCGATCACAATCTTCGTGGGCAGGGGCAAATCCACGCCCATGCCGGCGAACAGGGTCGCGAACACCGGCACCACCTTCCACAACAGCAGGATGATGACGCCCCCCGCGATGGTCAAAACACCGATCGGGTAGACCATGGCGGACTTCACCGCTCGCTGCAATTTTACGTTCTTTTCGATGTAGGTGGAGAGGCGCTGCAGAATGGTGTCCAGAATACCGCCTGTCTCCCCCGCTTCCACCATGTTGCTGTACAGCGCATCGAAGACCTTCGGGTATTGCTTCATGGCCGCGGAGAGCGTGCTCCCGCCTTCCACCGCCGAGCGCGTGCCCATCAGCACCTTCTGGAAGGTTTTGTTCTCCTGCTGGCTCCCGAGAATTTCCAGACACTGCACCAGCGGCAAGCCGGCGTCAATCATGACCGAGAACTGGCGCGTAAAGACGGCCAGTTCCTTCGCCTTGACGCCGCCGCCGAAGGTGGGCAAGTTGAACTCCTTGCCCTTCTCCGACATCTTCGTCGGCGTGATCTGCTGGCGCCGTAACAGGCTCTGCAGCTCCGTCTTGCTGCTGGCCGTCATTTCGCCCGCGACCGACGCACCCGTTCGATTCGTGCCCCGATAAGTAAAGACCGGCATAGTATCTCCTCCTCAGCGGTCAAAAAGTTTTCCGAACTTCCGAAACCCCATTCTCCGATGCAATCCCTTAGTGCTTAGCCCCAACCGGCGTCTTCCCAAATATGGTCTTGCCTGCGGTCGGCGTCGACGCCACCCCGCGGTTGATCATGTCCTGCAGCTCGTCCGGATTCGACGAGCGCGACAACGCCATATCCAAAGTGATGATTTTGGCGAAATAAGCGTTGGCCAGCCCCTGGTTAAATGTCTGCATCCCGGTCTGCCCGGTGCCCGTCTGCATCGCCGAATAGATCTGGTGAATCTTGTCTTCGCGAACCAGGTTGCGGATGGCCGGTGTTGGTATGAGCACCTCCATCACCATCACGCGCCCCCGCCCGTCGGAACGCGGCAAGAGCGCCTGGCAAAGAATCCCTTCCAGCACCATGGAGAGCTGCGCGCGAATCTGCGGCTGCTGGTGCGCGGGGAAAACGTCAATAATACGGTTGATGGTGGAGACCGCGGAATTGGTGTGCAGTGTCGCGAAGGTCAAGTGGCCGGTTTCCGCGATGCGCAGCGCCGATTCGATCGTTTCCAGGTCGCGCATTTCTCCGATAAGCACCACGTCCGGGTCTTCACGCAATGCGGCGCGCAGCGAGTTGGCGAACGAATGCGTATCGGAGTGTACCTCGCGCTGGTTCACCAGGCACTTCTTGTGGTTGTGCAGAAACTCGATGGGATCCTCGATCGTGATCATGTGCTCTTCACGCTCGGCGTTGATCTTGTCGAGCATGGCGGCCAGCGTCGTGGACTTGCCGGAGCCCGTCGGACCGGTCACCAGCACCAGCCCGCGCGGTTTATCGCAAAGCCCTTTGACCACCGGCGGCAATCCCAGCGCGTCGAACCCCTTGATCTCCCAGGGAATCGTACGGAAGACCGCGCCCACCGCGCCGCGCTGATTGAATACGTTGCCCCGGAAGCGCGCCAGGTTCTTCAACCCGAAGGAGAAGTCCAGCTCCAGGTTTTCCTCGAAGCGGTGTTTCTGCGCATCCGTCAGCACGCTGTACGCTAGCGATTTCGTGTCCGCCGCCGTAAGCGGAGGCATGTCCAGTGGACGCAACCTGCCGTGCACGCGCACGCGTGGCGAGCTGTTCGTCGCGATGTGGAGGTCGCTGCCTCCCATTTCGATCATCTTCTTGAGCAATTCGCTCAGTGTTATGCCTGCCATGGTCGCATCCTCTCCAGACTATAAAACCGTTTCTCTCAGGACTTCTTCCATCGTCGTCATTCCTAACGCTACTTTGATCAACCCGCTTCGCCGCAACGTGATCATGCCCTGTTCGATCGCTTTCTTCTTCAATTCCAGGGCCGAAGCGCCCACCAGGATCAGCTCGCGCAATTCGTCGTTGATCTCCATCACTTCGTACAAACCGGTGCGTCCTTTGTACCCGCCCTTATTGCAGGTGGAGCACCCCTTGCCGTGATAAATCTTGGTTGTTTTCGCTTCCTCGGGCGAATACCCGGCGTCAATCAGCGCTTGTTGCGGCACTTCCAGCTCTTCCTTGCAATTGACGCAGATGCGCCGCACCAGGCGCTGGGCGCAAATCAGGTTGACGGAAGTGGCGACGAGGAAGGGCTCGATGCCCATGTTCATCAAACGGCTGATGGTGGAGGGCGCGTCGTTGGTGTGCAGCGTGGAGAGCACCAAGTGCCCGGTCAACGCCGCCTTTACGCCGATTTCCGCCGTCTCGAAGTCGCGAATCTCACCGACCAGGATGATGTTGGGGTCCTGCCGGAGGAAGGCGCGCAGCGCGGCCGCGAAGTTCAGCCCGATCTGCTCCTTCATCTGCACCTGGTTGATCCCCGCCAACTGGAACTCAACCGGGTCCTCCGCGGTCATGATGTTCGTCTCCACCTGATTCAGACGGGACACTGAGGAGTACAGCGTGTTCGTTTTGCCGGAACCCGTGGGGCCGGTCACCAGCACCATGCCATAGGGCCGCAAAATGTTGCGTTCGAATTTCTTCAGCGACTCCGGCTCGAAACCCAGCTTGGTCATGTCCAGCCGCAGGTTTTCCTTGTCCAGCAACCGCAGCACGATCTTTTCGCCGAACAGCGTGGGCACGGAGGACACGCGGAAGTCCAGTTCCTTCTTTCGGCCCTCGGCCTTGTACTTGATCATGATGCGGCCGTCTTGCGGCAGCCGCTTTTCCGCGATGTCCAGCTTCGCCATGATCTTCAAGCGGCTGGTCATGGCATCGCGGAGCTTCAGCGGCGGATTCATCACCGTCTGCAGGACACCATCGATGCGGAACCTTACCCGCATCTCGTTCTCGTAAGGCTCCACGTGAATATCGCTCGCGCCACGCTTCACGGAATCCGTCAGGATCAGGTTCACCAATTTGATGATGGGCGCCTCTTCGGCCGCCCTTTCCAGCGCCGTCGCGTCCAACTCCTGCTCTTCGGTAGCCAGCTCCAGTTCCTGGTCTTCGTCCACCAGGTCCTTCATCAGGTTGCTGAGTTCTTCGTGGCTGGAGGCGCCGCCGCCATAGAACCGCGTGATGGCTTCACCGATCGCCGATTCCGACGCCACGACGGGTTCCACGTTGAACCCGGTCATGAACTTGATGTCGTCCATCGCGAACACGTTTGTGGGATCCGTCATCGCGATGGTCAGCACGGAGCCTACGCGTGACAGCGGCACCACCTGATAGCGCAGCGCGGTGTCCTGCGGGATCAACTTAATAACGTTGGGATCGATTTCGTAATACTTCAGGTTGATGGACGGTACGCCGTATTGCCGCGAAAGCACACCAGTAATGTCATCATCCGTGATATAGCCCATCTTCGCCAGGCAGCTCCCCAGCTTGCCACCATTCGAGCGCTGGAATTCCAGCGCCTTATCGAGCTGGTCCTGCGTGATAAGGCTTTCCTTTAACAGTATTTCGCCCAAACGGACGGACATCCGTAGCACTCCCTAGATGTGATGCTCCCACCGCCCAACATAGCAAAGGGGCGCACTCCGTGTCGTTCGATTTTGAACCACCGTTGTGAATTCGCTAATACCTGTACGCCCGAACAGGCTCCCGCGCCGCAGGACAGTGCCTCATTCTTGACTTGCTCCCATGGCGTGGCTATCTTGCAAAGGAGATGTCTGCCTACCGTGTTTTGCCAATCCTCGGGCAATTTGCGCCGCCCGGCGCGAAACCCGTGCGCCACCAGGTCCCCGCGGCTTTGCCGCAGACCCCGCACGCCTTGCAATCCTACTATGAGGCATTGTTCCGGGCTTACGGCCCGCAACACTGGTGGCCAGGAAGAACCCGCTTCGAAGTGATCGTTGGCGCAATCCTTACGCAGAACACCAGTTGGACCAACGTCGCGCGCGCCATCCGCAATCTGCGCCGCCAGAAACTGCTCTCCCCCATCGCCATCGAGCGCGTCTCCCCCGCCCGCCTGGCCCGGCTGATTCGCTCGTCCGGTTACTTCCGCCAGAAAGCGCGGAAACTGCAAGCGTTTGTACGTTTCCTGCGGGACGCCCACCAGGGTTCGCTTACGAAAATGTTTCGGATGCCCACCGCCGTTCTCCGCGAGCAACTCCTCGCCGTTCACGGCATCGGCCCCGAAACCGCCGATTCCATCCTCCTCTACGCCGGGAAGCATCCAGTGTTCGTGGTGGACGCCTATACGCGGCGCATTCTGGAGCGCCACCATCTCGCCCATGGCAAGCAGTCCTACGAGGAAATTCGCGCCCTCTTTGAGCAAAGCCTGCCCCTCAGCGCCGCCCTATTCAACGAATACCACGGGCTGATCGTGCGTACCGGCAAAGACTTCTGCCGCGCCCGCGCGCCGCTTTGCGAAAGCTGCGCCCTCAAGCCATTTCTTCCCCCATCACCGGAGGCCGCCCCGTGACCCCTCCAAAACCCAAGTCGCACACGCGTCTTGTGATTGGCGGCATCCTCGTGACGCTGCTCCTGGCCGCCGTCTTCACCATGGGCTCGCTTGACGTGCCCATCGAACCGCGCTCCTGGCGCGAGCTCATGGCCCTCTATGCGGTCTCGTGCTTCATTACCGCCGCGCTCCTTATCTTTGGACTCATCCTCACGCGCAGCATCGTGCGGCTGTGGGCCGAACGCAGCAAAGAGCAGCTCGGCGCGCGCTTCAAAACGAAGATGGTCATGGGCGCCATGGCCGTTTCGCTCCTTCCGGTCATCTTCATGTTTTTCGTCAGCTATTCGCTGCTGAATCGCACGCTGGGACGCTGGTTCCCCCGTCCGCTCGAAGTTGCCTCGGAAGAAACGCAAAAGCTGCTGAACGACCTCGGCCGGAATTCTGTGCCGCGTTTGCACATGCTCGGTTATCAGGCGGCCACGCACTTGGGCGAGTCTCCGGACGCCTTCCTCCAGCATGCCTTTGCTGCCGGGCTGGATGCCGTTTGGGTTTTTGATTCCAAGGACAAGCTGGTCCGCGGCGGCATCACCTGTGACGACCAGAATGAGGACCGCTCCAAGGAACTTTGCAGCGTGAGCGGCGTGCAGGGTACCCGGCAGCGCGTCCTGCCCAGCGGCGTAGAAATCTGGCAGGCCAAGGACAAGAGCTACTTTGCCGCGCGCGTTCCGGTCGCCCTCAACGCCGAAGAAACCGGCACGCTCGTAGCCGCCTATCGAACCAGCCCCGACTTCGTGAGGCGCTGGAACACCATCCAGGCGCAAACGAAGGAATACGAGAGCGAGAAGCAGAACTTGCGCACACTCAAGCGCCAGATGCTTCTGATCCTCTTTTTCTTCACCGTGCTCGTTCTTTCCGCCGCCACCTGGGTCGCCCTGTTCCTCGCCAAACAGGTTACCGTGCCCATCCAGGCGCTCGCCGAAGGCACGCGCGAGGTATCCGCCGGCAATTTCGAGTATCAAGTGCCGGAACAGGTGCAGGACGAACTCGGCAGGCTGGTCCGCTCCTTTAACACCATGACCACGCAGTTGCGCGACAACCGCACCCAGATTGACGAGTTCACCCGCAACCTCCAGCAGGCCGTTCAGGAACTCGAGCGCCGCCGCCAGTTGATGGAAACGGTGCTCGAGAATATTCCCGCCGGCGTCATCTCCCTCGACACCGACGGCAACATCCTTCGCACCAACACCGCCGTCAACAAAATGTTCGGCGTGGCCGACCGCGACATTGCTTCCCTCGAACTCCTCCTCGGGCCTGAAGCCGGCCGCATCCTCCAGCACCTGATGCGGCGCTCCCTGCGCATGGGCGTCGTTTCGCGCGAAGTTGAACTCGTGCTTGGCGGGCGCGTGCTCCATCTCGCCATCACTGTCAGTTCCCTGGGCCCGCGCAAGGCCAATTCCGGCTTCGTGCTGGTCTTCGATGACCTCACGGAGGTTCTCCGCGCGCAGAAATCGGCGGCCTGGCAGGAAGTGGCCCGGCGCATCGCCCACGAGATCAAGAATCCGCTCACGCCGATCCAACTCTCGGCACAGCGCTTGCGCCACCAACTGGAGCGCCGCACTGGCACTTCCGAACCGCCCAAGGACCCCGATCTTGCGCGCATCGCCCGGGAATGTGCCAGCCTCATCGAACGCGAAGTGGCCACCCTTGCCGCTCTGGTGAACGAGTTCTCCCAGTTCGTGCGCTTTCCCACCGCGAAACTTCTGCCCACCGATACCAACACCACGGTGAACGAAGCCGTGCAGGTCTTCGCCGGGCGCCTGGATGGCATCACCCTGAAAACATCTCTCGAGGAGCATCTCCCCGCCGTGCGCGCCGATGGCCCGCTTCTGCGCAGCGTGATCGTCAATTTGATTGACAACGCCGCCGAAGCCCTCGAGGATTCACCCTGCCGCGAAATCACCGTCGCCACGCATTTGCGCCCGGAATCCGATACCATTGAAATTGCGGTTTCCGATACGGGCCACGGCATCTCCCCGCAGGACAAGGACAAGCTCTTCCTGCCGCATTTTTCGACCAAGGAACGCGGCACCGGCCTGGGCCTGGCCATTGCCGCGCGCATTATCTCCGAGCACGGCGGCTCCCTCCGCGTGGAAGACAATCGCCCCGTCGGCTCGCGCTTTTTGATCGAGCTGCCCGTCGCCGAGCTTTCCACCGCGGCCCCGGCAGAGCGTTCTGGAATGGATAGCGATTCATGAGCACGGCGCACAAAATTCTGATCGTGGACGATGAGGCGGGTATCCGCGAGTCGCTCGCTTCCATCCTGCGCGACGAACATTACACTGTGGAGGCCGTGGGCTCCGCCGAAGAGGCCCTGGATCGCATCGCCGCCGGCGACCTGCACGTCGTTCTTCTGGACATCTGGCTACCCGGCATCGACGGCATGGAAGCCCTCAGCCGCATCCGCAACATTCCCGATGCGCCCGCGGTCATCATGATCTCTGGCCATGGCAACATCGAAGCTGCCGTGCGCGCCACGAAACTTGGCGCCTTCGACTTCATCGAAAAGCCGCTCTCCCTCGAAAAAGTCACCGTCCTGGTCCGCAACGCCATCCAGCAGCGCCGCCTTCAGGAGGAGAACCAGGTATTGCGCAGCGAGTTTAACCAGCGCTTCCAGGTCATCGGTGATAGCGTCCCGATGAAAGCCTTGCGCCAGCAGATTGCCGTCACCGCTCCCACCAACGGCCGCGTGCTGATCTATGGCGAGAGCGGCACCGGGAAGGAACTCGTCGCCCGCGCCCTGCACGCCGGCAGCCTTCGTAATCGCGGTCCCTTCGTGGAAGTAAGTTGCGCCGCGATCCCCGAGGAGTTGATCGAGTCCGAGCTCTTTGGCCATATCAAGGGAAGTTTTACCGGCGCCAGCGAGGACAAAATCGGCAAGTTTCAGAAGGCCGACGGCGGCACGCTCTTTTTGGACGAAGTGGGCGACATGAGCCTGCGCACGCAATCGAAGGTCCTGCGCGTTCTGGAAGAGCAGCGCATCGAGCGCATCGGCTCCAACGCAGCCTTGAGCGTTGACGTTCGCGTCCTCGCCGCCACCAACAAAAACCTCGAAAAAGAAATCGCCAGCGGCGCGTTCCGCCAGGACCTCTTCTACCGCCTCAATGTCATCCCGTTTTTTGTGCCGCCCCTGCGCGACCGCAAGGAGGACATTCCGGTCTTCGCGCGCTTCTTCTTGAACGGATTCAGCGCGGAATACGGCAAGCGCACCCGCGAGCTCAGCGAAGGCGCGATGGAAGTGCTGCTGCGCTACCCCTGGCCTGGAAACGTCCGCGAGTTAAAGAACCTGGTGGAACGCCTGGTGATTGTCTGCCCGCAGGCGCGCATTGAGCCGCACCATCTGCCGCCCGAACTTTTCCGCGGCGTGGCCGAAAGCCCGCAGCACCCCTACTCCACATTGCACGAAGCCCGCAGCGCCTACGAGCGCGAGTTCATCCTCCGCAAGCTTCAGGAGCATCGCTGGAACATGACGCAAACCGCTTCGGCCCTCGGCCTCGAGCGTTCCCACCTCTACCGCAAAATGAAGTCCCTCGGCATCGCCGCTCCCGAGTAGCCCGCGCCATCTATATCCCGCCGCTGTAGCTCAGGCCTGAGGCCTTTTCTTGGGGTTCTCTTGCTTTTGTAGTGGCCGGCCTTCAGGCCGGTTCTTGGGTTTCTCTTGCGTTTGTACCGGCCGCCTTGGTCGTCACAAACCGCCTCACTCGTGTTCCTTCTTCCCCTGCTCTTCTATCAACCCTTCCAACTGTGTGTGCCAATTCAATTCCCGGACCTGCATCGGATTTTCGCGCCAGTTCGGCATTACCTTCACGAACAGGCCCAGATAAATCTTCGTTCCCAGCAGGCTCTCCAGCTCCTTCCGCGCCTGCGTCCCGATGCGCTTCAGCATGTCTCCTTTACGCCCGATCAAGATTTTCTTCTGCGAATCGCGCTCCACGTGCATGGTCACCTCAATCCGCAAGAGCTTCGGCGTCTCCTCAAACTTGTCCACGATCACCGCCAGCGCGTGCGGCACCTCGTGGTACGTCAACTGAATGGCCTTCTCGCGGATAATCTCGCTCGCCAGGAACCGCTCCGGCTGGTCCGTAATCTGATCCTCGGGGAAAAACGGCTCCCCTTCCGGCAGATTCTTGAAAACTTCCTCCAGCAACTCTTCGCAACCGTCGCCCCTCAGCGCGGAAATGGGCATCAGCGCCGCGAACGGAAACGCTTTCGAGAACGCATCCATCAGCGGCAGCAGCTTCGGTTTCGGTATGCGGTCGATCTTGTTCAACGCCAGGATGGTCTTCCCCTCAAACCGCTTGGCCTTCTCCAGCAGCAGGGTATCCTCATGCGGCAGCGCCCAGATGGCATCCACCATCAGCAGCAGTACGTCAATCCCCTCGAGCGCCGCCGCCACTTCGCGCATCATCTGCCGGTTCAGCGCCGAATTGGCTTCATGCACACCCGGCGTATCAATGAACACCACCTGCCCCTGCGGCTGCGTCACAATCCCCTGAATGCGGTTGCGCGTCGTCTGCGGCTTCGACGTGACGATGGCCACCTTCTGCCCCACGAACCGGTTCAGCAGCGTGGACTTCCCCGCATTCGGCCGCCCCACGATAGCCACGAACCCCGCTCGCCTCTTCTTCTCTTGCCCTGCTGTCTCTGCTTCTTTGTCCACGATTCTTCTTTCTTTCGCTGCCTGGCTACTCACTCGTCAACGATCAGTTGCGCGCTGGCGAAGCCGCCGCCGGCAAATGCCGCGCGCGCAGCCGCAACACTTTTCGCTGGTTCGCTTCCACTACTTCAAACCGAAACCCTTCAAGATCGACCTTGTCCCCCGGCGCGGGCACTTTTCCGGACACATGACTCAGCAAACCCGCAATCGTCGTCACCGTCTCATCGGATTCATCGCCAAAGTGCACGCCAAGCAACTCTTCCACGTGCGAAATGGTCACGCTGCCGCGCAGCACCAGGCTGCCATCCGGCTCCCGCACGACATCCGGCGCGGGCTGCATCGCGTCGGCGCCGCTTTCGCCCACAATCTCTTCCACCAGATCTTCCACCGTCGCAATGCCCGCTACGCTCCCGTGCTCGTCAATCACCACCGTCAGCGCCTGGCCCTTCTGCCGCATCTCGCGGAGCAGGTCCGAGCCTAGTTTTGTCTCCGGTACAAACATCGTCGGCCGTGCCAGTTCCCTCACCTTGCGTTTCGGCAAGTCCGTATCGGCAATCTGCAGCAGGTCCTGTGCATGCACCACGCCGATGATGTCGTCCAGCGATTTCTCGTACACTGGCATTTTCGCGAACTTCGTCTCCACGTACCGCGTGTGCATCTCCTCCAGCGTGGCGTCCGCCTGCATCGCCACCACATCCGGCCGCGGCGTCATCACCTCGCGCACCCGCTTGTCGCTGAACTCCACCACCTGCTCGATCAAATCCGCCTGCTCCGGCTCGATGATGCCTTCTTCTTCCGCCACTTCCACCAGCGCCTCAATGCCGTCTTCCGTGCGCTGCTCGTCGGTGCGCTCCACTTCCTGCTCTGAAATCCGCGCCAGCGATTCCGTGCCTTCCAGGAACACGCGCACCGGCCACACCACCCACATCGCCATGCGAATCACGGGCAGTAGCGGCAGCAGCCATCGCCCCGTCGTCCGGTACAGCAGCATGTCCGGAATGAAGTGCATCAGCAGGACCACTTCCAGCGACAGGAACACCAGAAACTGCAGCCCCGCCTCCCAGCGGTTGGGCACCAAATAGAGCACCGCCCGCGTCGTCTCCAGCACCACAAACGCCAGCCAGAAATGCCCCAGAATTCGGAAGGTGCGTCCGGCGCTGCGCCGGTTGATGTTCAGCTTCGGCTCGATCGCCGCTTCAAAAATGTCCAAGTGTTCGTGAACGCGCCCCGTCGTCATCCGCCCCAGTTCGCGGTAGATCAGTGCCAGGTAAGAGAAAATCGGCAGGCCCAGGGCCAGCACCAGCACGCTGCCAACAAATGCCCACAGTAGCATCTTCAGCCAATCCCCAATCGCCGCCGCAGCCGCATTTCCACGCGTTCCATTTCGCCGCGATCGGCCTCGTGATCGTACCCCAAAAGGTGCAAGACTCCATGCAGGATCAGGATCTGCAGTTCCTCCGGCAGTTCGCGTCCCAACGCTCGCGCATTGCATCGCGCCACCACCGGCGAAATCGCAATATCACCCAGAAACGCCCCGCGATGCTTTCGCCTCGGATTTCCGTGCAACTCCGGCTGTCGCTTTCCCTCATCCGGAAACGACAACACATCCGTGGTCCGCTTTTCCCCGCGATACTTTCCGTTCAGCCGCGCCATCTCTCCATCCCGGATCAAACGCACGGCCACGCAATCGCCCCGCAGGCCCAGTTCATCTTTTACGCGTTGCAGAAATAATTCAAGGGGCCGCACCTGCACGCGCACCGCGCGCTGGTGATTTTCAATTGTGGCAACATCGCGCTCCGCCCTTGGGGCCTTGGGGTCGCGTCGATTCAGTGTCATCCCAATCAACGATCTGCTTGCCCGCTTTGTTCGGGAGCCCTCGCCGAGAGCGTGGCTTTCCCGCTCCCCGCCCGCTGCGGATGGGAGCCGTCAAACTCCTCGTATGCCCGGATGATCTGCTGCACCAGGTTGTGCCGCACCACGTCCTTTTCCCCGAATTGCACCACGCTGATTCCCGGTATGCGCCCGCATATTTCCATGGCCTCCACCAGCCCGGACTTCTTCCCCGCCGGCAAATCAATCTGCGTCACGTCGCCGGTAATCACCGCTTTGGAGTTGAAGCCCAGCCGCGTCAGGAACATCTTCATCTGCTCGCTGGTGGTGTTCTGCGCTTCGTCCAGAATCACGAAGGAATCATTCAGCGTACGCCCGCGCATAAACGCCAGCGGAGCCACCTCGATGATGCCCTTCTCCAGAAACCGCTCCAGCTTGTCCGCGTCCAGCATGTCGTACAGCGCGTCATACAGCGGCCGCATGTACGGATCGATTTTTTGCTGCAGCGTGCCCGGCAGGAACCCCAGCCGCTCGCCTGCTTCCACCGCCGGCCGCGCCAGGATGATGCGATTCACCTGCTTGGTCAGCAGCGCGCTTACCGCCATGGCCACCGCCAGGTAGGTTTTCCCCGTGCCGCCCGGCCCGAACCCGAACGTCATGTCGTGCGTTTCGATCTCCTCCATGTACCGTTTCTGGCCGGCAGTCTTTGGCGTGACCGTCTTCTTCCCGAACGATCGCGCGCGCCCGTGCTCGAACATGCCGCGCGGCGATTCATGCGGCTCTTCCGTGGCCACGCGCATCAGCGACTTTACCTCCGCGCTCGAAAGCAACCGCCCGTGCCGCGTCAGGTGGTTGTACTCCTCGACGATCCGCACCGCCTGGTCCACACTGTCCTGCTCGCCTTCCACGGTCAATCGCGTGTCGTGCAGATTCGTGCGTACCTGCAGCGAGTCCTCCAGCAGCCGGATATTTTCGTCCAGAGTGCCAAAGAAGGGTTCAATTTTCCCGGTAATATGTATCGTGCGTCTCATCCACTTGGAAGGTTGCTCTGCCGTATGGAACGGGTGGCCGATGGGAGTCCCCCTGAATACTTCCGGCTGCGTTGCAGCCCGAACACGGAGAAACTCCATTCAACGTAGCGCACCCCCGCCCCCCGGTCAAGTTACACGCCTGTAACAACCACAGTTCCGCCGAGGTGGCGCCGCACCCAGTCTCAAGCCTATGTAGTGGCCGGTCTTCAGACCGGTGCCTTTCTCCTGGGTTTCTCTTGCTTTTGTAGCGGCCGCCTTCTGAGGCGGGCGCCTTTGCCCTACCTGTAGCGCAAGGCGAGTCCGCGAGTCCTGCTGCTTTTCGCTTTTCCTCGTTCCACCTGTCCTTTGGTACCCCAGAGCTATGGACGAACACAGCGCCTAAGAGAAAACTCATGTTGCAGCGTGGAAAACTCAAGTCTGGATTTCATGAGGGAGGGTTGGTCCATGTTCCTTTCCGCAAAACACATTTTGCTCGGCTCGGCGGCTGTGCTGCTAAGTCTCCCCGCGATGGCTGCGGAGGAAAACAGTTTGGCGGGCGTCGCTCCGCCAACACACGCCCTTGTCAGTTGCCCCGGCGTGCCCAGCGTGCCCATGACCGCGGACGCCGAACAAGCGCTTCCGCTACGCCTTGTCGCCACCCTCAGTTGCGGCGGTGATGTCGCGGTCCTCTCGGATGACGAAGGCTATACCGCGCGCGTCCGCTCCAGCGACGGCAAGGAAGGCTACGTCGCGCGCATGTATCTGCTCATGGGCAAGAGTTCCGTCAGCTCCGGCGCGCCTGCCCATCCGCTGGTGGCTACCGCTGTGAATGGCGTAGCCCGTTGGAACGCCGGCGCACCTGGTTGCGACCAATTCCTCAGCCAGGGCCGCCTCGTCGAATCGCTCACCGCCAACGGTGTCACCGTTCAGGTTTCGCTCCAGGATACGGGCTGGAAACTCCGCGCCTCGGTCGCCATCTCCAACCAGACCGGAGCGAGTCTTGCTGTGCTGCCCTCGCTAATCACTCTGGATGAATTGCTGCCCAACTTGCGGTTTCTGCCCGCTCAGAATCCCGCCAGGATCGCCCACGCCGTGAATCATCAATCATTCTGGACGGTCGCCACCGCCGAGCCTTCTCCCAGTGCCGTGGTGTTACGCAAAAATGGCTCCGCTACAACGCAAAACTTGGCGTATCGCCCCAATGCTGCGCCGGATTATCTGAGCCAGCGTTTGGTCCTGGCCTCCGCAAGGAACTCCGCCGCGCGTGAAGATTCCGGCGATCCGCTCGCTCTTGCTCTGAAGGCCGGTTCGCTCGCAGCCCAGCAGAAAATCGCGGGGGTGATCTGGTTTGCCCGCGACGCCGGGGCCCGCGAACTTTCTCTCCGCGTTCCCGCCGGCGACCTGGTCTTCGATTTCCCGCTTTCCTTCGAGGCGCACAAGTAGCCCGCGTCTCTCGCCCCGCCCGCGTCCCGTAGGGGTGCAGCACCGCTGCACCCCATCTCCGCACTATCCACAGGGTTCACTGCAACACTCAGTTGTCCGTAATCGTGTCCCGAGCGGCCTGACTCGCCCGCCGCTTCCCTCGCTGTCGTCCCGACCGGAGGCCCGCGCCGTTTGCGGGCCGGAGTGGAGGGATCTCTCCGCCGCTCTTCTCTTCTCTGCGAGCTCTGTGGCACAGACACTCCTGTCTGTTTTCTTGGGTTTCTCCCCCTGGCTCTTCTCTGCGAGGCTCTGCGTTCTCTGCGTTATCTTTTTTCTTTGCTTCTTTCTTTCCGCAATCTCAGTCCGCCGCCACCGCCCGGCTCTTCGCCCATTCCCGGATGGCGGTAATCTCCTCCGCGCGCGTGACGCTGAGCGGCTGTGTCGCGTGAATCTCTTCCAGTAAAACATCCGTGGAGAGCTGTTGCTTCCGGTTAAACGCGGTGTACAACCCGGCCAAGATAGCCTGCTCAATCTCCGCGCCCGAAAATCCGTCGCTCGCCACCGCCAGCTTGTTCACGTCAAAGCCCGCGGCGTCGCGCCCGCGCTTCTTCAGGTGCAAGCTGAACAGCGCCGCCCGCACCGCCGCTTCCGGCAAATCCACAAAAAAGATCTCGTCGAAGCGCCCCTTGCGCAGCATTTCCGGCGGCAGAATCGTGATGTTGTTGGAAGTCGCCGCCAAGAACACGCCGCCCTCGCGGTCCTGCATCCACGTCAGCAGCGTGGCCAGCAGCCGCTGCGAGAGCCCCGCGTCGGCGTCGCCGCTCGAACCCGCGGAGGCAAAGGCCTTCTCAATCTCATCGATCCAAAGCACCACCGGAGAAAGTTTCTGCGCCAGGTCCAGCGCCCTCTTCAGATTCTTCTCGCTCTCGCCCACGAACTTGTCGTACAGCGCCCCGGCATCCAGCCGCGCCAGTTCGTAGCCCCACTCTCCCGCCACAGCCCGCGCCGCCAGGCTCTTCCCGCAGCCCTGCACTCCCGTGATGAGCACGCCCTTCGGCGGCACCAGGCCAAAGCGCTGCCCTTCCGGCGTCAGCGCGCTCTTGCGCTTGCCGATCCAGTCGCGCAATCGCTGCAGTCCGGCCACGTCGGTGAACGAAGCGTCGCGCTTCATCGTTTCCAGCAAGCCGCCCGTGTGCAATGCCTCGCGCTTCGCCTCCAGCACATCGTCCAGCAGCCCCGCGTCCACCTTGCTCCGCTCCAGGACACACTTCCGCAAAACGCGCAACGCTTCTTCTTCCGGCAAGCCCACCAGATTTTTCGCCAACTGCCCGATGCCCGCCACGTCGAGCGCCACCGGCAACGCATGATCGCGCGTGACTTCCGCCAACACGAATTTCACGCCCGGCAGCAATTCCTCCGACGAGGGAAGCCCCAACTGGTATGGCGCGGAATCTGCCGCCACCTCCGAGGGCAACTGAATCGACGCGGCCAGCAATACGATGGACCTTCGCGCCGTGCGGAAGGCGTCGGCCAGATCGCGCAGCCTCCGGCTGATGCGGTCGTTGTCGCAATAACGGGCAAAATCCTTCAACAGGAAAATCGCGTCGCCCTGAATCGTGGCGATATTCGCCAGCGCCTGTTCCGGCTGGTCCGAATTGTAGAGGGCCGCGCCCCCGGCCTTCCCCAGCCCTTCCGTAACGCTCCAGAAGTACAGCGGCACATTCAGCTCCTGCGCCGTTGCGGCAAGCATTTCCAGGAAACGCTGTTCTTCGCTCGTCTCCACCGTGATGATCGGGTTTCGCGAGTTGATCAGCAGGCGCAGCTTTTCCCGCTGCGCCGCTAATGCGGTGCCCTGCGAGGATATCGCCGGAATGGTGCCGGTCCGCGCCGGAGTCAATGGATGCGGCGCCTGCGAAAGCGTTTTTGGATCGTTTGACAAAGGCATTGGTACCGCTTCACACTAGAAGTTTGAGCATAACGCACAAGGAGCGATAGATGGCCCAAGGTCAGCCTACCAAAGTTAAGAAGAAGAAGAAGTCCGTTCTAAAGCGCGCGGCACAATCTAATCAACGCGCCGAAGTGAACCGTGCCAACCGCACCCGCGTCCGCACCATGATGAAGCGCCTGCGCATCGCGATCACTGCGGGTGACGCCACCGCCGCCGCGAATCTTTTGCAGCCCACGGTTTCCGCAATCGATCAGGCCATCAGCAAGGGCGTGCTCCACGAGAACACCGCCAATCGTTACAAATCCCGGCTCACCCTGGCCTACAATCAGGTCAAAGCCAAGGCCGCCAAGTAGCCCGCCGCTTCAAAGCAATCCAATTACGTCAACCGCCGGTTCACCCATCACGGGGACTGGTGTCTCTATCGCCAGCCCACCAGCCCAAAGTTATTCGCGTCATCCCGGCCGGAGGTCCGCGCCATTGGCGGGATCACCCGCACTGTCATCCCGACCGAAGCGGCCCGACTTTTTCTTCTGCGCCGCATTTTGCCGCGTCGGGCCGCGCAGTGGAGGGATCGTGGCACAACACCAACTCCTCCGGCCCCCCTGCCAATTTGTACCTTCCCTGCGCTCTGATTTCCCCGTACATTTGTCTCCATCATGACCACCGCCATTCCCGTCACGCGCACCTCGCATTCCCGCCTCACGGAAGAACTCCGCGAGAAATCTCCCTTTGGCACCAACTACAGCGACCACATGTTCGTCGCCGATTGGCACGATGGCGAGTGGCACGACGCGCGCATTGTGCCCTTCGGTCCGATGTCCTTCTCTCCCGCCCTCACCGCATTCCACTATGGCCAGGCGCTCTTTGAGGGCTTCAAGGCCCATCGCACCGCCGACGGCCGTGTCGCCATCTTTCGACCCATTGCCAATCACGCGCGCCTGAACCGCACGGCCGCGCGCCTGGCCATGCCGGAACTCCCGGAGCCCGTCTTTCGCGAAGGCCTGCTCGAACTTCTTCGCACCGACCGCGAATGGGTGCCGCATCGCGACGGCGGCTCGCTCTATATCCGGCCCGTGTACTTCGGCACGGATGACAGCCTGATGGTGCACGCCGCGAATCGCTATCGCTTCGTGATCTTCACGTCACCCGGCGGTGCGTATTTCTCGCAGCCCATTCGCCTGCTTGCGGAAGAAACCTACGTGCGCGCCTTTCCCGGCGGCACGGGTGACGCCAAATTCGCGGGCAACTACGCCGGCGGGCTTCTTGCTGCGAAGCTCGCGCAAAGCAGGGGCTATCACAATGTGATGTGGCTGGATGGCAAGGAGCGCCGTTACATCGAAGAATCCGGCGTGATGAACATCATGTTCGTCATCAAGGGAGTGGCCGTCACTCCGCCGCTTTCCGGCACGATTCTTCCCGGCGTGACGCGCGATTCCGTGCTCACACTCTTGCGCGATATGAAATTCCCTGTGGAAGAGCGCTCCATCCCCGTTGACGAAGTCGCCGCCGCCCACGCCGCTGGCACGCTGCAGGAAGCCTTCGGCATCGGCACTGCCGCCATCATCGCGCCCATCGCCTGCATCGGTTATCAGGGCCACGATCTGGCGATCGCCACCGGCGCGCCCGATTCCCTCGCCACGCGCGTGCGCGCAAAGCTCGTCGCCATCCAAACCGGCCGCGAACCCGACACGCACAACTGGTTGGTCTATATTTGATTTAATCCGCGCTGGCCGCCGCGCCACCGCTCAATTGCCACACCAGGATCTCCAGCACAAAGCGCTTATCGCCCGCGCCGCTCTTCAGCCGGTCGTCCGCTTCCCGAAGAGCCTTCAGCCCGTCCAGAAGCCGCTCTCGCGAAGTCTTTCGCGCGCTCTGCAGCGCAACGTCCGCCTGTTGCGGCGACATGCCCAACGCCCGCGCCGCCTGCCATCCGTTCGTCACGCCGCGGATTTCGCTCGCTTCAATCAGCTTGCGGTACATCCATGCCATCGCCCCCACCATCATCGGCGGCTCTTCGCCTTCGCGCAGCAAACGCTCGATGAACTCCAGCGCCTTTTTCGGCTGCCGCGTCGCCAGCAAGTCCGCAACCTCCCATATCGTCGTGGTTTTTTCCGAGATGACCAGCGCGGCCACGTCCTCGCGCCGCACGCGCTTGCGCTCCGCGGCGTACGTCGCCAGTTTGTCCACTTCCGTCTTCAGCCGCATCAGGTCGCCGCTCACAAACTCCGCCAGGTCCTCCGCCGCGCCCTTCTCGAACTCGACGCCGTGCTCTTTCGCCAGCGCTGTCGTGAGTCCTACCGCCACCGCAATCCGCTGATTCGCATCTTCGCTCGCGCCCACATCCACTACCAGCGCTTTTCCCGCCAGCAATTTCGACACCTTCATGCGTTGGTCCAGCCCGGAAGCCTCCAGCACCAGCACGGTGAACGGCGCGGGGTTCTCCAAGTACCCTGCGATTGCTTCGACAGTCTCTTCGCGATTTTTCTCCCCCAGCTTTTCGATGGCTTCCGCTTCTTCCAGGAAGACCACCTGCCGCGGCGAAAGCATTGGCAACGTCTGCGCCTGGTCCAGCGCCGCTTGCGTCTCTCCCCGCTGCGCCGAAAATCGCGATACTGCCCAGGCTCGCGCCGCCTCCGCAACGTACTTGTCAATCAATTCCGCGCGGCAACGGTCCCGCAAATACGGCTCGTCGCCCAGCAGCAGAAGCGCCGCCACCGCCTTGCCATTTTCCAACCGCTCCAGCAACTCTTCCGCGGACGTTCGCGCCATCAATAATTCTCCGTCACCGCCGCCACCAGTCGCTGCGCAAAATCCTGCGCCATGCGATCCAGCGCCGGGTCGCCTTCCTGGAAAAAGCTCGCCACACTTGCCTCCGACACGTTTGATGACGTTCCGCTTGACGACGGCTGGAACGCCGCCAGTTGATATTCGTTGCGAAACAGGAAGTTGTCCGTGTGGTACAGCACTTTGTCCGTGGCCCGCTCCGTCAGCGTTACTTCGCATTTTATCGTCACGAGCATCGCCGTGGCCTGCGCGCTGGAGGCCGTCGCAGGCGCCGTCGCCGTCGCGGGCGTCCCTGGCGTCGTTTGGAACAGCAGCGGCGTCACTTCCAGACTGACCACCTTCCCGCGCAGGACCGCGTCGCTCGCGTTGGGATCGGAGACCACATGGTAGGTGGTCTTTGCCAGGAGTTCATGGATCGTCGCCGCTGTCAGCTTCTGCTCAATCCGGTACGTGTTTGTTTTGTTTTCCAGCGCCGGCACCGCAATCACATGGATGCTTTTCGGCAGTGTGCTGCTGTGCCCCGCCATGTGATACCCGCAACCGTACACGGCCACGATCACTACTAAAAGAAATACGCCACTCACGAGCCGCTTCATGTGGTTAACCATTCCGCCAGCTTCACCCCGCTCCATGCCGGCACGCGCAAATTATCGCACGCTCCCCAGAACCACCAGCTTCCCTCGCGCACGGCATCTTTCACCGGCTCGCCAAGGTACAGGCTGTTCTCTCCGGTCACGCTCACGTTGCTCGGCGCCGGTTCTCCGCTCGTCTGCACCACGAAACCCGCATCGCGGCAACTCTCCTCGAGCGATTCGCGCTCCACGGGAGCCGCCAAATCCGCGCACGCGCTGTACGCCGTCCCGTAAAACACCGGCGCGTGGATCAGGTTCACCGAGATCTTCGCGTCTTCCGCCGCCTCGCCCATCGCCGCCGATACTTCCGCGCGAATCTCCAGCAGACGGGAGCGCAGGTCATGCCGGCTCTCTTCGCCATAGCGCGTCAACAAATTGAATGCCGTCTGTGTGCCGAAAACCCCGTGCCCCACACTCTGGAACGTCAGCAGTTGCGAAGTCTGCGTTTCCAACTCCTCGATCCCTTCGCGCCCCGCCTCCGATACCGGCCGGTAGAGCGCCACGACCAGCCTCTGCAGGCCGTGACGTCGCAACGCCAGCGCCAGGCTCGTCACCGCCATGCCGCCTGGCGAAAACACGCTGAACGTGCGCGCGCCTTTCGCCACGCTTCGGCCGGTCAGTCGTTCAATCTTGGGGAACCACGGCGTGGCATCGGGGTCGCACAGGCTGGCATGCGTAAAATCGATGATCGTCGCACCGGCCTGCCGTGCCGGCCCCAGACACTGCTTCCCAAACTCGCTCGACCCGGCCAGAAACGCGATCCGCGCACCATGAAACGTGTCCTCTTCCACGCGCTGGATCACTGCGGCCTCGCCGGCCGCTTCCGTCAAAAGTCCCGCAGCCTGCTCTTCATCCACGAGACGCAGATCCCACCCGGCCAAGCGGCTCTCCGCCAGCAACGACTTGAGCTCACCGCCCAGCAGGGACGACGCCCCAGCGATCACCATGCGTTGAGAGTCTCGATCTGGGGACATGGATCAGGCGGTCCTGGCAACCAGCCGGTGCCGCACCACGCGCACCACTTGCAGCATTATCCCGATCAGGACATAGCTTCCTGCGATGATCACCAGCACATATTCCGAATACCGCCAGATCACCCCGGCCAGCAGGCAGATCATGATGATCGTTACCGAGGGCTGCTTCCTCGTCCAGGGAATATCCTTGAAGCTGTAGTACCTCACCGTGCTGGTCATCAACACGCCCAGCAGCAGCAACAACACAAACCACGCGTACGACCAATTCTCCATTGCGATGGGGCCGCTCCAGTGCCGCGCGTGCACGATCGCCGCCACCATGCCCGCCGCCGCGGGTGTTGGCATGCCCACAAAATTCTTCGATCCGCCCGGGGCCATGCCTTGCACGTTAAACCGCGCCAGCCTCCACGCCGAACAAATCAGAAACGCCAGGCAGCACAGCCAGGCAAAGTGCCCCAGAAACGCCTCGCTGCCCTGCCCGCTGAGACTGCGGTAGCCCCACGCGTACGCCAGGATCGCCGGAGCAATCCCGAAACTCACCACGTCGGCAATCGAATCGAACTGCACGCCAAATTCCGTGTTGGTGCCGGTCATCCGCGCCACCCGCCCGTCCAGCGCATCGAACACGATCGCGAGGCCGATGGCCTTCGCCGCGTGATCAAAATTTTCCGTGCCGCCAATCAGCGCCGCGATGGACGCGTAGTACCCGCAGAGCAGGTTCGCCACCGTGAACAGGCTCGGCAGCAGGAATATGCCCCGGCGCAGACGCGGATTCCGGTAGCGCCGTTCCTGAAATGGTATTTCGTGTTGTTGGATTTCGGCCATTGCCTTTAGATCATCCTGCAACAGAGTACTACGCCCGGCCGCCCTCTTCCGTCAATTTCTGCTTTGCACTTGGCGATTTTTCCGGCGCGCTCAGCCGATTGGGCGCATCCGCCAGCATGCGCGCCAGCACCGTCGAGCCGCCCTTCACGCCTTCTCCCACTTTTACCGCAATTTCCGCGTTTTCCGGCAGCCAGATATCCACGCGCGACCCGAAGCGCACTAGCCCGATCCGCTCTCCTCGCGCCACCGTCTCGCCCTGCTTTTTCCAGGACACCACCCGCCGCGCCACCCAGCCGGCTATCTGCTTCAACACGATCTCTCCATGCTCGCTCGCCAGCGTGAACACATTCTGCTCGTTTTCCAGCGAAGCCTTCTCCGCCCACGCCGCCAGAAACTTTCCCGGCCTGTACTCCAGCTTCGTGATCGTCCCCGCGGCCGGAGATCGATTCACGTGCACATTCCAGATCGCCAGGAAAATACTGACGCGCTTCCCCGGCCGCCCGGTGTTCGTTTCCTCTTTCACCACCACCACGCGTCCATCCGCGGGAGACACCACCACACCGGCCTCCGCGGGAATTGCGCGCTCCGGATCGCGAAAAAAATAAAACACGAAGAGCCCCAGCCCCACAAGCACGATCCCTGCGGCCATTGTCCATGGCGTTTGAAACAGCAGCGCCGCAAACCCCGCCACCAGCGGCGGAAACCCAAATGCGTATCCTTCTTTGACCATAGCCTTCCTGACTCCGTCGCGGCTTGCGTCCGCGGGAGGGCAGTGGTCATTTTACTCTAGAAAGCGGGGCGAATTGGGCGCGAATCCGGGCAGGCTATTGCGAATGTCGTGCGTGCGCGTTGTGGATGCGCGCGGCGAGACGTTCCATCTCGTCTTTCACGTGAAGCTTCATCTTTTTCAGTCGGATTTCCTCGATCAGGTCTTCGGAGTTCAGGTAGGGGGATCGGGAGAGTTTCAGAAGTTCGGCCTCGTACTGCTGGTGTTGCTCACACAGACGCTGGTATTCGGCGTCTGTATCGACTATTACGTCCCGAGGGCTCCGCTGCGCGCTTGCCATGCGTTCCTCCTCATGAATAGGGTGTGAACACTACATGAGCGCAGACTAGCACCGTAAATCTCCACGTCAAGAGGTTTTCGGTACCAAACTTGTGGATTCCTGTGTCCTCTCGTACACCAGCGCCGCCTCCTGCGGCTCCCGGTAATAGTCCGCGCGCCTCCCCGATTGCCGGAATCCCATCCGCTCATAGAAGTCGATGGCCCCAAGATTGGACTCGCGAACCTCTAGAAAGACGCGACTTACGCCAGACTCCGCAAACCGCCGCAGCAGTTCCACCAGGAGCGCTCGCCCTTCGCCCTGCCTTCGGCACTCTTCGCACACGGCCAGGTTCAGTACCTCCGCCTCATCCGCCACTAGCCTTCCTAGAACGAACCCGGTCGGCCTCCCTGCCCTCTCGCTCATCAGCGCCACCGCTCCGGGCAGCGGCATAAACTCAACCAGCGCTTGACAGGACCAGCTTGCTGACTCTCGCGCTTCCCGTAAGATCTCGCTCGCCGCCGCTGCGTCCTCCGCGCGGAACTCCCGCACCTCAAACGCGCCCTCTTTGTGATTCTGCTCAGCGCCCATGGCCTGCTGCCGGCCCCTTCCAGAAAATCTCCGCGTCCGATCGCCGCACGTAGTTCGCGTCCAATTCCAGGGCATCGGTGAACTGCTCTTTTCTCGCGCGCTCTTCGGCAATCTCTCCGATCTTATCCGCCAGGTCCCCTTCTACCCGATGCATGCTATCCCCAATGCCTGCACGCGATTCCCAGCCTTCCAGGCCCGTGATCAGCTGCGGGTCCAGCGATACCCAGGCAATTCTTTCGCGCCCTGCCTCCTCGGTCGCCATCCTCAGGAAACTGCCCGCCTCAACCACCATCTCCTCTTCGATCCGTTCCAGCCCACCATCCTTCCACCGATAAATCGCCGCGAACATCTGCCCGCGTTGGGCGTCATAGCATGCCGCCACAAAAGCCGCTCCGGCTTCCGCACACCGCGCCATAGCCTCCAACCGCGACACTCCAACCACCTTCTTCCCATACACTTCGGCCCACGCCTTCACCGTCGTCAGCCCTATCCTCACCCCAGTAAAGGACCCCGGCCCCGTGCAAGCCGCCAGCAGGTCCACGCCCTCCATTCCCTCTCCTGCCTCACCCAGGCATGCCTCGACCGCCAGCAACAACCACGAGGAATAGTCCTCGCTGGACTCATGCCGCCGCACCGCCGCACGGCGGCCCTCTTTTCGGACGGCCACGCTGCCCCGCATCTCGCTCGTATCTATCGCCAGCGTAATCACTTCGGCAGTGTAACCCAACCTCGGCCCCGCGGCTGAGACTCTCCACTAAAACGACACGACAAAGTTGAAACGCGCGGCCATCGGCTCATTCTATCTCATAAGAAAGACTGCAATTCTTCATGAATTCAGGTTATGGAGCGGCTCAGGTGAGCAATTCACGTGCCAAATTGAAACTACACCCCCTCTATCTTCCTGATTCCAGAGGATATATCTTGACTCTTCCAGCACACTTTCTTATACTCTTCTTAGCTCCTAGGGGGACAACCTAAGCTATGGATTATAAGATTGGCGACAAAGTCGTTTATCCGAACCACGGCGTTGGAGTTGTTGAGCAGATCAGTTACGGTGTTTTGAATGGCAGGACCGAACGTTACTTCATGATTCGCGTGCTTTCCAGTGGCCTGCGCGTCATGGTTCCGCAATCGAACGCGCTGACGGTGGGACTTCGCTCCGTCATCCGTTCCAATGACACAATGAAAGTCCTCGGGTTCCTTGAAAAAGGCAAACTGAATTCCCATCACGATTGGAAGCATCGTTTCAAGGAGAATTCCGAGCGCATGCGCACGGGTTCCCTCCTGGAAGTGGCCGTTGTTCTCAAGAGCCTCGTTTCCCTGAGCCGCAGCAAACCGTTGTCCTTCCGCGAAAAGAAAATGTTGGAGCGCGCCAAGTATCTCCTGGTCAGTGAAATGGCCACCGCGCGCAACCTGACTGCCGAAAACGCCGAGGGCCTCGTTGTGAAGTCGCTCGCCAAGGCCAAGCTGCAATTCCCCCAGATGCAGGAAAAGTTCGAGTAGTCTCCTCGCCTCCGCACTGTGCCCAGGCCCCGACCCAGTCGGGGCCTTTTTTTCGCTCTTCCTCGCTCACCGCCCCCCACCCAAAAATTGTCATCCCGAGCGAAGCGGTCCGCTTTTTCTTTTGCGCCGCACTTTGGCGCGTCGGGCCGCGCAGTCGAGGGATCCCTCTTCCGCCTTTCTTTTCTCTGTGAACTCTGCGCTCTCTGCGTAAGCCTTTTCCGTCTTCCCTTTCGCTTCACCCCAGCGGCAAACTCGCCTTCGCATTCAACGTCGTATCCGCCACCCTCCCGCGCACCAAATCTCCATACGCCGCCGCCGCAATCATCGCCGCATTGTCCGTGGAGAGCGCGCGGTCCGGAAAGAACGCCTCCAGCCCCTTCGCCCGCGCCCGTTCCGCGAACACCGCGCGCAACTGGCTGTTCGCCGACACTCCGCCCGACACCAGCAGCGTCTGCACTCCGCACTCCTCCGCCGCCAGCATCGTGCGTTCCACCAGGTCCCGCACCACCGCATTCTGAAATTCCCGCACCAACCCCAGCGTCTCCGCGCTGCACATCGGCAGCAATTCCGCAAGTCCGCGCTTCCCCGCCGCCACCGCTTCTTCTCGCTTCTGGATTTCGCCGTTGTACTCCGGGTGTTCCCGCACGTGGTACAACACCGCCGTCTTCAATCCGCTGAAGCTGAAGTCCAGCGCATTCCCGCGTGTTTTCGTGGGCCCAAATTTCACCGGCGCTTTCGCGTTGCCCGCAGCCGCCGCCAGTTGGTCCAGGATCGGTCCGCCGGGATACCCCAGCCCGAGCAGCTTCGCCACCTTGTCGTACGCTTCCCCCGCCGCATCGTCGCGCGTCTGCCCCAGCTTGCGATACGCGAACGCGCCGCTGTCACTCGAGCCCGCGCCGTCCTTCACTTCATACAACACCGTGTGGCCGCCGGAAACAATCAAACACACCGCGGGCAATCTCGGTACTTTCCCGTTCTGGTAAGCCTCCAGAAATGCCGCGTGAACGTGCCCATCCAGATGATTCACTGCCACCAGCGGCTTCCCCAACGCCGTCGCCAGCGTCTTCCCATACGTGATCCCCACCAGCAACGACCCCACCAGCCCGGGACCCTGCGTCACCCCAATCGCGTCGAGTTCCTCAAACCGCAACCCGGCCTGCGCCAACGCCTCTCGCACCACCGGCACAATCTGCCGCAGGTGTTCCCGCGAAGCCAGCTCCGGCACCACGCCGCCATATTTCCGGTGAATGTCAATCTGCGAAGCCACCACACTCGACAGAATCTTCCGCCCGTCCACCACCACCGCCGCGGCCGTCTCGTCGCACGACGACTCGATCCCCAGAATCTTCACTCCGTCTTTCGCGCAATCTGTCACAACGTCACGTCCATTCGCCCCGCCACCCTCGCCCATCGATTTTTCATGCTAACACATGGCATTACCCCAGACTGTCCTCCCGATCCCATCCAATGAATCCGCCTGCATCTCCGCTCTCCCAGCACCGGCACCGGAGGCGTGACACAAGTTAGCCCAGCCCGTAAGGGCTGGGTCCAAGCGCCACAAGAATCCAAAGCGCCGTAGGTGCGGCACCGCCACCATATGTGCATCCTCCTCCCGGCACATGTGTCCCACGCGCACATCCTCTTCGCGTATCATTGACAAGACTCCCGCCTCGCATCTACTGTGAGCTTGTAGCTCAATCCAATTCCAGAGCGCACCTTTCAAACTACTTATGACGCAAGACGAGAGGCAGTCTCAGGCGATTCCCGCCCGCCATCAGAAAGTTCGCAAAGCCGTTTTGCCCGCCGCAGGCCTCGGCACGCGGTTCCTTCCCGCCACCAAAGCCCAGCCCAAGGAAATGCTCGCCGTTGTGGACAAGCCGCAAATCCAGTACGTCGCCGAAGAGTGTGTCGCCTCCGGCATCGAGCACATCATCATCGTCACCGGCAAGGGCAAGAACTCCATCGAAGATCACTTCGATAGCGCGCCCGTCCTCGAACAATATCTCGAACAAAAGGGCAAGCACGCGCTGGCCGAACTCGTTCGCCGCATCTCCAACATGGTCCAGGTCAGCTACACCCGCCAGAAGGAACCCCTGGGCCTCGGCCACGCCGTGCTGGTCGCCAAGGATCTCGTGGGCGACGAGCCCTTCGCCGTTCTGCTCGGCGACGTCCTCATCCCCGGCAAAAATCCCGCCACCAAGCAACTCATCGACGTTTACGAAGCCACCGGCACCGGCGCCATCGCCGTTGAAGAAGTGCCCCGCGAGAAGACCCATCTCTATGGCATCGTTGACGGCGAACCCGCGCCCATCGCGCCCTTTGGCGAACGCTTACTGCGCATTCGCGATCTCGTCGAAAAGCCCGCAACCGAAAAAGCGCCCTCGAATCTCGCCATCACCGGGCGTTACGTTCTCCCTCCCGCCATCTTCGATTGCCTCGAACGCACCAAGCCCGGTGCCGGCGGCGAAATCCAGCTCACCGACGGCTTGCGCCTCCTCGCCAAAGAGCAAGGCCTGTGGGCTTATATTTACGAAGGAATTTCCTACGATGCGGGCGACAAACTCGGTTTCCTGAAAGCCACCGTCGAGCTCGCCCTACTCAATGAAGAATTCGGCCCCGCCTTCCGCGACTACCTCAAAACCCTAAAACTCTAACTTCTCCGCCAGTAGAGTGAGACGGAGGGTGCCCCAGGCACGGAGTGTGTGCCTGGGTCTTGGGTTTCCGATGCCGGTCGAACTGAAGCGCCTCTACGTCTCTCCCCGCACCTAACTTTTCTTCTTCTCCGCTTTCTTTTCCTTAGACTCTTTGGATTCTTTGGCGGCAGTTTCCTTCGGCGCCTCTTTCGACTCGCTCTTTTCCGTCTTCTCCGACGGTGGCTCTTTCCCGCCGCTCTTCCCCGCATAGTCCGTCACATACCATCCCGATCCCTTGAACTGGATCGACGGCGCCGACTGCAGCCGCTCCACCTTCCCGCCGCAGTGCGGGCACTTCCTCAGATGAGGTCCCGCGACGCTCTCGATCTTCTCCGTACGCCGTTTGCACTTGGTGCACTGATATTCGTACAGTGGCACAGCCCACCCTCCAACGTGTTTCACAAAACGCAGATTATACCATGCGCCCCAGACCCCTTCGCCCGCCGTGCTAGACTCTCTGCAGCACATGCCATGACCGAAAACTCTAATCCCGAAGCCTCGCGCCAGGGTTGCCTCTACTTGGTAGCCACGCCCATCGGCAACCTCGAGGACATCACCCTCCGCGCCCTGCGCATCCTCAAGGAAGTGGACCAGATCGCCTGCGAAGATACGCGCCACAGCCTGAAGCTCCTGAATCACTACGACATCCGCAAGCCCCTGATCAGCTATCACGAACACAACGAGCTCACCCGCGCCCCCGAACTCGTCCTGGCCATGGAAAACGGCGCTTCCATCGCTCTCGTCAGCGATGCGGGCATGCCTCTCGTCAGCGATCCCGGCCATCGCCTCGTCACTCTGGCCATTCGCCACCACATTCCCGTCGTGCCCATTCCCGGCCCGGCCGCGCTGCTCGCCGCGCTCTCCGCCTCTGGCCTGCCCAACGAAGAGTTTCTTTTTGTAGGATTTCTTCCCGCGCGTAGTGGCGAACGCCGCCGCGCCCTGGAGCATCTCCGCATCGAAGAGCGCACCATGATTTTCTACGAAGCCCCGCACCGTATTGCCGATACCGTCGCCGATGCCCTGGCCATACTCGGCAATCGGCCCGCCTGCCTCGCGCGCGAAGTCACCAAGCTCCACGAAGAATTCCGCCGCGGCAAACTCTTCGACCTGGTGCAATCCCTCGGCGATCATCCCGCCAAGGGCGAAATCACCCTGCTCATCGGCCCGCCGGAACCCACTGCGCCGGGCGCGCACGCCGACACTTCGCAGTCACTCGCCGCCCGCGTCGAAGAATTGATCCACCAAGCCAAACTCGACCGCAAAGAAGCCCTGAAGCTAGCCGCCAAGGAACGCGGCATCACCCGCCGCGACGCCTACCGCCAGCTCCTTGATGACATTCCCCCCGAATCCTCTTGACTCTTCTCTTCTCTGCGAACTCTGTGCTCTCTGTGTAAGTCTTTCCCGGGCGCACCCCAACCCACGCGCATTCCACGCCATCATGCAAATTGTCTGAAGTAATCTTCCTACGCCGCCGATTCCGACCGGAACACCCTCTGGAATCTCGGCCCCACAAACTGCACGCCCACCAACCTCTCCCCATCCGGCTGCGAATCGCTCACATGCACCACGCGCCCCTGCGTCTCAAAATCATTTTCGTACCGCCGCGAAGGATACCCCTGCATCGGAATGCGTATCTCCAGGTTGGACCCGATGGCCAAGTCGAAGCGCGTGCGAAACGCCGCGCCGCTCCGGCACAAATTTTCGCTGGCAGTATCTTCCTCGAAGGCAAACCCCCGCGTGTCGCGGCCTCTCACGCGCAAGGGCAAGTGCACCGATATTCTACGTTCGGACCTCTGCCGCGCCATTTTTTCGCTCGTCTGGCTCATGGGCTGGGCTCCCCCCATTGGCCGCTTTCCGCTCGAAGAAGCGTTCCACATTCTCCACGATTTCCGCGAGCGTGCGTGCCGTGTGTACAATCCGTCTAAGTTCGCTGCCGTTCCCCACGCCATGAGTGAACCAGCAAGCGAACTGCTTCATTTTTCCCACGCCGTCGGGTGGGTTGGCGTTAAGAATTTGCCTGTAGTAGCCAGAAAGTAAACGGTAACGGTCCTGCTCCGTGGGCACGTGATAGCTGCCCGTTTCCTGGAATTCTTTCATCTGCGCGAAAATCCAGGGATTCGTCGCCGCCGCCCGCCCGATCATTACCGCGTCGCAGCCAGTTTCCGCCACCATGCGCGCCGCGTCTTCCGGGCAGTGAATATCGCCGTTCCCGATCACCGGAATCTTCACCGCCTGTTTCACCGCCGCGATCAAGCTCCAATCCGCCTTGCCCGCGTAGCCCTGAATGCGCGTGCGCGGATGAATCGCGGCCGCATCGATGCCCATCTGCTCCGCCATTTTCACCACGTCCAGCGCCACAATGGAATTTTCGTCCCAGCCAGCGCGCAGCTTGATTGTCACCGGAATCTTCACCGCAGAGCACACCCGCCGGAAAATCTCCTCCAGCAGCGGCAATTCGCGCAAAAGGCCGGAGCCGCCGCACTTCACCACTTTTTTCGCCGGGCAGCCCAGGTTGATGTCCACGGCGTCGTAACCCAATTCTTCCACCAGGCGCGCCGCATCGGCCATCACTTCCGGATTCGCGCCAAACAATTGCGCCGCGATCGGATGCTCGTCTTCCTCGTAATACAAATACTGCAGCGTCTTCTTCGCGCTCCGCGTGATTCCCTCGGAGCTGGTGAATTCCGTCATCAGCAGCCCGCAGCCGCCCAGCCCGCGGATCACGCGCCGAAAAAGCGTGTCTGTGACGCCCGCCATGGGCGCCAGCACCGTCGCCGGCCGTATCACCAGATCGCGTACCTTGTATTCGCCCGGAATCACGCCCGTTCCTCAAAACTCAGTGTACCAGCTTGCGCCCCCGCCTCCCCACCCTTGTCCACGCTGAAGGGCCATGAGTCATCCCGAGCGGAGCGACCCGATTCTTTCTTCTGCGCCGTAGTTGGGCGCGGCGGGTCGCGGAATCGAGGGATCCCTCTGCCGCTTTGTTCTTCTCTGTTTCCTCCCCACTTCTCTGCGAACTCTGTGTCCTCTGCGTAATCTTTTCTTCGCGCGACAGATGGGGATCAAGACACACCCGCACCCTTACGCACATCGCGCGTGCCTCAACCTTTCAACTGTTAGATGGCTTACCGGTCTCGGTCTGCTCTTTCAAAAACTCTTCCAGTCGCAAAAACTTTCTTCCCAGCGCGCTGCTGTATGCCGACCATTCCGGCTCCCCGGAATCGCTGGCCAGCGCTGCTCGCACCGCCGCCAGCTTGGAATCCATATCGTCCAAATAATGGAACACCAGCGCCTCGCGGATCATCGGCAGTTTCGGCGACCCAAACTCGTACTGCCCGTGATGGCTGATCAGGATGTGCTGCACCACCGTCTTGAGGTTCGCGGGGAATCCTGCGATCTCCTCCATCGCCCGGCTCACTGTCTCCAGTTCCATCACGATGTGTCCCAGCAACTGCCCTTCGGTCGTGTAGCTCACCGCCCGCTCGTAACATAATTCATCCAGCTTGCCCACATCGTGCAGCATCGCCGCCGTCAGCAGCAGGTCCACATCCAGTTCCGGATAGTGCGCCGCAATCTGCTTCGCCAGCCCGCACAACCCGGCCACATGCTCCAGCAATCCCCCGAGATACGCGTGGTGCATCACTTTGGCCGCGGGCGCGCGCTTGTACCGCGCCACAATCTGCGGGTCGCTCAGCACCTGCAAAACCAGCTTCTTCAGCCAGGGATTCTTCATCCCCTCCGCATGACCCAGCACTTCCTTGAAAAGCTCCTCCACGCTATACGCCGTGTGCGGCAGAAAATCGGCCAGGTTGATCTCTTCCGGCTTGGCCACGCGGAATTGCAGCAGCGAGAGTTGCGGCTTGTTGCGGTAGATCTCCACGCGCGCGCTTACCTTAACAAAGTCGTCGCGGTGAACATCCTTCGCGGCGGCTTCGAACTGGTCCCACATCCGCGCTTCCACCGTGCCGCTGCTGTCGCCCAGTTCCATCCGCAGATACGGCTTGCCGGACGAGGTGTTGCGCACCTCTTTCTCGTGCACCAGAAAAAACCCTGTGATGGTCTGGTCCGCGGCCAGATCGCGCACCATAATGTTTTTTGTCATTTCGATCCGCTGGACTTGCCGAACAGCAGGTACTTCTTGTGGTGCTTCTTCTCTTTCGTGGATTCCGGCGTGGTGCTCACTTCCTCGATTTCAGAGTTGCCTCCGCCGGCCATTTCCTGGTATCCCGGCTTGATCACCACGTAACTCTGCTCGCGCAGCGTTTTCAGATACTCGCGCAGGGCCGGTTCCATGCGCTCGCTGTACAAGTGTTCCATGATGTCATTTTCCACTTTATCGTACGGCTGCACGCCTTCCGTGTAGTGCTCCATCACCTGCAGGATCAGGAAGCCCTGCTTCGTCTCAATCACGCCGGTCAGCTCGTTCTTTTTCATCGCGAAGACCTTGTCTTCCAGTTCCTTCGCGAGTTCGCCGCGCTTGTACACTCCAAGATAGCCGCCTTGCTGCGCCGTCTTGCCATCGGAAAAGCGCTTCGCCAGCACGCTGAAATCCTCGCCGTCGTCGATTCGTTTGAGGTACGATTCCGCCTTTTTCTTCAGTTCCGGAATCTCCGCCTCCGTCTTCCCTTCCGTGGAAACCTCGATAGCCCGCAGCGCCACTTCCTCCGGCTTCACGAATTCGGCCTTGTGCTCGTTGTAAACCTTCAGCGCCTCGTCGTGTCCGATGGTGATGTGCGAACCAACCTCCCTGGAGATCACCTGCTGGGTCAGTATTTTGTTGCGGATATTGTTCTTGAAATCTTCCCAGTTCAATCCCTGGGCGTTCACCGCCTTTTCCAGTTCTTCCATATCCTTCAGGTTGTTTCCGATGCGGATCTGGTCGAGTTGCTTAACCACGTCCGTCTCGACGCTGATGGCCAAGTCCTTGCCCCGCTGCTCCAGCAGCGACTGGTCAATCAGGTCGCGCAACGCACTCTTGTGGCGATCCTCGATGTCCACTTGCAACTGCTGCGGCGTGCACTTCCCGCTGCACTCCTGCTGCGCGTCCTCTTCGGCGCTCGCACGGGCCTTGTCCAGTTCGGAGCTCGTTATGATCTCGTTGTTTACCCGCGCGATGATCTCTTCCACCATCTTGCCTTCCGCCGTCGCCGGCTTCGCGGCTGTCGCTGCTGGCCCTGTCACCTTCGTGCCCCCGGGCGCCGTTGTCGCCGTTGGCGTCTCTGGCTTTTTCACCGGCGCGGGTTTCTTTTCTTCTTCAGGCTCTGGCGCCGTTGGCGGCTGTTCCAGTTTCGGCGGGTTCTGTGCCGGTGGCGTTTGCGCCGGTGGATTCGTCGCCGGAGGGTTCTGTCCCATCAACGGCCAGGCAAACAGAAGCGCTGCAAGAAATGCTGTTTTCTTCATGAATCTCCCCATTTCCACAGTCTAGAACGCATCTCGGCAATGTGCAAATTCCATCTGTAATGGGTCAGTCTCCAATTACCGCGCTTATCGCGAGTTAGTAAGCCTTGCGGGGGCGAAGCGCTTCGAAACTTGCCCAGACGCGCCCGGACGACTGGCATTAGCCAATTAGTGGCGGACGTTCATCAAGTGACTCGACACCTGTTATTCAATGGAATAGGTTTAGACAATGGACCAAGAGCATCGTGGTTTGCGGTTTGCGTTCAGCGCTGGTGCCGAGATTGCTCCTGAAAGCTCGCCCACTCCTTTTGTCCCCGGACGTGTGACAGAACTGAGCTTGCTCGGATGCTTCATGGAGACTTCTGCGTCGTTTGAGATGCAGCGCCCTGTTCTGCTGAAGATCTACAATTCAGGTGAATATCTCGAGGCCCCGGCATCAGTCCTCTATGTCAAGCCCTCGGGCATGGGTCTGGTGTTTCGCGAAATCAAGCCTCACTTTCGAGCTGTTTTGCAGAAGTGGGTTCTCGCCGCGTTGGATAATCAACCTGATGCGCGGCCAATTCCCGGCTAGTCTTTTTACTCGACATCTGAAATCCCTGATCGGCACTTGTCCGATAACGGCGTTTGAACGTAGCCGCCCTGC
>DLMH01000053.1 GCA_002478115.1 Candidatus Acidiferrum typicum | reverse complement strand
TCCGCGCGTGTGTCATAGATGCGGCCTCTGTGTACTCTGTGTAAATTCTTCTCTTCCTTTCCTCTTCTCCAAGGCGTGTACCCCAGGTGCCGCCCTTGTACCTGGGCTCTTGGGTTTGCCCTTTCCGGGGTTCGTACAGCTATTCCCACGCTTCGACGACTCTCAAGGAAGGGAAGCGCACCCACGTCCTCCTTAACTCATCAGGCGTAGAATGTCTCTGAACACCCGAAGGGAGTCCCGATAGATCCCAGAGAAGGCCGCTTCACGCTCGCAGTAATTTTCCTCGCGGGCTGTTTGGCCTTGGCCGCAGGATGCGGAGCGCATCCGCAAGGAGGTGCTACCGTGCCATTGGAATTGAACAGCCCCGATTTCAGTTCCGGGGGGAGCATTCCGAAACAATTCACTTGTGACGGAGCGGACATTTCGCCCGCTCTCGCATGGAACGATCCACCCGGTGCCACACAGAGCTTCGCTCTGATCGCTGACGATCCCGACGCACCCGTGGGAACCTGGGTGCACTGGGTGCTGTTCGACTTGCCTGCAAACGCGCGCGCTCTCCCGCAAAATATCCCCAAGAAAGAGCAACTGGCGGACGGTTCGCGCCAGGGCCGCAATGATTTTCGGAAAATCGGTTATGGTGGGCCTTGCCCTCCGCCAGGCAGGCCCCACCGCTATTTCTTCAAGCTCTATGCCTTGGACACGAAGCTGAATCTCAAGCCGGGTGCCACCAAAAAGGATGTCGAGCGAGCCATGCAGGGTCACATTCTGGCACAAGGGGAATGGGTGGGCCGCTACGGGCGGTGAACTATGGGGACTAGCGTGGTTTCAGTACACTTTAGTAGTGGGCAGAAGTTGGCCGGGTGGGCGACTTACCGGGAGTCAGCTGCTCAGTCATTGGCTTGCATCCAATCGCGCAGGAGTCTCGGAGGGTCGGGCAAATACTCTGGCGGAATGGGCAAGCGCCCGAAGCGTAAGCAGACTACACTCCTGATCGTTGATCCTAGCATTTTGTAATTATCGCTGAGAGCCGGCACGAAGCGGTTCGACCTTCGCCGTTCAACACCTCTCGAGGAGAAACAATGCAGAAGCGCAAACTTGGAAAAAGCAACTTGGAAGTTTCGCCTCTCGGGCTGGGCTGCATGGGAATGAGCTTTGGCTACGGTCCGGCCGGAGACAAGCAGGAGATGATCCCGGTCATCCGGGCAGCCGTGGATCGCGGCGTCACATTTTTCGATACTGCGGAAGTCTACGGCCCCTTCACAAACGAAGAACTCGTGGGCGAAGCCCTCGCTCCCTTCCGTGGGAAGGTGGTGATAGCCACCAAGTTCGGGTTCAAACTTGATCCGAACACCGGCAAACAGGCCGGGCTGGACAGTCGGCCAGAGCACATCAAGCAGGTCGCAGAGGCCTCGCTCAAGCGGCTCAGGGTCGATGCCATCGATCTGCTCTATCAGCACCGTGTTGACCCGGACGTGCCAATCGAAGACGTTGCGGGAGCGGTGAAGGACCTGATTCGGGAAGGCAAGGTGAAGCACTTCGGCCTTTCGGAGGCAGGATCAAAGACGATTCGTCGTGCACACGCCGTCCAGCCTGTCACGGCAGTTCAGAGCGAATACTCGTTGTGGACGAGAGGCCCGGAAGCGGAAGTGTTGCCGACGCTCGAGGAGCTTGGAATCGGCTTCGTTCCCTATAGCCCTCTGGGGAAGGGCTTCCTCACGGGGAAGATCAACGAAAACACTACGTTCGACAGTTCCGACTTCCGCAACATCGTTCCTCGCTTTACGCCGGAGGCTCGGAAAGCGAATCAGGCCTTGGTTGATCTGCTTCGCAAGATCGCAGAACGGAAGAAGGCGACACCTGCTCAGATCGCGCTCGCCTGGCTGCTTGCCCAGAAGCCATGGATTGTTCCCATCCCAGGCACAACGAAACTGGCTCGCCTGGAGGAGAACCTTGGGGCCGCAGCAGTCGAACTTACGTCCGACGATCTCCGGGACATCGAAAGCGCTGCCTCAAAGATCAAGGTGCAAGGGGAACGCTACCCCGAAGCCCTGGAGAAAATGACCGGTCGCTGAGCGGAAAAGAGTCCGCCGAGGGTACGCAATAACGGACATGAGTCAAGAGCCTTCAGCAGCGGAGAAGATGATTGGCGACTTCGCCCCCAAGCTGGTCGAATTGACCGACCGCGTGCTCTTTGGTGATGTCTGGGAACGCCAGCAGCTTTCAAAACGTGACCGTAGTCTAGTAACAGTGACAGCTCTGATTGCTTTGAATCGTCCGGATCAGTTGCGGTTTCACCTCAATAAGGCTTTGGAAAATGGGCTTAAGAAGGAGGAATTGATCGAGGTAATCACGCATCTGGCGTTTTATTCGGGCTGGCCCAACGCAATGAGCGCCATCATGATTGCAAAAGAGGTATTCTCGAAGGCGTGAGGATCAACGGCAAAACTGCGTCTCCGCGGCGGGAAGACAAAATTGCGGCCCCGAAGGAACCAGACACGGCTCAGTTGGCCCGTTGCATCGCTGCGTATGCCCCCCACGACGGTAGTTTTGAGCTGCGCATCCCTGGTTTGCACGCCAGTCGCTCTTCGCGAACCAATACGGAATGTGTGCATGCCATCCGGTTGCCCTCTTTGTGCATCATCGCACAAGGCGCGAAGACCGTCATCGTCGGGGAGGAGGTCTACGAGTACGACGCGTCGCGCATGATCGTCTTCTCCGTTGCTCTACCCGTTGCTGCCCAAATCACGCAAGCCAGCTATTCCGAGCCTTACCTCGCTCTAAGGCTGGACCTCGACCCGCGCAAGATTGCCGAACTCGTTTTGAAGGTGTATCCCCGCGGCGTGCCTCCCGTTCAAGAGAGGAGCGCCGTTTACGTCAGTCGGGTCGACGTGAGTATCGTCAACGCCGCAACGAGATTAATGGAGTGTCTAGCGCAGCCCGGTGATGCTGAACTACTCGCCCCGCTTGTGGTGGATGAGATTTTGATCCGGCTGCTCCGCAGCCCCATTGGTCTTCGTGTGGCTCAAATGGGCTTTGCCGAGTCCAGCGTCCACCGCGTTGCGAAGGCGATTTCTTGGCTACACGCCAATTTCTCCCAACCCATGAAGGTCGAACACTTGGCCGGGCTCGTGCACATGAGTGTCTCCTCGTTCCACGAGCACTTTAAGTCCGTCACTTCGATGAGCCCGCTGCACTATCAAAAGGTGCTGCGTCTTCAAGAGGCGAGGCGTCTCATGTTGTCCGCGATCATGGATGCGGGTACTGCAGGTCAGCGCGTGGGCTATTTAAGCGCTTCGCAGTTCAGTAGAGAATACAGCCGCTTCTTCGGGAGTGCGCCGACCAAGGACATCGCAAGATTGCGTAACGATTCTCGACCCTGGGTCTGACGTCTCGCGTGGCGAATTGTCGGCCCCTTCAACTCCTGATCAACGCTTTAATCGGAGAAGTGCGTACTAGCACGGGACACAATTCGCGCGTTACCGCATTTGCTGCGCTACTCCGGCGGCCTCACGTACGCCGCCCCGTGCCGGAACAGCCCCGCCGTTGCGATGGGCTGCGAAAACACAATGCGGATCGGCACAAAGATCGCTCCCGCCCCCGGCGTGTACGGCACCGCCACTTCCAGCCGCGTCCCTTCCGGGTAGCGGTTCCTGCTCCGGAAACTGATTCCGCCCTTCGACAAATCCTCGCACACCGCCACTTCTTCCTGGAATCCTCTTCGCCGTATGCACGCCAGCAGGCGCGCCTTCACCCGCGTCCGGTTTCTCCGCGGAATCACGCGTTCCTCCACCGCCATCCGCGAAGGCAGTGTCTCGTCAATCTTCGGCTCCGTGGCCGCTTCCACCCAGATCGACGGCGCATCGCAATGCCGGCACACCCGCGCCACGCATTTCCGGATCTCGAACGACTTCAGTTCCATCTCGTTCAGGTACACCACCTCGCGCCTCTGGCAAAAGCTGCATTCCATCAACAGCCGCGCCAGCGCCTCCTCGGCCTGGTGCAGCGCCGGAAACTCAATGTCCCAGAAATCCACGCGCGGCTCCAGCATCGCCACCGCGTAAATGAATCCCTCCGGTTCGCGGTCAATCTCCGCCACGATCCTGGCCCGCGTTGTCTTGGTTTGGTCGCCTTCTAGTTTGCGGTGCAGCGTAATCTCTTGCCCCGTGAAGAGCTTCTCCTGCAACCGCAGTACGCCGCCATTGCGGCTCACCAGCATCGTGTAGGCCGGCTGCTTCACCGCCATTCCATTCGTGCCAAACCACGTTGCTTCCACCTGCAGGCGCAGCGTGATCCGGTCGCTCTGTCGTATTCCTTCGGCGCGCATGTCTTGGTTTGTGATAGGGATGCCTTCCTCGTCAGGCTATCACGCCCGCCTCGTCCCTCACTCCCCGCGCACCCCCTCTTGTCGAACCCACTAATAGCCCTCTCACCTCGCGCCCACCTCCCGTCGGGCACTGCTCACCGTTACCCTTACGAGGACACCCCAGCGCTACACCGTTCCCAATTTGCCCGCCTTCCGCCACACTGTTTCCAGTGGGCCTCATCCGACCTGGGGCGCGCTAGGAGTCTCTCCGTTCGTTGAGATCTGAGCGTGAGCAAAGTCATTCCCATGCCTGACCGGACCAACCCCGCGTCTCTGCGCCTCAGTGGTGTACGCGATCGCCGCTACACCATCCGCTATCCCTTCGCCGCCGATGCGGAACTCACCGACATGCAAACCGGCCAGAAGGTCGACGGCGTCACCTCCGACATCTCCCTTGGCGGCTGCTTCGTTTGCACCAGCAAGACATTTCCACCAGACTGCCGCGCTCGTCTGAAGCTCACTCGCAAGGGCCAGGTCCTCGAAGCCCTCGTCATCATTCGCATCGTCAAGCCCCGCGTCGGCATCGGCATCGAATTCTTCGATCTCGATGCTCCCTCAAACGAAATCCTCGCTGGCTGGATTGACTCTCTCCGTCGCACCCGCTAACCGCCTTTCTCACCACACTCAACCTTCGCCCCACTCATCTCGCGCTCTCCTCTTTCTCGTGGTAGGGGTCCAGCACGCTGGACCCCATCTCGGCAGGGTGCACACGTTGACATCCCGGCCGTTGTCACCCGTCGTCATCTCGGCCAGCAACGCACGTTGACATCCCGACTGTTGTCACCCGTTGTCATCCCGAGCGTAGCGAGAGATCTGCTTTCCGCAAACGTCCGCCGAATACCCAGATCCCTCCTCCCGTCCAAAGGACCAAAGCTCCCCGGCCAAGGGATATCGTTATTCTTCATGCTCCCCGTAAGCTCGTCACATTCCAAGCCGCAGCATCGGTGATATAGTACCTGCGCTTTTTCAAACTCGTCTTTGACTCAATTTCGCCTCGACGGTCCCCTGTTGCGGTAACACTGCCCGTGAAGAACCATGCGAATGTGCAGCGGATGAGATGAGTGGCCACGGAACGATGCAGCGTGCGGCCGTGCTGCCAAACTTTGGGTAGCGCGGTCAGGGAAAAAGCACGAAACGGCCAATTGTTCCGCCAGTTTATTTAGAAGGAGTAGCGCGCGTGAAAAAGACAATGCGAACTGCCGTCAGCAAGAGCGGGAATCGAAAAGCGACGACGTTGCCTTACAAAAACCCCGGCTTACCCTCCGCAAAACGGGTAAAAGACCTATTGTCCCGAATGACGCTGGAAGAGAAAGCAGCGCAGATGCTCTGCATCTGGATGCAGAAGGCCCAGACGCTGGTGGATGCCGACGGCAATTTCGACCCTCAGAAAGCCCAGACATCCTTCAAGAAAGGATACGGGCTTGGCCAGGTGGGCCGCCCCAGCGATGCGGGAAAAGGTAAGGACGCGCGCGGCATGGCGGAACTCACCAACGCGATTCAGAAGTTTTTCATCGAGAACAGCCGCCTGGGAATTCCCGTGATGTTTCACGAAGAGTGTTTGCACGGCCACGCGGCTCCCGGCGGCACCAGCTTTCCACAGCCCATCGCACTGGGTGGCACGTTCGATCCGGAATTGCTCGAATCACTCTTCACCATGACCGCCGAAGAAGCGCGCTCGCGCGGCGCGCATCAGGCGCTCACGCCGGTGGTGGACGTGGCGCGCGAGCCGCGCTGGGGCCGCGTCGAAGAGACCTACGGCGAAGATCCCTACCTCGTCTCGCGGATGGGCATCGCGGCCGTGCGCGGGTTTCAAGGTGACGCCAAGTTCCGCGGCAAAAAGCGCATGATTGCCACCCTGAAGCATCTCGCCGGGCATGGCCAGCCGGAATCGGGCATGAACTGCGCTCCCGCGAATGTCTCCCTGCGCGTCCTCCGCGAGACCTTCCTTTATACCTTCAAAGAAGCGCTGAAAAAGGGCGGGGCCATCAGCGTCATGGCTTCCTACAACGAGCTCGATGGCGTTCCGTCTCACGCCAATAAGTGGCTTCTCCAGGATGTCCTCCGCAAGGAATGGGGCTTCAAAGGCTTCATCGTCTCCGATTACTTTGCGATTTGGGAATTGGGTTACCGTCCCGACACCCACGGCCATTTCGTGGCCAAGGACAAAAAGGAATCGTGCGCTCTGGCGGTTCAGGCCGGGGTCAATATCGAGTTGCCGGACCCGGACTGCTACCTGCATCTCGTCGAACTCGTACGCAAGCGCGTGCTGAAGGAATCCCAGCTCGACGAGCTCGTCGCCCCCATGCTCTTTTGGAAATTCGAAATGGGGCTCTTTGACGATCCGTACGTCAACCCCGACGAAGCCGACCGCGTGGTGGGTTCCGAGGCCAATCGCGAGCTAGCTCTCCGTGCAGCTCGTGAAGCCATCACCCTCCTCCGGAACGAAGGCAATACCGTGCCGCTCGATGTGAGCCGCCTCAAGACGATCGCGGTCATTGGCCCGAATGCCCATCGCAGTCTGCTCGGCGGTTACAGCGGCGTGCCCAAGCACAACGTCACCGTCTTCGACGGCATTAAGGCCAAGGTCGGCGCCCGCGCCAAAGTGCTCTACAGCGAAGGCTGCAAGATTACCATCGGCGGCAACTGGAACCAGGACGAGGTCGTCCCCAGCAATCCTGACGAAGACCGCAGGCAGATCGCGGAAGCTGTGGAGGTCGCCAAGCGGACGGACGCGATTGTGCTGGCCATCGGCGGCAACGAACAGACCTCGCGCGAAGCGTGGGGTTTGAACCACATGGGCGACCGCACGAGCCTCGACCTGATCGGCCAGCAGGAAGAGCTCGTCAAAGCCATGGTCGCTCTCGGCAAGCCGATCGTCGTCTTTCTGTTCAATGGCCGGCCACTCTCGATCAATTACGTCAGCCAGAATGTTCCGGCCATCTTCGAGTGTTGGTACCTCGGTCAGGAGACTGGCCGCGCCGTTGCCGACGTCCTGTTCGGCGATTACAATCCTGGCGGAAAGCTGCCCATCAGCTTCCCGCGTTCGGCGGGTCATTTGCCGGTTTTCTACAATTACAAACCCTCCGCTCGCCGCGGCTATTTGTTCGACGATGTGTCGCCGCTCTACGCTTTCGGCTACGGGCTGAGTTACACCACGTTTGCCATCAAGAACGTTCGTATGGCGAAGAAGGCCATCCGGCGCAACGAATCCACGCGCGTCCTGGCCGACGTCACGAACACGGGCCAGCGTGAGGGAACGGAAGTCGTGCAGATGTACATCCGCGATTTGGTCAGCTCGGTGACGCGGCCGATCAAGGAACTAAAGGGTTTCAAGAAGGTTTCCTTGCGCCCGGGCGAAACAAAGACCATCGCTCTGGACATCACCCCGGAGCTCCTCGCGTTTTACGACGTCAATATGCACTATGTCGTCGAACCCGGCGAGTTTGCCATCCTGGTCGGCAATTCCTCCCGCGACTCCGATTTACAGAAAGTGATTTTGCGGGTCAAAGATTGAACGCTCAAAAGACGAGGTCCCGCATGACTCAAGCTGCTGCAAGACTCTCGGTAAAAGAAAAGGTGGGGTACAGCCTTGGCGACATGGCGGCAAACTTCATTTTCCAGGCCATGCTGGCCCTGCAACTGGACTTCTATACCCACACCTTCGGCCTGACCGCTGCCCAGGCAGGGACCCTCTTCCTCGTCGTGGGGCTGGGCGTCGCGTGTTTCAATCCCGTGATGGGCATGATCGCGGACCGCACCAACACCCGTTGGGGCAAATTCCGGCCATGGTTGCTCTGGACATCCGTGCCATTTTGCGTCATCAGTGTCCTGACTTTCACCACTCCTCACCTCAGCCTGGGCGCTAAGATCATCTATGCCTGGACCACTTACATTCTTCTGCGCGTGATCTACACAGTCAACAACGTGCCGTACGCTTCGCTGACGGCGGTCATGACCGAGGACCCCGACGAGCGCACCAGCATCTCCTCGTATCGCCAGATCGCCGCCAACAGCGCCGGCTTCATCATCGCGAGCATCGCCATCCCCATGGTCAAATTCTTCGGCAGAGGCAATGACGCGCTCGGCTATCAGTTCACCATGGGGCTGCTGTCGGTCCTCAGCATGGTTTTTTTCATCATCGCCTTCTTCGCGACGAAAGAGCGCATCCAGCCCAATCCGCAGCAGAAAACCTCGCTCGGCCAGGATCTCGCGGACCTCTTCGGCAATAGGCCCTGGGTCGCGCTGTTTCTGGTCACCTTGTTCTACTTCACGGCGATTCTGGTGCGCGGCAATGTCATGCTGCCCTACTTCAGATTTGTCGCAGGCAATGTTAACCTCTTCGCTTGGTTCAACGGTTTTGGCCTCGCTTCGTTACTCCTGGGCGTCGCCTGCTCCACAGCCGTCTCCGTCCGCGTGGGCAAGCGTCAGCTCTTCATCGCGAGCATGATCCTGACGGGCGTCTTCAACGCGGCGCTTTATGTGATCTCGCCGCACGCCACTTACGTCATCATCGCCGCGGAAGTGCTTCGCCAGTTCTCGTTCGGACTGTCGGGCCCGATCCTATGGGCGATGATGGGCGACGTTGCTGATTACGGCGAATGGAAGACCGGACGCCGCGCCAGCGGCACGGTCACCGCGGCCGTGGTGTTCGCCCTGTGGGCGGGTTTGGCCCTCGGCGGCGCCATCGCTGGATGGCTGCTGTCGGCCTATGGCCTGGTGTCCGGGGCTGCCACACAGACCGCAAGGACGCAGACAGGCATTCTTCTGACGGCGAGTTTTTACGCGAGCCTCTGCTTCTTCGCCGCCGCGGCGTGCCTATTCTTCTATCCGCTGACGCGCGAGAAGAACCAATCGATTGCCAACGACCTGATCGAGCGCCGCAAAGGCTACGCCTCGTGAAGACCATGGCCTGCCACTTCACGAAGCAGCTTCTTCGCACAGCTTTCGCAGGATTCTCCTGCCTGGCCATTCTTCTCTTGACTGCTTTGCTGGCCAGCGCTCAGACGCCCTCTCTTAAGGACGCCTACAAAGGCTCCTTCTTCATTGGTGCCGCTCTTAACCCGGCGGAGTTCACGGAGCAGGACGCCCGCTTCACCGCGCTCGTCATAGCGCAGTTCAACGCCATCACCCCGGAGAACGCCTTGAAGTGGGAAAGCGTCCACCCCCAACCGGGCAGCTACAATTTTGACTTGCCCGATCGCTACGTTGCGTTTGGTGAGAACAACCACATGTTTATCGTCGGCCACAACCTTGTGTGGCACAACCAGACGCCCGCATGGGTTTTTCAGGACGACAAAGGCAATCCCGCGGACCGTGAAACCCTGCTGAAGCGCTTGCGCGAACACATCCACACCGTCGTGGGCCGCTACCACGGCCGCATCAACGGCTGGGACGTTGTCAACGAAGCCCTCGAGGAAGACGGTACGTTGCGGCAAACGCCCTGGCTGAAAATCATCGGCGAGGACTACATCGCCAAGGCCTTCCAATTCGCTCACGAAGCCGATCCCCAGGCCGAGCTCTATTACAACGACTACAACTTGGAGAACGAAACCAAGCTCAAAGGCGCTCTTGAGCTGCTCCGGAAACTTCAAGCCCAGGGAGTTCCGATCTCGGGCGTCGGGATTCAAGGGCACTACCACATGGACTCGCCTTCCAACGAGCAGGTGGATGCAGCCATCACCGCCTTCGGTAAGCTCGGCCTCAAAGTCATGATCACGGAACTCGACGTGGACGTGCTGCCCCTCGCTTTTCAATACATGGGCGCAGACGTCACGCTCTCCGCCGAACTGCAGCCCAAGTTGAATCCTTACGCCAAGGGTTTGCCGGATGCGGTTCAGCAGGCGCTGGCGCAGCGCTATGCCGGCCTGTTCGGCGTGTTTCTTAAGCACCGCGGCGTCCTCAAGCGCGTTACGTTCTGGGGTGTGACCGACGGAGACTCCTGGCTGAACAATTGGCCCGTCAAGGGCAGAACCAACTACCCGCTGCTCTTCGATCGCAGCGGCCAGCCCAAGCCGGCGTTTGATGCCGTGATTCGCGCCGCCCACTCAGCGACGCCGCAATAAATATTTGACCGGACTTTCTCAAACGCTGTAATTCAGATGTTATTCACACTGCAAAGCACCCTGTCATCTTGAGGCGCGCGCCTTCATGGAGTTCTGTGGAGATAACGCCCTAGCTTGTCATTCCGAGCGAAGCGAGGAATCTGCTTTTCCTTTGCGTCAATTGGACATTACTTCCGCAGATTTCAATAGCCCCCGAAAGATCTCAACTGAAGCACCGCGGCGCAAAGAAAAGGCCGCCGGTCCCCGAACCTAAGTTACGATGAAGGCATCGGCTTCTCTCTGGCCGCTGTGCCGGCCAGAAGGTCGAGCGAATTTACTCCAGGTTTTTTTCACTCGGGCCGCTCATGACAGCATCTGCTTTGAAAGGTCGCAGCGCTCCCTTGGGCGCGACATTCTCCCCTTCCGGAACGAATTTCAGCCTTTACTCGCGCGAGGCCGTCGGCGTTGATCTGCTCTTCTTCGACCATGACGATGCCGCGCGGCCCTCTCGTGTCACTCCCTTCGATCCCGTCACGAATCGCACCTCCCACTACTGGCATATCTTTGTTCCCGGCATAGCCGCGGGCCAGCTCTATGCCTATCGAGTTTATGGGCCATTCCATCCCGCCAATGGTTTCCGTTTCGACCCGGAAAAGGCGCTCCTCGATCCCTACGGCAAGGCTCTGGTCACACCGAAAAATTACAGCCGCCAGGCCGCCAGTACGAAAGGGAACAACTTCGCTTCGGCGATGAAGAGCGTTGTCGTGGATCCTCGTTCCTACGATTGGGAGGGCGACACCACGCTGCAGACTCCTTCCACGCGCACCATCATTTATGAATTACACGTGAAAGGTTTCACGCGTCATCCGAATTCTGAAGTCGCGGAAAACCTTCGCGGCACCTTTCGCGGGCTCATCGAGAAGATCCCGTATCTTCAGCATCTGGGGATCACTGCCGTCGAGCTTCTTCCCGTCTTTGCTTTCGATGCCCAGGATTGCCCGCCGGGTCTCGTGAACTATTGGGGCTATGCGCCGGTCTCTTTCTTTTCGCCGCACCCCGCCTACAGTTCCCGCGGTGGGCCCCTGGGGCCGGTCGATGAATTCCGCGACATGGTCAAGGCCCTGCATCGTGCCGGCATTGAGGTCATTCTCGACGTCGTCTTCAACCATACGGCCGAAAATAACGAGAAGGGCCCGACGCTCAGCTTTCGCGGTATAGACAATGCCGCCTACTACGTCCTCGATCAGGACCCTTCCCGTTACGCCGATTTCAGCGGTACGGGAAACGTGCTCAATGCGGATAATCCCGTGGTGCGCCGCATGATCGTGCACAGCCTGCGCTACTGGGTCCAGGAAATGCACGTTGACGGTTTTCGCTTCGATCTGGCTTCCATCCTGGCCCGCGATTCCTCCGGCAATGTTCTCGCCAATCCCCCCGTCCTTTGGGACATTGACTCCGATCCCACTCTTTCCGGCACCAAGTTCATTGCCGAAGCCTGGGATGCCGCCGGCCTCTATCAAGTTGGCACCTTCGTGGGCGACAGTTGGCGCGAGTGGAACGGCAAATTCCGCGACGATATGCGCAACTTCTTCCGCGCCCAAAAAGATTCCGTCTGTTCTTTTGCCGATCGCTACATCGGCAGCCCGGACCTTTATGGTCACAAGCAGCGCGAAGCCGAGCAGAGCATTAACTTCATCACCTGTCACGATGGCTTCACGCTGAACGATCTGGTCACCTATGAAAAGAAGCACAATGAGGCCAACCTCGAGCAGAACCGCGACGGCACCGACGACAATCGCGCCTGGAATTGCGGCATCGAAGGCCCCACGGACGATCCGGACATCGAAAAGGTGCGCAATCGCCAGGTGAAGAACTTCCTCACGGCCACGTTGCTCTCTATCGGAATGCCCATGGTCTCGATGGGCGATGAAGTCAGGCTTACCCAGCAGGGAAATAACAACGCCTATTGCCAGGACAACGAAATCAGTTGGTACGACTGGTCCCTTCTGAAGAAACACGGCGATGTGCACCGCTTCCTCCGCCTTCTCATCGGCCAACGCTTAGTGCGGGATCTCGCTCCGGAAATGCAGCGCCTGACCTTGGTTGAACTTCTCCGTCAAGCGCAAAAAGAATGGCATGGCGTCAAACTCCATCAACCCGATTGGGGCCCGGACTCGCATTCCCTGGCCTTCAGCCTCGATTTGCCCCGGGAAAATCTCCATTACTTCAATATTTTCAATGCCTATTGGGAGCCCCTCGATTTCGAACTCCCGCGTCTCAATTCCGGCGAGTACGATCCCTGGCGTCGCTGGATCGATACTTCCCTTGATTCTCCCCACGATATTTCCGCATGGCACTCCGCCACTTCGGTTCCGGGTTATGTATATCGCGCCGGCCCTCGCTCCGTGGTCATATTGTGGGCGCAGATCACTCCGCGTTAGAGAAATCTCCGCGTCCGTGCTCCACGGCCAATGTGGAGTGCGGCGGCTTGCCG
>DLMH01000183.1 GCA_002478115.1 Candidatus Acidiferrum typicum | reverse complement strand
TTTAGTATGAGAAATTCGGGTTAAATCCATATTATATGAACATGTCACTCAAACCTTTCGCTGGCTCAATCTTCGGGACTGCACTCGCGTTCCGCGCCGAAGTGCTGGCCACGCTCGAGAAGTTGGTGGAAAAAGAAAGAGGCGCACAGTAACAGTAACGTGTGCCTCTTTGGCTATCTCAGGAATCATGCCTGGTCCGGTCGGGCCATATCGCTCCAATGCGATCTGCACACAACCTTGCCACAACGAGCCGTACCTGTGGCCTTATCGGAAACTGACTCGCTGCCATTCCGCCGGCACTCCAACGCCTCTCGGCCGCCTATGCTAGAGTTGAAAGGTTACGTCCACGCGCATTTTCGCTCCATGACCAAGGTCGGATTCATCTCTCTGGGTTGCCCCAAAAACCTCGTTGATAGCGAGGTGATGATGGGCATTCTGGCGCGCGAAGGCTACGAACTTACGCCGCGCGCCGACGACGCCGAAATCCTCGTGGTCAACACCTGCAGCTTCATCGAGCCGGCACAAAAAGAATCCATCGAAGCCATTCTGGAAATGGCCGAGCATAAGAAATTCGGCGCGGCCCGGAAACTCATCGTCGCCGGTTGCCTGGTGGAACGCTTCCGCGATCAAATTATGGAGCAGGTACCCGAGGTCGACGCCGTCGTGGGCACGGGTGAAATCGAGCGCATCCTGGAAGCTGTCGAGGGCGACCTGAAGGTCCTGCCCGCTCAGCCTCCTTCGTTCCTCTATCACGATCTCACGCCGCGCATCGTCACCACACCGAAGCATCAGGCGTACATCAAGATCGCCGAAGGCTGCGATCATCCTTGCACGTTTTGCATCATTCCCCAGTTGCGCGGCGCATTTCGCAGCCGCCGCTTTGAATCCGTGATTCGCGAAGCCGAAAATCTTGCCGCGGCCGGTGCGCGGGAGATCACCCTGATCGGCCAGGACACTACTTCCTACGGCGAAGATCTCGGCCTCCGCGATGGCCCGGCCGTTCTTCTTGAGAAGCTCGCGCAGGTCGAAGACCTCACCTGGGTCCGTTTTCTGTACGCCTATCCCAACCGCGTCACCCAGAAACTTCTCGACACGCTTGCGGCCCATCCGCGCCTGGCCAAGTACATTGACATGCCGCTACAACACGCCAGCCGCAATGTTCTTGCCCGCATGAAGCGCGGCTCCAACGGTGATGCCTTCCTGAAATTGCTCGAACGCGCGCGCGCGACGATTCCCGGCGTCACGCTGCGCACCAGTTTTATCGTGGGCTTCCCCGGCGAAACGGAAGCTGATTTCAAGGAGCTTTATCAATTCGTCGCCGCTGCCGAATTCGATTGGATGGGCGTCTTTGAATACTCGGACGTGGATAACGCCGCAAGCTTTTCGCTGGATGGCAAAGTTGACGCCGCCACGATCAATGACCGTCGCAATCGCCTGATGGCTCTGCAAAAGAAAATTTCGCGCCAGAAGCTGCGCGCCTGGAAGGGCCACGTCGAAACCGCTTTGATTGAAGGCCCGTCCGCGGACAACCCACTCGTCTGGGAAGCGCGCCTGGAAGGCATGGCTCCGGACATCGACGGCAAGCTCTACCTGACCGACATTGAGGTCCCCGGCCCGACGCCGTCCTCTCCCGCGATTTCCGCGCAGCCCGGCGATGTTGCCCGTGTTGAGATCACCAAGACGGACGCCTACGACCTGATCGCCCGCGTGGTCGAGATTCTTCCGCGACCCGCCCTGCGCACGTTGTCGAAGGTCGCCGCGCCGCCACTACCGCAAGCACTCACCCGCATTTCCACTGGCGCGCCCCTCCGCGTGCTTGGCTAAGATTCTTCGATCCCTCTGTGCTCAGCCGCGCCGTCTGTGGTAAAACTCTTCCTTTGACATGAAACACCGCTGCCCCATCTGCAAGAAGCCCACGGACTCCGCCGAGCACGCGGATTTCCCTTTCTGTTCGGAGCGTTGCCGCTTGCTCGATCTGGGCGCCTGGGCCTCCAAAAAATATGTCGTTTCTGATCCCATCTTTGACGAAGAAGAACTCCTCGAAGCCGATCGCCCCACGCAACAAAAAGGCCAGCATGAACCCGATGAAACCATCCAATAACACACCAGCAACCACGGGGGATTCTTCGGCACAGAAACCCCGCATCGCGTTCGCAATAGCCACGGCCCTGGGCACCGGCTATCTCAAACCCGCCCCCGGCACCTGGGGCTCGCTCGCCGGGTTGGTGATCGCCGTGTTGTCGCATCCCTTTACCTGGTTCGTCTTCGTTGGCACCGGCCTGGACATGAGTCTGCACGCCAAGGCGCCCTTACTCTCCGGTTCGCTTGGCGCTCTCATCCTTCTCGTGCCTTCCGTTGCGGTATGGTTCCTCCTGGCGTTTCTGGGAGTCCGAAGCAGCACCGAGGTTGCCCAATTTGCCGGAACAAAAGATCCACAATACGTTGTCATCGACGAAGTCTCCGGAGTCCATCTCGCGCTCATGCTCGGCCTCGCTCCGCTCAGTACTCCCGCAACCTTCTTCCACTCCTCCGATGCCGCGGCCTTCGCTCTTTACACGGGCATGAGCCTGCTCAATTGGAGATACCTCCTCGCCTGCTTCGTTCTCTTCCGCCTTTTCGACATCGCCAAGCCCTTCCCCTGCCGCCGCCTTGAAAACCTTCCCGGCGGTTGGGGCATCATGGCCGATGACTGGATGGCGGGTATCTACGCTGCCATTTGCCTGCGTCTCGCGTTACACTTTCACTGGTTATAATCGGTTACGGCAGCAATCCAATGGCGAAAGAACGGGTACCGGCTGCGAAATCCCGGCACCTGCTGTAAAATCGGGCTCCTGTTATGAAACTAGGCTTCGGCTCCTCGGCAGAAAAGAACGGGGTTCCGCGGATTGAGCGCATCACCCCGTCCGCTGCCATTCCGGGTGGCGAAATTACCGTGTACGGCAGCGGCTTCACCTCGCGGCCGGGCGCGCGCCCGGTGGTCCGTTTTGGAGAGGCGGAAGCACCACTCTCCCTCACCGGCAGTAATCGCTTGATCGCGCGTGTCCCAGAGAATGCCAGCGGCGGCACGATTCAGATTGCGAACGCGCAAAGTGAGAGCCAGCCGTTCCCCGTTTCGATCGGTTTCCAGATCGCCGACAATTTGCATCCGGTGGCGAGTCCCGCCGTGGATGCCCACGGCAATATCTACGTCACCTTCAGCGGCCCGCGCGGGCAGCGCGTGCCTGTCTCGCTCTACAAAATCACTGCCAACTACAGCGTGAAGCCTTATGTTACTTCGCTGATCAATCCTTCCGGCCTGGCTGTTGACGTGAAGGGCGATCTCTTCGTATCCTGCCGGCACGACGGCACGATCCACCGCGTCACACCCGATGGCCAGTCGGAGCAATGGATCGAAGGCATGGGCATCGCCACAGGTTTGGCTTTCGATCGCGCCGGAAATCTCTTTGTCGGCGATCGCAGCGGCACCATTTTCAAGATCAGCCCCTCGCGGGAAATTTTTGTTTTCGCCACGCTGGAACCCTCGGTCGCCGCCTACCATCTGGCGTTTCATCCGGGCGGGGAACTCTACGTTACCGGCCCAACCACCTCCAGCTACGATCGCGTTTACCGCATCACGCAGGGTGGCGAGGTGATTGTCTTCTATCGCGGCCTGGGCCGGCCGCAGGGCATTGCCTTCGACCGCGAATCGAATTTGTACGTCGTTGCGTCTTTCGGCGGGCGCCGCGGCATCGTGAAAATCACGCCACAGGGCCACGCGGAGCACGTGCTCAGCGGCTCCGCCCTCGTGGGACTCTCTCTCCTGCCCACCGGCCGCGCTATTCTCGCTTCCAACAGCGCCCTCTTCACCCTCGATTGGAACGTCCGCGGCCTGCCCCTGCTTGGCTGATTCATTCCGCTCCTGGCGGGATTTTGTAGCGGCCGCCTTCTGAGGCGGGCGCTTTTGACGTCCACGGCGGACACCACAAAGCGGAGGGAGACGGCATCTGCGCAGACATTTGCGTGAGCGATCCGGTAAATGCGTATTCTCCGACGGTGCGGGACAATCTTTTCGGCACAGGATTCATCCAGATGTAGTAGGCAACCGGTTCAATAGGCTCGCTTGGGCGGAGAATATGATCGAAGAATTTCTTCTGCCATAGGGGTTGTGACGCATTTTGGCAGTAGGCACGACTTGTCTTGATCTTGAGCGCTCTGACAAAGTTCGTGAAATTGCTGGAGGGAAGTAGGCCCTCGGCCAGGAAATGAACATGATCGGGCATGATGCAGTAGGCGTGAATTGCAAAGCCCCGTGCCGCGGATTCCGAGCGGAGAACTTCGAGAAGCCAGCAACAAGCTGTTGAGTCTGAGAATATTGGGCGCCGGTTGCAGCAGCAGAGCGTCGCAAAGTAGCACCGGCGACCTGCGTAGCTGCCCGCTGAGAGACGAATATTCTTATGAAAGTACATGTTTGGGTGCTGATCGGATTTCTTGGGATAATAACACCGTTTATTGACTGATGCATAAACTGATGCATAATCGGTGGCCGATTGTGTCTTAGCTCCATAATTCTG
>DLMH01000205.1:3265-5588 GCA_002478115.1 Candidatus Acidiferrum typicum | reverse complement strand
GTCGTAGCCCGTTGGACCACCTGTGTCAGTTCATAAATCGGGTCATACGTGCAATTCGACATAGCACGATTGAGCTTGTTCAGTCGGATGGGAAAACCGCATAAACACTGGGTGAAAGGTAGGTAAGAAAACTGGCGGAGAGAGTGGGACTCAGAGCCAGCAAATCAGGAAAGCGCCATAAACACAGGCAAAAACTGCTATCGCACTCTCACTGCGGAGGATAAGAGGCAGCCCGCAAAGTGTCAAGAACACTCGCAGGCTGTCATAGATATTCGCCCAAACAGGCAAAAGTAGCGAAGTTAGCAAAGCGGACAGGGGAGAGCCACGCCCACCTTCGCCCCGCCGCAGCACCGCTTGTACTTCTTGCCGGAGCCGCAGGGACACATTTCACTCCGCTAGAACTGGGTTTCCGAGTCTGGGATTGCGACCTTCGGCAGCACGCGACATCAAATTCACATGACCGAAACTACAATTCTCCGCAAGCCACTTCTGAAGGCAACTCTTCCCAAGAGGCAAGTAACCGTGGTTGATGTTCGCGAGATTACGTTTCAACCCAGTCAGCAAACCGGCCGCCATAAGCATCCCTGCCCTGTAATTGGGTACATTGCGGAAGGCTCGGCGGTTTTGCAGATTGAAGGGCAACGCCCTCAGCAGTTGCCGACTGGCTCCGCTTTTTATGAACCGGCCGATGTCATCATTACGCGCTTCGACAACGCTTCCGCGACTGCCCCAATGAAGTTCATCGCCCAATATCTCCTCGATGGCGATCAGGCGCTCATCGAAATGCTTTGAGGGCAAACCGGGAATCGCTTTGTGAGAGTTTCTGTGCGCAGTCTCTCTGGCACAGCGGGAGTTCGCATCACGAAGATCGGAACTTGGGAATTGAGGAACACGTGAGGATGAACCATTACCTTGCGCTTCGCAGGAGCCGAATGAGCGAATCAGGAGTGCGGCATCTGCACGCCAAAGTGATCAGCCAAAGCCGCCTGCCACTCCGCTTCGGATTTCAGCAACCGCTCTTCCCGCCTGTCGCCGTTCGTCGTGATCAGCTTCATTTCCGACAGCGTGATGCGCCCCTCCGGGGTGGCTCGGCTGCACACGCGCTTTCTCGTGAAAGGAGATTGCGGCGAGGTCTGGTGGTAACGGCACATCTCCGCGAATTCCTCCAGTCGGCGTGGTTTTAGACGGAACAAGTACTGGGTTTTCCAACCAGCTTCCCCGTCTCGCGTCTCCAGTCTCAAGGAATCGCCCGCCTCGACAATGCGAAACCACTTTCCCTGTTGCTCCTGTTCCAGACCGATCTGAAGCCGAAGGGGATCGACAAAACAGTCGCCAAAACCTACGTCGGCGACCCACGGCTCGTTCAGGTCAACGCGCAGGGTAAGGTGGTCAAACTCCGGCGAGTCGCTTCCGTCCGCAAGCGGCACACGAGCCGACAGCAATGTCACCTGAAATCCCAGAACCTGTAGCAGCACTGAAAAGGCTCCGTTCAGTTCATAGCAGAATCCGCCTCGATGATGCTCAACGATTTTGCGGACGAAGGCTTCCTGATCCATTCGGATTTCGCGTCCCCAGCCGATGTCAAGATTTTCGAAAGGTACAGAGAACAGGTGGGCGCGATGTATGTATCGAAGGGTATCGGCGCTGGGTGTGCGCGATCCCGAATACCCGATCCTTTCCAGATAGGCGGCTACGTCCACCATGCTCTCTTGATGAGCCAGAGCGAGCTAGGATTCACCGCGTCTCCCGATCCAGCCATTTCTCAATGTGCGTCGGACGCCACTCCTCCAGTGCTTGCAGGAGGTCAGCGGGCTGGTCCCGAGCCAGTACCAACGCCCGGTTCTCCGGCTTCAGGAACCGTTCCTCTACGGCATGGTCAAACATCGCCAGCAGCGGCGAGTAGAACCCCACCACATTCAGGATTCCGCATGGCTTCGCATCGCGTTCCTTCGATTCCAGATTTCGGGTTCCAATCAGAAAAGGGTACCGCAGGGTCATGCGGCAGATGGAGCGAGCCACCCAAGCGTCCCAAAATCGTCCTCCGGGGTTTTGGAGCTAGGTTAGCGGGCACCGTCTAGCCATTCATGCCTATTTTAAACACTTTACGTTAGGCGAAATTTTGGCAAATTTGGTGCCCGTAGTGAAAAAATGGTGAAAGATTTTCGGGCGATTTAGAGGTGGGCCATGCTCCACAAAATTTCCCGAGAGCGGTACGACATTTCTAGAACTTGCAGGCGTGTGGGAAGAGAACACGGCACTGAGATTGCGTTGACCGCATTTGACTACGTCTGTAGAAGGAAGTTTGTGCAGTCAACTGTGCAGT
>DLMH01000205.1:0-3211 GCA_002478115.1 Candidatus Acidiferrum typicum | reverse complement strand
AACTGTGCAGTCAACTGTGCAGTAAATTGAGCCTGTTTGAGCGGCGGTCTGGAGCGACGGTTTTCGCTGACAGAACCGTCGAAATAGCGGCATGCCCTTCTGTGCTCTTGTAATCGTTCGGGATCGGTCCTACAAAGTAATATCCGCTTCGCCCTGACTCCGAAGATGAGAGGGCAAAGGGAGTCAGGGCTTTTCGCCCATGTCTGATCCCATCCGATGCCCGTATTGCGTTGAAGGCAACAACTTCAAACTCATGACGGCGAGGGCTGACGGGCATTCGTTCCTCTGCGACAAGTGCGGACATCTCGACGTGCCGAACCTCCCTCAGCACCAATGTTCCTGCCAACGCTGCGAGGAGATTAACCGAATGTCAGCACGAGCCGAGAGGCAATCCATTCGCAATTACCGACGATCAGCCTAACGAGCACCAGCAAAGGTGAGGAAAATCCTACGTTGCCCGTACCCTAACAGGGTATCCCACACGAGTCCAACGACGTTTTGCAGGTAGCGAAGTGCCCTGCATCGCATGTTGGAACTTTTGTTCCTCTGCGTTCGTCAAGGCTCGTTTGGTCTACGCCGCCTTCTTCTTCCCCGCCCTCACCTTCGCCCACCGTGCCCTTTGCGCCGCCGCGATCTTCCTGCGGGCAGATGCCGACATGGTGCGCTTCACATGAGCAGAGCCAGTTGTTTTAGCTACGACTGCTGCTACCTTCGATCCCTTCACAACCCTTGCCCACCGCGCCTTCTGCGCCAAGCTGATCTTCCTACGAACGGCAGCGGACAGGGTGTGCCTCGGTTTGGCGTAATTACTGCCGCCGTCCAACTTGCCAAGAACTGAAAGAGCCGCATCAACATGTCGAAGCTGATTTGCCAGATTCGTTCTCTCTACCCTCAACTCCGACACAATGGACGCCAGCCCCTTTAGATTTGTCATTGTTACCCCCTCGGCAATGGATTGTAATTGATCGGCTCTGTTTCCTTGCGATCTGGCACCGACAGAAAGCCACATCATTCGACGAGCCTGTGTCGCACATTCGGGTGGCAGTTTAGAATCGGCGGATGTCACTGCCTAATGTCATCGTCCTAGCAATCCTGCAAGGACTGGCCGAATTGCTGCCAGTGTCGAGTTCTGCTCACGTAATCGTGGCCGAGAAACTCATGGGCCTCGATCCATCGTCGCCGCCCATGACTCTGCTTTTGGTCATGCTCCACACGGGTACGATGTTCGCCGTAATCGCTTACTTCTGGCCCATGTGGCGCGGCACATACCTCCAGAGTTCCGCTGCTTTCAAGAAGTTTGCTGGGCTCCTCATCTTAGCGACCATACTTACAGGAATCGTCGGCCGTATTTTCTTCGAATCTTGTCCGAGTCGCTCAACATAAGTCGGACTAGTTTCAAAGACGATTTCTTTGCGCGGTATACAAAATCAGTATCCAACGCAGAGGCACAAATCACCGCTGCCGCAAATCACATCGTATTTGGCCGTAGAGGAGCAGGCAAATCGAGTTTGCTTCTGTACGCATAGCGGACGAGGGAGAGAGAAAATCAACCGTCCGTATGGCTCGATATGCAGGTATATCAGAAACGGTCAGACAACCGCGTAGTTCTCGACGTCTTTTCAGAAATCCTGAGGCAGCTAACTGATCTTCCTGTGCGGTTGCCTGTGTATTCGCATATTACCAGCGCAATTGACCATCTTCGCGCAAAGCCTGATTTAGATGACGGAGAAATTAGAAGGTTTCTCCCTGAAATGCGACAAGCATTTTCTCCCCTTCAGACGGGCTCCACAAACCTATTTGTCTTTTTAGATGACTTTCATGTACTTGATGCCGAGATGCAGCCGAAACTGCTCGGGTTCATATACTCCGTCACGCGAGGAACGAATGTTTTCTTGAAGCTCTCAGCAATCGAGACACTCACGAAGTCTTGGGACAGTGTGAGCCACACAGGACTGCAAGTTCCCCATGACGCACAAACCATAAAGTTGGACTTCAACCTAACGATGCCCGACAAGGCGGCGGCCCATATCGAGGGAATTCTTGACGCACACGCGAGCTACTGTGGGTTACCTTCTGTGCGTTTCCTCTCTACTAGCAATGACGTGCTCTCACGTCTAATTTGGGTGTCTGCTGGAGTGCCTCGCGACGCTCTGAACCTGTTCGCACAGGCAATGACAAAGGGAACCATTTCGAGCCGTAGCCGCGTTTCCGTAACAAATGTGAATCTTGCAGCCTCTGAGATGGTCAGTCAGAAGATGCGAGACCTAGAAATCGACCTGCCACTGTTGCCACAAGAACGTAGCGTTTCTCTGGTGCTGGAAAATTTGAAGGATTTCTGCATTAAGCAGGAGCGAAAGAATGCCTTTTTGGTGGAAATCCAGAACGATGACCCTGTGTACCAAAATATCCTCAAACTAGTAGACTTGCGGCTCGTACACGTGATAAGCGAAGGCATTACCGTTGGCGAGGCAGGACGAAAATTTCTCGCTCTGATCTTGGATTACGGCTTCTACACGGGAATTAGAGCGCCCAAAGTGTGGACCTGTTCAACAAGCAAACAGAGCGAGTAACGTACAAAGAACTGCGGAAACTTCCGATATTTGAAGCTCCAGCTTAGTGATTCCGGGCTTTCCCAATCCGATGGGCGCAGGATGAGCCTTGCTCTCAATGGATTCTCTCCCCTTCGCCGAGAGAGCTTCGGTTCCGTCCAATCACGCGCACTTCTTTCCCACGGAGGCCCGCGTACTTGATCGCCATGCCGAGGAGCGTGTATTCATCTTCTTGGTAATCGGCTGCGAAGGCATCTTGGTGGAGCAAAACCAGTTCCGTGTCATCCGCGCAGGCTTTCGCGAACTCTGGAAGCTTCCTTCTGATCGTGGCGATCAGGCTGGACTCTCGCTGCATGTTCGTCGTTGGTCATCGTGCTATGAGAATAGTCGATTCTGCATCTGGGCAAGTTCCACGGGTGCGGAGCATTCTTCGTCATCGTTGCCCACGTGGTTGATCCGCGTGCTCACCGGATAGCACCGCATCAGCCGGGCATCGTAGGGTTTCAGCAGTTCGGACGCCGCGCTCACATCGTTCATGCCCGGATCGAGCCACAAATCGTAGCTGTCTGGATCAAGGATGGCTGGCATGCGGTCGTGGACTGGTGCGGTTACAGCATTTTGCATCGTGGTGAGGACTCAGTGTTTCAATGAACTTCAGCCTT
>DLMH01000026.1 GCA_002478115.1 Candidatus Acidiferrum typicum | reverse complement strand
ATCATTCATGTTCAACGTACCCAGCGTCCCTGCGGGCGCTGCCGCGCAAACTCATTTCCGGCTGATGGTCCAGCAGATGCCGGTGCTTTTCTGGACCACTGACCAGCGCCTGCGCATCACTTCGCACTGGGGTCCCATGCTGGGTCACCATCGGAGGTTGCAACCGAAAGCCATCGGACAGACGATTCATGAATTTTTGCGCTGCCCGCAAGACGAAGAAGCGCCGGTGAAGCAGCATCTCGCTGCGCTGAACGGAATCTCCTCGCGGTTTGAATACAAACGCCGCAAGCATGTATTTGACATCAGCCTTGAGCCGCTTCGGGACTCGAAGGGAAGCATTCTTGGCTGCATTGGGGTGGCTCTGGACATCACCGAGCGCAAGAAAACGGAGGAGGAAATCCGCCACCAGGCTACGCATGACGGCCTGACGGGGCTCGTCAACTATCGCGAATTCTATGGCAGCCTGGAAAAAGAGGTGCGCCGCGCCGAGCGCAGCCACCACGCATTTGGCTTACTGCTTCTCGACCTGGACGACCTGAAGGGCATCAACGACCGGTTGGGCCATCTGGCAGGCAACCGCGCCCTGCGGCGTCTGGCCCGCGTGATGAAAGAGAATTGCCGTGCTTCCGATGTTGCCGCGCGTTACGGCGGCGACGAATTCGCCATCCTCCTGATTGATGCGGACGCGGAGCGGGTCCAGCAGATTGCGCAACGCATCGCCAATCGCCTGAGCGAGCAACCCGATGAGCCACGGTTGTCGGTCAGCATCGGTTCGGCGATCTATCCAGCGGATGGCCAATCTCCTCAGGATCTTCTGGAAGCGACGGATCGCCGCCTTTATCGCAACAAGAAGACGCTCCGCTGGCATACCGCGCAGGCCGATTGAAGCCTCGCAGGACATCCCTTCAAGGATCACCTGGATCTCGCGCCACCTCCCACAGGCGATTGCGCAAATGTGTAGAATGAGGGCGGCGGCCCTGCAATTGAGGAGTCCGCATTTTTTGTTGGGATCGTTCCAACGCCTGACCTGATTCACCTGGATATCCGATTGCATTTGTTCATCAAGGTGGAGTCTTCATTGGAATCGAGGCGAAGTACGTGGGGAAACCGTTATGGACAAAATGAGTTGCTTCTCACGATGCTTGCGGAGGCTTTCGCACGATCCGCGTGGCATGAGCCCAATCTGCGGCAATCGCTGAAAGGCGTCCGTGCGAAACACGCGGCTTGGCGGCCTGCTCACGGGCGTCACAATATCTGGGAACTCGCGCTTCACTCCGCGTATTGGAAATATGCGGTGCGCCGCAGGATCGAAGGGGCAAAGCGCGGTTCGTTTGTCCTGAAGGGAAGCAATTTCTTCACGCGACCTGAAAAACGGAGGGCCACGGAAGCCACCTGGCGCGCCGATCTCGCCCTGCTCGAGAAAGAACATCGCGCCTTGGAGCAAGGCGTGCGCCGCGTTTTGAAAACGAACCCCTCGAGAAAACTTCTCCGCACGCTCTACGGCATCGCCTTTCACGATGTCTATCACGCAGGGCAAATCCGGCTCCTTCGCCGCCTGATGGAACGCTGAAAAGCTTTATTGAGAGGGCGCCCTGGCGATGCATACGACGCCTTACTATCGGCCACGCCGCAAAATCGCAAGTTACGAATTGGACCCGGGCGCGGCTGGCGCAGGGCGCGAATTGAAAAGGCCGAAAGCCACAAAAACATCCAACACGCCGATGCCGCTGACGATCCCGCGCATCGAGGGATGCAGCACAATGGGGATCAGCCAGGGAAAGCGATGCAGGAAGTAGTTCTGCTCCCAGAACGCGGACCACGGCAGGTACAGCAGCAGCGCACCCATTTCAAACAACAACACGGCGGTCATGGCGCGCAGAAGGCGGTTCATCGAGGAGTGCATGACCCCTGGCTAAGTTTGGACCTGTGGTCAGCGAGCGGGTTTTTGAAGCGCACTAATGCGCTCGGCAACGTCGCGATAGTCGATGTTCACCGCATAGACCTGGGAAAAGCTCTTGAGTGCCAAATCCAGATCGCCGGCCGACTCCTGGGCCACTCCCAGATCATACCGCAAGGCGAGTTTACTTTCCGCGTCGATCCCGGGGGTCTGCAGCGCGCGTTCGTACCAGATGGCCGCGATACTAGGTTGACCCTTTTCCATGAATGCGAGGCCCAGCAGCGTGCAGCACTGCATGGCATAGCGGAAGGCTTTGCCGCGGTCGTTGGCTTTGGCGACCTTTTGGAATTCGCCGATGGCTTCTTCGAGGAGCCCCATCTCGCGGAAGGCAATGCCGAGATTGTAGTGGGTTTCCAGATCCTCGTCTTCGGCGCCCATCTCGCCGAGTTCTGCGCGGAATTCTTCAAAGACTTCCCTCAGCGGGGCCGATTCGCCGTCAGCTTCGGCGTGCTCCGTGGACAATTCTTCCTTTTTCGCAGCCGGAGTGGCGGGTTCCGGCTCGGCAGGGGCGGGCGGCGTCAGTTCGCCCATGCCCAGTTGGTCAATCTCTTTCGCCAGATCCGCCATGAAATCTTCGGAAGTGAATGCGTTTCCATTCGACGGAACGCCCGCGGGAACTTGTTCCCCGGGTCCGGGCTTTTCCGGAGGCGTGCTCTTTGCGGGTTCTTCCTTTTTCGGGAGCGCCGGCACCTGCCCCAACATCTCGTGGGCCGGCACGATGGGTTCCGGCTCGATCACCAACTCGAAATCCTGTTCGAGCTCGAATTCGGGTTCTGGGGGTAGAGGCTTGGGCAAAGCAGCCTGTGGCAGTTCCAGTGCAGGCTCCGGCCCCTCGGCTGCCACTTCGCCGTGTTCCGGCAGCGGCAATGCGGTCAATTCCTCGTCCGGCAGCAGTCCCTTGTGTTGAGCAACGATATCCGCGGCCTGCGGCGTAATCGGCGCGGTTGGAGCACTTGCTGGTGAAGCGGGCGTCCCTGCGGAGATTTCCTCCAGCGGGCTGGTCCAGCCTTCCGGGTCGTCGGCGTCCATGGGCGGCGCAATTTGCGGCGTCCCGATGTCATCGGTCGGGGCCACCAGGATCTCGTGCGGCAGCAACTCATCCGGAATCTGCACCGGGGCCTCATCTTCCAGCAGTAACTCGGGCAACTCCACCTCTTCCACGTTCGATGGAGCAGCGGCTTCCGGAGCGGGCGATAGACCTTCTGTCTTGGGTTCCGGCTCCTTCGTCTCTTCCAGCAGCGAAGCCCATTCGGAAGAGAGGTCGACTTCTTCGGCTGCGGAGACGGGCTGCGCGGCAGCCGCATCCGGCACCGGTTCGATTATCTCAATTTCGGGTACGTCTTCCTGCACTCCAGCAGCGGCATCTTGTGTGACCGGGCTGGCTTGCACGGGCTGGGCAGCTACTTCCGCGGCCGGCTCCGCTCCCGCTTCGACGGGGAACTCTTCCACGCCTTCCGCCGAAATCGCGGTGGCCGCCTCTTCGACGGGTTCGGTCTCAACGGGTTGCGGCATGGCTGCTGCCACGGCGGCGGCAATTTCGTCATCCGTCAAACCGGCTGCGCGCTGGAACCTGCGCCGTAGCTCGCCAAAGCGTTCGCTGCTGCGCACGTCGCCGCGTTCGGCATGAATGTGTTCGAGCTGCGCGGCCAGCTCCGCGGTGCGCCGGTCGTCGCCGGCTCCCAGCACGAAATCCAGCAGTTTCTCGAGGGTTGGCGTGTGCGTGGGCGCGCGCCGCAGAATTGCTTCGAGCAGCCCGATGGCCTTCTGCGTCAGGCCGTAGCTGGCAAAAAGATCGACGTCCGTCAGGGATTGCGCGATGAACTGCTGGGTTTCTTCGTCGAGTTCCGGCTCGGCAGGCGAGGACGCGGTTGTCTGCGCCGCCACCTCCGGAATCTCTGGCTCCAGACCAGGCCGCACTTTCGGTGCGTGTGCCTCGGGCAATTCGGCTTGCAGCGTCTCGTGTGCTTCCACGGGCTTCGCTTCGGCCGCGGGCTCTCCTGGCAGCAAACCCATCTTGCGCAGCACATCGTTCAGCTTGCGCTTGGGCGATTCGCTTTCCGGTTCACGGTCCACCAGTTGCTGGAAAACGTCCTTGGCCCGCTGCAGTTTCCCTGCGGCGACCAGCGCATCGCCAAGGTGTGCCAGGGCATCGGGCAGGCGGAAAGAATCGCTGGTCCGGCCGTAGGTGTCCACCAGCCATTCGAGCGGTTCCAGCCGGCCGGGCAGCCGCATCGCCAGCTCATTCAGCAGGTGCACCACGCCTTCGTGTTCCCCGGCGTCAATCATGGGGATGCGAATGCGCGAAAGCACGGACATGGCGCGCTCGCCTTGTCCAGACTCCAAGAGCGCTTCAGTCACCTTCTGCGTCGCCGTGAAGTTCTTTTCGTCGGAAGAGAAAATCTTGAGCGCCAGGGCCGTGGCTTCGTCCCACTTGGCGCTCTTCAGGTACAAATCCATCAGCAGTTCGGCGGGCTCGCCGCCCTTTTCGAGGTCCGGCACGCGCTCCAGGATCTCCGCAGCCTGGGCGGTTTTCCCGGCGGTCGTGAACGCTCTCGCCTTGATGATCAGCGCATCCAGGTTTTTCGGGCTGATCTGCAGCGCCTTATCCGCAAGCTTTTCACATTCCTGCTGCTCGCCGCGGGCTAGGGCTCGCTGCGACGCGGAAATGTACGTTTCCAGGGCTTCCCCTGACTGCCCCATGGCCTGATAAAGGTCGCCCAGGCGGATTTGGATCCGCAGGTTGTCGGGTTCCGCCAGCAAAAGCTTTTTCAGCAGCGCCACCGCTTCCGGCTGCTTGTTGTTTTTCAGGTGGAGTTCGGCGAGTTGCAGGAAGAGCGGCCGCGCTTCGCTCATGACCCCTTGCTGCACGTAGAGGTCAGCCAACTTTTCGAGCGGACGAATTTCTTCGGGGGCGAGTTTCGCAATGCGCTTGTAAACAGCGATGGCCTTCGTCAGGAAACCATCGCTGACGAAGAGTTGCGCCAGCCGCTCGAAGTAATCGATGGCCTGGAACGTCTCGCCCTGCCGGATGTACAACTCGCCGACGGTCATCAGGGTAACTTGGTCCCGCGGCTCGTACTTCAGGATCTGCTGATATTCGGCGATGGCTTGCGCCACCTTGCCCTGATTCAGCAGCTTTTGTGCGGCTTCAACGAATTTGCTCTTGTTGTAGGCCATGCCCTTATGAGACAGCTTCCCTACGAAAGCCGTCCACGACTTTCTCCCTGGTGGCGTTGCAGGCGCTAGGAGGTCTACAACGCTACATTTTCACGCTACAGTCCCTCGTGGGGGGGCGTCAATGAAAGCGCGGCAGGTTGTTAGCAGGCAGTTATCCCCGTAGCTGATACGATACCTCGGGGAAAGAAATGGCGAAGGGGAACTCAGCTTCCGGCGGGCCCGATTCCCAGCGGTAGCACTTCCTGGACGGCTCCCGCGGCCCAGCAGCCAGCATCCCTTACCGGCGCAAACGAATGCCGGTGTAGCGGTGTCGGCCCATGCTGCCGGAGCGCTTCCAGGTGGTCCGGCGTGGCGTAGCCTTTATGCCGCGCGAGGCCGTATTGAGGATAGATGACGTCCCACTCTTCCATGCGGGCGTCGCGGTGCGTCTTTGCCAGGATGGAAGCCGCGGCAATGGAGACGCTGCGCGCGTCGCCTTTGATCAGCGATTTTTGTTCCATCAAAACATCGAGTTCCATGGCGTCAATCAGGAGGTAGTCCGGCTGGATGGCCAGTTGTTGCACCGCCGCGGTCATGGCTTGCCGGCTGGCCTGGTAGATATTCCAGGCGTCAATGCGCTGGGCGTCCACTTCCGCCACTGCCCAGGCGATGGCGTGCTCGTGGATGCGCTCGGCAAGCTCCACGCGCCGCTCGGCTGTGAGTTTCTTGGAGTCGTCCAGGCCCACAATTCTGCGTTTTGGGTTGAGAATGACCGCGGCGGCGACAACGGGTCCAAACAGCGCGCCGCGCCCGGCTTCATCGAGACCCGCGATGCGGGTCCAGCCGAGCTTCCGCGCCGCTCGCTCAAAACGGGAAGAGCAGAGTCGCGCCATATTCAAAGGAGGTGCGCGTGAATCTTACCACGCGAAGCAGCAGCCAGGGCCAGCGTTCTGAGGCAATCCATTGCTCCCCGTTATGTAAAGAAAAAGGGACAGGCGCTTGCCTGTCCCCGATGAATTCGAATTGTTGAAGCTGCTTAGACTTTGGCGGCGGGTGCGGGAGCTGCTTCCTCGCGGGCGGCGCGCTTGATGCGGGCGGCCTTGCCCCTGAGATCGCGAAGATAGTAGAGGCGGGCGCGGCGCACGCTACCCTTGCCGACTACGTCAATCGAAGCAATCGAGGGCGAGTGCAACGGGAAAATGCGCTCCACGCCGGTGCCGAAACTCACGCGGCGCACCGTAAAGGTGGCGCTGCTGGCCCGGCCCTTCTTCGAGATCACCACGCCTTCAAATGACTGGATGCGTTCCTTGACCTTTTCGCCTTCGCCTTCCAGCAGGCGGACGTTTACCCGCACCGTGTCGCCAGGGCGAAACTCGGGAAGGTCTTTGCGCAATTGCGCTTCGTGCAGCTTACGAATTACCGGATTCATTTTCTGTGTTCCCTGCAGACCCACTCAGGCGGGGCCAGCACTTCCAAGGCAAACTCTAATTATAAACAGGATGTGACCGAAATCCTAGTCGTTATTCGAGCGGCGACGTGCATCTACAGATCGGGCCGGTTTCGCCGTGTCTTCTCTGCGGCCTGTTGGCGGCGCCATTTGGCCACTTCGGCATGATGGCCGCCGATCAGGACCTCGGGCACCTTCCAGCCTCGGTATTCCGCTGGCCGCGTGTAGTGCGGGAAATCGAGTAGGAGTTTCGCTTGGCGCGGATGTGCGATCGCAGCGGTGCCGCCCTGTGCTGACGGCTCCAGCGAACTGAAGGATTCGTTTTCCGTGGAGGCTTCGTTGCCCAGCGCTCCCGGCAACAGCCGCGTCACTGCATCCACAACTATGGCGGCTGGCAACTCACCGCCGCTCAAGACGTAGTCCCCGACCGACAGCTCTTCACTGGCCAGGAATTCCGCGACGCGCTCGTCCACGCCTTCATACCGCCCGCAAATCAGAATCAATCTCTCCAGCTTCGCGTAACGCCGCGCCGTCTCCTGCGTGAACAAGCGCCCCGCCGCGGACATCAACACAACGGTGGTTCCCGCTTCCGGCGGCACGCGCTTTTCCGCATCTCCCACCTCGTGGCCCAGCAGATTCTCCACCGCTTCAAACAGCGGCTCTGGCTTCAGCACCATGCCTTCGCCGCCGCCGAACGGCCGGTCGTCCACGGTGCGGTGCCGGTCTTTGGTGAACTGGCGCAGATCTTGCACATGAATCTCTGCGATCCCCGCCTCTTTGGCGCGGCGCACGATGCCGTGGTCCAGAGGCCCGGCAAAGAATTCGGGAAAGATGCTGATGAGGTCAAATCGCATTGCAGGAAAGTCTAACAGAGACCCAGTTCGCGGGAAGGAAGAAACCCGCCCGGATGCTACGTAGCATCCAGATCCTTCAATCCCTCCGGCAATCGAACTTCAATGCGCCGCGCGGCCACGTCGATGCGCGTGCAAATTTCTTCCGCCAGAGGGATTAGCACTTCGCCGGCAGAGGTCTCCACCTGAAGGAGCGGCGTGCCGGTCGCGCCCTCCCCGGGGAAGAAGACATCGCGGACCGTTCCCAGCACGCGCGGCGCTTCTTCCGCAGCGCAAGCGGGCGACGCCAACTTTGTTGCGATTTCCGGCAACTCGAACACCGTGCAGCCTATCAGGTCGGTCACAAAATAGTGGCCTGCGGGCAATTCCACACGCTCTTCGATGGGGAGCAGCACATCGAGCCCCCGCAGCGATTCCGCTTCGGAGATGCTGCCGCAGCCCTCGAAATGGAAGACACCCTGACCGGGATGATTGCGGTCGATCCAGAAATTCTGCAATCCGACGCGCTTGGGCTCGCCGGCATCTTTTCGGAGATAAATGGATTTCAGCGAAGAAAGGCGTGCCGGAAAGTCGGTGAACAATTCCACGGCCACCTCGCCCTTGTTGCCGCGCGGACGCACGATTCTGGCAACTTGTACCCATCGCTGCGTTGTTTGGTGAGAGCTGCTCAATCTTCCAGAATCTCGAGGGTGAAGCGTTTGTGGAGTTTCATGCCGGCTGCACCAAGCAGGGTGCGGATGGCCTTGGCCGTGCGCCCCTGGCGCCCGATGACCTTGCCCAAATCTTCCGGATGGACCCGCAACTCCAGGACGGTCACTTGGGATCCCTCAACCGCCGTCACCTGCACGCCTTCCGGGTGGTCAACGAGGGCACGAGCGATTTCTTCAACTAATTCCTTCATGGGGTCCTCCGCGCGAGCGAGTCTCTATTCAAGCGAATGCAAGCGACCCCTCCCCAATTCCGTCAGAGGACGCGGAAAAAAATGACCTGACCCGGCCTGCTAGGCAATCTTCTGCAGCTTGATAAAACTCCGCACCGTATCGCTGGGCTGGGCCCCCTTGCCCAACCAGTACTTGATACGCTCGGAATCCAACTTGATCTCCGCGGGCTTTTTCAGCGGGTCATAGGTTCCCACTGCTTCTCGTACGCGACCGTCGCGCGCCCGGGTCCGCTCAATGACAACCACGCGGTAAAACGGCTTCTTCTTCTTGCCAATCCTGGCCAAACGAATCGTTAGCACTAAAGTACGTCCTCCTAAAGAGCTTCTATTCTAGCGTGACTCCGCGCCCCCCGGCAAACATTCCCGCGCCGGGCAAAGGGCCGGCCGGCAAGTGCGCTCACGCCCCCACGCATGACCTCTGGTGCAGCATAGACCGCGATCTCGAATTGTCTCTCGCATAGGCTGGTTCAGCCCAGCCGGTTCAGGCCGTTGAATGCCGCCGCCTTGTAACACTCCGCCAGTGTGGGGTAATTGAAGACAGTGTTGATGAAATAGGTGATTTTGCCCTTCAACAAAAAAACCGCCTGCCCGATGTGCAGAAGCTCCGTCGCGTCTTCCCCGAAAATATGCACGCCAAGGAGTTCCAGCGTCTGGCGGTGAAACGGCAGCTTCAGCCGGCCATCGGTGTGCCCGCTGATCTGGCCTCGCGCGATTTCGCGGTAATAAGCGACGCCCACTTCGTACGGCACATCCTCCTCGGTCAATTGTTCTTCCGTCTTCCCGATGAAGGAAATCTGCGGAATCGTGTAAATTCCGTAGGGATAGCCGGCAGGATCGGATTCCACGTGCAAGCCAAATGCCGTGGCGGCGGCGATGCGCCCTTGCTCCATCGAAACAGACGCCAGGCTGGGAAAACCGATGACATCGCCCACCGCAAAAATGTGCGGCTGTTTTGTGCGGTATTCCGCGTCCACTTTGATGCGTCCGCGGTCGTCGGCTTCGATTCCCGCGGCGGCGAGATTCAGCCGGTCTACATTGCCTTTGCGGCCCACGGCGTAGAGCAGCGCATCGCCCACGATGCGCTTGTTGCTGACCAAATTCGCGGCCACCTTGCCGTCCGGCAGCTCCTCGACACTCTCCACCTCTTCATTGAGCGCGATACGGGTCTTGAAATATCCTGGGGCGGTCAGACACCATATCTCAGCCGTGTTACGGCCAGATGAACGACGAGTGGGGTGATACAATGCCGCCCCAGGAGGGGGCAAGATGCGCATGAATCGGCGAATCCTGTTGGCGTTTTTGCTGATTGCGGGGCTGCTGTCTTTGCTGCCAGTCTGGGCCGCTGATGAACACCTGAAACAGGAAGTGAACGCCATTTTTGCGGGTGTCACTCAGCCCGATGAACCCGGCCTCGCTGTGCTGGTGCTGAAAAATGGGCACGTGGTATTTGAGAGGGGCTATGGTGGAGCGGAACTTCGCACGCAGACTAAAATTGACAGCAAAACGAACTTCCGCCTCGCCTCCGTCACCAAGCAATTCACGGCCTTGGCCATCATGTTGCTCGTTCACGATGGAAAGCTGCGCTACAACGAAACACTCACCGACGTCTTCCCGGATTTTCCGGACTACGGAAAGTCCATCACGATTCGGAATCTCCTGAATCACACCTCCGGGCTGCTGGACTACGATGAATTGCTGATGAAGCAGTATGGCGATACGCCGATGGAACAAATTCCCCAGATCAAAGATGCGGGAGTCCTCGATCTGCTGAAGAAACAATCGGGCACGAGTTTCCCGCCGGGCACCAAATGGGAATACAGCAACTCCGGCTATGCCGTGCTCGCAATGGTGGTGGAGAAAGTTTCCGGCAAGTCCTTCGGCGACTTCCTGCACGCTCGCATTTTCCTGCCTGCAGGCATGAAGCACACCGTGGCTTACGAGAACGGCAAAAATGAAGTGCCGCATCGCGCGTACGGCCATACCAAATCGAAACTGGATGGATCGTTTGCACAAACCGATCAGAGTCCTACCTCCGCCGTGCTCGGGGATGGCGGCATCTACACCTCACTGGAAGACATGGCGCGTTGGGATGACGCTTTAAGGGAACACAAATTGCTCAGTGAACTGGAAATACAGCCGGCGTTCACACCCACGAGGCTAAACGATGGTTCGCAACCTTACTGGCCGAAAGAGACAGACGGTGATCCAAAGGCATCCCCGCGGCCCGCGGATTACGGTTTCGGTTGGTTTCTCGACCCGTATCAAGGCCACAAACGCAACTACCACGATGGCGGCACAATCGGATTCCGAACCACCATTCAACGTTTTGTCGACGAGCATTGGACCATCGTCGTGCTCAGCAACCGCAACGACCTCAATCCCGATGAGTTGTCCCTCAAGGTCGCCGATATTGTCTTGCAGAGAAACCCCTAAACGTAGGGACCGGAAGGCACAGGAAAACTGCTTGAAGTGATTCGGGCAGCGGGAGTTCTTAAACCGATTGCGATTTTTCGCGTGCTCGTGCGGGTGTAGCCATGAAAAATCAGTGAGATTTTGCTTCAGCCCATGCCCGCGAGTTTGCCCAGGCCTTTCATCTTCGCGCGTGCAGCCATCGCCCCATACTGCTTCATCATCTGCCGCATCTGCATGTATTGCTTGATGACCTGATTGACTTCCTGCACGGAGGTGCCGCTGCCCTTGGCGATGCGCTTGCGGCGCTTTCCGTCGAGGACGTTGTGGTCGCGGCGCTCTTCATTGGTCATCGAGTTGATGATCGCTTCTACCTGCTTGAGTTTCTTCTCATCCACGGACGCGTCTTTGGGCAAATTCTGAAGCGGCCCGACTTTCGGCAGCATGTCCATCAACTGGTCCAGCGGGCCCATCTTGCGGATCTGCCGCAACTGGTCGCGGAAATCCTCCAGCGTGAACTCTTCCTTGCGGAGCTTCCGCTCCAGTTCCATCGCCGCTTTCTTGTCGAAGGTCGATTCGGCGCGCTCAATCAGCGAAAGAATATCGCCCATGCCCAGCACGCGCGAAACGATGCGCTCCGGGAAAAAGCCTTCCAACGCGTCATATTTCTCGCCCAGGCCGACAAACTTTACCGGCGCTCCGGAAACCTTGCTGATCGAAAGCGCTGCGCCGCCGCGCGCATCGCCGTCCAGCTTCGTCAGGATCACGCCGGTCAGGCCCAGCCGCTTATGAAATTCGCCCGCGGAGCGCACCGCGTCCTGCCCAATCATGGCGTCGGCGATGAACAGCATCTCCGCCGGCTGGAGCTCCTTCTTCAGCACGGAGAGTTCGTTCATCAAATCATCGTCAATGTGCAAGCGGCCGGCGGTGTCCACCAGGATGACGTCGCTGGCCGAAAGTTTCGCTTCCTTGATCGCACCGCGCACAATTTCGAGGGGCTTGTCCGTGCCTGTGCCCGACCAGATGGGGATGCCGACGGATTTGGCGACCTGTGCGAGTTGTTCGCGGGCGGCGGGGCGATACACGTCCGTGGAGACCACGATGGGGCGATGCCCGTGTTGCGCAAGCCATTTGGCGAGCTTGCCGGTGGTGGTGGTTTTGCCCGAGCCTTGCAGGCCCACGATCATCCACACCGAAGGCGGCCGCGAAGCAAAGAGCGGCTTGGCGTGTTTGCCGAGCAGCGCGAGCAATTCGTCGCGCACGATTTTGACCACTTGTTGATCGGGTGAAAGCTGCAGCATCACTTCGGAGCCCAACGCTTTCGCGCGGATGTTCGCCAGCAGTTCGTCGCCGACCCCCACGTTGACGTCGCCCTCGAGCAGCGCCTCGCGGATTTCCGCCAGCGCCAGGTCCAGGTGCTCCTCAGTGAGCTTTCCCTGGCCGCGCAGGTTCTTGAATGTTCGTTGCAGCTTCTCTGTCAGGTTCTCAAACATGGCTGACCGTGTTCTCTAGGTTTCCACTTCTATTGTACAGGGTGCGATGCGAAGGTACACCTGGGCGCGCCGAGGTGTCACGCGACTCTGTCGAATTGCACTCGTTTCGTGCCTTTGCGGCATCATAAACCTCTGGGCTGGCGAAGAATTAGAATAGGAGATATTTTGCCGTTGTCATCGCGAGAGACACTATGAACCAGGATGTTTGGACGGCCGTCGACATGTACATCACGGACTTGCTGGTGCCTTCAGATCCTGCACTGGAAGCGGCTCTCCAGGCCAGCGGCGCGGCGGGCTTGCCGTCCATCCAAGTCTCTCCGGTCCAGGGAAAGTTGCTGCATCTTCTGGCGAGAGCCTGCGGGGCTCGCCAGGTTCTGGAGATTGGCACGCTCGGCGGCTACAGCACCCTTTGGCTTGCCAGAGCGCTACCAGCCGGCGGGCGCGTGATCACATTAGAGGCCGATCCGAAACGCGCCGAAGTTTCCCGCTCTAATTTTGCGCTGGCCGGGCTGAGCGGCGTGATCGAGCTTCGGCTGGGAACTGCGCTTGAGACTTTGCCGAAACTTGCTTCAGAGGGGCGCGGCCCGTTTGACCTGATTTTCATCGACGCCAACAAATCCAGCATGCCCGAGTATTTCGATTGGGCTCTGAAGCTGTCGCACGCCGGCAGCATCATCATTGCCGACAATGTGGTGCGCAATGGCGCGGTGCTGGACGCAGCCAGCGGTGACGCTGACATCCAAGGTGTACGGCGTTTCAATGAGCGACTCGCCTCCGAGAAGCGTGTGACCGCCACGGAGATCCAGACCGTCGGGAGCAAGGGCTACGACGGCTTCGCTTTTGTTTTGGTCATTGCTGACCGCTAGCCGCCTTTTCTCACGAGGGGCAG
>DLMH01000157.1 GCA_002478115.1 Candidatus Acidiferrum typicum | reverse complement strand
AACCCGCTGCGCCTACTCGACAGCTCAGCGGAAAGTCCTTGCTTTAGGTATGCGTTGAGATCCTTCGCTTCGCTCAGGATGACATATCGGCTCGCGCAGCCTCAGCCCTGAACGATCGCGTCGGCCTCGATTTCCACCAGCATCTCCGGAGCGATTAATCTGCTCACTTGCACCATGCTCGTTGCCGGGCGGATGTCCTTGAAGAATTCGCCGTGCGCGCGCCCGATCTTCTCCCACTCCGCGATGTTGATCACAAAGATCCGCGTGCGGATCACGTCTTCCATCGTGGCTCCGGCCCGTCCCAGCGCCGCCTCGATATTGCGAAGCGTCTGGAGCGTCTGCATGTAGGCATCGCCGGCGCCCACGATCTTTCCATCGGGGCCCGTGGCTGTCGTGCCCGATACGCTGATGTGATTGCCAATGCGCACGGCCCGGGAATAGCCCACGATGGGCTCCCAGGGCGTTGCGCTGGAGATGTTTTGTCTCGGCATGGTGATTCCTCTATGAATACGCGTAAACAGGCAGATTTCCTAATGTCTCAGGGCCGCATGCTAAACTGAAGGGCAGTATGGCACAGGCGCGATGAAGTGTCTGTGCCGGCAATGAGACGATCGCATGCGCTGCAACAACATTCTCGAAGCGGTGGGAAGCACCCCGCTCATCCGCCTGAACCGCATCGCCAAGGACCTGAAGCCGCAAATCTGGGTCAAGGCCGAAATGCTCAATCCCGGCGGCTCCGTAAAAGACCGCATCGGCATCACCATGATTGACGACGCCGAGAAAAAGGGTTTGCTGAAACCCGGCGGCACCATTATCGAGGCCACCAGCGGCAACACGGGCATGGGCTTGGCGCTGGTCGCGGCCGTGCGCGGGTACAAATGCGTCTTCACTACCAACGACAAGCAATCCCAGGAAAAGGTGGACCTGCTGAAAGCGCTCGGGGCGGAAGTGATTGTCTGCCCCACTGCTGTTGAGCCCGAAGATCCCCGCAGCTACTACTGCGTGGCGAAAAAGCTGGCGCGCGAAATCCCCAATTCGTATTACCCCAATCAGTACGACAACCCCAGCAATCCCGAGGCGCATTACCGCACCACCGGCCCGGAAATCTGGGAAGACAGCGAAGGCAAGATTACCCATTTTGTGTGCGGCATGGGGACTGGTGGTACGATCAGCGGCGTCGCCAAGTTTCTCAAGGAGAAAAATCCCCAAGTCAAGATTGTCGGAGTCGATCCGGAAGGCTCGCTCTTTTACGACTTTCACAAAACCGGGAAAGTCACCAAAGCGCGCACCTACGTTGTGGAAGGCATCGGCGAGGATTTCTTTCCTACCACGCTGGACATGCAGATTCTGGACGATGTAATCCAGGTTAATGACGAAGAGTGCTTTGTTGTGGCGCGCCGCCTGGCCAAGCTCGAAGGGCTCTTCGCCGGTGGTTCCGGCGGCGGCTGCCTCTCTGCCGCCCTGAGGCTCGCCAAGGATCTGGGCCCGCAGGATTTCGTCGTCGCGCTGTTGCCGGACACCGGCATGCGTTACCTCAGCAAAGTCTTCAATGACGAGTGGATGCGCGAGCGCGGCTACACCGAGGCGACAGTGGCGATCACCGCCGCGGAAATCGTCACCGCCAAACGGCAGGCGGGCAAGGTCCGTGAACTGGTGATTGCCCGGCCCTACCAGACCGTCTTCCATGCGCTGAAAACCATGCAGGAGCAGGACATCTCGCAGATTCCCATTTTTGAGGAAAATGTGCCCATCGGCACCGTGTATGAAGACCAGATCCTGACGCTCGCACTGCAGGGCAAAGACCTGCGCAAGCTCGTCGTGCGCGAAGTGATGAGCAAGCCGCTGCCGCTGGTTCCCAGATCGGCTCCCGTCGAACGCATCACCTATATTCTGAGCCACGAAACCCCCGCGATCTTCGTGGAAATGGAAGAATCCAAGTTCGAGATTCTCACCAAGTACGATTTGATGAGTATCGTCGCCAGTTTAATGGAACAAAAACGCTGACCCGCTTGCCGGAGCCACGAATTCAGTGAACAGGACACACGATTCATGAAAATTCAGGATTTCAACGAACGGCTGAAGGATTCCATCCTCATTGCGGACGGCGCGATGGGCTCCATGCTGCACGAAGCCGTCGGCTCGGTGCGCTGCTTCGACGAACTCAACACCTCCGAGCCGGAAGCCGTTTTCCGCATCCACCAGAGCTACATCGAAGCGGGCGCCCAGATCATCGAAACCAATACCTTTGGTGCGAACCGCTTCAAGCTCGCTCCCCTCGGCCTCGGCGATGAGGTGCAGCGCCTGAACAGCCGCGGTGTGAAGATCGCCCGCGAAGCGCGGGAAGCTGCCGCGCGCGAGGTGCTCATCGCCGGATCCATCGGGCCTCTCGGCATCGGCGTGCAGGCGCGCCATCCCGAACCCGATTTCATCCTCTCCGTTTTTCACGAGCAGGCGCTGGCCCTCGAGGAGCGCGGCGTCGATCTCTTCATCCTCGAAACGTTTTCCTACATTGAAGAACTGCTGCTGGCGATTGATGCCATCCGCTCCTTCTCCGGCCTGCCCATCGTTGCGCAACTCACCTATTCGGAAGAGGGCACCACGTATGGCGATGTGCGGCCCTTCCTCGCCGCGGCGATGTTGAAAGATAAAAACGTCCAGGTGATTGGCGCCAACTGCACCCTGGGCCCGCAATCGCTTCTTCCCATTCTCCAGGAACTCACCAGTGTGGGGGACATCCGGGTCAGCGGCATGCCCAACGCCGGCTTTCCCAAGCGCGAGGGCGACCGCATCGTCTACCCGAAATCTTCGCCTGAATATTTCGCGCAATTCGCCAGGGAAGCCGCCGAACTCGGCGTGCGCATCCTGGGCGGGTGTTGCGGCACCACACCCGCGCACATCCGCGCCATGGCCGAAGCGGTAAAGTCGCTGCGTCCAGGGAAAACTCATGCGGCGGCGACCGTCGTGAAAACCGCGAAACACGCCGCAGCGGTACAGCAGCGCGAGCCGGAGAGCAAGTTTTGGAAAAAACTGCAGAAAAAGGAATTCGCCGTTTGCGTGGAGATCGATCCGCCCAAGGGCCTCGCGCTCGACCGCATCTACGAGCAAGTTGACAAAGTGATGGCTTCCAAAAAGGTGGACGCCATCGACATCAACAGTGGTGCGATGGCTCGCGTTGGCATGGACGCGCTCATCGTTGCCGGCGCTCTGGAAGCCAAGGGCATCGAAACCGTGCCGCACCTCACCACGCGCGATCAGAACATCATCGGCCTGCAGGCCATGCTCCTGGGCGCATGGACCGTGGGCGGCGTGCGCAACGTCCTCGCGATTACCGGCGATCCGCCTTCCGTCGGCGATTATCCGGAAACGAGCGGGGTGTACGAAGTGGATTCCGTCGGCCTGGTAAAAATCCTGAATCGTCTGAACCAGGGCACGGACTGGGCGGGGAAAACGCTCGGCGGCCAAACGAATTTCACCATCGGCGTCGCGCTGAACCCAGTTGCCGACGATCTCGACAATGAAATCGCGCGCTTCCACGCCAAAGTGGAAGCCGGCGCGCACTTCGCGATGACCCAGCCGCTCTTCGATCCCGAACACTGGCACGGCTTCTTGAAAAAGCTGGGCGGCAAGCCCGCCATCCCCGTGCTGATCGGGGTGTGGCCGTTGAACAGTTACAAACAGGCGCTGCGGCTGAACAACGAAGTGCCCGGCATTATGATTCCGGAGCCGCTCTTGAAATCCATGGAAGCCGCCGGGGCTGCCGCACGCGACCGCGGTTTCGAGGTGGCCCGCGAAATGCTCGCCTGGGCGCGCACGGAGCTGGCAGGCGCTTACCTCATTCCGCCCTTCAAGCGCTACGAAGAAATCCTCGAAATCCTATAGCCGATTCTGTCGCGCCAAAACATCGCTTCCCATTTTCCGCAGGCGCGACACGCGCGAATCCCCCGTAAGGGTGCAGGACTCCTGCACCCCAAACGCGCAGGCCTCAACTCTTAGCCAATTTGTCGTGCGGTGCGATCCACTCGTCGCCGCCGTCACACCGCCATAACTCAGCACGCGCCAGCAGCAAAGGAAGAACTTGCGCGGACATCAGGCCGCCTTGGCCTCCGCGGCAGGCAGGGACGCGCCGATGCGCCGGGCCACGTGGCGGAACACCGGCACGAGGACATAGTAGATCAGCGCCGTAAAGAGCGGCGCAAGAACAGCCCAAACCACAATCGCGTGCCACGTCGTGCTCCACAGGAACTTGATGGCGCCCCAAAGGTCGGCGTGGGCCATTCGGTAGATGTGGGGAATGGAGATCGGCAGATGCGGCGCCTGGAAAACCTTTTCGCCGAGCCGGAAAAAAGGCAGCAAGAGCGCAATCTGCGCCGGGTACATGGAATAGTTGATCATTTGGATGGCCGGAATATTCAGGCGAAAAATCAGGGCGGCCAGTGCGCAAAGCGCGGTGGTCCAACCCACCGCGGGAAAGACGCCGAGGACCAGGCCCAGCGCCAGGCTCAACGCCAGTTTCTCCGGCGTGACGCCTTGCCGCAGCAGGTCGAGGATCGGGCGGATCAAACGGCGATAGATGAAGTTTTCTCTCATGCGGCCTTCTGGCGGAACAATGCGGAAACCGGCTCTTCCGGCTTCAGCGAGAATAGTTGTAGCAACACGCAAAGAGTCTTCACGCTCACTTTTATTCCATCGTTTGCCGGGGCGAGGGGGGGAAACTCAATGGATGCGGCAACCTCATGAGGATACGCCATGCGTATTACAACAGGATGTATAAAATACTGCAAAGTCACATAAAGACGATTTTCCGCAAGGTGAAATTTCGTGCCAATTGTTTCTCTGCGGGAAAGTAGCCCCAGCACCAGAACGGACCAGAAACCCAGCAAGTAGCGCCAGCGGTGGACCAGGCCAGCGCTATTCCGCCTTCGTCTTCACCATGCTCGTGTGGTCGTGCACGATTCTCCACTCTTCCGGCAGCCGCTGAAACACCAGGCTGAAGACTCCCCCAATATCGCCAGAGCCGCGGTGCAGATGCCACTGCCCCAGTACCAGCGCTGCGTTCGGCCCCAGGAATCGGAATTCGAGATTGGAGAAATCGAGCTGTCCCATGGCCGCCTGATCCGGATATTCCCGCTTATAGCGAGCGAGCACCGACTCCCAGCCACGCGCAAGCCCGCCGCTTCCGGCAAAAGTCAGCTCTGGCGAATTCCAATAGCCGCGCATGAAGCTGCTGACGTCCCCGGCGTTCCAGGCGCTTTGCTGTTCCCCCAAGATCTTCGTGATCGCCGCGCGATCCTGCTCCGCCGATGCGCTAGTCTGATCCGTGCTACAGGCTTCATGACTCAAAAACAATCCCAAAAACACAGCCATCACCAACAGTGGCAGCACCGTTTGTTTGGACACGGTTCTTTCCTTCCATGAAACTGGAGTGTGCAGAGCATAACCAGGAAGTCCTTTCCATACAAGGGTTTCCGGACGACCCACGCAGGCCGGACGCTGCCGGATGCTACCGAAAGTAACGCCTCCGGGGGGCTACCAAGGTAGTACCAGCGAGCTATTGGGCACCGCAGCGTTTCGCCACATACTTTGCATGGAGGCTGAGGGATGTTTGCCGCCATGATATTCACGATAGCGATTGTTGCGCTGTTCCAGTTTGCGCTCTACTACTGGCGCGCGGTGCTGACTGGCGTTGCGTCTCAAGCCGTCTCCAACCGCGTCCTGGAAGCCGCCCAGGTTGCGGAGTCCGGCCCGTGCGGTGCCGACTTCGAGAAGCTGGCCATTCTGCACGAACTCACCCCCGAACTCAAGAGCGATCACAGCGGCCTCGGTCTTGTGCGCGCCTATTACGAAGCCATTCACGGCCTGCAGTCGCTTTTCGGGCAACTGTCGCCTGCGGTCGCCAATTGGGGCGAACGCGAAATGGCCCTCTGCGCGCGCTATGCGGCCGTGCAAATCGAGCGCCGGCTCCAAGACAACCTCGCGCAAGCCGCCTCCATCCGCTCCTGCTAACCTCGCCCCGAATCGCCAATCAATCGCCACTCGATCGCGACGTTTTCCCTTTGCTAGCAGGCCGTTGATTGACGAACAATACAGGCAATCCCGAATGGCCTGCGGAGGAGCCCGGCCCGCCCATGAGTACTGCGAAAAAAAGACTGAAAGGAGTCCGCATCATCCACGGCGTTTTTCTGCTGGCCGCGGTTGGCTACGTGATCGTGCCTCTGAGATTGCTGCGCGTGGAGTCCCCAGCGCCTCCCGCGGTTTTGGCGGCGGCTTTCGGATTTACGGCTGTCACAGTTCTCGGCTTTGCTGTTTTCTTCCGGTTGCGCTTGATGCAGGCTGCGAGCGAAGCGCTGAGGAACAATCCTGAAGATACGGCCGCGCTCCAGAAATGGCTCAGAGGCACCATGATTTCCTTCATATGCAGCGAGTCTGTTGTTCTCTTCGGGCTTTCCCTGCGGATTACGGGGGTGTCCAGGAACATCTGCGGAATTTTTTACGCCGTGGGTATTCTCTTTTTGCTGGCCTGGACTCCAAAGCTCGATCTCCCTCCGGAATAAGCCCGCGGCTTCGCGCCGTTAATAGGCCCAGCGCAACAGCGTTGCACCGGAAGTGAATCCCGCACCCACGGCGGCGATCAGCACAATGTCGCCCTTCTTCAGCTTTTTTTCTTCCAGCGCCGTCTGCATGGCCAATGGAATCGTCCCGGCCGTCGTATTGCCGTATTGCTCGATGTTGATAATCACTTTATCCAGCGGCATACCCAGGCGTTCCGCGGTGGCCGTGATGATGCGGCGATTGGCCTGGTGCGCGATGAAGCAATCCACATCCTTGCCGGTCAGTCCATTCTTGGCCAGCACGCGTTCGGTCATCTCCGCCATTTTCTTCACCGCGTACTTAAACACATTCTTTCCATCCTGATGGATGTAGTGCATTTTCTGGTCCACCGTCGCGTGCGAAGCGGGGTTCAAACTGCCCCCACCCGGCATGTAAAGGAATTGTCCGCCCACGCCCTCGATCTGGGCGACCTGGTCGATGATGCCGTCTTCGCCCTCTCCCGCGGGTTCCAGCAACACGGCGCCCGCGCCATCGCCAAAGATGATGCACACCGCGCGATCGGTGTAATCGGTCATGGACGAATTCACGTCCGAGCCGATCACCAGGACTTTCTTGTATTGCCCCGATTCCACGAACTTCACCCCCGCGTTCAGCGCGTATAGGAAGCCGGAACATCCCGCGGAAACGTCGAAGCCCCAGGTATTCGCAATTCCCAGCTTGTGCTGCACCAGGCACGCCGTGGAGGGATACATCATGTCCGGGGTGACCGTGCCCACCACGATCAGATCCACCGTCTGCAAATCGAAGGGATGCGCCGCAACGAGCTTCTTCACCGCTTCCACGGCCAAGTCGCTCGCGGCCACTCCTTTATCGGCCAGATGCCGTTCGCGTATGCCCACGCGTTCCATGATCCATTCGTCCGTGGTGTCCACCATCTTTTCCAGGTCGGCGTTGGTCAGCAAGCGGGGCGGCACGTAGCCGGCTACACCTGTGATTTTTGCGGCGAGGCGAGACATGAGGCTCCTTGATGAATCTTAAGGTGGTGCAAAGAAGAATTAATTGTATGCGAGGAACTTTGCTGGAAACAAGCGCCGCGGGCGGTGTTTGCGTGCGCCCGCCGCGGCCCGGCCTTCACTTGGCCGGAAGGAGCTCATAGCGCCAGGTCACCTTGGCCGTTTTCTGCAGCATGGCCGCCACGGAGCAGTATTTCTCCTCGCTCAGCGCGATGGCGTGCTTCACGGCGCCTTCGTCCAGCGCGCCGCGCAGGCGATAAAGAATCTCCAGCTTCTTCCACACGGTTGGGGGCTCGCTGGCGCGCTCGCCGGAGCAGACCACTTCCAGCGACTCCAGCTTCTGCCGTTTTTTCCCCAGGATGATCACGATATCGGTGGCGGTGCACGCTCCCAGCGCCATCAGCACCAGCTCCATCGGCCCCGGCGCCTTGTTCGATTCGCGGTCCGAATCGATAAGCACGCCGTGCCCCGAAGGGCTGGTGGCCAGGAATCTCTGTTCGCCAATCCATTGCACGGTTGCCGTTTGCATAAGTGTCCTCGGATGAAAAAGGCTGTCCTCCAATGTAGCAGAAGGGAGAAAAGCAGTGGCGAGTGACGAGTGGCGAGCAAGAAAGCGGGATAAGGCGGGATTCATCACACAGAACAGAGAGGACGCAATGCGCCCAGAGGAAGAGCTGGAGAACACATATGGCGATTGCTCCACCCGGTTCGGAAAGGCGGCAAGTTAGCTGGTTGGTTTTGGCGCGATCTGCTCCGCAATCAGGCTCGAGTCACGCCTTGCAGGGGCGGGCTTCGGAGTCTGCTTCTTGGGCTTTTTCACTTCGCGCTTTCCTCTGTCTTTGTTTCCCATGCCAAGAGATTGCCACAACTCGCCAACCATAGCCAGCGGTATCCATCTCAGGCTGGCCTGCTGCCTCGTGTTGCTTCCAGAGGTGCAGGAGTTGAAAGTCTAAGGGTTAAGCAAGAAGAGCGACCCAGGACCCATCCTCAGAAACCAAGCGTGGGCGACGCGGCGAGGAGAAACGTCCGCCTGCCCTACTGCGGAGGGGCTGCCGCCGGCGTGGATGGTTGTATCGCCGGGCCAGCTCCGGACGGTCGCAGTTGTCCGTTCCTTCCCTCCTCGGGAACGCGCTCCACGATGCGGTAATCGAGGGGGATCTGAAACAACGCGGGATCCGGCTCTCCAAGGGCAATCTTGGTCAATTGCATTTCCATCTTCGTCTGGGTAGTCCCCGTTTGGCGGACCAGCAAAAGCAATGCGCCCAACTCCTCCGAACACCAAAGCTCCGTTATGCTCGTCGCCGTTGTTGCCTCGCCGTTGATGATTGCGGGCATGGGCCTCGTCCCCCGCACTCCTTGCGCGTCCATTCCTTCGATGGTCTGGTGCCCCAAATCCTCTTTCTGTGTGTTGCCAACGCCTAGCATTGGCGCAAGCACACTGCAGAATGAATGTTGTGTCTGGATTCCGGCTTGCGGCTGGATTCCGTTTCGCAGCGAGCCCAGCTCTGGCGTTTGCGTGACGGTTGCCGTCTTGTTCAACGTATCCAGGCGCACCAGCTTCTGGCTGACCGGATCGCAAATCGTAATCATCTGCTGGACCGTTTCCGTTCCCGCTCCCTCTCCCTCTTCCACCTTGAACTTTCCCTCGGTTACTTCCACGCGGACACGCCCCTGGCTGTCCCTGGCAATCAGCGCCGCTGGCTGCAATGACGGCATAATCTTGCCTTGCGGTTCGCGAGTGAAGGTGGTCACCTTCTCAGCTTGAAACGGATTCCCCGATCGCACCGCGATACCGAGGTAATTGGAGCCCAAATAGCACTGCCCCGCTGCCTGCGGTGTAAAACTCAAAAGCAGCAGGCAGCCCGCCGCGACCCCTGCGATGCTCATTCTGGTGCGCCACATCGTCTCACCTCCGCTTCGCTCATTCCGAAGCTCCTGCCGCCGGTGCAGCGCCATTTTACATGAAAGAATTGTCGCTCGGTCACACCCGCAGGTAAAGATTCAAGAAAGGAAGGCTGCGTTGCCTGAATCGTGCCGCGAAGTTTCGGGCTCTTCTAGACGGCTCGGACATTCAGCGAAAGGCGCCTGGCCGACTCATCCTGCTGGGGCGTTACTTCGACCACGCAGACAAATGATTCATCCTTTCGGATATCCTTCGCGATCTCTTTCCATCGATTTGCAAGAAACCAAGCGGCTCCCGACGTCCCCCACTCGCCAATCCCTGCGCAACAGATCCACGTCCGTTCGGGGAATTGACTGGGATGAATCTTCAAAATGATCCCGTAATCGCGCGATTCCGGCTTAGGGTGAAGGCTGCTTCCGTCTTTCTTGGAGACAAAGCAAGCAATTTCCTTGTTGTAGTCCGCCAAATCATTTCCCGGGTTGGCGAACGTGTCCACGGTTTTCAGATTTGATGTGGCTCCAAACGCGACAAAGTTAAGGTCGAGCTTGCTTGTTATCGTTTCGTCGGATACGACATCGACGGAGATTCGTCCAATTCTCCGAAGTAGAGAAAACAGATAGGCAACAGCACGGATTTCGCAGCCACTTGTCAGTGTTTGTGCTGAAAAGGCGACATCGATTCGCCCAGGCTTCGAGAGAGGGAAGCGGGCGAGCGAGGTGGCGATCTTCTCTGCTAGGACAAGCAGATCCTGCCGCACCACTAAGGTTCCAAACACAAAGGAGTACCGGGATAAGTCGCGGCCGAATACCTTTGCAAATCGTATTCGCCGCCAATGTTTGTATGATTGCCGACTAAGCCACCCAAGGATTGAAAGTGTTCCTGTCACTATCAGCGCGACAACGACTTCAAGCGGGAGCGCAGCGACGATGTTCTGAACGAATGCGTGCAGATGAGTCCAGGTTGTGTGCATTGACGCGGCCTTTATATCGCCTCCACTGAAAAGCGTCAATCCCCATGCCTGGCGGGTGGCAAAGACATGCGCAGTTAAGAGGAATCTGGGTGTCGCACGTCCGGTGCTCGGAATCTTTATGCACCATGTACCCAGGGCTGGCGCCCTGGGCTAACTTCTGGCGCGCCTACGGCGCTGGGAAAGCAGATCCCTCGCTCCGCTCGGGATGACAAAGCGGGTGGGGGGCTGGTGAGAGGGCGGGCCCGATCCCGACGGGAGTCGGGACAGGTGTATCGTGCCTCTACGTCTTTTGGTGATACTGCCAAAGACAGATTTCGTTTCCTTCGGGGTCTTCAAAAGAGCCGAGCACGCCGGCGCCTTTGTCCACGGCCGGACCGATGCGCACACTCTTGGCTCGCAAATCGTTCAGCGCCTGCTGGACATTTTCCACGCGCAGGCAGAGACGCGCGTTGCCTGGAGTTAGCAGGCTGCCCTTGACGGAAGCAGGCACGAGTTCAAACAGGACACCATCAATATCGAAGCGAGCGACGACGTCGCGTGAGATGAGCTTGAAGCCAAGAATGTCGCGATAGAAACGGATCGCCAGGTCCATGTGGGAGACGTAGTGGAACACACAATCGAAGTGGAATTCCGGCTGGCGGGGGTCGGAGTGTGTGGACATGGCAGACGCGCAGAGGATAGCACTTCAAGGAGTCCAGCGGATGTATCGAGGTGCACCCGGCGCACATTTGAAGGCGCGTGCCGCGCCCACGGCGCTCAGGGCAGGCGGTATGACCAGGAGGCGGCGAGGGTCAGCAGAGCTGGGTGAGGAGTTCGTGAACCTCTTTGGAGGCTTCAGGGAGCGCGCGCTTGACGGGAGCGGAAAGGCCGTGGCCCGTGGCGATCTTCTTGGGTTCGACGCCGACAACGAACAGGCGATCGGGAAGTTCATCGAGGAGTTGCGCGGCGGCGAGGAGTTCGCCGGCGTTGCCTTCGTGCGCGGAACCGGCGCGGCCGGGATTGGCGCTGCGCAGTTCGCCGAGGGTCATGCGATGGACGGTGCCGGGAGGCGCGCCGGTTTTCACGGCATCTACGATGATGAGGGCTTTGCGGCCGCAGAGGCGTCCGAGGAGCGCGAGGCCCTGCGTGCCACCATCCATGAACTCAACCTGGCCTTCCCAGCGCTGGGCGGAGATGGAAAGGTGGTCGAGAAGGGCGGGGCCGACACCGTCATCGCTGAGAAGGGTGTTGCCAAGGCCTAGGACGAGAATGGGCGCGGGCTCGCGCAGGAAATTAAGATAACCACTCATCATTGCGGATGTCTCCCTGACGATAGAACTTGTAGCCTGAAATGATGGAAGTGATCAGGCCATTGCCGTATTGCGTGGAGTCGTAAGTAACGATGTAGATGTGCAAGAGAGCGAAGATGGGGAAGGCCCACGCCACCAGGTGATGAATCATGTGGGTCCTGTAGGAATTGCCGAGCAAAGGAATGACCCAGCCAAAAAGCTTGTTGAGGATGCCGGCGGGATTTGTCTCCGAATAAAGAGCGAGGCCGGTGAAGATCTGCACCCAACCGAGGAAGATGACGAAGAAAGTGTAAGCAGAGCCGCCCAGGGCGTTGTGGCCAAGATGGACGTGGCCGCGTTCGAGCCTCAGATAGTCGGTGGCCTGACGAAAAAGATCGCGCCACCAACTGGCGCGCCACACAAATGGGAAACCGGAGCGGGCGTAATTGTTGCCGGCCCAGAACCAGTAGATGCGCACAAGAAAGCTGATGACGAAGATAATGCCCGCGGCAAAGTGGATCTGCCGGATGCGGCCCATGACGAAGTGGTGCGCGGGCTCACCGCTGGGAGCGAGGATGGGCGAAGCGATGTACAGGCCCGTCAGGAACAGTACGGTGACGCAGAGCGCGCTGACCCAGTGCGTGATGCGAACGGGCACTTGCCAGACGTAGGCGCGGCGGAAATATGCCTCCGGATGGGCGACGACATCTTTCGGATCAAACGGCTGAATGACTTTTGCCATAGCCGCCTCCTAGACGCGAATCAGGAATTCGGAAAGCTTGCGGCCATCCTTGCCGATGACGTGAGAAGCGCAGGCGAGGCAAGGATCGAAGGAGTGGATGGTGCGCAAGATTTCCAGGGGACGCTTGGGGTCGGCCATGGGTGTGCCGAGCAGGGCAGATTCGTATGCGCCGTGCTGGCCCTTGGCGTCCTTGGGCGAAGCATTCCAGGTTGAAGGAACCACGATCTGGTAATTGGCGATTTTGGCGTCCTTGATGTGGATCCAGTGGCAGAGCGCGCCGCGGGGAGCTTCCGTGAAACCGTAGCCCTTGGCTTCGGCAGGCCAGGTGGAGGGTTCCCACTTGGAGGTGTCCGCGGTGGTGGAATCGCCAGCCTTGAGATTGGCGATGAGGTTGTCGAACTCGTCCTTGAGCCACTGAACGGCGAGTTGCGTTTCGAGGCCGCGGGCGGCGGTGCGGCCCAGCGTGGAGAAGAGCGCGGCAGCGGGAATCTTCAGAGCGCCAAGCGCGGCGGTGACCACTTCCTTGAAATCGCCGTGGCCGCTGGCGAAGCCGATAAGGACGCGGGCGAGCGGGCCCACTTCCATGGCGTTGCCTTTCCAGCGCGGCGTCTTCAGCCAGGAATACTTGGCGTTTTCGTCGAGCTGGGTGTAGGGCGGCTTCGGACCAGTGTACTTGGGAGAAGTTTCGCCTTCCCAGGGATGAAGAGCAGTCTTGCCACCGGAATACTCGTACCACGAATGAGTGATTTCTTCCTGGACCTGGCCGGCGTCGGCCGGATCAACAGGAAGAACCTCGGCGAGATTCTTGTTAAGAATGGCGCCGCGGGGGAACTTGAAGCTGGAGACATCGCTGATGCCGTGCTGCGGAATGTCGCCGTAGGCGAGGTAGTTGCCGAGACCACCGCCGATCTGCGTCCATTCAGGGTAGAAGGAAGCGACGGCGAGCAGGTCGGGAATGTAGAGCGTGTCCACGATCTGCTTGGCTTGCGTGATGAGGTCCTTGACCATGTTGAGGCGTTCAATGTTGATCGCGCTGTCGCCTTGCAGGTTGATGGCGGAAGCCATGCCACCGACGAGATAGTTCGGGTGGGGATTCTTGCCGCCGAAAACGGTGTGAATCTTGATGATTTCCTTTTGCCACTTGAGGGCTTCGAGGTAGTGGGCAACCGCCATCAGGTTGGCTTCGGGAGGAAGCTTGTAGGCGGGATGGCCCCAGTAGGCGTTGTCGAAAAGGCCGAGCTGGCCGGAGTCCACATACTTTTTGAGGGTGGTGGCGATATCGCGGAAGTAGCCGGGGCTGGCTTTTTCCGCGCTGGGAGAAACCTTTTGCGCGAGAGCGGCGGTGGCCACGGGATCGGCCTTCAGCGCGGAGACGATGTCCACCCAGTCGAGAGCGTGCAGGTGATAGAAGTGGATGACGTGATCCTGCACCATCTGGGTGAGGAACATGATGTTGCGAATGATTTCGGCATTCTTGGGGACTGTGATGCCGAGGGCATTTTCGACGCAGCGCACGGAGGCGAGGGCGTGAACGGTGGTGCAGACGCCGCAGATGCGTTCGCAGAAGGCCCAGGCGTCGCGCGGGTCGCGCCCCTGGAGGATGACCTCCAGGCCGCGCCACATGGTGCCGGAAGACATGGCGTCGCCGACGTGGCCGGAGTCATTGAGCATGGCCTCGATGCGGAGATGCCCTTCAATGCGAGTGACGGGATCAACAACGACGCGTACAGTCATAGAGCACCTTTATTCGCCTTTGTCGCCGGAGGGCGGAGTGTCGTCCACATGAACCTTGCGGGCATTCTGGCGGACGACGGTTGAAACGAGGTGGGAACCCACGCCAATGACGGCGGCGGCACCGAGGACTTCGCCGATCGTATTGGGAGTGGCATCAATGCCGGGAACCACGACGTTCGAGAGGCGCTGGTAGAACGGACCGTTGTCCCAGAAACCGGCTTCGCTGCAGCCAATGCAGCCATGGCCGGAGCCGATGGGGAACGAAACGCCGTTGTTCCATTTGAAGGTGGAGCAGGAATTGTAAGTTGTTGGACCGCGGCAGCCCATTTTGTAGAGGCACCAGCCCTTGCGAGCGCCGTCGTCGTCCCAAGACTCGACGAATTGTCCGGCGTCGAAGAAGGCGCGGCGGTAGCACTTATCGTGAATGCGCTGGCCATAGAACATTTTCGGGCGGCCGATGCGATCGAGTTCGGGCAGGGCGTCGAAGGTGAGGATGTAGGTGAGGACGCCGGTCATGACCTCGGCGATGGGCGGGCAGCCGGGCACGTTGATGATGGGCTTGTCCGTGATGAGCTTGTGGACGGGCATGGCGCCGGTGGGATTGGGATGAGCGGCCTGGACGCAGCCATTGGAGGCGCAGGAGCCCCAGGCAACGATGGCTTTGGCGTGTTCGGCGGTTTCTTTGAGGACGTTCAGAAAGGTATCGCCGCCGACGGTGCAGTATACGCCGCCATCCTTGGTGGGAGCATTGCCTTCAACGGCAAGGAGATAGCCGCCGGGGTGATCCTTAATGAGTTTTTTGCGAATTGCTTCGACTTGGAAGCCGGCGGCCGCCTGGAGGGTATCATCGTAGTCGAGGGAGATCATGTTGAGGATGATGTCCTGAGCGATGGGGTGGGAGGAGCGGATAAAGGATTCGCTGCAACAGGTGCACTCGAGGCCATGGAGCCAGATGACGGGGATGCGGGGCTTGGTCTCCATCGCGGCGACAACCGTGGGAACCATGGAAGCTTCCAGACCCATAGCCGCGGCGGTGGTGACACAGAAGCGGAGAAAGTCCCTGCGATCGACGCCATGCTGACGCAGGACATCGTAAGTGGACAGAAAAGATAGGTTGTTCACGGGAGAACCCCCTGGTGCGGACCGTCAAAAGTTGATGAACGGACGGGGCACTATCGTTCCAAGCCAAACATGGCGTCAGTGACGCAGCGCACAGAATCGTGTGAGGTTCGACCAAAAGGCTGTGGAAAGGCGATCTTGGCTGCGAAAAGCTGGGTGGAATGGTGACGAGAGAGGGGGGCTGCGCTGCCGCAGCAGCACTCAACAATGAACTCTGGCCCAAAGGAATAATGAGGTGTGTGAACAGAAACTGAGAAGCATCGAACCAGCAGCCATGCAAAGCTCCAGTCTAAAGGGCGCCACCCGGCTTGTCACAGCCGATCCCCGTACTCCTTAATCGCGATTGCAATTGTCGCATCTAGCCATCTCGTAAAAGAGTCGGCTATGTCTGGCATCTTAGTCTTATAGGTAAACACGAACGGTTCGAGCGAGCACAAGAAGAAGTCTTGAGAGACAGACTCCCTGTCATCAGAATCTTCAAACGACTCAAGTTTCGAGAAGGCTGTCACCTCCATGATGCCCGAAAGCTCTCTTCCCACATGATGGAAGGAAACAACAAAAATGAGGCGTTCTCGCTGCACGCGAATAGAGGATTTGACGAAATAGTGGTCCTCAGTGAAGTTAGCAAATTTTCCTGCGTCGTTCGCTGATCTTACGACCTCAAACCTATACCAGTGCGCATTTCCCCTGTCGGGACCTCCGTCGCTGACGCGAATCTCGGGGGCAGCGACTTCTGAAAGAGGGACGCTAAGTGCATGGAATGCATTCTCGAGAGCCTGGTGTGCTTGATCACGAAGCGCTACAGCCAGAGAGTTGACTTGTCTGAGTTCAGCAAGCTTGGCCTGTCGTCGTTTGTTAAATTTGTCGACGAGGCTCTCGATAACCGCGGACGTAAGTGTCTTTTGGTGAGAGATTTCAGCATCGGCGTCGACGCTGAGAGCTTGGAGGATTGCGGCCCGTTCGAGCCGTGCAAACAGGGAGGCGAGTGTCGATAGGTCGCCCGCGTCGGCGGATTCGAGGGCCTTAATGTACTCAACGCGGAGGTCGCGATCTATTATAAGGGGCAACAATTGTGAGCCGATAAGTATCAGTGTCGTGAGAGCACGGGCGACGCGACCATTTCCGTCTTGGTAAGGATGAATTTGTGTGAACCGGTGGTGAAACCACGCAGCGACTATTACCGGGTCTTCCGTGGCATAGCCCGAGAACCAACGAAGAAGATTGTCCATCTCCGCATCAACATGGATAGGGGGGCAATATTCGTGCAATGTCTCATCGGGGCGCCTGGGATTGTTAGGTTGCTCTTTGAATTTCCCTTTCAGGAGTGGGATATCGTGGCGATTGCCGAATTGGTCGATGGCCGTCGTGGTGTCCTGGTGCCGGGTGAGTATGGCGTGGAGTTCATGGACAACACCCTTCGTCAACTCGCGGCTTTTGACAACACAATCGATCATCAGCTGAATTGCCGCTTCTTGATCTTTTAGGATGTCAACAAGTCGCGAAGGCTCAATATTCGTGTTTGATCGAGAGACAAGATCCTCCACGAAACCATGGGCGATCAATGCCTCCGTGGTACCCCGATCTAAGTCGTAGATGCGCTCTAAGATACCGGTTTCGACGCTGAGGCGACGAATGAGGCGCTCATTAAAGCCCTTCAGGCGCTCCGGGCTCGACTGCTGTAATCTCTCTTTTGAGGCGCGCCAAGTCTCATATAGGGGACGAATCGCGATCAAATCAATGCCCTTATCACTGTCTGAAAGAGGTTCGATTGACTTCCATTTGTAATCTGACACGCGGACTCCTTTAGCGGGAAGAATCCACCATTCCGGATAAGAAGCAGACGGCCTCCACGGGGCTGCGGCGAACATTCTTCTGTCGGGTCGGCATGATTCGGCTGAGGATACCATTTTTGTAGATACAAGAAGAGTTTGAATGTCGCGAGAGCTTTGCGCGTCGATGTTGCGCGAGGAGGTCTCGGTATTGTCCGATGCCTATCGACATAAGAGGCTGCGGCGCAACAAGGAAGAGACTTTATTCTGAGGCTAGTGTCGCGTTACCGAAGAA
>DLMH01000097.1 GCA_002478115.1 Candidatus Acidiferrum typicum | reverse complement strand
AAGCAGGCACCGAATCCATTTTCAGGAGAGCACTCTTTGAAAGCAGCGATTTATGTGCGCGTGAGTACCGCTGACCAGCATGTCGAATCACAGCTTTACGATCGACACTATGGTGAACGGCCTGACGAGGACATTTGGAAATATCAGTGAAGGCCTCCACTCCGAACGAGCCGCTGACTGAAGCCGAATCGACCGCCTCGGAGAAATTCCTCAAAAGCTGCAAGGGCAGCGGTCGCACTTGGACAGTCGATGCGGACGCTAGAGGGAAACCGAACTCCTCACAGTCCGATCCAGACTCGCAATCACAAAAAGCGAGCGGTCGGTCTATCCCAGCAAATCTCTCGCGATGCTGAGCCATTCCGCATCCAGTGGCTCCCGGCAAACGGGCTTGCCAGCCCGGCGATACCAGTACGCAGCGTTGTCCTGATCGCCCTCTTTTCCGTGTGCTCGCGTCCAATCGCCCTTGGCATCCCACCATAGTCCGGCGACCGCGAATGTGAGTCCGGCTGGCGGCTCGGGTGCGGTGACTTCAACAGCAAAGGGGGGAAGCGGTGTGGTGCCGCCCACCCAAGCCGTCTGAACTTGGGTGGGAATTTTCATCAGCAGTTACATGCTCCCGGCTTCGGTTTCTTGGTGGAATGGCGACAACCATTTGCCGCCTTTCTTCTGCCAAATCGACGTGGCGAAAACCTTCCCCGCTTGCTTTTTGCCTTCGCAAGTTGCGTCCTGCGTCGCCGCGTACGTCATGACGACCGTGTCTTTATCGAGCCACATATAGGAGAAATCGGAGAGCGAGAAGCTTTTGACCACACATCTCGCGTCAGTCATACTTTTCAGAACCTGCTCCTTGCCCTTGAATACCCCTCCATCGGCGACGCTTATGGCGTTGTCCGGGGTAAACCCTTCCACGGGCTTGGCATCGTGGTCTTTCCACGCCTGCCAGCCAGCTTTTTCATTGCTTTCGAGCGCCTTCTCTGCGGTTGCATTCATCTGCGAGAACAACGGAACTCCGGATAACAGCAGAGCGAAACCAAGTGCCGTTAAAGCGATTCGACGCATATTCCTCCTCCAGTTCATGTAGTGACGAGAACTATAGATACGGCAAGAAATCGTGTCAACCAGCGAAGCATTGAGATTCGGAAGCCGGAGTGAAACGGCCTCGATGCGGATCACCCACGAACCCTCGATGCCTTCGTCTTGCTGAGCGGATTCGTGCGCCCGTTTCCAATCGCCCTTGCCATCCCACCACAGTCCCGCGAGGGCGAATTTGACCCCGGTTGGCGGCTCGGTTGCTGTGAGTGATTGACGAAATTCGTCCAAGGTCATTGGGTCTCAATTGTTGCGATCAAAGTGTCGCCTCGCCTGTGTTACCTTCCTCCTCCAAGCGTCAGAGGAGAACCTTTGGGTGCTTGACGCCGCAATCCGTGCTTAGTTGCGATGGTCGAAACATACGCAGCGGAAATGCCCAGACGCTTTGCGTTCTCAACGACTGGAGCGTCCTGATGATTGCGGAGGTACCTCGCAAGTTTGCGGCGCTTCTCTTCCCCTTGTCCCCTTGGGGCATAGCGAACAGTCCCATGGTCGCGTGCAATTTGCGACAAGCGGCCCGGCGAGTACCCAAAATGCTTCCCAATAACGGTGTACGACTGCTTCGGGTGTGACCTGATATACTCGACAACCTTTCGTTCGGACTCTAGGTCGGCCCGTGTACGCCGAGCAGGGGGCTTTCCGCGACGGCGCATCATTCCCGTCCGCCGAGGCCTTCGGTAAATGCCGTTTTTATGCGCAACGGACGAAACCTTGTGGCGCTCGATGTTCAAAGCCCGCGCCACTTCGCTGAATGAGGCATCAGGAAAGGCTCTAAGATATTCTAAGATTTCGGTTTCATTATTAGTGTCGGTCATCGGGTCCTCAAGAACCCTCCTTCGTGGTCGCCGCACTCCTTGTCTGTTCGCTTGCTTGTCATTTCACTGCCCCCGAATCGGCTCCAGCACCCGGCGGCCCAAGGCGCGTCCGAACCCGTCGCGTGCGTTCGTGACTATGATGGGGCGCTCGCCCTGCATCTGGCGGATGAAGTCTGACGGCGGGCGGTACCAGAACTTGGCACCGCACACGAGCGCGTCGGTGGCGATCCCCCGATGCCCGAACTTCCGCAGATGCTCGATTGCCAGCTTGAGTGCCGCCGTGCAGCCGTCCTCGCAGCGCACCAGCGGGACGATGTTGATTTGCTCCTCGCCCTCGAACTGGACGGCGACCATGTAGTTTTCCGAGGGCTCGCTGCGGAACCCCAGTGTGTCCAGCGCCGCCGCCTGACTCATCAGCCCGTCCGTCATCCTGCCCATCTGATCCTTCTGCTTCTTCAATTGATCCCCCTTCGATTCAAAACTCGGTTAATCGCGCTCTGCGGGGATGCGGAGTACCTTGTAGCGCCGCACCCGCTTGCTCGTCTTGCCCCTTCCTTTCTTCCGCCCCGGCTTTCATGCGTATCGCACTCAATTCGCCCTGCCACAATCCCGGATGTACGCCTCGACTTCTCGTCGTGGAATCCGTAGCATTCGTTTGCGCTGCGCGTGCCCCGGAACGCGGAGGTGGAGGACACCGGGCATCGCTTCCACACGCCTGAGCGCAGCGGCATACGAAATTCCCAACATTTCGGCCACCTGCGCCACTGTCAGCATTTCCGTGATGTTTTTCTTCTTGCTCATGTCTTTCATTAAACGACGCTTTCGGGTGATGTCCTGATCGACCGAAGTTATGTCGTGCTGCACAACTATTTGGAAAAGCTGCGCTTACCTAACAAAAAGGTGCCTGTGGCCCACGCTCTAAACGTGCGGATTCGGTCCCTTGAAAGCGCCCCAGAAGCTTGCGATGTGGACAGCGAGAATCAAGAAAGTAAGGACGTTCCCGATCAATTCTGGCTTCGATAGGAATGCCCAGATGTATGGTCGGCACAATGGAGGTGCCCAGTGGAGGACTTCTACAAGAACGTTCTTGATTTCGTGAAGAAGGTGAAGGCTGGTGGTCGTAGAGAGATAAAAGCAAGGGCAGAAGAGGCCCAACAGCGAATCATGTCGGGCAAACTTGACCGTGCCGACCTAGTATCAGAGCTTTCAGTACTCTTCAACTATGTAGGGTGCTTGCTTTACTGGCGCGGATACCAAGACAACGAACATCATCGCCGCGCAATTAATCCTATTGAGCGCCCCCCCGATGAACACAAGGACTTCAACACAGCCGTTACGAAGATGCTAGAACAGGACATGGAGATGGAAATCGCGGAAATTTGCGCAGAGTTGGAGAGGCGCAAGGTGAAGGGAGAATTTGATATTGACTACAGGCCAGAAGATTTTGGTCCGAAGGGACGCGCATGGACGGAAGAGCCAGTGCCTCGGTCGATAAAAGAGGCGATTGAGAGAATTCGCAGGAACGTGAAAAGAAAAGCCCGAGCATCGCAACGGCAGTTGTTGTTGGCACTGCCAAAAAAGAAACGTCAGCGCCGATAACCAGCAAGGAAACTCTGCTTCTCACGCCGTATCGCTACTCGACGGAGAGACTCGACGGAGCAGATGTCGCTCCCAGTTAGTTCAAGCGGTTCATAATATCGACCATGTGCGCCCTCACGGACGACAAGCCCGCTGTTGTTATTGATAGTAATTCACGACCAGAAAGTCGTGAGCGCAGCGAATTCAAAACCGTCCGCAGGACGGTCTAGCTTGTGGGGCTGATCGGCTGGGGCTTAATGCTTCTCAGCGCAGCCTCTTCGACGATCCGCACAGCGGCTTGGCTGAAATCCTCGCGTGGTTTTTTCCCCTGATTCTGTGGTGGACGGTGGGACGCCTTCTTTTCGAGTTGATCAGCCTCTCGCTGTGCTTTATCGGTTTTTATTCGTTTCTCTGACATGCACACAGTTTCCCACATCCCGGAGGTCAGACGCTAGCACCTGTGGATTTCAAACCCGAAGTTGGCATCCGGAAAATGACGCAAGAAAAAAGCCCTAACTCCCCCCGGCGTCTCGTCAAACTAAGCTGCCGCTGCCTTCGTTGGCTTTTTCGGCGTCTTCGTGAGTTTCATATAGCTGCCCATTGTCTGAGTCAACTGCGCGTCCACCTCGTCCGCAATCGTCATGACATCCGGTAGCAGCAAACTGAAATCCAGAGCGTTCATATTGTTTTTCAACGTCTCGAACAGGGTCACCTGAAGGATTCGGGATTCGTGCACCAGCATCTCTGGAGTGTAGCCTTGCGCGTATCGCAGCTCGCCGTGTAGGACGGCGGTGGTGGAATAGGTGGCATCGGAGTCCTGCGGCGAACCCATAATGGGCCTGTTCAGGCGGCCAACGAGGTCTGCTATCAGCTTGGGAAGGTGGCCGGTGCGCTCCTCATCCTTAAGCTCAAGGTGGTTAAGTTCCGGAGCCTGCTTCGCCCTCGCTAGCCAGTTCTTGACGACAAGGTCGGAACAACGATGGAGTATCGCGCTCACGCTCTCCTTGTTAGGCCGAGTAGCAGGTTTTTGAATCAGCAGTCTTTCTCGGACGAGTTCTGCAAGCTGCTTGAATTCGACAGGTTTGACCACGATTTCGTCCGCCTCAAGAATGATCGCCTCCACGGCACGCTTGACATCGGGGTAGCCACTCAGCAGCATCGTCAGGGCGGATGGGTGGGAGTGTCGCATGGCCGAGATTACTGTAAAGCCGTCACCCGCGTTGGGCATGTGCAAGTCCGTGATAAGCACCTGAAAGCTCTCTGTGGCAATGCGTTTCAGAGCTTCGGTCACGCCACCTACGGCGACCACCTCGAATCCGTTCAATTCGAGCAAAGCCCTCATCACCTCCAGTAAAGCGTCATCGTCATCTACCAAGAGAACTCTATGAATAGTTTGTCCTTCGGGTGAAGCCATTTTTAGCACCCCTCGTAAGTGCACTCTATTCTCGGAGCCCTCTCAAGAATGATCAATTTTGACCAAGGCGATATTACAACAGTAATCGAACTGGAAGGCGTCAAGATTGACGGTGGAACGGCATGATGCAAACAAGGAGCGTGAGGCGATGCGGGCTCACCTTGAACAGGTACGCGAGGACAGCCAGCTCCGGTCAACCAAACACGCTATTAAGCGCAACTCGCATCCGAACCGGCGATGAGAGCACGTGTCACAGTAGATTGACCGACCATGATGTTCGCTATTTGCAGCGACGAAGCTGCCGAGGGAACAGGCAGGACGCCGTGGTGTTTTTCAACTGATGAAACATCGCCATTTCACTCATTGAGATGCAGCTCTGATTCCGCTCGCAACCAATCTTTCCAGTCGTGACCATGTTCACAGCCACGCGCCTCAAACAACCCGTAGGCACGGTGTGCGATCGCGAGGTGCTCCTGTTGCATCTCCCACTCCCAGTGGAGATGCAGACTCAAAGGTTGAGTGGGGGGATCAAATTGCTGCGGACTTTGTCTGGATTTCATGACATCCTCCTTCGGACGTGGCGCGGAAGGAACATCGCTCGGCCTTTTGTCGCGATCGGCACAAAGCGCAATTGTTCATTGTGAGCGACTTTCCCGCAGCTCTCCAGCTCGCAAGACCCGTAAGAATGCTCCGCTCTCCGGGACAGGCTTCATCTCGTGTGTCTGGGTAGTTCGGGAAAATCGCGTGGAGCAAAACCGCACTTTCCTCGATACTGAAGTTGTCAGGGAGGCGACATGAACGGTCCCCTTTTCAGGGATTGATGAGAAATCTAAGAGGGAAGGCTCCAGATGGGCTGACTTAGTTCAGGAGACCTGAAAGAGCAAGACGAAGATGCTCATCTACTACGCTAGTCTGATGCAGCGGTATTGTCAAATGCGACTGTCCTGCCGAGTGACTTATGCGCCTCTGCAACGCTGATGAAATCCGACTATCCACAGATCGCCGCCAAGTTAGGTTTTTCGGAAATTTCGGTTTACTAGCATCCGTTGGGTTACGACCGTTGACTCCGTGCAGGCACCGGGTCTTACAATTGCTCGAATTACAATCAACCGATTACAAAGTGAGGTGTTCGTGACTGAAGCCGAACTGAAAAAGCATCTCGACGCCGCCGAGCAAAGCCCCAAACAAATTGCTGCCGCCGTGTTGGGCCTGCCGGAAAAAACGCTGCGTTATAAACCGTCCCCGGACAAATGGTGCATTTTGGAGATTCTTGGACATCTGGCTGACATGGAAATCCTGTACGCCTATCGTATTCGGCAAATGCTCGCTGACAAAGACCCGGTGATTGCGCCGATTGATCAGGACGCTTGGGCGAAGAATCTGGGGTATCTGGAATCCTCATCCCCGGAGTTGGTCGCACTCTACGGACTCAACCGCCACGCCAACGTAGGTTTGCTGAGGCGGCTGAAGGCGGAAGACTTGCAGAAATCCGCACGCCATCCTGAACTCGATCACCGGGTCACGGTTGCCGACTACGTACAAATGATGTCGAAACATGGGCCGACCCATTTGGAGCAGATCGAGCGGCTGAAGAAAGAAGCGATTAGGGAAATAAAGTTAAAAACCTGAGGCATTGAGATTGGCAATCGCACGCCGGGTGGCGTGAATTTGACGATGTGAAAATAGAAGAGAGTGGATCGAAGGCGGTAATCCGATCTCTGTCGTAGGGCCGAGTATTAGATAGCATGGCGCGGGCATAACGATCCCGTAACGGGCATAAATCTCCCCGCGTTTTAGGGCAACAGGGAACCAAAGACTCCCGGTTTGCCCTTCTTCTTTTGCATTATCTAGC
>DLMH01000059.1 GCA_002478115.1 Candidatus Acidiferrum typicum | reverse complement strand
CTGTGAGAAATGTGGGCTAGCCTTACTCGTGTTGTCGTGCTGCATGTAAGGGGTATTTCTTTGTCGCACCGGGGATTCCTGTGCGCCTTCTCCTCTCGCTCGGGTTTGGGCCTCTTCCGGCGACAAACGGTAAGCCTTGCGAAGCCATCGTGGAGAGAGAAATACCTGGTCATTTTGACGAATTGGGAATTGTTACGCGTATTTTGAATTAGCCGCAACGCTCTGCACGTATCGGCGAGCTTTAGATGTAACTCCCTCGGCCACATTTCCCGACTATTTGTAACCGTGCTTCATAGCCGTGACCATGTCGAATGTTGCGGATCAGTGCATTCAGTTGTCATAATGAAAATCCGTGCTCATCGGCGCACCGGTCGAGAAGGTCTGTGGGTTGGCAGTGACGCCGGCGGTCACGATGCAAGAAGGCAAACCCTGCATGTGCTTGGCGCTCAGCCAACCCGCTATCATGGGAGAACGAACCGACTCTCAGTCACGGAGGACAAGCATGCGATCCGTTGCTATCATCCCGAGAATCTCAATGGCCTTGTGACTGGCGCCTGTCCTAGCCGGGGCGTTCGTCTCCCGCGCAGATGCCACCGACGTTCGCGTCGACGCGATCATGGTAAAGCCCACGAGTCCTGGTCCATCAGCCCTCTGCGAGCTCAAGGTGCGCTTGACGAACAGTGGTAGCCGAAGCGTCTCCAATTTCAGGTTCAACGTGAAGATCGACGGCCAGAATGTGCCCGAGTACAAGGTGTACACCTACGCGGTCAATATCGACCCCGGTACAACTGGCGAGTTGGCACTCAACCATTTCTACAACCCGCCGGAAGCAAAAGCCTTCGAAGTCCAAGTGACACTCGTCGAGGCTCAGTGGGTGGAGGTGAAGAAGGACGGGCCAAACACAACGACGACCCCTTCCGGCGCGGTCGCAGGGCTGCCCACAGGCGCCTCTCTCTCGGTGAAAGAATCGCCCTCGAAGAGTTGCGCGCATTAAGAGTTGGCTTCGATCAAGGAATATTGACAGCGGTTACGGAATCCTCCTTATCTACGGGAGTCGATGAATTCATGACAGGGGCTGGTGACGGTATGACCGACTGCGGAGCATCGCCATCAATCCCGTTGCTCAGCTTCCCCTCAAGACAACGTTCCACGAACTCGCTCACATTGTTCTAGGGCACACCCAGGAACAACAGGCAATGGTCGACGGAGAAACCACGCCTCGTAGTCTCCGCGAGGCAGAGGGCGAGTCAGTCGCCTTGATTTGCTGCGAAGCCCTAGGTCTGCCAGGAGCGGAATTCTGCCGCGGATACGTGCAGCACCGGCTGAAAGGCGAAAAGGAGATCCCGACGCAGTCCGCTCAACGGATCTGTGCGGCTGCGACAACCATCCTGAAAGCCGGTAATGATGCCCCTGATGGGGGGCCCTCAACTTCCGCTGGAACCCCGCGCGAGTCGATCGGCACCTGATCAAAACAATCATCTCGTTGGGCTTTCACGACACCCGTCCCACCAGGGTGCACTAGGACAGTCTATAGTATACCTGGGCGACGGCGAACCAATTAAAAGTGCCCCGTTTTTCCTGCTCCGGAAGGTTCATAGTTTCGAACCCAACTCGGTTCTTAACGAACCTTCCCGGGGCAGGGATAGAGTGCAACCCTTCCCCAGACGGGCTCGACCTTTCTCGCGGATGCTAGGCTGCGGCCGACTTCGGGAAGCCCTCGAATCCATAGCCCTCATCCGAAATTTCCAGGGGCTGAGTAGTGGCTAGGCCTCCTGGGTCCACCACCGCCAGTTTATCGGTTCCTGGCGGCTGGGGAGGCATTTTAGTCGAGGGTCGAACGAGATTAGCGAGCGATGCTGGATTCGCCTGGACATTCCGTTTCTTCTTGGCCACAACCAGCCTTGCTGCCAACTCGGCTTGCTTGGGATTCCGCGCGTCGAACAACAGGACGGATTCACATTCGCCCTGCTGCTTCTGTGAAAAACCTCCTTGGAGGGCAGCTTTCCTGCGACTCAATAGCAACCGGGCTCGCGAGGAGCCAGAGGGAGTATCCTCCAGCACCATTCCGAATTGCCCATCACCGTGATCAAACAAATGCCCCAGCTTGCCGGGGATGATTTCCTCTCCGCACTTGTCTTTTGTCAATCTAAGGCGGTAGAGCTTGCAGAATTCTTGGATCGTCATCGTTCGCTGCGATGAGATGTTCATACCTTCCTCTCATAATTCTGTGGGGTTAGCTTGTGTCCAACCATTTCTACTTCTCCGGGCTCGTCAACTTGAGATGATCATAGCGAACGCAATGCAGCGTCTCGCACTTGTGGACGACTCGTTTCCCCGGAGGAATCTTGCCCTTGAAGAGCTTGTATGCGGCGACATGTGCCAGTTCCAATCCGTTCTTCTTCGGCCAGTTCACCGCGAGGTATCCGCTACCGAGAGGAACCCCGCCCTGATAGAGCCAGCAGAGACTATCGACCTCCGGAGAGCAGTGCGTTGCTATGACGTTCGTCCGAAGATCATGCCGCAGTCTCCACAACACAATCTGGGGCTTCCTCACTTTCTTGGCCTTGTTTGCCATCATCGTACCTCTCTACATTTGTCATCTCGGCCAGCATCTTTTGGCTCCCCGATACCTGCGTCCGCCAGCCTTACTCCGCTCCGACATATGGATACATCTGGACAACGGCTGGCAGACGCACCTATACCTAACCGCGGTACAGGTGCTAATGGATGACTCGTTGTATCCGTGTGGTCGCCGTCAGGCGATAGCCCGATCTCTATACTGTCGGAAGGGTCTGAGCTCGCGCGTGGTCCCTGGGACTGCAATCAGAACCGACACGATTGAACTGGAGGAGATCCCCTTTATTGTTCACGTCGCCTCTTAGATTCCTTCTCAGTGTTTCACTCGGCGGGTTCGCCCCGGCGTGCTGAGTGCTGACATGCCCAGATTCAATCGCTAACCTCTGACGGCTCTCTGTCTCACTGGAACAGACAGCCTTGACGCCGAACTCCATCGTCTTTTCTTGTTAGTATTGTCTTTGGGTGGCAAATCGATAGGTTATTGAAAACACAGGATTTATAGGAGCGCTTTAAAGCGACTTCATTCGGTTGGGATTGACAGACTTTTGAGGCTTGCCGTTCAACGAAAAGACCCCGGCAGAATCGCCCGAGGCCCAGGACGACCAAGCAAAACCGTCAGCAAACTCATTTTAGGCCGGACTGGACGTAGGCATTCGCGACGCGGCAAGTCTCGCAAGGGTTTGACCTGCGCGGGGCATGTGTTCAAGAAGGATTCACTCGAAGGAAGCACGTGCAGAAATTACGAGCGCTGAAGTGCCGCCTTGACGCGCGCGGGAGTCATCGGCAATTGCAGCAGCCTGGCCCCCACCGCGTCGTAGATTGCATTTGCCAGCACTGCGCCCATGTTGACGATCGGTGGCTCGCCACATCCCGATGCCGGCACTTCCGGGTTATCGACCAAAACCGTTTCGATCCTGGGAAGCCACGAAAAGCGTGGTATCTCATAGCTGTCGAAATTGTGGTCAAGAATCTCCCGACCCCGAAACCGCACCTCCTCGGCCAACGCATAGCCGAGCCCCATCATGATGCTGCCTTCCATCTGTTGCCGTGAACCGTCCGGATTCACCGTAACTCCCTGGTCCTGCACACACACCACACGTTTAACCTGTACAGTTCCGGTGCGTTCATCAACCGCCACCTCTGCCATTGTCGCGACATAAGTCCCGCTGTAGATGGCGCAAGAGACTCCCACGCCAAGTCTCTTCTGTTTCTGCGCTGGCTTCCATCCAAATTGGTGGGCCGCTGTTTGCAGCACAGTGCGCATGCGTTTGTCGCTCAGGTTCTTCAAGCGGAATTCCACAGGGTCCATTCCTGCCTTGCCTGCGAGGATGTCGATGTGCGATTCGCGAGCGAATGTATTCGTGTTGACCGACGGTGCACGCCATGGACCAATGGCAAACGGGTGCAATCCTGCGGGATTCTCCCCAAACCAACCCCCGGCCGAAACGGTACGCTGGTGCGGAATGTCATAAAACTGCTTTGCCTCCCTATCGCCCGCACAGAACACCTTAAAATCCCAGAACGTCAGTTTCCCGAGGGCGTCCACTCCACTTCTGATTTTCACGACAGCGGCAGGTCGGAACGTGTCAAAAAAGAACTCCTCGCTCCGGTCCCACACCACTTGCACCGGTTTGCCGGTGAGTTTCGCTAGTCGCGCCGCCTCTATAGCCTGTCGAGATGCACTCTTGCCTCCGAAGCCCCCACCAACGTACGGCACAATGACGCGTACCTTTTCCGGTGCCACTTGCAGAGCTTCCGCCAGTTGCTGTTTTACGGGGAACGGCGTCTGTGTGCCTGCCCATACGGTGACCTTTTCATTCTCAATCGTCGCTGTCGCGGAATGCGTCTCCATCGGCGCGTGCGCGACGTAGCTATTCAAGTAGGTCTCCTCAACAATCGCAGCGGAAAGCTTCTCGCCTTCTGTGAGGCTTCCCCTCTCGTCTACGACTTGAGGTTGCGGCGCGTTTTTCAACAGGTGATCAAAAATCGTTCGGTCATCCACTGCTACCTTTGGATTGTCGTATTCCGCTTTGATCAGGGTCTTCGCCCTCTCCGCGACGTCACGGTGCTCATGCAACACCGCAATCAGGTCCCCTTCGCGAACGATGCGCACGCCCTCAACCTTCTCGGCTGCGCTGGTATCCACTTGCTTGAGCACTGCGCCATGTGCTGGCGGCCGGAGGATCCTCGCGTTCAGCATGCCGGGAAGCCGCACGTCGCCCGCGTACCTGGCTTTTCCGGTTACCTTCTCGAGCGCATCCCTACGCACGGGCGATTTGCCATGAACGACGAAACTGGACACCGGCTTCAACTCCACTTTTCCGATGTGCCGTTCGATGCGCTTTCCCTGCACAAGCTCCGCATAGGGCACGTGCTTTCCGGTGGATGAATCAGTCACCACGCCGGCGTTCACCTTGAGGCGATCTACCGGCACATTGAGGCGCTCTGCCGCCATCTGCAGCAACACACCTCTTGCCTCGGCTCCCGCTTTGCGCAAGACCGGGCCAAACTGGCGGATGCTTAAGGAACCGAACGTGCCCATATCCCATGGACAAAGATCGGTATCTCCCATCACGATGTCCACGGAGTCGAGAGCAACGTCCAGTTCCTCCGCAAGCAACATAGGCAATGACGTCATCGCACCCTGTCCCAATTCCACCTTGCCTACAAAACAGGTGACTCGTCCCTCAGCTCCAATCCGCAGGTAGGCGTTGAAGTCCTCCGGATAACTCGGCCTCCCGGGCAGCCGTGCCGGCTCTTGAAAGAACTCCCCAGGGCCGGCCCAGAAGAACACGAACAGGCCCGAACCAGTCAGACCAAAGAACTCACGGCGGGACACCTTCCCGCCAGCCACTTCGATCGCTTCATTTTCCCACTTATCCTGAGCGCTCATCACCCACGCTCCTTCGAACCCGCGGCTTCCTGGATTGCCTCGACGATGCGCGTGTGGCTTCCGCAGCGGCACAGGTTATCGTCCATGTGCCTTATGATTTCCGCAGTTGTTGGCCGCGACGCTTTCTGGAGCAGCACATACGCGCTCAGGATCATGCCCGATGTGCAGTAACCGCATTGAAAGGCGTTATGCCGCAGAAATGCCTGCTGGATGGCGTGCAGCTTTCCTTCGTGTTCCAGCCCCTCGATCGTAAGCATGGATTTTCCTGCCACCTCGCTGATCGGCGTCGAGCAGGCCCTGACCGTCTCGTTGTCCACCACAACCGTGCAGGCGCCACAAAGGCCCTCGCCACAGCCATACTTGGTTCCGGTCAAGCCGAGGTCGTAGCGCAGAATCCACAGCAACATACGTTCATCATCGACAGCCAAGCGGGTCGGCTTGCCGTTCAGAGTGAAAGAAATCGTTCGTCGCATATCGCAGCATATACTCTCATATCGGATTTTTCGCAGTGACGACGGACACAGCGTGTCCGCCCTTGGGCAAAATCCTCAGGTCCGACTTGCTTGCACGCTTTTTGTCCCACCGACGGCAGAGTAGGGTTTCCATTCACCGAGTGTGCAGGAACCGGCGTCAATCGCTTCCTTCAGTCGCTTCTTGTCCGCCTGCAACTGTTCTTCGTTCTTGTAAGCATCTTGGAGAAACTCGAATAAGCGCTTCTTCGTCCCCTGCTTCGGGTCAGCGAGGCGGTAGAAGATTCTGTAGCCGTCCCGGCGATCTAAGACAAGGCCCGAGTTCTTCAGATATGAAAGATGACGAGAAACATTTGGCTGAGTCGCCTCCAGAACATACTGGATGTCACAGACACACAACTCCCCATGCAGCAGAAGATTCAAGATTCGCAGCCGGTTTGTGTCAGCGAGTGCCTTAAAGTATTGTTCCAGTTCTTTCATGCGTCCCTTCCTCTTCACCTTTTATACTGCTACCTGCGCAATTTGTCGCAACCGCTCGCTCCCAACGGGAGCCTCAATCTGCCATGGAATCAACGCTACACGACTGGCCAAAGTATCGCTCACTTCGGAAATGTAGCGCTTTTCAAGCCGTCCGCGTTCAGCCAACACAGGGTCCTTTGTATCAGTGGCGCCAAAGCTTTGATTGATCACCCAAGCATATGGATTGATTCCCGCACGCTTCAGATCCTCTTGCAACCGTGCCGCCTCATGTACAGGCGTTGCCTCCGGTAACGTCACGATGAGAATTCGCGTGAACGCGGAGTTCCGCAGTTGCGGGAGCAATCTGCGGACGCTATCGGGAATGTAACTCAGATTGCGGGCGACATCGCGGTGGTAAGCCTCCGCCGCATCCAACAATAGAAGCGTATGCCCTGTCGGAGCTGTATCAATGACCACAAAACCATCGTTGCCTTCATCCACTCTGCGAGCGAAGGCACGAAAGACAGCGATCTCTTCCGTGCAAGGAGAGCGGAGGTCCTCCTCCAAGAGGGCCCTGCCTTTCTCATCTAGGTCGCGGCCAGATTCGGCCATGACTTCTTCAGTGTAGGCTCGCGTCTCGGCAGCGGGATCAATGCGCGTGACTTGCAATCCATGCACTTTGCCATTCAGCGTCATCGAAACGTGGGCTGCGGGGTCAGTCGTGGTCAGATGGATTCTATGGCCCATCCTCGCGAGTTCTACAGAGATCGCAGCCGCTACCGTAGTCTTGCCCACACCACCTTTCCCCATTGTCATGACAACGCCTCTTCCGCTTGCCGCTATGTCCGTCAAAAGGTCAGCAAGAGGTGACGGAAGAACAGCCCGAGGAGTAACCCCGAGGGTTTCCCTTGAGAATGAAACTTCGCCGGAAGATAGCTGGCGAAGCGCCTCGACACCAATGAGAGCGCTAGAAACCAACGCGACCTCATCTTGCGGAAGCACGCGTAGCCCTTGCGGCATCTCCGCCAACGCTTTCTTGCCCCGGGATTCCAATGTGAGGGCAACCGCGTCCTCTCTATCGCTCGCCTGAAAAACACCATTCAGAATCAATCTCTGATTCTTGATGCCAAGACCTTCAAGCTCACTGCGCGTACGCTCTGCCTCGGCCAGCGCCGAATGATCCGGGCGACTGACGAGAAACACCGTTGTAGCGTTTGAGTCCGAAAGGGCGCGTAGAGCCTTTGCGTAGAGTTCCTTCTGGGCCTGGAGACCTGCCAGAGGGCCAAGGCAAGACGTTCCCGTCATGTTGGTCTCGATGAAATCAGTCCATGCTGCAGGTAGCTGTAGAAGCCGAAGCGTATGGCCGGTGGGAGCGGTATCGAAGATGATGTGATCGTACTCTGCCGTGGCGGTTTGATCTCCCAACAACTTCGCAAATTCATTGAAAGCTGCGATTTCGACGGTGCACGCACCGGATAGCTGTTCTTCGATGTTGTCCACCGCCGACTTAGGAAGAAGCTCGCGATAGGGTCCAATAACGCGTTCACGGTAAAGGCGTGCAGCCTCTTCCGGGTCTACGTTCATCGCGTGCAGACCAGTCATTTTGGCAATCGGAGTGGGCCGCATTCCTAGATGTGTCGCCAGAACTTCGTCGAGATTGGAGGCAGGATCGGTGCTCACCAAGAGGACTCGCTTTCCCCGTTCAGCCAATGAAATGGCAATGGCACAGGCAATGGAAGTCTTGCCCACGCCGCCTTTTCCCGTGAAAAGCAGGTTCCGAGTCGGATCTTGGAGTAGCTTCATGAATCACCTGCCGCCAGGCTTGCCCGCAGCTCCAATTGTCACGAATGGCTGCTTTTCTTTCACCTGCGTGATAACCGGCCCCGGCTCGAACTCCACCTGCGCGATACTTGCAAGCTGCCCCCGCGTCGGATAGACGCCCTCGCCGACAATCTTCCCATCGAGCAAGAGCAGTGGAAGGCACTTGCTGCCCTTGCTGTTTAGCGCGGACTTTACGACCAGATTGCTCGTGAATGCGGCAACCTCTTGCGCCAGGTTATGGCGTTCGATTTCGATCCCCTTGCTCTTGAGCCATTCGAGGTCCGCCGCGAACCGTGGCAGGGCGGGATCAACACTCGGCCCACAAACGCCCGTCGAGCAGCACATGGCGGGGTCAAACACTTGTAGTTTTGGCATCGGCTCGTCTCCAATACCTGTATATGCGCATACAGGTATATAGTTATGATACTCTTTTCCCGCTGCGGGGCTGTGACTGTTGTCACCAGCGGCCCGCTCTTTCCTGGAGTCTGCGGAGTGCACCAGGACGCCCCTGAGAAAGGTGACCATCATGCGAGAATACTACAACGTACTTTTTCTATGCACCGGAAATTCTGCCCGCTCCATCATGGCGGAAGCAATCATGAACAGGAAGGGCTTTCCGAACTTCACTGCTTACAGCGCAGGAAGTCACGCCACGGGCCATGTTCACCCGCAAGCTCTGCGACAACTCGAGATTGCTAAGTTACCTACCGATGGGGCGCGCAGCAAGAATTGGGACGAATTCGCCAAACCCGGAGCACCGGAGTTGCATTTTGTTTTCACAGTCTGTGATAACGTGGCCAAAGAAGTTTGCCCAATTTGGCCTGGGCAACCGATGCCGGCGCATTGGGGCGTACCGGACCCCGCGGCGGTAGTGGGCACACCCGAGCAGATCGAGAAGGCCTTCCGTGAAGCATTCATGATTCTCGACCGCAGAATTAGCCTCCTGCTCTGTTTGCCCCTATCAAGTCTCGACAAGCTGGCCATCAAAAGGGAAATCGACCGCATCGGGCAGCAATGAACCCCTTACCCTATACGACCCTCCAGGACCGACCCGGCACGCAAGAAGGCCTACACCCTCTAATAAAAGGATGTGGGCCTTTGTGTTTCCACGGTGTTTTTCCGCTTGTGGCCGACCCACGCTTCCGAAATCCAGCGGGCTACTTCACTGGTCGCCAGGAACGTGATGCGAAAATGGCGGAAGTCATGGAAGCCGAATGCCTCTCCGGTCACAGCTGGCACTTTGGTAAAAAGGATATCGCCGCGTCAGTTGGTGGTTTCGGGATGAAGCTTTTTCACCAGGTTAGCGACGTTGGCGGCAAAATGCCGGACCGTTTCGATGCCTTCCGTGTCCTTCCACACCTCGCCAGGCAACCGGCCGAAGACCATGTTCCAGTACGTTGATCCCGGAACAATCATGTCGTTGATCAGGAAAAACATCAGCATTTCCTGAAGTGTGAAGGTTTGCCCGCCGCGTCGCGCTACGGCAACGGCTCCTCCCACTTTCCCCGACAGGAACTTATCCGTCTTGCTAGAGACGTAGCC
>DLMH01000032.1 GCA_002478115.1 Candidatus Acidiferrum typicum | reverse complement strand
AACAACCGGATAAGCATGAGTCGCCTAACCGCACATGTTCGTACCAGGACCCATTTGTCCGGTTTCCGCTGCGTTAATCGGGCACTAGGCCAATCTCAGAGTAAGAAACAGTGGCTTGCCGCGCTCCTTGCAGACGAACGCGGTTTTTCCCGTCTCACGGATGAACGGCTTCTACGACGGTTACGTCGGATCCGCTCCAGGCGGCGCCCTCGTGCGTCAGGCGGTGCGTCGCCTCATCCCAATGAAGCCGGGTGATGGAGCCGCCGCCGTGCTCATACGAATATGTAGTTCCGTCATCTGAAAAGAGCGTGAAATCCGCATCCGCCCCGGGATAGACGCGCACGGAAGCAATGGCCTGCGGTTGTTGTGCGCTTTGCACCGCGGTCCCGAGCGGCACGATGGAACCAGCTCGAACGAACAGCGGAATGGTGTCGATCGGCGCGGCGGTAGTGATCGTCTGACCACCTTTGATTCGTTCGTTGGTCCAGTAGTTATACCAATCCGAACCTGCAGGTAAATAGACCTTACGGCTTGTTGCTCCTTGCTCCGTGACGGGCGCGACGAGTAAGGCTGGTCCGAACATGTATTCGTCCGGAATATCCGCGACGTTCGGGTCATCCGGAAAATCCATGAAGAGCGCGCGCATGAAGGGAGCGCCCGTCTGGTAGCTGCCATATGCCAGTGAGTAAGTGTACGGCAGGAGCTGATAGCGCAGGCGCAGATACTTCTCGAGAATGGGCTCAGCCTGCCTGCCGTACGACCAGACCTCGTTGTGGTTTCTCTCTCCGTGCGCCCGCATCACCGGCTGGAAGGTACCCCACTCGAACCAGCGGACGAAGAGCTCAGGATAGTCTTCATATTTGTCCACAGTGCCGCGCGCGTCCGTAGGATCGACGAGTGGTTTGTGTGCAGCGTGATAGTCGGGAGAGAGGGTTGGTGAGAAGAATCCCGCAATATCCGTATCCCAGTAAGGCATGCCGCTGGCGGTAAAGTTCAGGCCGGTAGGAATCGAACGCTTCAGCATGTCCCAGGTCGAGATGATGTCGCTCGACCAGAACACCGTGCCATTGCGTTGCGCTCCCAGATATGCAGCGCGTGCCAGGATCATCACGCGCCGGCTGTCTCCGAAGTCGCGCCGGAAGCCTTCGTAAACCGACGCCGTGTGGAACAGCGGGTAGACGTTGTAATAGCGAGAGCCTGAGCCGATGGAGAAAAAGTCCTTCGCCGGATCCACATCGGGTTCCGTCTCGTCGAGCCAGATGTAATCGAAAGCGTAGGGCTTCACATATCGATCTCTGATGGATTCCCACCACCACTTGGCCGCGTCCGGATTGGTGGTATCAATGTTCGGTCCGATCTCCTTTGTGGCCCAACCCAGGTCGGGAGTGCCGTCCGCGGTGTGAATGAGCCAGCCTTTCTGGCGCAGCATGTCGTAAAACTGGGTGCCAGCGGAAAAGTGCGGCCACACGCTCAACAGGGTGGTGATGCCCATGGAATGGAGTTGCCGGTTCATTGCGGCGGGATTGGGCCATCGGGCGGTGTCAAGGTCCAGCTCGCCCTGCTTGGTCATGTTCAGGAAGTCCACCACCAGCACGTCCAGAGGCAGATTGCGGTCACGATACCCCTTCGCGACTTGGAGCAGTTGTTCCTGCGTGGGATAGATCGCCTTGCTCTGGATGTAGCCATAGGTGGCCTTCGGCAACATGTGCGTCATGCCGGTGAGCTGGCGGTAGCCCTGGTAGATTTCGTCTGTTTTATCGCCTGCGATCACAAAGAAAGAGACGCGGTCACCGATTTCGGACGACCAAACGTTTTGCTGATTGAAGCCGAGATCGATCGTAGTCTTCGAGGGGTTATCCCAGATCAGACCGTAGCCACGGCTCGAGACCAGGAACGGAACGCAGACGTTCTCTCCGCCGATTGCCGAGTAATCATGCCAACATTTGATTTGATGGTCGCGCAGGTCGAGAACGCCCTGTTGTTGTTGGCCAAGCCCATAGTAATGCTCGCCGGTGGGCGAATCGAACGTGGCGGAAACGCGGTACCTGGCGTCAGGCTTCTCTTGCTTCGCTGCGTTGCCGGCCGCTGCCTCAGCTTCATTCGGAACCATGGACCATCGCCACATCGTCAGCAGTGGTTTGCCCGCTGTGTTCGATACGAAGATTGAGTCGTTGTACGTTCCACGGCCCCTGTCTCCGTAGAAGTAGTGGTTCCTCAGGGACCGATTCAACTCGTCGAGCGGCATTGCTTGCGGTGGCGGCAGATTCTTCGGAGCAACACGGATCAGCAGACGCGCCGAGCGAATGACGTCGTACCCGGCAGAGTCCTGCTCGTGTGTCCAGCCGGCCATCGAAGGCGTGCCCACGATTCCATACCCGGGCGTTGCAAGCGCCGCAGCTTTCTCCGAGCTCAGGGTCACACGGACAATATTGGCGCCGAAGGGCTCCAAGACGATGGTTCGATTGTCCCGCTCGATTACGAATCTGTTGGCTTGATCCGACGTGTCAGCACAGGCGAGGCGGGCCAAGCCAAACATCAGGAACATCGCGGCCAGGGCTGGCACAACCGCATTCGCCGTTCTCCGGAATAGTTGCATTGAATTAAGTCGGAAGGACTGTTGCATTTGCAGCGTCCCCGTTACGTCACTTGGAAGTGGCGGATTGTTTTCATGCGTAAGCAGGAACATTGTATGAAGACCGCGTTCGTCAAGTCAACGGACGCTCACCTTGTAAAGAGCGAGAAATACGGCTTCTCAAATCGCGAAGGACAACTTGTAATTGCGGCGATTTATGACGGCGTTGCGCCGCTTGTGCCTGGTAAGTTCTATAAAGGG
>DLMH01000088.1 GCA_002478115.1 Candidatus Acidiferrum typicum | reverse complement strand
GTTGGTAGAGCAGTCCCACTCCGACCACCGGCACGCCCAAATCGCTGGCAGCTTTGAGCTGATCGCCAGCCACATTGCCAAGTCCGCCCGAATAAATCGGTAGCGCTTCGCTCAACATGAATTCCATGCTGAAATACGCGACGCAGTTCAAGGCAGATTGCGGATGCTTTTGCTGAAACCATGCAGGCCTCTCTGCCGCCTGATGCTTGGCTCGCAACAGGTCATCAACGCTCTTACGGAAGGCAGGATCAGCCAGCACGCGCTCGAGTTGGTCTCGCGAGACCGTCTGCAGGACAACCCAAGGATTTTGCGTGAGTTCCCACAGCATGGGATCAAGCGTGCGCCACACTTCGTCCGTGGCATGGTTCCACGACCAGCGCATGTCCAGGGCAAGCTCTGCCAGGGAATCGAACCCCTCGACTTCCGTTGGCAGAAGACTGTAGATCGGGTGGCTGACGCGAGTTTGTTTGCTCATGGTTTCTGCCAATCGCGTTCTCGAAGATGGAGGGATTCGAGGTCATCCTCTGGAATCCCTCCTCCCATTCGGACGCCTGGGCACGTTGCAGGCGATCAGATCGCGTCGGACGTAATCCAGCCGGATTGACTGTCGGCCACGAAGCACGCCAGTGGGCGAAGCCCAGGGAGACAGCCTTGCCCATACAACTCGCAGGAAAGCTAAACCTTTGCCGCTGCTGCCGCTTGACCGGAGTGCAGCGAGAATTGGGCGGGATGCGTAGTTTCGATGATGTCCTTCGCCTTCGCTACCTCTGCGGCCGTCCCATGCACGATTAGTAGGAACTGATCCGTTTTGAGTGCTGCTTCGTACTTCACAATGCTGTCCTTGGGAATTCCCATGCTGTAGAGACCTGCTCCCAGTGCGCTTACGCCTCCTACCACTGCTGCACCTTCCAACGCTGCCACGATCCATGCAACCACCGGTCCCGCCGCCAAGATTGGTCCGAGACCCGGGATCATGAAAAAAGCAGAGCCGAACAAAAGCCCCCAGAAGCCTCCCCAGAACGCGCCAATCTTGCCCCAATACATCATGCGGTCTCCGGTGTTGTAGTAACCCACCGCATGCTCATCCGTGTGGTATCCCTTCCCAACGATGGACAATTTGTGCAGGTCAACTCCGCCGCGTTGAAGCTCCTTCACTGCTTGATCCGCCTCCGTATGCGTAGGATAGACTGCGACAACTGAATTGGTTGTAGGCATTTCAGAATCTCCTCAGGTACTTGACATCGCTTTCAGGCCATCGAGCTAAGTCCTAAGCCTAAGTATCGCATTACGATACAATCGAAACTGTTCCGTATTGAACAGTAGGCGCTGAGAATCCATGCCGCTCTTATTAACCCGTAATTGAAAAGCTGCTTTACTGACTTCGGGCTGGCTCAAAAAGAGAACTACTGCGGGCGCGGCGGCGCCTTGGGCATGGCCGCACGCAGCACCAATCCAACACACCCAGAAACCAGGATCTTAAGCCTCGTTTGAGCTACTTAAATTCCCTCTCACCGTTCCGCGAGAAGCGACAGGATCGATCGCGAAAGCCAAAGTACCAATACCTACATATGCTGTGACCACCCTGCGATCAGGATTGAAATATGTTCCTTTTTGAACAGAAGTGCTTTTTCCCAATGTCTACGATATCGTCGTGGAGTACCCTTTGTTGACTCGTAGCCAGGAGAAATGAGATGGAGCCTGCGAATCGAGAAAAAGAAATGACGACTGCAAAAGGCCAGAAGTGTGCACACCCCGTTTGTTCGTGCGTGGTCACATCGGGCAAGTATTGCAGCACAGAGTGCGCGGCCATGGAAAAGACGCCGGACGTCGATTGTGCGTGTGGACACGCCAGCTGCAAGGGCAGAACGTCCGAATAAGAAATGTGATAGGCAGTTTGTGAACGAGCCACAGGTTAAGCACCAAAAACCAGTTCGACCACAAACTTCGCATTGATCTGCGCTGCTGATTCACACCTGGGCGAGCTGAACAGGGTGCTCGAATCAATGAATTGGCAGGCGTATCCGTTAGTGAGTTCAAACTTGGAGGGAGATAAATAAATGTTGAAGCGTATTCTGATCGTCACAACGTTAGGTCTGCTCGTAATTCTAAATGCCGTTGCCTCGGACCGCGAGGATGATGTTAAGCGCACACAGAAAGCTGCCCAGGTCTTCAAGGAGATCATGAACACGCCGGATCGGGGCATTCCTCAGGAGCTACTGGAATCGGTGAAGTGTATCGCCATCATTCCAGGGGACGTGAAGTTCGCATTCATATTTGGCGGCAATTACGGCAGGGGGCTGGCAACCTGTCGTACCGGGCATGGCTGGAGCGCCCCCATGTTTGTGGCTATTGAAGGCGGGAGCGTGGGTTATCAGATCGGGGGCTCGTCCACCGACCTGGTGATGCTCTTTATGAACGATCACGCCTTGCAAAGCCTGCTAAGCGACAAATTCAAGATCGGAGCCGACGCCTCTGTAGCAGCCGGGCCGGTGGGCCGACATGCCGCTGCCGACACGGACGCTAAAATGAAAGCAGAGATTCTCTCCTATTCGCGCGCCAAAGGCGTTTTCGCTGGAGTCAGCCTGGACGGCGCCGTGGTGCAAGCCGACAAAAGTGGAGACGAAGCCATGTATGGCGAACATGTGGACCGCCATGAAATCCTAAGCGGCAAAGTTGCTGTTCCTGAATCGGCGCGACCGCTGCTCCACGAAATTGGCGAATATGTCCACGAAGCCAAAGTGAAATCGTGAACTCCAAGGGACGGAGCTCTAAATTGCTCCGATCTCGTTGACCAGCATGTCCTCGGTTGCCTGCGAGCAACCACGAATGAAACCTCAGCATTGGGGAGGTGCTAAATGACGCTCTCCGGCAGGGACGTGCTCTTGGTCGGACAGAATTGGCATAGTGCGCAGGCCTTAGCTGAGTGGCTGCACCGATGGGGATTCCGATGCCATCTTGCCAGCAATATGCGCGCGGCCTCCGATCTGTTGAGTTCGCACCCGGTTGACTTAGTGCTCAGCAACACGCATCTGTCCGACGCAACTGGCTTCGGCCTGATGGCAGCTTTGGCCGGCCTTCCGGTTACCGTGTTCCTTTGCTTGTCGGTCGAAGACAGCTGCTTTTGGCTGCCCGCCATTGATGGTGGAAAAGATTGCTTGGGATTGCCAGCTCTCTGGCCTTCGGAGTTCGCGAGCGCACTCGAAGAGATGGCCCAGTCTTTAGCTGCCGCCCCGCCGGTTAACTAGCCGGTTCCTAAGGCCGGGGTTGCGTGATCTTGGCGGAGAACGGAGTGCATCCGAAGGATGCCCCTGTCTTTTCGTACGCCGAGACACTCGATTCGACAGAAAGAAAGGAAGGAAGTCATGACACACCGTTCTTCACTTGAATCATCTATACAAAGCAGCACTGATTTGAATCTCGTATCCGTTCATGAACTTTTCGAACATACACAGGACGTATTCAATCTGATTGCCCGGCGCGCCTTTGAGATTTTCGAGAGCCGCGGGCACGTGCACGGAAATGACCGGGAGGATTGGTTTCTCGCGGAGTCCGAGCTGCTAACCTCCGTGAAGTTCCACCTCTCGGAATCTGGAGAACAGCTCACCGCGCGCGCCGAACTTCCTGGATTCCACAGGCAGGAGATCAAGGTGAGTCTCGAGCCGCGCCGGCTGAGCGTCAGCGGAAAAACCGAGCCCCTGGAAAACCAACAATCGGAAAAACATCCCCATTCGCATAGGCACGCGCAACTAATGTTCCGCGTCATCGATTTGCCATGTGAGGTGGATCTCACGAAGGCCAAGGCGTCTTTCAACGATGGCAGACTCGAGGTAGTGATGCCAAAAGCGGCTCCTGCGAAGAGCCTTCGGGTGGTGACGGAGCCAGGGTTGTCCGCAGAAGGTGAGACTGCTGTTCACGAAGCAGGCGGAATCGAAGGCGCAGGGAGCCCGGCGGTTGTTACGGGAGCCAACAAGCCTATCGCCAAGGCGCACGCGGCATCGTCGAGGAAATAGCATTCCCACGCCGAGGCCGGCTGAAACGTTGAGATGGCCTAGAGTGCGATCGCAAGGGAACCCGGATGGAAGTCCAGGGTAAATGGCAGGTCGTAGAAATCGCAGACAAGGAATTGAAATGAAGAATAGAAAACTACTTGTTGTTGTAGATGAGTCCCTGGCGACCAGAAAGGCATTGCAGTATGTGGCTCAGATGGCCGCGGGGCGACCGCATTTCAGAGTCTGTCTGGCTCATAGTCTTCTGGCACCTCCTCGCCAACTAGTTGAGTTGAGGGGTGCAGAAAAAGGACGCCTTCGAGCATACAAGTCCGGATGGATTTCCGCACGCGAGATCACCGAACAGCGTGCCTTGGACCGCGCCAACGTAGTTCTGCGTCAGAGTGGAATAGCTCGTGGAGCAATCGAGGCTCACTTTTGCTATCTGGTGGACGGAACACGCGCGACCAAGGAAATCCTTGCACTGGCAAGGGCGCGGCGATGCGACACCGTGGTCATTGGAAGAAGGTCGCTCTCGTGGCTAGGGGAACTCATAAACACGCACCCTGCGGAAGAGCTTGTCCGCCAAGGCAAAGGATTCACCATCTGGGTTGTGGAGTAAAGTCGAAAACGCCACCTTGCTGAAGAACGGCGGCAGAGCTTTTGCGATTCGCCGGTGTGCCCGACGCCGACTGCTTATCCTGCTACGAGCGTGCTGACTATAGTTCGTTGCACATACTTACTCAACTGTGCTCGTTCTCATGCTGTACGGCGTTCCAGGCTACAGTTCGATGTTCGATTTTTGCGGGGCGATATCACGCTGGTCGCCGAGCCCCCAGGATTCTCGGGCGTAAACTTGCCTACCGACCATTTCTTCACGGGTCCTCTTATTCCCCCGGGCGAGTTTCCGCTGCCCGACGAGGTCAGGAACATTCCCCGGGACAGGACGCTCATCTACTTTGCGATGGGAAGCTGGGGCACACCCGAGATCGTCGCTAACATCATCGAGAGCCTCGAGGGAAAACCGTACTGCGTGATCGCTCCGGTGAAATTCCAGCTTGCCGAGGTTCCAAACGTACATATTCTGTCCAATGTTCTCGTGACCGACTGGGTCCCAGTGCTGCAGGTCAGTCGGATGCCGGATCTGACGGTCATCCATGGTGGAAATGGAACCGTCATGACCGCGGCACTTGCTGGCAAACCCGTCGTCGGTGTCGGCATGCAGATAAAGCAGGTCGCGAATCTGGGGTGTCAGGAAAGGTTGGGCTTTGCGATACGGGTCGGAAAGTCCCGGAACCCATCGCGAAAAGTTCAGGAGGCGATCCGGAAGTTGCTCTGTGACGAGAGTTCCAAAGCGAAAGCTGCCAACTTTGCCGAAGTCATTGCGCAATGGGATGGGCCAAAGTTGGCCGCTGAGAGGCTACTTGAGCGTTATGGTGGAGTCTCATGAGGAATTGATTTCGAGCGCAGGAATAGAAGGATTAACGCCTGCTTGCCGGGTGCATTGATGTCCTCGGTTCTGGGCTCACGGATAACATCAGACTTTCCGAAACTGATTGTCCACGTGAATAATCCGTGAGAGCATTTTCGAACCATGAAAGTTCTTGCGTTTATAGTTGCGGCAACCATATTTGAAGCTGTCGGCGACGCCGTGATGAGAATCGCCCTTCACTACCACATGATGCCAGGGCGCATTCTGCTGTTCGGATCCGCAACCGTGTTACTCGCGATGTACGGCGCATCCCTTAATCTCGCGCCCGTAGAATTTGCAACTGCAACAGGGATTTATCTCGCGTCATTGTTCATCGCATTTCAAGTCGTCAACTATCTGTTCTTTCGACACACACCTGGGCCGGGTGTCCTGCTCAGGGGAACATTCATACTCACTGGTGCAGCGATTATCTATTTCTGGAAATAGGCTAATGGCACGAGCCATGCTATTGGATAAGTGCAGTTATCCGACACCAAGCTCTTTGGTGCTGCTCATTTCAGTTTTCGTTTTGATTCGCGGAACAATTGAATCAGAACGTACACCATGAACCCTAGCAGCCTGTGGTGAAAGTCTGGTCTCTGCTTTTGTAACCTGAAGTAACTTGATTCCGTCCTTGTGTCCCGTAGAATGCAATTGAATTCTGGGAGAAGCATCGATGGGGATGGGCACACGAAGGCGGAGACAGCGGCAGGAGCGCTTGTGGATCAGCCACAGTGAGCTGGCGAATGGGCCGGGGCATCCTTTCTACAAGCGGGTGAATGAACTGTTGGAAACGGAACGGTTCGACGAGTTCGCCGAGAAGGAGTGTGCGAGATTTTACGCCGAGAACAATGGTCGACCGTCGCTGACGCCAGGAATCTATTTCCGGTTGTTGCTGGTTGGATATTTTGAAGGAATTGATTCGGAGCGGGGGATCGCCTGGCGAGCGGCAGACTCCATAGGGCTGCGGAAGTTTCTGGGAATCGGGTTAGACGAGCAGACACCGGATCATTCGACAATCTCGCGGACGCGACGGCTGATCGATGTGGAGACACATCACAAGGTTTTCTTCTGGATTTTGGAATTGCTGAGAGATCAGGGGCTGCTGAAGGGCAAGACCGTGGGGATCGACGCGACCACGCTGGAGGCCAACGCGGCGATGCGTTCGATCGTGCGGCGAGACAGCGGAGAGAGTTACGAGGAATTTCTGAAAGGGTTAGCAAAGGAATCGGGAATCGAAACGCCGACGCGGGAAGATCTGGCGCGGTTAGATCGCACGCGGAAGAACAAAGCCAGCAACAAAGATTGGGTCAATCCGCATGATGCGAACGCACGGATTACGAAGATGAAAGATGGTCGGACGCATCTGGCGCACAAAGCGGAGCATGCGGTGGATTTGAAGACCGGTGCCGTGCTGGCGGTAACGCTGCAGGAAGCCGACCAGGGAGATACCACGACGGTTATAGAGACTCTGGTACAAGCGGGTGAAAATGGCGCCGAATTGATCGGGACAGAAGAAGCGAACCAGAAACCGAAAATGCATCTGCAGAGCATCGAGGAAGTGGTCGCGGACAAGGGCTACCATAGCGGCGCGATGCTGGTGCTGCTGAAGGGCGCGGAAGTGCGGACGTACATTCCGGAAAAGAAAGAGAAGGGTCAACGGCATTGGGACGGTAAAGGCGAGCAACAACAAGCGGTCTATGAGAATCGGCGGCGAGTGAGCGGAGCGTATGGAAAGCGCCTGCTGCGGAAGAGAGGCGAACTGATCGAGCGGAGCTTCGCGCACTGTTACGATACCGGTGGAATGAGAAGGACCCATCTGCGAGGGCACCAGAACATCCTCAAGCGACTGTTGATTCACGTCGGCGCGTTCAATCTGAGTTTGATCTTCCGCTCCCGGTTGGGATCTGGCACTCCACGGGAGCTGAAAAACCGCCCCTCCTCGCTTCTTTTTGTGCTTTTTCTATTGCTCCGTCGCTACGAGGCGCTTGAGAGTCGCACAAACCTTTCTTTTTGTTGGTCCCGACTTCGCCGGCCTCGGAATGAATGCTATCTGAGATACAAACTCCGCCACTCGAGAAAACCTGGTTCCGCCACGGGCTGCTAGACCCAGGCCCACTAGAACGAGAAAGACCCCCATAACCTTGGAATCATTAGCCTCAACACATAAGGCAGTTCTGAGACAATGCTAAGGATTTTGTAAGACTTCTGACCGCGAGATGACTCACGCAATTGCAAGAGCGCATATTTCGCGGAACCCGCAGGGCCTATGAGCAACACAGCTCAGAATGATTGAATCAGTTAGAATGCTGCAATCGGGGGATTGGCCAAACCTGTATGTTCAGCTTGTTGGGGCCTGTATTGAGGCTATTAGTTGCGGCAAGATGGTGAGTTAAACGCTTGAGCTATCGACTCAAAGTTTTTGTTTTCGTCATCAGTACACTTGCGACCCTCTTTGTCCTCAATATCGGCTATTCCGCATTCGAGGCATTTTCGCGCCTGAATGCAGTAGAGACCGAACGTGATCATTGGCAACGGCCGTCGGATGTAATTCAGGCACTAAACCTGAGTTCTGGCAACGAAGTCGTTGACCTCGGATGCGGTTCGGGATACTTCACACTGAAACTGTCATCGCCAGTCGGCGATGGCGGTCGAGTAGTCGCAGAGGATATCCGCAGACTGCCTTTGATGTTCCTTTGGGTGAGGGCAATCTCCAGGAGAGAGCACAATGTCAGGGTCGTGCTTGGGGAACCAGCGGATCCACACCTACCGTCACACGTGAACGCAATCCTTATCTCAAACACCTATCATGAATTTACCGATTCGCGCCCGATCCTCGTTCATGTGTACCAGTCACTGGTTCCCGCGGGGCGGTTGGTTGTTGTCGATCGCGAACCAAAACCAGCCAGCAGTGCTATTTCGAAAAGCGCCGAGCACGAAATTTCGGCCGAGCGCGTTGACAGCGAACTTCGCCAGGCGAATTTTGAAATCGTCAGTCGGGATGATCGTTTCATCGAACATGATTCTTATGGCGAGAATTGGTGGCTCATCGTGGCGCGCAAGCCTTAAGCTGCTCCTCACCTCCCGTTTCGGCCAAGACAAATATGAACGTGCTCACGGCAAACGACTAAGCTTCGCTGTAATGGCGCAAGAGAAACCAAACAAGATTGGGTATCGTTACTGATGTAGTGAAACTTCCTCCAACGGGACTTCGGGGGAGTCTGCAAGATTTCACTTGTCCGAGTACGGCGTTAACCAGAACTTGACTAGAATTTGGTGACGGTTATCACTCCTTCGCAGAATGGTGAAACGTGATGAGAGGGATTGCTTCTTAACACATGCATCTCCTGAACTGTTCGGCCCGAACACACGACAAAGCTCCAGACTAATTCTGCAAAATCGCCCGCTCCGCCTCTAGGACCTCGGATCTTCCAGGCTTGTCGGCGTGAGCACAAACCTTCAACACATCGCGAAAATACCTTTGACTCGTATCGCGACTTCCACTGAGCTGCGCAGCGTGCGCCGCTCCATATAGTGAGCGTAAGCGCCCCGGCTCCTTCTTCAGCGTCGCCTCGAATTGTTCCAATGCCTGCGCAGGCTCATTCATCTCCAGCAACATCTCGCCCAGCAACTCGCGCGCCGGGGCCAGCGGACCAGGCGTCACCGCGCTTTTCTCCGTCCCATCTTCCAGTTCCGCTGCCGACTTCATCTGCCGCAGCGCTTCCTCTTTTTTACCCGCCGCTAGCGTAGCCCATGCCCCGACCGCAAACTCCTGGATTTCCACCTGCCGCGCCCAGTAGTTTTCGTTGGCCTTCAAGAGCCGCTCTCGGATCTGCTGGAGCGCGGTTGCTGACTCGTTCGCCGCCGCCGCTTGCCCCAGTCGCGCCGCGCCTAACCCGCGTGCGAACCACGTCATTGCATCCGTATAAGGAAACGGTGTCTCCCGCAGCGCGAGTTGCACGGCCTGCTTCCAGTCCTGACGTTCCAGCGCGTACCGGGCCGGTATTGCCGCCAGCGCAAAATATCCAACCGACGGGCCGCCGGCGCCGCTCAACACCACCTTCGGATCGAAGCGTGATGCGATCTCCGGCAAGGAATTCAATATCCGTCCCGCCGCCTCGTCCTGCCCAGTTTGCAGGTAGGCGTAAATTTCATAGTCGCTGGCGTGCAACTCTTCTGCCGTCTGACCCTCACGCCGCGCCGCTGCTGCTGCCGCTATGTTGCTGTCGATGGACTCTTGCCAGTAACCCATGCGGGTGAAGGTATGCGATGGCATGTGCAGCGCATGCGGCGCATCTGGCGCAATTTCCGAGTAACGCCGCGCCGCAACCAGCCCCCGCCCCGCCAGCGCTGGCACGTCGTACGTATGGATAATGTAATGTGCCAGTCCGGGATGCGTCGGCTCCTCCTCGAACAATTTGTCGAGAATCGCTCCTGCCTTGAGACGGTCGGCGTACGTCTTGTCCGCGGGATCCTCCGAAGCCGCCAGCGCCAACGCGTAGAAGATTTGTGCCTCATGGTCTTCTGGATATTTCGCCGCGACTTCCCGCATCGCGTCGCGATAGGCGATCAAGCGCGCTCGCTGCGGCGTGCTCTCGAAGTCGCTGTACAACTTGCCGACAGCCGCGAGATACGCCCGTTCCCGCTCCGTCTTTGCGCCCACGGTCTTGCCGCTTTCCGCGCTCGCCCGCCCTGCCTGCAACTGGCTCTTGTCTTTCATTCCCGGTGCGAAAGGATTACTCCAATCGCTAAGCGCGATTCCCCAGTACGCGATTCCGCACGTCGCGTCCTCCCCCAGCGCCGCGTTGAATCCTCCTATGGCACGGCTGAACTGGAAGGAATGCAGCAGCGCTACTGCCCGGTCGAATTCCTTTTGTGCCTCCGCGTTGCAGGATGTGGCAAAGTGCACCACTCCCAACTTCTCGCCCTTTTCATGCTGGTGCTCCTGCGCTCTGCTGCTCGACGCCACCAGGGTCAGTAGAATAGCGGCAATGAGTTTCCCTCTTACCATTTCGCTCCTCCAGCCCCGACTATTATAGGCGCGTTCCAGGATCGGTGGGAGACTCGCTCCGCAAGCGACGAAGAACCACGATTCTCCCGCACGGGAAACGAATCATCGTGCTGGCCTTGGTTTTCGCGGTAACCGCAAGCTTGGCCTTGCTAGTTGCCACGCAAAAAATGCTGCGACTGCCTAGGAAGCCGTACTTTCCTCCTGGTCCAGCAGAGTTCCTTACGACGGGTGTCTTTGACGAGGCTTCCGTCAGTCAACTGTTGATTAGTCGCATAATCGTATAAGTGCCTGTCACAGGCCAGAAACGCTAGTGCTCTATCG
>DLMH01000022.1:10638-11151 GCA_002478115.1 Candidatus Acidiferrum typicum | reverse complement strand
ATGAATACGTGATGAAGAGCGAATTGCCGGAACGGTTGGTGCCAATCATCGAACGAACGCACAGACTCGGGCCACATTCTGACAAACGGCTCCAGCGCAAGGAAGCAGCAGCGTAGATTTCTTTACTGCCCCGCTTTCGTGGCAATCTGTTCTATGTTGTTCTGCGGTAGGGAACAATCGCAATTCCACTTGGAGATTTACACAATGATTTGTACCGTTCGGTGCAAAAACAGGTTCTCCTCAAAGAGAACTCACGACCACATGGTCGTCGTCTTTTGGCCGGAGTCTTATTGTTACCACCTGTTCAAAGGTGAACAGACACAGACCGGACGCCGTCGTAACTTAATTCTCATCTTATCGACCGAACATCGGTGGGCTAGCACGGTGCGTTTCGGCACCCGAGGTGAAAGGACTATGCGGCCCACTGTAGTTCGTTTGCTTGGTGGCGTCGTGGAGATTCATCCTTTCAAACTTTCAAACACCACTGCGCCACCGACTCTACTGAGGGACCCG
>DLMH01000022.1:0-10500 GCA_002478115.1 Candidatus Acidiferrum typicum | reverse complement strand
AACTGTGCGAACCCTTTGTGCTCCGCGTCGTCTCGTCGTCTTGCTGAAGGAAAGTTGTTCCGGCTGGGAACTGACCCGGCACTTGGCTCGTCGAAAGACTGCCGAGTGGAGTATTTTTGGCTTTGTCATCGGTGCTCATCGGTGATGACCTTGCGTCTCAAAGGGGACGGAACCGTAGGAGCCGTTCTGTTACTCGAAGCGATTCGCGCCCATGCCACCCTTACCTTGGCACATCGACAGAAAGGGCTGATACTTCGTGGCGTTAGCCCTCATCTACCAGCACAGTCGGCAGTGCTCTCACAAGGCGACTGACCTCACTCTGGGAATGGCTCCAACGGGCTACTTGTCCGGTGTCGTCATTTTGTTTCAACACCTGTTCAAAAGTGAACAGACACGGACTTCGTACCGTTGTAACGTTTTTGTACTTTACCGACCGGATTAGCCGTGGCAGGAACTCGATCCCGTGTCGGTCACCTGACGTAGATGGGGTTTACGACCCAAATGATGTTCGTCTCCTTGGTGGCGTAGTGGTGCCTTGTACTCCCGAGACACCCGCTGCGCCACTGCCTTTTGTGAGGCGGCACAGAGACCAATTCTGAGGAGGGCAACACAATGAAAAATGCTCGCGCAGCAACTACTCCACATCAGGCACCAACCCTAGCAGTCATGAAATCCGCATCTGAGCTTCAAGAGCAGATTCGTTGCCGTGCCTACGAACTGTTCGAGCAACGCGGGAGAATTGAGGGGCACGAACTACATGATTGGCTACAAGCGGAGTCGGAAGTAGCTCAGAAGAAAGCCAAGGTGGTTGCCGCATCGTAGAGCAAACGTCCACTGGGGCTAACGTGGGAGGCTCTGGCACGGTCGTTTGCGATGCAGACGAGTCAAGTCACGGTCATTCCTTTTGTTCGTACTCATCGAAGTAAGCATAAGTTGTGACTAGGCTGCGGCTAGTTTCGCTCTCATCAAGCTGCTCACGGTTTCCATGAGTTGCGCATCCACCTCGTCAGCGATGACCATTATGTCTAAAAGCACTTGTTTCTGATCGAGTTCGCTCTGATGGAGATGTAATGTGCCGAATGTAGCGACCTGAAACACCCGTGACTCCTCAATGAGCATGGAGGCGGAATAGCCCTGCGCATGCCGTATTTGTCCGTGCTTGGCAGCGGCGACGGAGACGGGCCGATGGGCATCCTTAGCAAGGCGCAGGCGGGAAATCAGGTCGTAGTACAGCTTGGGTAGATGGCCCGTGCGGTCCGCATCGCTCAGCGGAATGTCGGTCAGTTCTGGAACCAGATTCACTCGCCTCAGCCATTCTTTGATCGTAGGTTCGAGTTCCCGCTCCAGTATGTCCGCGGTCTTCGATTTACTCATGTAGTACTCATATGGTCATGGCATGCTCTCACGGTAGTGTCGCACATAGCGATTTCAAAAGGATGTTCAAAAAAGAACACCGAAAGACCGGAAGACTTCCGGTAGTGTCCTAGTAGAATGCCATCAAATCATAGCCAGCGCGCCTCAGGACGGCAAGGCGTTTACCCTCACGACCGGGTCAATAATCGGGATATTACACCAGCAATCGAAGCGGCCTTTGGTAACTTCGTCCTGTCAACACATAAGAACATGATCTTTACGACGGCGCTCGACACGGAGGGCGCTCGACGGGGGAGATTTCGTGAAGTGGTCAGAACGGTACGTTACGGGCATCAAGCGCATTGACGATCAACACTAGGCGCTGTTTGAGATTTCGGATGTCTTTGGGGATGCCTTATTGAAGGACGCGGGGAACGAGTCTATGGCCTCCTCTTGGAGTCGCTTCGCGGTTACGCCCGTGTCCATTTCGGCTTCGAAGAGGGGTGTATGGAACGATGTCAGTGTCCGGCGGCCCAACAGAATACTCAGGCGCACTCAAAGTTTCTTCACGGCTTCTCGGAGTTCGAGGAGCGTTACACGATGGTCGGCTTTCAACGTGCGGACGCTCAGCGCCTCGTAGAGTTCGTCGATTACTGGCTGGCGGATCACATTTGTTGCATCGATAGACAACTCAAGCCATACGCGCAGGGCTTATAGATTCACGTCGTTTAGTTAGCGGATTTCTGCGGGACGCTGCATTGACATGTAGCTGATTCTACGCCCCCAACTGGGATGACTGATGCAATCAGGCCATTACACGTTTTGACCGCTGGTCATTGAGCGAGAAGGGGGAAGCCTCACAACTTAAATAGTGATAGCAAAGAATCGTCATCAATATGGCTATCAGGCGCTAGCCAATGGACAAATTCTCTGGCGCTAATGTGCGGCGGCTTTTGAACCGCCTTTTTCTCAAGGCCGGATTCAAGGTCCGCCTGTTTGCCCGTGTTAGCGATCACTGTCCATGTCTTCGTCTTCATTGTGCTCTTTACCTCTGTTGACCGCCGCTCCGCACTTGCAACTACCCATCATCGCCCCTCCAACGATGCTGCGGTGGTGACCGAAGTTCGCTCGTGACGACCCTATGTCTGGTGTAATTGAGAGGGCGGGTGTTCACGTTTGGATAAACGCCGCACTGGTATTGGAATGGCGGTGGTTTCCCTAGCATCGGCGCTTTGAGGGGTGATAGCCAAATGAGCATAGACAGGTGGCTGCTGATCGCTGTAGATGTACTTCTGTCCATCTGGATTATCGTGCGCATCATCATGCTTCCGGCAATGCTCAGCAATCCGGGCAACGGCAGAATGCTGACGACCTACATGCGGTACTGGGCCGAACAACGCGGAAAGCCTCGCCGCGGTCGATAAGCATCACATTTTCCATTTCGGCCAAGGCACGATAAACAAACCACTTCAAGATGCTTCTTCCCACGGAACTCCCGCATCAAAATCAAATCTGAATTGCACTTCATCCGGCATTGTGTCGTTCAAAGCTTCGTCAAAGCTCGCCGTACTCGCCTTCATTGGGTTCCTTGCTTCATATTCACGACGGAGGAGGTGAGCTTGGCGGCACCGATCCTCGGCGATTTTCACATTGTTCTCGTACAGTTCGATCCCAATAAAGTGACGCCCCAGCTTGAGTGCGACTTCGCCGCTGGTGGCCGTGCCACAAAATGGATCGAGCACAATGCCTCGACGGATCGCTGGCAGGTCTGGCTCCCATCCCATCGTCACGGGCTTCCTCGGGACGTATTGCCTCCCGGTGTCCTGACGCCCTGACTTGGTGCGGGTTTCATCCTCAGGCTTTGTGTACCTGCCGATGCCCCTGCTGGACGGTCGAGCTTCTTCGTAGGGCACCATCTCAACTATTCGATGTTTAGGTCCCTCAGCAGTAATTTCCAGCGGGCATGTCATCGCAACCGGACGTTCGATCAGTGCCGAGGGAAATACTGCGTAGTGGCTTTCCTTTGTTTGCCCCATTGGAATATTCCAAACATTTGTGAGATTCCTACCCTCCAAGGAGGTGTGGCAACGCATCAATGTGTCCGGCAGGTAGCGAATGTCGCCTACGTTTCGTCTCGGAATTCGCACGGCACAAGTGTCCGACCATGCTTGTCTCGGGTCGAGCACGAAACGGTAGAACGGCTCATGACCATTGCCGTTCAGTCGCCGCTTCGCAGGCTCAATCATCGCTTGACCGACAGACGTGCCATCGATGCGGACGGACTCCTTTGCCCATATAGCGTTATCGATCCGATAAAATCCCGCATCATTCATGGCGATGCAAAAGCGTTCGGGTATGCCGAGCAGTTCTCCCTGCTTACCTCGCTTGTCCCCGATGTTGACCCAAATGCTGCCCCACGGTTCGAGGGGAATCGCCTTGAATACATCCACAAGATTGTCGATGTACTCAGCCACGGATGACTCTCTTCCCAGTTCGCAGGAACTTGTTCCATAGGTTCTTTGCAGGTAGTAAGCAGGCGAGGTTATAACGCAGTCCACTTTAGTTTGCAAGTTCGTCAAAATATCGATGGCATTACCACGGAGGATATAGAAGGGTTTGCATGAAAAAGTCATGCGGCCTAATACTGAGTGGCAGCGAAGGCCCAAAAGAACGTGGCACTCGGAGGTTCATGACCACTTCACCAGAACGGAGAGCCGGGAACGAGCGCGGCGGCTGGATCGCCCCGGCGTAGGCGACCATGCGCTCCTTGTATTCACCGTCTGGTGCCGAGGTGGAACGAAGCAGTTCCGGGCGAGAGTTGCACCCGCTGAAGTCCAGCGTTTTTCACAGCGCAGTTTTTCGACAGCTACCGTGGTCTGCACCTTCAACAACATCGCGGCGATAAAGCAGCTCGATGGGTGCAAGCTGTTCCTGCTGCCGTATTCGTTCAGTGAGGACTTGGCCACCGTCTTTGTAGACTCGGTATGCTCGGGCATAGTCTTTAGAAGTAATCACTTTGTAGAAGCGCCCGTCTATGAACTCTATCGCACAGTTGTTTTCGATAGCGATGCCAATGCCGCCCGTTCGGCGGATCATGTCTCGGAAGTCTTTCCTTCGCGGAACTCCCCGCGTCCTACTGTTGTAATGGGGGCAATGGACTCCCTTGATGAAGCCAAGGCCTCTTACATTGATGTAGTTCCAGTCTCTTGGATTGGAGAAGGACATCGAATCAGAATGTCCAGAATCAAACCAGCATATGGCACCTGCACTGATGCCAGAAAGCACAGTTCCATTCTCGTAGGCTCTTCTTAGCAGCTTATCCACACCCAAGAATCGCCAGACCCGCATCATTTGCAGCGTGTTTCCCCCGCCGACATAGATGATGTCCGCCCAGCCGATCTTTCTTTCGATCTTTTCTTTGGAAATCCCGTCAGCCAGAAGCAAGAGCACGTCCGTATTGCACTTGAGGCATCCGCCGAAATATTCCTGCACGTGCTTCCAATACCTTTCGGAATCGGAACTTGCGGTGGGGATGAAGAGGAGCTTCGGATGTTTCTTGTTCGTCAGCCGAATAATCTCTTGGTCAATTGGCGCGGTTCCTCCTGTCCGTATCTCCCCGCCCCCGATTGCAACAATTGCCTTTGGCATCTCTTCATCTTAAGGCAAGAGCCGCCGATGATTGACGTTGAAGCCAATGGACAGATCGCTGGGCCCATGACCATAGGCCGATGGAGGTGAATGACTGTCGTTAACAGTTAGCACTTTATCGCAGGTCCCGCCGAGCAGGAATCTGGCGCAGATCGAGGCCAGTGGCGGGAGTTGCACCCGCTGAAGTCCAGCGCCTTTTCAGGGCGCACTTTAACGCCTTTTATCCGCTGAGTGGGCTCGATTCTTGAGTTAACTCCCATGCCTTGAGGACCGTCATAAGCAGAAGTAACGTGGACAGCGGTGCTCAAAAAGGGTAAGTTTCGCCAATGAGGCGTCGGCAGAATATCGCTGCGGTTGGCGGATTCTTGATCGTCTTATCGTTTGTGGCTGAGCGTTTCCTGCGGGTACGGATGTTGTGGACTAATTTGTCGTGGACAGATTTGCGCTTTCTCGCGGACTTCGCGCTATTTATTCTTATAAATGCGGTCATACTCCTTGCGATCATCGTGATTTTCTGGGGCGGCTATCTATCGTTTCGGCCGAAGCCACAGAAAAGTAAGCCCGCAGTACCGCCGTATTCAGTCGCCGGGCGCTTTCGGCATGTTGTCGAGGTTGCCCTGCTTTCAGTCGTCATAGCATTGGCGGCTTCGGGTCTCTCGAAGATGCGAACGCCGGGTTGGTGGGTCGCAGGAACGTTGAACAAACCGGGTCCCGATCTTAATCTCGGCCTGTTCATCGGGTCAGCGGTCGCTGTGGACTCGGCCATATGCTTTGCGATGCTCTGGGGAGCGTATCTGCTGTGGCGGAAACCCGCTCAAACTTCCGCGCATCGCGACAGTTGATGCAAACACTTTATCGCAAGTTCCGCCGAGCAGGAATCGGGCGCAGACTGGAGGGCAGTGGAGTTGCTTGCGCTAAAGGCGAGCGCCTTTTCATGGCGCACTTTATCGACAGTTATCGAAGTCAAGAGTGCAGTTTTGACCAACCGACGCGCATACCACCGATGGCCAACAGGCACAAGCCTGCACAGAACACCGCGATAGCCGTGGTTTCTGTCGTTGCGCCAGACCAGCCTTCCCAATCCGCGCCAAACGCTACGAAATTGATGAGCCACAGGAGCGGACTAGCGGCCACCGACCAAGCCCCAAGCTTAAGGACGTTCTTACTTGTCAGCGTAGCGGCCAATCCCAAACAGCCAACGAAGCCCAGCTTCTCTACCATCGAAAACCTCCACCAGAAGGAGTCATGAAACGCCGCAACGGCTTCTTGAGTGCAGCACTGGTATCGCGCCGAGAAGTCTGCATCGAGACGGTATGCCCAGATCAGCATGCCGACCAAGAACGATATGCTTCCCACCAGAAGGCAGAAGGACGCCAGCATTACGGGGCGTCGAATCGTTCTCATTGCGGTGAAGTGTATCGACATGAGCCTCAGGCGGAATTATCACGTCGTCAATATAGTTCTGCAAGATGACTGTTGGCTACGCCGTGCGCTCCAAGGGTTGCAGCGGCATTGCGCTCATGCACGCGCTTGCTGGTCATCCCCTTTTTCAGCATCTCTTCATCCAGTCCCGCAACCGTTTCCGCTGCTTTTGGCTCCCAGTGGAGAAGGACTAGGTAGCGTCCCCGGTACACCTCTCCATTCCTTTTCTCCCCCAGCCATCGGTTGACATTCTTCAACTTGAACCGCTTGCGTTGCCGATAAATCTCCTCCGCCAAACGCTCCTTGTCAGGAGGGTCGGCGGGATTGAGCCGCTTTCCGAAATGCTCGATACACAGTTCGTCGTGAACACCACTTGAAGTAGCGGTCGATCCACTCTGTCCACGAGTCTATGCCCTCAACCTTTTCGCGCCGCCCCGGATTCTTGAGCTTCGTTCGGAGCGCAAGAAAAAATGGATAATTGCTGGCGATGATCTCGTATGCGCGGCGCTCGTGGGTGTATGCGTTCTGGTGCGCGGACGCGGCATCTCTTGCTTTCGCAGCGCAAAACTCATGGAGTTCCTGAAGTTCCATGAGCATGGCGTGGTACTCAAGATCGCTGTCATCCAGCAATTCCAGACGCACCGAGAGGCGTTCGAGAACCGGATTCTGCTGACCTTGTGTCACGGTGTCACTAGGTTCATCTGCTTGAGAACGCACACTGCCGAAAAGCGCACAATCCTCAATGTGCTCCTCGCGCTTAGCAATCAACCTACTCATCAACTCTCCCGCGCCTGACACATTAGTTTCAGCACAAGGCTTTACGCAGTCCCTCCGCTCTCGACCCGCTGTGATCTCTTGGGGAACGTGCCTGTTTCCAGCGGAACTCCTGTGTCTTTTCCCATTGCCCAAAATGCGGAATTACTATAACATGAAAATTACTATAACATGCAAGTACATTCAACAGCCGTTTCAAGGAAACCGAGAAGATCGCACGAGCCGTCAGGCAGGCTGGCACGAGAAACCAGAAGCAAAGTGCCGCTGGGGAAGAGGCTGCGAACGATACGAGAGGAAAAGGGTATTGGACTGCGGCAATTAGCCGCTCGCGTCGGCATCAGTCCTTCTTATCTCTCCAATATCGAGCGGGGGAAGTTTGCGCCTCCGGCTGAGGACAAGCTGCGGGCATTAGCTCGCGAACTTGAGCAAGACCCGAATCAATTGCTGGTGGTGCCGGGCAACCACGATCCGGAATGCGGAACCGGGCAACTATTCGGAGCAGCGTTACGCAGTCTTCGGGAGCAGAAAGGGATCGGCCTCGGCGAAATGGCCGCAAGAGTCGGCATGAGCGCCCCCTATCTATGCAACATTGAACTTGGAAAATTTCCGCCTCCTTCGGAAGTGAAGTTGTGTGCTATCGCCCACGACTTGGGCCACAATTCTGACGAACTGCTCGCCAAGGCGGGAAAAACGGCGTCCGACCTCTCGATCATCATCAACAAATATCCACGGCAATTTGCTGCAATTCTGCGCTCGTTGCGCGGTCTCGAAGAATCGGATTTTCTCGTACTCATTAACGGCATCGCAAAGCAGTTCAACGCAGACTTTGTGGTTGACGACCCGCCGCGGGCGAAAAGGGAGCGTCGGAAAGAAAAGACTCCCCAGATTCCCATCGATTGGAAACTACTCAGGAAGGCATTCGCTGAATGACGAATGAACGCTGGCTCCCAGCCCGAGCCGTTTGTTGCTGCCGATACTGTGGCTGCTTTCCTGTGCATTAAGCGTCGTCAAGTGTTGGAAATGGCTCGCCGAGGCGTAATACCCTGTCATCCTTTGAAGGCCCAAGGAATGGGTACCCGCACAATATGGCGTTTCCGCTTGACTGAGGTTGCCGATGCCATTGTTTGCGGACGTGGCAAGCCTAAGCAGAGTACAATCGCGGCCGCAGCCCCTAAGAGCCGGAGGACAAAATCCGATGGCTGATAATTCTAAAGTGCGCGGCTGGCTCAGGCAGCGTGAACGGGCGGATGGAATGACGTGGCTCTGGTGTTACCAGCGGCTGAGAGAGAGCGACGGTGAAATGGTTGAAAACACCGTCAGGCTCGGTCTGGCCGCAAACATTGGGGATGATGAAACGTCCGCTTGGCTCAAGGTTGGTGAGCTTGGTCTGATCGAGAAGTACATCAATAGGCCCCCCTCTGGTAGTCCGACCTTCGGTGAACTGTGTGCCACATACGTCAAGGACGGCTTGCCCTTTCGAAAGAAGGACGGTCGCCGCAAGACGAAAGGCACCATCGAAACGTATGAGTATCACATTAACAACCATATCCTCGCTCGTTGGAAAGATGTCACCGTGGAAGAGATTAAGCCGCTTGCGATCCGCAATTGGCTGGTTGACCTCCATGACGGCGAAGATTATGTCTGGGAGACCTGCTCCAAGATTGCGGGAATCATGTCGTTGGTCTTCAGCTTCGTTGATCACAACGAGATTTATTCCGTCCGTAATCCACTAGATAAGGTCACCATCCCGGCTAGCGAGGAAGATCACGAAGAAGTGAAGGTGCTCTTGCCCGAGCAGGTTATCGCTCTGGTTGAGCGAATCCCCAACCCTGTGAAAATCGCCGTGCTGCTGGTTGCTTCAACGGGCATCCGAATCTCCGAGTGTCTTGCCTTTCGCTGGTCTCACGTGGAATGGAATGAAAGCAAAATCCGAATTGACCAGACTTTCCGTCGCGGAGAGATACAGAAGAGAACCAAGACGCTGGCCAGCAAGGCTCCCGTTCCGATGTGTAGGGCTCTGGCGTCATATCTGGCCGAATGGCGGCAGCAAACCCAGTACAACAAGAACGAGGACTACATTCTTGCCTCGCAGAAGCTAAACGGAAAGCAGCCGCTATGGGGTCAGACCATGAATGCGGATTTCGTGAAACCGGCCGCTTTGGCTCTGGGTTTGGTGGCAAAGGGTGAGCGTTTTGGTTGGCACCGTTTCCGCCATAGTTTGAGCACATGGGCAAACGAGATCACGAAGGACATTACGATCTCGCAAACGCTGCTCCGTCACAGCAAACCAGAGATGACGGCCGTCTACACCCACGGAAACTTCAACAAAGCACTAGAAGCACAGCGGAAATACATGGAGCAACTGCTGGCGACAAAACCCGCGTCGGAGGCCACCCAATGAGCTTGTATCGGGTTGGCATCGGGCCGGATTTTCGACGGCGAGAGAAAGACAGCCACTTGTAAGTGGCTGTGCGGTAATGAGATGTTGATGGTGGGCGCTACAGGATTCGAACCTGTGACTTCCACCGTGTGAAGATGGCACTCTACCGCTGAGTTAAGCGCCCAACGTTTTCTATTCAAACATCAGTGCGCAGTTCCTGCAACTCCACCGCCGAATGCGAAGCCGAGGAACTCGGTGCTTCGGTTCTGGAGAGCGACGTTTGGATCGCGGAGAGCGGGCGTGGTAGCCTATCGGCGGCAGGGGCGCAGGCGGTTCGGGTCGCCGGTACTCTGCATGCCCAAAGTAACCTCCATGCCGGATGAAACCAGACCCCTTCGACCCGCCGTATCCTCCTCATCCAAGGGGGTTTCTGGGGATTCATCGGAACCAGAAGAAGAGCAACTTTCCGCCCCCAGCCGGGTTCGATCAAGTGTGGGCGCCGCTGCCATTGACCGGAGCGTTCTGATGGCGACGGCAAGCCCTCGCCCGGCGAACGGTTTACAGCCAGCATTTATCGGCGGCGAGAATTTTACGGACGCGGAAGTGATGCTACGGGTGAGGGCGGGGGATGAGTCCGCCTTCGATTTTCTGGTGCAGAAATATCGCAGGCCGCTGGTGAACTTCATGTACCGCATGGCGCGCAACACGGCGGTGGCAGAGGATCTGGCGCAGGAGGTTTTTCTTCGGGTATATCGCTCTCGCCAGACTTACGAAGCCAGCGCGAAGTTTACAACCTGGCTATATCGCATCGCCACGAATCTGGCAGTGAATCATGCGCGAGACACACGGCACGAGCGGCCGGAAGTGACGGTGAGCCTGGACGAACCGGACGAGGAAACGGGCACTACGCTGGATGTGGCCGA
>DLMH01000130.1:4242-4535 GCA_002478115.1 Candidatus Acidiferrum typicum | reverse complement strand
CGTAAGCGGCTTCGTTCTGACGCGCTTGTGGTCAGTAACCGCGCTCATTTCTGGATTGTCCGCAAACAGGAGGTTATTCGAGCCAACTGCGAGCAGAAACTCTACCTACTGATTCAGTGAGTGGTGCCAACTGGTTGGCGAGCTCAGGCAGCGGGGACAGGAACACTAGGGCGCGAACCTGTCCTTCTCCTTTGGCCGCGCTACAAGACGTTGAAGGTATCTCGATCCTTCTCTCTCGTACTCGTGAGTGTTTTATGGCGCTGGTGCTTTCAGGATCGTTTCGGAAACTTGCC
>DLMH01000130.1:0-4191 GCA_002478115.1 Candidatus Acidiferrum typicum | reverse complement strand
GCCCAGGAATATCTTGTACGAGCGCGTCCTATTCTTCACTCCTTCCACGCACTGGGCATCGCACTGTATCGGCTGGCGCTCGGAACACACTGCTGGCAGAGCGCCCAATATTGCGATCGCCAAGACTATTCGAAGTGTCGGCATAGCATTCCCCTTATGCATCAGATTCAGTTGACTAATTTCAGCATTTCGTTGGCGCAGCGTCCAGGTTACTGCGGTCAGGTCGTCGCGCGAGTTGAACGCAGCATCGCAATTCCTCGAAAAAGTTGCAGAAGCGAGTAGCAGACAAGAACGATGCCCCAAACGATCGACATCAAATCGGGGACATTCACGCGCTCGGCTCGGGGCTCGAAGAGCAGCATCAAAGAAAGGCCAACGTCGAGGACAAACTCTGCCCACGTCCATATCGGGCCGGAGCTGCGTCGGGTGATTTTGAGGTCGATCTCCCAGCCTATCCACCACCAGAACAAGAAAACCGTCAGCAGAGCTTCATGAACCTGAAACCGCGCTCCATGTTTAAGGTGTCCGACGAGGACCGGCGGCTGGTGGAAGTAAATTTCCAGGGTAAGGGAGCCGCGGGAGCGTAGGCGGCGAGGATTCTTCGGACTTATTGTTCAGGTGCCAGTGAAATCGGGACGTCGGCGGTGACTACCGTAGACGGGTCATCCCGCAGCTTCAGGTAGAGAGTCTTCCCTTTGGGCTGTGGAATCGTCAGCGTGACTTGGACAAAGCCGTCGGGGACGGTCACAGAGTTGGTAAAGTCAGGATCGCTGCTGACGGCGTCGATCAGAAAGAGCTTGTCTCCATTCAGAGTGCATTGTTTTTCCGCGTCGCGCGCGCAACGAATTCCCTCGAGAACTGGGATTCGCACCAAGGTGACCAAGGGTTGCCAGGCCCCATCAATCCCATCCCCATCCACAGGACGAAACTTCAACGGCCCGAACGCCGAGGGACCGAGCAACTTCATGGGATCAAGCATGGCAAGAATGGTTTTGGAATCCTGCAGGGTGAGGTTGCCATCTTTCTCGCTGAGCATCACGCTGAAGGACTCGTCAGCCGTGGCCACCTCGATCTTCTCGGTAGAGGGGAAATTCTCTGGCACCTGCGTCTTCAGAAAGAAATTCAGGCGCGCGTCCTGAGGAAGCTCATCCTGATCCAGCCTGACCGTGGATGGAGGGCCTGATGAATCCAGCAGGACACTCTTGCTGAGCACGTTGACGCGCGGCCGAGGAGCTTCCACGGCGGTTTTCAAATCCATCGAGCGGCCGTCCTGCAGCGCCACGTGCACCACGATAGAGTCTCCGGGCTGCAGCCGCTTGGTTACCGACGCGTCGTGGCAAACCAGCTTCAACTCGTCGCGCTGGTTGGCACGCGATAAACCGTCTGGCGCGAAACGCAAGCCGGCAACGTCGATCGCTGTGACTTGATCGAGTCTGGTGCCTTTGAGCACGCCGTCGGTGTCACCGGAGTGGATATCGAAGGCATCCAGCCGTCCCGCCTCGGAGTATGTATGGAGCGGAATCTCATCCGCCTGGCGAGTCCCCATCTTGTAGATCATCACGGTCAGCATTCCTGCCGTCGCGTTCTGCAGAGGAACCTTCACTTCCAGTTCTTCGGGCTTGGCAATCTTCCATCCCGCTTCGGTGATCTTGCCTTTTTCATCGCGCAGGCCGACGGAACGGACACAACAAGCATCCGGAGACTCGAGATGCAAAGTGTCTTCGCGCCCGACGATAAGGGCGCTGGCGTCTTTGGATGCAACCACCCACTGCTCAGGGCTGGATCCGCGCAACCGGAAGCGAGGGCCCTCAAAGGGACGAAAGCCCCAAACGCCCCGCAGGATTCCGCTGACCTCCCCCTGCAGTTCAACCGACTGCATGGCCTTGGTATCGATCACAAAGCCGCCCTGGGCGGGATCCGGCACGGCCGGAAGATCGATCCCTGGTCCGGACTTCGTTTCCACGTGCAAGACGAAGTTGTGCGCCAACTCCGTGGCAAATACCAAGGGAGCCCCGTCTGCAGGCAAGAGGAGGGAAGGCTTATCGATGCAGAAGACTTGCGCAGCATCGATGGCGCGCAGAGGTGGATTGGCCGCCGGCAGAACCAGCGGAAGAGCGATCACGATAACGGATTTTGGGTTCCGGAAAGAAGGTGGAGTGTTCAGACGAAGATTAAGATTGTCCTTCCTCGGCAGGGCTAGGGCCGGAATGTACTGATATTGCGCCGTGAGCGCTGTGCCCAGGATTCGAACCACGTCCACGACTGCGCCCACATAAGCGCTGTAGTATCCAGCGCCCGCGGTCGGAGTGGCGCTAACCTGCACCAGCAGGTCGCTGGATGGCCCAGAACTAAGAGTTGCGACCATGGTCTGACTGTGAGCGTCGTCGAGGACCAGCTGATCCGTGTTCTGGGTAAGGCAGGGAGCCTGCTGGGCGCTGGGCTTGTCAAAACACTGCTGGTCGAGGCGCATGTTAAGGCTGCGCGCCAGCAGATTGCTGCGCGCCTTCATCTGTTCGGGATCAGACGATGCAGCTTCACGAACGGAATCTAGATATTTTTCCAGGCGCTGGCGATCGAGGCTCGCCTGTTCCAGATCCTGCGCGGCACGAACGAAGGCTCCGGGCTTCCCTCGGACTGCGCTGCGCAGGGTGCTGAACGCGCCCCCGGTTTCGGGCGCCAGAAACACGATCGCTTCTTCGGCTCCGTCCGGAACGGTGACGTAGACACCTTCGTCATGAACCGGCTTGCTCCACGCGTCGATGCGAGTGAACCATGAGTCCGGCGGAGGATTGGTCGATCCTCGCAGAAAGGAAATAACCATCAAGTAACGCACCGATTGATTATCCGGCAGATCGGGATGCACCCAAAGCCGATCTCCCAACTGCAGATTGGGAACTTCGGAGATGGGAAGCGTATGCCCGGCGCGTTGTACGCGGACGTCGACCTTCGGTCCGGTCAGGTCAAAAGCGGCGGCATCGGCTCGCAGATTCGCCGGGCAGAAAACCACGAACGATAGAGCGCAAAGAGTGAAACAGAACATCCGAAAACGCTGGCCCGAATAAATCAAAACACACGTCTCCCTTTTCAGAATCCAGGACAGTCATGATGCGCGCCAACTCGAAGCGGAAAAGCGAAAGACGCGCAAACCGGGCAAGTCGACGGAAACATCGTTGCTTCATCGTACCGCGGGTTCAGCCATGAGAGCAATGGATTCGCCCTACCGATAGTGCACGATCACACTTGGACCGTGGTGCTCGGTCGCGCCGTTAAATCTCCTGCAAAAACAAAGCGGCGGACATTCGCATGGTCTGCGAACTCCGCCCTAAAGTGACAAACAGGAAGTTATTCGAGCCAACTGCGAGCAGAAACTCTATCTGCTGATTCAGTGAGTGGTGTCGACCGTTTGGCGAGTTCAGTCAGCGGGGGCCGGAACACTGGGGCGCTTACCTGTCCTTCTCCTTTGGCCGCGCTACAAGGCGTTGAAGGTATCTCGATCCTTCTCTCTCGTACTCGTGAATCCTTCCTCTCAGAAGCAGTTCGCAAATTTTGGCCAAACTTGGACCCTCACTTCTCCCGGACCCTTTTTGTACCAGAAATACTGAGAACAAGGGGTTTATTGGGTTCGTTTCGCAATCGGCCAACTTTCCTCCTCAGCCACCGAATCCACTGCTCCTGCGTCAGCACGAACATCGACATCCACGCTGGCGGACAGGGATTTCGGCTGCCCCAAGACCACAGAAACCTCCTCCGCTATTCCATTCTCTGCCGACCTCACCGACATCTCGGGCAACGGCGAGGCCGAAGCATGAACGCTAACATCCACAGCGGTAGGTGCCGGCAATCTTTCGCCACTTCGCATTCGTCGGCAGGCGCAAAAGCCCTACTACACAGTCACTCTGACCATCCTTAGACAGCCCAGTTCTGGATCTTCAGCCCACGCACCCGCCGAAATTCGCTTTCATTGTTTGTAACCAGTGTCAGCCCTGCAACGACAGCATGCGCAGCGATCCAGAGATCGTTGTTTCCGATCATCTGGCCTTTCGATTCCAGCTCCACCCGAATCGATCCGTACGCTTCGGCCTCCGATTCCGGCAAGGAGAGCGCGGGCAGCAATTGCACAAGCTCACGCAGCCGCTCAAGCGCCGCCACCCGTTGCGCGCTTTTTGCCGCGCCATAAAGCAGTTCGCCGTA
>DLMH01000069.1:8853-9203 GCA_002478115.1 Candidatus Acidiferrum typicum | reverse complement strand
GGCTTCCTCGACCACGTGATCAATAAGAAGGCCGATATCGTGCGCGTTTACCTTCCGCCCGATGCCAACTGCCTGTTGTCGGTTTTTGATCACTGCCTGCGCAGCCGGCATTACGTCAACGTCGTTGTAGCGGGGAAGCACGCCCTCCCGCAGTGGCTGACCATGGACGCGGCGGTCGTGCATTGCACGGAAGGAATTGGCATCTGGCAATGGGCGAGCAACGACCAAGGCGCCGAGCCGGACGTGGTGATGGCCTGTTGCGGGGACACGCCCACGCTGGAGATTTTGGCCGCCGTTTCCATCCTTCGCGAGCATCTGCCCGATCTAAAAATCCGGGTGATCAATGTCGT
>DLMH01000069.1:8593-8754 GCA_002478115.1 Candidatus Acidiferrum typicum | reverse complement strand
GAGCACCCGCACGGACTGAGCGAAACGGATTACGATTCGCTTTTCACCAAAGATAAACACATCATCTTTGGCTTTCATGGATACCCATCGCTAGTCCACCGGCTGACCTACCGCCGCACCAACAGCAACCTTCACGTCCGGGGCTACAAGGAAGAGGGCAC
>DLMH01000069.1:0-8508 GCA_002478115.1 Candidatus Acidiferrum typicum | reverse complement strand
ACGGCCTTTGACATCAGGGTGCAGAACGACCTGGACCGGTTCCACCTGGTGCAAGACGTGGTGGATCGGCTACCGCACTTGGGCTCCAAAGGGGCCTACCTGAAGCAGATGATGCAGGACAAGCTCATCGAGCACAAACACTACATCGACAAGCACGGCCAAGACATGCCGGAAATCCGCAATTGGAAGTGGAGCAATCCCAAATGAATGCGCAAGAGGTTATAGCTGCCGCAAGGACACTCATCGCCGGCCCGGGATCATTCGGTGTGGGATCGAGAAAGCAGGCAACCAATGCATGAAAGTAACCATAGTCACAACCAGCATGAAGCGCAGGATGGCGAACATGTTCATCGGGAGATTCCTCCGTACTGGAGGCGCGCTCACCGTGATTGGCGTTTCTGGCTCGGCTTGCTTCTTATGTGTGTGGCCATCACTACCTATTTTATGAGCGATGACCTGTCGTTGGTGCCTAGCGGCAAACCGCGCCATGCGACATCAGGTGACGCCAGAAGATAGCGGAGCCCCATGGAACTTAAGAATGCAGCATGGGCAATTGGCCGGCGACAAGGTCCTGCTGGAGATGGAGGAGGGTAAAGAAAGTTCCCATGAGCCAAGTCGCTCTCTATCCCCTGCGATTCGAACCGATCTATCAATTTCGACTTTGGGGCGACCGGCGTTTGGCAGGGCCGGAAAATTTCATTGAGATCGCATGGATTCAGAGGTGCAAAAAGAGTGAAAAAGTTGATTGTTTTTGATCTCGACGGAACCCTGGCCGAAAGCAAGTCAGCTCTTGATGCCGAAATGGCGGCAAGACTGCATGACCTTCTTGGTGTCGTCAAAGTCGCCGTGATTTCCGGAGGCGATTGGCCTCAGTTTGAAAAACAACTGCTCTCCCATTTTCCCCATGACCATCGCCTGCTGAATCTATCCCTCCTTCCTGCTTGTGGAACAAAGTTCTTCCAATACACGGGGGAATGGAAAAAGCTCTACTCGGAAGATTTCACCGCGGGTGAAAAACAGAAAATCACCAGTTCACTTAATAAGGCTGTCGGGAAAGCGGGCTTCAAGGTCGAAAAGTTCTGGGGAGAAGTGATTGAAGACCGCGGAAGCCAGATAACTTATTCCGCATTGGGCCAGCAAGCCCCCTTGGAAGAAAAGGACAAATGGGATTCCGATTTCACAAAGCGTAAAAAGATCAAGGCAATCCTTGACACTTTTATTCCTGAGTTTTCTGTCCGAATCGGCGGCGCGACTTCCATTGATGTCACTAAACCTGGCATTGACAAAGCCTACGGGATCAGAAAGCTACGAGACCTGCTGAGCATCTCATTGAAAGAAATGATTTACGTTGGCGATGCCTTGTTCGTCGGAGGGAACGACTATCCGGCTGAAGAAGCAGGTGTCGTTTGTATCTCAGTTCGAGGTCCCAATGAGACGAAATGCGTTGCCGAAGCAATCATTGCTTGCTTGAATGGCGATCGGCCAGTTTGATTTTGGGTGTACGATTCCTTGCCTTTCAAAACCGGTTTCTCCAAATCGTGCATCCTGGTTCTTAGGCGATCCCGAGACGATGGAATACGGGGACTTTGACAATGTCCGCCATGAATGCAAAGACAACTGCCCCCGCAAGCGTTCCTCCCATCACGAGTGATGGCAGAGGGGCCATGGCGATCCCGCGATTCGCAAGCGTCGAGGCGATCAACAGATCGGCTACCGACGAAAGTACCAGCCAGAAGCTTGGGCGGGTCGACCACAGGCGCTGACGGCTCCGATTCGTATAGGTCGTTGCCTGATTGCCGAACACAATGACCACGAAGGCGAGAGTTCTTAATGTTTCAATTCCAAAACCTAGGTGGAATTTGCCGACGGCCAGTACGGCGGTGCAAAACACGAGTTCGGAAAAACCCATGAAAACGCCCGCGATCGTCAAGTTGCCAACCCGCCATTCATTAGGCATCGGAGATGGCCGCACGTTGTCCGTCGTCAAGGACATGCCCAGGAAATCACCGGTGATCATGATAATCACCATCAACATTGGCGTCAGGATCGCGTGTCCGGTCAGGATCAGTCCCACCGCCAGGAAGAGCACCTGCACAACCTTCTTTGTCACGGAGTTCAATGTGTAGGTCAGGATGCGTTGGAACGTTACCCGGCCTTCTTTCACTGCGGCCACAACACCCTCAAGTCCTGGCTTGGTCAGCACGATTCCGGCCGCCGACTTGGCGACATCAGTCGCCGTCGAAACCGCAATCCCCATCTGCGCCTGGCGTAGCGCTGGCGCATCATTGGCGCCATCGCCGCACATGCCGACGGTGTGGCCGCTCTTCTGGAACGCCTGAACGAGGTGATACTTATCCTCCGGAAGAACTCCGGCAAAGACCGCGTAATTTTCTGGACGCACACTCTCCGGGATTGGCCCGGGTGGACAGATAGCTCCATCGAGCCCCACGGCTCGCGCGATGATCGCCGCCGTCGCCGGTGCATCGCCGGTCACCATCACGGTGCGCACTCCCAAAGTGTGCAGCTCCTTGATAAGCTCGGCCGCGTCCGTGCGAGGTGGATCGCTTAGCGCGATGATTCCTGCAAGCCGCATCGTCGCCGGTGTGCCCACAGCAACGGCCAAAACCCGGAAGCCCTTCTCTTCGAGATCGTGCGCCGTCGCCCCCCCTGTTGCCACTGGTTCGGTCAGTTTGATAACCGCCGCAAACGCCCCTTTCACGGCACGCAGCGTACCTCCTTCAGCATCTACCGCTGTCGCCTCGGACATTTTTGTCGCTGGATCGAAGGGAACGAACTTGGTCAGTTTCGGCAGGTTTGCGGTGTTACCTTTCATGGCGGCAGCACGGATGGCGGTGTCTACGGGGTCCTGTCCCCCTTCGGAGCTGGCTAGAGCCGCCATTGCCAGCACGCGCGCTTCATCGAAGCCAGGCTCAGGGCAGATAGCAGTCACCGTCAGCTCGTTGCGCGTTAACGTCCCCGTTTTGTCCGAGCAAAGAACTTCCAGCGTTGCCGCCTCGTCCACAGCGGACAATCGCGTTGGAAGCACACCCAGGCGTGCCAGTGCTCTTGCGCCCAGCGCCGCTGCAAGCGTAAACGTGGCGGGTAGCGCTATAGGAATCGACGCCAGAACAGCCGTGAGAACGAGGGGAATAATCTCGCCAATCGGCATCTTACGGGCATGGGCATACGCCACCAGCAATAGGATGATCACGCCATTGCAAATGGCAAGATTTCGCACCACGCGCATTACGGTTTTTTGCTGTGTACTCTCGACATGCGCGGTGCGGACGAGTTCCGCGGTATGTCCAAACTTCGTGCTTACCCCCGTTGCCGTGACGATCGCCGTGGCTTCTCCGCGCCGCACCAGCGCCCCGGCATAGGTTTGCAGGCCCGGGCCAGCTTCGATCGGGACGGATTCCCCGGTGAGCATGGACTGATCCAGCAGGATTGATCCCTCGACCAACTTTACGTCGGCCGCAACCACGCCACCCAGCGAGAGCTTCACCGTGTCACCTGGAACCAGTTCGGTTGCGGCTATGTTCTTCCACTCGCCATCGCGTCGCACCGCAGCCGTAAGCGCGAGCCGCGATTTCAGCGCGGCAAGAGTCGCTTGCGCGCGCCCCTCCTGGAAGAACCCGAGTGCGGCGTTGAACACCAGGAGCCCTGCGATCACCGCGGCTTCGACATACTCGTGGAGCACGATCTGGAGGATGATCGCGGCTTCCAGCATCCATGGAACCGGTGCCCAAAATTTGGTGAGCGCCATGCGCCATGGTTGTATTGCCGTGTCCGGCATATCATTTGGGCCGCACTTCGCAAGCCGCACTCGGGCTTCATCGCTCGTGAGGCCCTGCAACTCGCTATCCTCACCGCTCACTTCTGCTGTTCGTGTCAGAACAGTCGAGTTGGCAGTGACGGGCATCGTTTCACCAGCTTTCGAATCGGGATATTTACGCCGATATAGCATCTTAGCGAGGCGGAAGAAGTCGCACTGTTCACTTGAGAACATTGCGTCATCGCCGCCAATAATTCGTGTGGCTGCAGGCAGGAAGCCCGGACCGCCGCATGTGTGCGAAAGGGAACAGCCAGCACGTAGTACTTCCTCTAAGATTTTGCGGCGAACAGTGCACGTTGCAAGATAAGTTTCAGAATCAAGAACTGGACCGGTTTTTTTACCTTCTTCGCTGTTCTCCACGTCCAGCAAGCAGCCAGCCTGTCGTCGTCTTGGCACGGGTTGCACCCGGAAAGACTGGAAAGGTGACACGCATGAAGATCCTGCTCCCGATCGACGATTCCAAATTCTCCGAAGCGGCCATACAAGCCGTAATTGCGCAAGCGCATTCGAAGGATACTGAAGTACGCGTATTGCATGTCGTGGAGCCGCCGTCGCTTCTGGTCGCTCGCGATATGAGTGGATATGACTCGACTCTCGAAGCAGTTTGGGATGGAGAGACGCAGCAGGCGCAGGCTCTGGTTGCGAAAACCGCGGAAACGCTCCGCTCTCACGGTTTAAAAGTAACCACAACCGTCCAGCAGGGCGAGCCGAAATCCCTGATCATCGATGCCTCTGAGGAGTGGCATGCCGACTTGATCGTGCTTGGGTCCCATGGACGAAAAGCCCTGGATCGTTTTTTGCTCGGTGGCGTTTCAGAGGCCATCGCGCGTCATGCCCGGTGTTCCGTGGAGATCGTGCGGATTTCAGCGGGCCACTGAGGAGTTTCCGTCCGAAGTTAACGAGAATTCGCGCTGGCAAGTCCAAAACGCACTGGATTAGAAAAGCCGGCTTGATGGGAAAACCAATGCCGGAAGATCAACGGCCTCATGGGGCAATGATGAGGTCTCCACAATGCCTGTAGGCGCCAAGGAACTACACCATACGGGACGCATCGGCTGGTTGCGCGCGGCGGTACTGGGCGCGAACGACGGCATTCTTTCCACATCAAGTCTGATGCTCGGCGTAGCAGCCGCGCATGCCACTCACAACAACATAGTGGTCGCGGGGGTCGCCGGTCTGGTGGCTGGGGCAATGTCGATGGCAGCAGGGGAGTACGTGTCTGTCCACTCGCAGGCAGACACCGAAGAAGCGGAACTGAATCTTGAGCGTGCGGAACTCAGAGCAGACGACAAGGGCGAGCACAAGGAACTCATGGCCATCTACGTGGCTCGCGGGCTGGAGCCTGCGCTCGCGAAACAGGTCGCCAAGCAGTTGATGGCCCATGACGCGTTAGGCGCGCATGCCCGCGACGAACTCGGCATCTCCGAGACTTTCCGTGCGCGTCCCATTCAGGCGGCCTTGGCATCGGCGGGCAGCTTCGCTGTTGGAGCGGCCATGCCTCTCTTGGTCACTGTCACGGCCCCGGCGGCGGGTTTGATCCCTCTCGTCTCTGCAACGTCACTGGTGTTCCTCGCGGTTCTAGGCGGGCTGGCTGCACGCGCGGGTGGCGCGGGAGTGACGATAGGCGCAATACGTGTCACGTTCTGGGGCGCACTGGCCATGGCGCTGACCGCGGGGGCCGGGTGGCTGTTCGGATCAGTTTTGTGAGCGGAGCCTATCGGAGGCCGCCGCGGCCATGTCCCTTCCTCAACCGCTGCCATTAAAGCAGCGCGTGCCGACGATAAAACCAGGACTTAACGGCCTGCACGAGAAAGAGATAGAAACCGATCGACGTTGGCGCGGTGGATGGAATCGGATTCACGGCGATTGACCAGCGGAAGAATCGGTAGCCGCATCTTCCGCACCGAAACGGCCTGACAAAGAGCATAGCCAGAATTCTTCTTTCGATGATCCCTTTGCGCCTTAATCGGTGGATTCGTTCACTGTGGCAGCGCGGGCAATTCATCACTACGTTTCTCCTGATGCGAGAACTTAATTGCCGGGCAATCTTCTGTCATAGGAAACCCTATGATCTGTCCTAATTTGAACACTAGACTCCAATGACCTCAATAACTTGAGGTTAACCTAATCTGAGGGTTGGTTATCTGGTTGGCGACATTCGGGCTTGCTGGAGGGTCACTAAATAGAAAGTGTTCAGAATTGCACAGACACAACTTTCTTGCCCGCATACCTTGGGCATGAAAGGACTCCTCCTTCCCAGCCGCGCATCCATGTGTTAACGGATGGTGTCGGCGGTGTCAGTTGTGAAGTGCAATGGCAAACCTCGCTCCAAACCAAATCCTATCTGTTCAAGGAAGTTTTCCCCCGGAGAGCACACCTTCCCACAGACGGCGCCCTGTGCGCGTTCTTTTCGTTCACCGTGACGCAGACGCGATAGACTGCTGCCTGCAAGAGCTCGAAAAGGGGCAATTCGCTGTGCGATCCGATTTGGTTCTAAACCTGGCACAGTGCGCGGCACAGCTCCGTACCCAATCCTACGATGTCATTATCGTCGAGTACCCCAGCCCAAGCTTCAAGGGATCGCAGGCATTGCAACTCCTTCATCAGACAGCGCAGGAAATCCCGCTTATCTTTTTGACTTTTGGCATTGGAATCGAATCCATCGCGGAGCTAGCCGCGCAAGGAGCTTTCGAGTACGTGGAACTAGAACATATCGCGCAGTTGCCGATGGCGGTTCGCCGGGCGTTGAACGAAAAGAAACTGCGCGCAGAACTGCAAGAGGCCGAAAAGGCCTTGCGGCATTCGCAATCGCTCTACCGCGCGCTGGTGGACAATCCTTCTTACGGAATATGCCGGTGCGAAGCGGGAGGAAAGCTTCTGGACGTCAACCAGGCTCTCTTGACGATGCTTGGGTATGAAAGCAAAGCGGAGCTGCTTGCGGCGAACCGCGCGTCTGAGATTGTCCTGGATCTTGGTGAGCGAAAGCCATTGGCAGGAAGCTTTCCCGAGGCGGCCCGAGTCGAGCCAATCGAAATGGAGTGGAAAAGGAAAAACGGCACTGTCTTGAAAGCCCGGCTCAGCGGCCGCGATGCCTTTGACGAACATGGAAATTTTAATGGCTGTGAAATCATCGTTGTTGACATTACAGAGCAGCGGACGCTTGAGGAACAACTGCGCCATCAGGCATCGAGCGATTCGCTAACCGGCTTAGCCAATCATCGCCGCCTTTTCGAGGCGTTGCAGGCAGAACTCTGCCGATCCAAGCGCACCGGCCGGGAATTCTCACTTGTACTGCTGGACCTTGATGGATTGAAACAGATCAACGACCAGTATTCGCATCTGGCGGGTGACCGGGCGCTCTGCAGGTTGGGGCAAATCCTGAGAGACTGCTGCCGGACCGTAGACACCGCAGCGCGACACGGCGGGGACGAATTTGCGGTGGTTCTGCCGGAAACATGCATAGCCGCAGCCGCATTGGTAGGGCGGCGGATTTGCGAATTTCTCGAAAGAGACGCCGAAGAGCCAGTGCTTTCGGTGAGCGTAGGAATTGCCAGTTATCCGAGGGACGCCGATACCATCGGAACGCTTCTCTACGCAGCGGACAAGGCTCTCTATGCCATGAAATCCCAAAAGCCGCAAACCCTTCGGCGTGCAAGTGCAATGCACGGCCATTAAACGTCCTTTTGCCATCCTGTATACAAGTGAACAGACGTGCGCCTTCACGAAGCCTACGATTAGCTTGCCGTAAGAGGATTGGTTTGTTGTCCGGTCCATCCCCGGAGCTTGTTCCCCACGAAATTCACAAGCGTCAAGGACATCGAACGACAACGGAGCCAAACACTCTGGCCGGATAGGCAGGCAGGCGATTTGCAGAGTGCAAGCGGCTCATTGGGTTCCCCGTACCAGGCCGCGCTCGGAGCAATTCCGGGCGCCAGGACAGAAGTATCTCGCAGCAAAGTCAGAAAGGAAGAAAGACTATGCCTCTCATTCAGATTCTACTTGCCCTGATCGTAGTGGGTGTCCTCCTTTGGTTGGTGAATCGTTTCATCCCCATGGCCGGCAGCATCAAGTCCATCTTGAACGCCGTCGTTGTCATTGCCGTGGTGCTGTGGCTCCTAAACGTTTTTGGCCTATTTCATTCTCTCTCGAATATCCACGTGGGTAGGTAGGCATTGGGCGATGAACGGCGCGGTCCCGCGCTGCGATTCGGGCACCAGAATTAACAATCGCCAAGAAGTATCGCGTCACATTCGTACGGTGACGCAAGCACGAATTCGCGGTAAGGAAGGCAACATCATGAAACCTTTTGGAACTATCAGTACAACAGCACTGTTTCTGCTTCTGGGACTAGCTGTTCCGGCCCACGCACGCCAGGAGAAACAAGAAGAAAAGGCTAGCCCCCCGAAACAGGAGCAACAAGCCAAGCCTGAAAAGCAAGAACAAGCTAAGCCTCAAAAGCAGGAACAGGCCAAGCCTGAAAAGCAAGCGCAAGCGAAGCCCCAACAGCAGCAGAAGCAGCAGCAACAAGCGGCAAAGTCCGAGAAGCAGCAACAAAAGAAGACTCAGCAGCAAGCCAAGGGGCAGCAGAAACAGCAGCAACAAGAGGCGAAGTCCGAGAAACAACAGCAGCAGAAGACCCAGGAGCAGGCTAAGGGGCAACAGAAGCAACAGCA
>DLMH01000070.1:7093-11531 GCA_002478115.1 Candidatus Acidiferrum typicum | reverse complement strand
ACCTTTAGTCTGTCGTCTCCAACGTTTTCCGATCGCTGGCGGTAGAGAGCAGGCGCTTCACCAGCCTGAGGATGAGGTCAAATGCTATTGATTCCATACCAACGAACTCTACGCCGATACCCCTGCCCGGCGTGAATGAGCGGACGACGGCGAGTACACGAATCTCACCTTCCGGCACGGAAAAAAGCAATTCAAGGCGAGTCCCTACTGGGATGGGTTCTTCGGTCACAAGCAAAGCACCAGAAACGCTGAAGTCCTGAACGCGCAAAGTGGTGCGACGATCATCGAATTTGCAGGATACCCACAGGCCGGTGGGAGTAGGGATGCGTTGGTTTTTCCTTCTCTCGAATTGGGATCGAGGCCTCATACTCAGGAGAATTCACGCCGAGCGAGTTCTCATTTCAACTTTACTCCGAGCAAGGGTTATATTCCCGGACTAAGGTACGGCGGAACGAGGACGGGTCTGGGGAGCAGCACTAGTATTGGAAGAAGGCTACTATTCCTGACCCCATGGCTCAATTTTAGCGTTCTCGTTGTTTCTTCTTTTCTGTTCCTTTTCTTCTATGTGAAGAGCGTCAGTCCAGCATTTCTGGAGAAGCGAATCGGCCCTTCGGCATATCAGAAATGCACAATCTATCGCCTGGTCTCGTCAATTTTCATGGTCATCGCTGGAGTGAACTACATTCTATATTACTGGTTTCCCCTCAGGGAGTAGCGATCACCTTCAAGTTGTAACTGAAACTGAGGAGGACAGCTTTGTACCAATAACAATATCTCCGGGTAATCCCAGCAAACTGACACGCTCCTTGTACTGTATTCCAAACCCGGCGCCCTTCATCGAATGTTCGACATAGATGGGTCTACAGTCAACATATTGGGGCAGTTTGCGGTGCAACCACTCGTACAATTTCAGTAAGAGCGATGCTCCATCTTCTTTCGACATGCTAATAATCCCAACCCTTCCACTCGTTCTCAAGACGCGCCTGATTTCGGCAAGCACTTTTGGGATTTCGGGTGAATCGAAAAGCTCAAGCGCAAAGCTCGAGAAAACAGCGTCGAATTTGTTGTCCGTGTACGGCATTTTCATCGCATCGTCACAAGTCAATTCAACCCTGTTCCAAAGTCCGGCCTTTTCCAGCCGCCGCTTGCTGGCAGCAAGCATCCCGGAGGATAGATCAATGCCATAGACCTTGCCCCCTTCCCCCACCGCCTCGGCCATTTGTTTCAAGCAGTGGCCAGTTCCGAAACCAACCTCGAGAACGGTCTCGCCCGCCGCGATATTCAATCGCTTCAGCGCCCGATTTCTGTAGTTCCGCTCGAAGATCCCGGCAAAATAGTCATAGAACGGGCTCATTCTGTCGTAACTCTCTTTTGCCTGAGCCTTGGTTCTGGTGACTCGCAATACTGTGTGAGGATCTGAACTCATTTCACCCGGGATTTCCATTTTGAACTTCCCCTTGGCCCGAGAGCCTAGCCCTCCCTCCCGGCCGTGTCAAACGCAAGTGGCCGTGGCTAGTTGGTGGTGGTAGTACGGCTCGTTTGGGCGTAGTGCGGGAATGGTTGAATGCCGATCGCCTTCACCCGGAATCCGCAGTGGATGGGATCATCAAACCGTTAATCACCTTCTGACGACAGAGCGGCAATGAAGTAAGATGAGTTATGTCTTTACTATCCAAAAGCAAGCAGGAGATGAGTCATGAGAATTCTTCTCGCCATCGACGGGTCTAAGTTCTCAGACGCGGCAACAAAGGCCGTGATCGGACAAGCCAGGCCAGGGGACACCGAGGTGCACGTTATGTATGTCATTGACGTGCTTTCCAACCAGCTCCCCGAAATGACGGCCTATTACCCAGGAGTGGAACACGCGCGAGACGCGCAACGCAAGCCGGCAGAAGCCTTAGTTGCAAAAACAGCACAGTTGTTGCGTGCCAAAGGCCTACAGGTGACTACAGCCGTGGAGTTGGGCAGCCCAAAATCTAAAATCATAGACATCGCCGCAGAATGGCATGCCGACTTGATCGTCCTCGGCTCGCACGGACGGACGGGCCTAGACCGGTTCCTGTTGGGAAGCTTGCCGGATTCTGTTTTGCGTCACGCACACTGCTCCGTTGAGCTTGTTAGGCTGCCTCGTCCTGCTAAGGGCTCGAAACGCATAAGCGGAGCAGCGAAAGGCAAAGTCAGGAGAATACTGCTCGCGATTGATGATTCCAAATTTTCAGAAGCAGCGTCGCAGCTGTTGATCGAACAAGTGCGGCCCAATGAGACGGAAGTTCGAGTCTTGCATGTGGTGGAGCCACTGCCATTCTTGGTCGACCGGGGAATAGGCGGCTATGACCCTGCCCTGGACAAGGTGAAGGAGGCTCGAACCAAACAAGCAGAGAATCTGGTTTCCAAGATCGCTGAAACGCTCCGTGCCAAGGGTCTGAAGGTTTCCACAGCCGTTGCAAAAGGTGACCCTAAGTCAAGGATCCTCGACGCGGCAGAACAGTGGAAGGCTGAATTGATTGTTCTGGGCTCGATTGGACAGACCGGTCTCGAACGCTTCTTGATGGGCAGCGTGTCGGATGCCGTAGCACGGCACGCCCGCTGTTCGGTCGAGGTTGTTAGGGTTCGTCCTTCCCACTGAAACGCGAGGTGTAAGCCGTGATGCTGTCTCAGGGTAGTCAAAGAGCGGACCGCAGATTTATCGCCGCTGTTGGCGTGAGGACCGTTCAACATGACGGCATCCAGTGGACGACCCTGTGGAGTCATGAACGACCTGCCGAGTATTCGATTCTCAGGAGCCCGGCTGGCTCGGGAATATGAGGCGTAGCAACAGATCAGGATTAGAACGTAATTGAAAAGGAGGACTTACAATGCGACTTTCCCTCAAAGGGATGACGGTTGCCAGTGGGCTACTCTGGGGCGGCGGTATCCTGTTCGTCGGACTCATCAACCTTGTCAAGCCAACCTACGGTGTTAGCTTTCTCGAAATGATCAGCTCCGTGTATCCGTGGTTTCATGCGTCACGGTCGTTCGTCGATGTCGTGATTGGCACGGTCGACGCATTGATTGACGGAGCGATCGCAGGACTTCTGTTTGCATGGCTCTACAACCTTTCTGCCGGTAACCGGAAGGAAGCCTGAAGCTGGGACCATGCCCGCCGGTCGGTAAGAAAGAACGATGCCGACTCTCAGCGACTCGCTGGAATGCTTGAGGCAATTCTGATGGCCTCACAATCCGATGACAAAAGGAGACTTCGAGCCCGCGAGCGAAATAGCGGTTCGAAAGGAAATTAGGAACCAGTCCTTGGTGCACAAAGCCGATATTCTTGGCAGGACGGAAGGTAGCAAGAATTCTCGTATGCGTTTTTCTTTACCAAAAACTGCCGCCACGGACGCAGGGCGTCCGGACATCATAAGTCTGAAACTGCGCGAAATGAGTCAGCTCTTCAATTCGATGGACCCTTCTCCGTTCATCGAGAAGGATCTCGACGACGACGCGGAAGAATTCATCGTAAGCTGGGCCCAAGAATTCTCCCCTGGCGCTCCGCTCAAACTGCGAATCTACTTAGACCAGTTGCCGGCTGAAGACCCCAAAGAACTGATCAGGACGGCCGTCCACAACCACTTTGCCCACCGTGCCCAGATTACTAACTTGGAGTTCAAGCGCCTCCTGAAGCAAGGCCGTACGAGTCTTTTCATCGGGCTGCTGTTCTTGTCAGCCTGTCTACTTCTCAGCAAGATGGTGTTAGGCCGCGAGGCGGGCACCTGGGCTGCTGTCGTGCGAGAGAGCCTCACGATTGCCGGATGGGTTGCTATGTGGCGACCGATGCAGATCTATCTCTACGATTGGTGGCCCTTGCGCCGTCGGAGCCGAATTTTCGTAAAGCTGAGCCACATGCCTGTGGAGGTTGTCCAACACGGGAAGAGCTGAGGGTTTCTTCGATCAAGGCTTTTGAATTGATTGTCATCTTCATCCTTTCGGTGTGACGAGCAGCGTCAGTCGCGCTTAGCACACATGCGGCTTAGGAGGGCGTTCAAGCAGTCTTCGTTTTTGTTGCCTCATCTTTCCGGATCTCGCGTTCCGCCTCCAGCCAGTCTTGATCTGCCCGGCTTTTGCCCCGGACTCGCTGCTCGTAGAGTTCATAGGCCCTTGTTGCAATCCGCGGTGTAAGGTCGAGCGGCTTCTTGGCCAACAATGGGGCTTTCGTAGGGTCAAAAATACGATACGCGAGCAGTTTCACGCGGTCATTCACGAGGAACCAAGCCAGAGCGTAGCCCCAAACGAACAGTGCCCAGCCCCAGCCAAGAGGGGTCATAAACAGCCCATAAACCGCTATCAACGTCGCCACGATTTGCGTACCGAGCACGGCCGCCCATAGAATCCGCGCGGGGCGTATAGACCAGAACGAGCCACGCGTGCGCGTCAGGAAGATCGTCAGATGTCCGGCCACGGA
>DLMH01000070.1:0-6976 GCA_002478115.1 Candidatus Acidiferrum typicum | reverse complement strand
ACGCGCTCGCCAAGATAAAACAGGCCAAACGCGGACACGACCCCGATGAGACCCAGCACCGTAGAGATCCCGAGCACTAGGCGCATGTTCCAGGCCTCGGGCTTATCCTTGTAATGAACGTTGTCATAGGCGATGGACAGGATGGCTCCGTCGTTGAGCAATGCCAGCATCACAATCATCACCGCAGTCAGTGGATAGAAGTTAAACACCAAGATCGCCAGCGTCATGAAGAACAGCACGCGCAGAGTTTCGGCGATGCGGTAGATCGCGTAGCTGTTCATCCGCTGGAAGATGCGGCGGCTCTCCTTGATTGCGTCGATGATCACCGATAGGCCGGACGACAGGAGCACGATGGACGCCGCCGCGCGGGCCGCGTCTGTCGCGGCGGAAACGGCGATGCCGCAGTCTGCCTTTTTCAGCGCGGGGGCGTCGTTCACGCCATCGCCAGTCATGCCGACGATGTGGCCAAGTTTTTGCAGGACATCCACAATGTGGAATTTGTGTTCGGGGAATACCTGGGCGAAACCGTCCGCCTTCTCAATTGACTCCGCCGACTGCGCCGTCTCCTGACGCTTGGTGTCGCCCAATCCGCTGGCATCGAGTATGTTCGTGCCCATCCCCAGTTGTCGGGCAGTTTCTTGAGCAATAGCCATTTGATCGCCCGTAACCATCTTGACGTTGACGCCCATCTGCCGAGCGCTCGCGATGGTAGCTTTGGCCTGCTCGCGCGGTGGATCGAACAATGGCAACACGCCAACAAAGCACCACTTGCCTTCCTGGTCTGCCCGGGCCACGCCCAAGGAGCGGAAGCCGCGTGCCGCAAATTCATTGACGGCCTTCTCGACGGCGGGTTTTATCTCACCGGCGTTGGTCGACATTTCCAAAATGACCTGCGGCGCTCCCTTGGCCACGTAGAACTGTGTTCCGTCCGAGGCTTTGACTGTGGCTTCGGTGCGCTTATGCACGGGATCGAACGGCTGGAAATGGACTACCTGATAGCCCTTTAAGGCTTGATCGTTTTTCAGGCCGCCGATCACCGCGAGGTCGATGGTGTCCTTGTCTTCCGCACGTGAAGCTAGTGCGGCGTCGAGGATGAGTTGGTCGGCAGGGATACCGCTAACGCTGAATGGATCGCCCAACGTCAGCTTGTTCTCGGTCAGGGTACCGGTCTTGTCTGAACACAGCACGTCCACGCCGGCTAGTTCCTCGATAGCAGACAACCGGGTCACAATGGCTTCTTTTTTCGCCAGCAGTCGCGCGCCGACTGCCATGGTCACGGACAGCACGGTAGGCATTGCCACGGGGATCGCGGCCACCAGAAGCACCAAGGCGAACTCCAACGTACTGAGGATGGGATCGCCACGGAAGAGCGCCACGGCCAATATCAACACGACCAGGGACACTGCAAGAATGATCAGGTAATCGCCAATCTTCAGCACGGCACGCTGGAAATGGCTGACGGTGTGCGCCTCCTGCACCAGTTGCGCGGTTTTGCCGAAATAAGTGTTGGCCCCGGTGGCGTACACCATCGCGTCGATTTCACCCTGGCGGATAATCGACCCCGAAAACACCGCCTCGCCCGGATTGCGAGTGGCGGGCAAAGATTCGCCTGTCAACGCGGATTGGTCCACCTCGACAGGGTCACCTTCCAACAAGCGCGCATCCGCCGGCACTATGTCGCCGAGGCGCACACGGATGACGTCGCCCGGCACCAACTCACGCGCCGCCGGGGTGATCCACTTTCCATCACGTTTCACTTTGGCATTGATCGCCAGCTTGGCCTTCAAAGCGGCGATCGCGTTGCCTGCCTGGTGTTCTTCCCAGAATCCGACCACGGCGTTGGAAACAAGCAGAAGGAGGATAATGAAAAAATCCAACCAGTGCCTGACAATCCCCGACAGAATTACGGCCGCCTCGATCATCCATGGGATGGGGCCCCAGAAATAGGTGAGGAATTTCAGGAACGGATTGGTTTTCTTTTCTTCAATCTCGTTGGGGCCGTATTGCGTCAGCCGTTTCTGAGCCTCGGCTTGACTGAGGCCGTCTGGTGACGACTCTAATTTCTTCTCCACTTCCGGCAGGGGCAGGGATTTCAGGTCGTCCTTTGCATCGGGCACCGACCCCGGCTTCGATTTGGAAACTTTGGCTTGGTCGGCATTGGGCTTCATAATGGGTATTCCTTTCTGTTCCTGTTGCCTTCACCGAATCTAGTTCCAAGGAGTCTTGGAAAATCCGTGAACAGTCGCTGTCGAAGAAGTCTTATTCACGGTTTGAACCCCTAAAAGCGGGCGCTCTACACCTTTGCACCTGGCGGGTCGGCGACTTTTCCCGGGGGCAAGAACTCCGGTAGGTCAAGGCGCGCCACGCCAATCCGGTTGTCGGCCATCCCGTAGTACACGTCGAAGCGGTCCGGCGTGCCAAGATCGTCGCGCCGGTCGATGCCCGTGGGGAACACGACGTTGGCGATAGTCCCGTTGCGTTCTTGCGGTAACACCGGCGTCAATACGGGCTCCGCGGAACGATAGCGGATCAGTTGCGGGTGTTCCCCGGACAGCACCATCACCCCGGCCGAGTAGCACAATGGATGTGGGTCGTTGCTCGGCTCCGTCATTTCGCTCACGCCGTGGTAAATGATTAGCCAGCCGTGTCGAGTTAGGATGGGTGGAGTGCCACCACCAATTTTGAGCCGCTCCCAGGGCGCAACCGGGGCGGCTAGCCGGTGATGCGAGGTGAACTGACCGAAGCGATTTGGTTCACGGTTCTGCAAGACCATCGGGCAGTAGGAAATCCAGATGCTTTCCCGATCAAGATCCAGCTCACGAGAAGCAGCGTGGCAGGCGGTTTCCTCCGGGCGAGTGCCGGGGAAAAGCGGCCGGTGGAGGATGGCCAGTTCCGGATGTCCGGATGGATTAGGGATAGCGACAGGAAAGAGGCTGGCATCTTTGTCATCTTCGTCGCCGAACTCGATGCCTTTATACGGACCAAAGGTCGCGAGTCCCAAACGCTGCCAGTGGAAGAGGTCCGCCGACAAGGCCAAAGCGATCCTTGGCCCCTGAGGCGAAAACGCGGTGTACGTCATGATGTAGCGTCGAAGCGGCTCCACGAGCGTGATGCGAGGATCTTCGCAGCCACCGCCTCCGTTGGGCCGCTGCTCATAATCGGCTTCCGGTTCCAATGCGATGCCAAGTCGCTCGACTCCTACGGGATCGCCAGCTTCATTGAACTGCACTCGCGCAATTCCAATTCGCGAGTAATTCCCACACGCGACCAGCCGCGGAAAGAGGTAGAGCGCGCCATCAGGTCCACGAACGGCAGCCGGATTCAGGACGCCTTCGATCTCCTGGGGATTACCCGGCTCCGGCTCCATCACAATTCCGAGGCGTCGCAACTTAAATCCACTCATCAACTCTCCCACAAGGTCAAGCTGGCTGGTCGCCATCCAGGCAAGCAATGATTGCTTCGGTAACGCATTTAGTTTCACTGGGACCTCGAACTGAGATCGAAACAACGCCTGCTTCTTCAGCCGGATAATCGTTCCCTCCGACGAACAACGCATCGCCAACGTAAATCATTTCTTTCAATGAAATGCCGAGCAGGTCTCGTAGCTTTCTGATCCCATAGGCTTTGTCAATGCCAGGTTTAGTGACATCGATGGATGTCGCGCCTCCCAGTCGCACGGAAAACCCGGGAATCAAAGGATCGAGAATCGCTTTGATCTTTTTTCGCTTGGCGAAATCGGGATCCCATTTGTCCTTTTCTTCCAAGGGGGCTTGCTGCCCTAAAGCGGAATATGTTATCTGGCTTCCCCGGTCCTCAATTGCTTCTCCCCAGAACTTTTCGACCTTGAAGCCCGCTACTTCGACCGCTTTCCCTAGAGAAGTGATTATTCTTTGCCTTTCATCCGCAGTGAAATCTTCTGAATAAAGCTTTTTCCATTCTCCCGTGTATTGGAAGAACTTGGTCCCACAGGTAGGTAGGAGAGATAAATTCACCAGACGGTTGTCTTGGGGAAGATGGGAGAGCACTTGTTCTTCAAACTGAGGCCAATCACCTCCGGAAATCACGGCGACTTTGACGAGGCCGAGAAGGTCATGCAGTCGTGCCGCCATTTCGGCGTCAAGGGCCGATTTACTTTCAGCCAGTGTCCCGTCGAGATCAAAAACAATTAGCTTTTTCACAATCTTTCCACCTCCGCATTCTTGCCATCTCGATTCGAGTTTCCGGCCTCGCCAACCATCCGACTCTTGTCCGGTTCAAAACTACTCCGGCAGCGCAATTTCCAACAAACTCACTACTCCGCTTGGCCGAAAAGCACACGCTCCGACCACCGCAGGTAAGAGCCATACATCGCCTTTTCCGACGGCATAAGTGGCGCCGTCGTGTTCGACCTGCCCCGCGCCCTCGATGCATACCAGCACGCGCGCCACACCCGCGGCACCGACCGTAAAAGGCGATTGTCCGCGCAGGCGCCACAACCGGAATTGCTTGCAATGAAAGAGGCTCTCTCGCCCCACCGGCGTCGTCGCTTCTACCAAGGGCATCACCAAACCGGCTTCACCGTCTACAAAATCAATGCAGGCCAGTGCCTGATCGACTTGGAGCGCCCGCAGGTGACCGGTCTTGGCGTCAACATGGTCCCAGTCGTACAGACGAAACGTCACGTCGCTGTTCTCCTGAATCTCGAACACCACAACGTCACCGCCGAGAGCATGAACTGTGCCAGCCGGGGTAAAGACGGCGTCGCCGGCCTTCGGAACAAACGATGCCAAGTCGTCCGCCACCGATCCATTCGCGAGCGCCCGCTGCAGAACTTCTCTCGTGGTACCTGGCTTCAGCCCCGCATAGATGCGGCTTTTTGCGCCCGCCTCCACGACCACCCAGGCTTCCGTCTTCCCGCTCTCGCCCGCAGGGAGCAGGCCAGATTGCGAATCCGCGGGATGTACCTGGACCGAAAGCATTTCGTGTGCATCGAGGAACTTCAGCAGGAGTGGGAACCGGCGGAAACGTTGGGCCAACTTTCCCAGCAATTGCTCGCGAGACTGCTCCATCAATTGAGTGATGTTCTGCCCTTTAAGGGGACCATTGGCAACGCGGCTCGCGTGGTCATCGCGGTCACTGAGTATCCACGCTTCGCCGATAGGGCCGTTGCCCGGCAGGGGTGCAGAGAACAGATCGGCCAAACGCCGGCCGCCCCAAAGCCGATATTGATAGATCGGCTCGAATCGAAGGGGATACAGAACGATTTGGCTCATGAGAACGTCCTCTACCCTATATCTATCCATCGCCAGCAGGAGCTTGTCGCCGGAAATTAGCCCGCGCTGCCTTTTTAAGCGCTAGCAGGCTCCGCTATCTTCTGGCGTCACCAGATGTTGGATGGCGCGGTTTGCCGCTAGGCACCAACGACAGGTCATCGCTCATGAAATAAGTGGTAAGAGCCACACACATAAGAAGCAAGCCGAGCCAGAACCGCCAATCACGGTGAGCGCGCCTCCAGTACGGAGGAATCTCCCGGTGAACATGCTCGCCATCCGGTACTTCATCTTGGTGGTGACCGTGGTTACTTTCATGCATTGGTTCCCTGCTTTCTCGATCCAAGACCGAATGATTTTGGGCCGAAGTTGTTGCTGATCGGCTCTATCTCTTTCCACTTACGAGCGCCCGGCATGTCTTGGCCGCGTTTATCAATGGGACGCTTGTGCCGCATGGCGCTGTTCCGGACCAACTTCTAATTCCATTGCGGGAGTGTATTCGCCACGGCGCGCAGCCCGGTTACATCTGGCTCGATGACACAAGGCTTGCTGTGCCGCCGACACATTGGCCTGCTGGCCTTGCCATATCTCCAAAGCCGGTTGCTGGATGGCGCGGGCAAACGAAAACGCCAATGCCCAAGGCACTCGCGACTTAAATCTGAGGTTCATGGCATTCAAACGAGCAGAGGCCAGTTCACTGGGTTGGCCTCCCGACAAGAACGCAATCCCCGGAACCGCAGCGGGGACGGCTTGCAAGAGACACCTCACTGTGGCGTCGGCCACTTCGTTCACATCTTCATGCTGGGCACGGGTCAATCCCGGAAGCACCATGTTGGGCTTCAGGATCATCCCCTCCAGCATCACCCGTTGTGTGTAAAGCTGGTTGAAACCCATTCGTAGGACTTGCTCCGTTACCTCGCGGCACCGCTCCAGGGTATGCTCGCCGTCCATGAGCACTTCCGGTTCGACGACCGGGACCACTCCGGCCTCCTGACACAACGCGGCATAGCGAGCCAACGCGTGTGCGTTGGCCTCGATGCAGCCCCCGCTGGGAATGCCATCGCCCACGGCAATCACTGCGCGCCACTTGGCGAAGCGCGCGCCCATTTGCGAGTATTCCGCCAGGCGGCCCCGCAATCCGTCCAGACCTTCGGTCACTTTCTCTCCGTGATGACCTGCCAAGGCCTTTGCGCCGGTGTCAACCTTGATGCCGGGAATGATTCCCGCATCGGTGATGACCTTGAGAAAGGGAGTGCCATCTTCTTTCTTCTGGCGGATCGTCTCGTCGTACAGGATCACGCCACTAATGGACTCACCGAGACCCGGCGTGGTCACAATCAACTCCCGATAGGCGCGCCGGGCCTCCTCGGTCTGCGGAATCCCCAACCTGGCAAATCGTTTGTTGCAGGTCGGATTGCTTTCATCCATTGCCAGCAGCCCCTTGTCGTCGGCGACCAGAGCTTTCGCGGTATCCATAAGCTGTTGCGTATTCATTTGGAGTTGCTCCACTTCCAGTTCCGGATTTCCGGCATGTCTTGGCCGTGCTTGTCGATGTAGTGTTTGTGCTCGATGAGCTTGTCCTGCATCATCTGCTTCAGGTAGGCCCCTTTGGACCCCAAGTGCGGTAGCCGATCGACCACGTCTTGCACCAAGTGGAACCGGTCCAGGTCGTTCTGCACCCTGATGTCAAAAGCCGTCGTAATAGTGCCCTCTTCCTTGTAGCCCCG
>DLMH01000202.1 GCA_002478115.1 Candidatus Acidiferrum typicum | reverse complement strand
TACTTATAGGCGTTGCCGGCCCAACCCATCAGCTCCAATGACCCGAGGTTGGCCGACAAAAAAGCCAGGCCGGCAACCCACGCGGTCATCTCTCTTCCGGCCATGAAGAAGTCTTCGCCCGTGTTGGCCCGCCCCTTCAGGTAAAACCCGATGGCCAGCACCAACACGAAGTAAAAGACAATGATCACCAAATCAACGGGGGATAGATGCACCAATCGATGAACGTCAAGAAAAGCAAAGGCGGCTGTCATGGGGTCCTAAGGAGTCTCCAGTCCGGGATTAAGAAGATACTTTCCCTGGAGTTTGATGTCCGCGGACGAACTTCCTACAAGAATTGAAAATTCACCAGGTTCGGCACTCCAATCGTGCTTCCTTACATCGTAGAATGAAAATGCCCGTTGGTCGAGCGCCACCCTCAGTTGCTTTGACTCGCCCGGCCGCAGATTCACCTTTGCGAAGCCTCTCAAATCCTTCTCCGGCCGCGGGACACTCGCGTGCGAATCACCGAGATAGACCTGGGCGGCGCGCTTCTCGGTGTCCGCACTCGCGGCCTTCGGCGTCCGCGCGGAAACAATGCTGCATAGAAAGAGCAATGCCAAAGCGACTGTGCCGGCTCGCCTTGCCCAAGCGCTTTTCCTTGCCGCACTCCGAACCATGAAGCGTCTCCTAATTTTCTTCCACGATCGCTGCGTCCCATGCCTTCAGCGCCAGCGCTTGCCCGTGGCTCAAATTCGTGTGAGAGAGCAGCTCCGTGCCCGCTGCATAGGAATAATTCAGTGTCTGCGGGGAGCTGGAATAGTTCAGGTAGAAGTGCAGGGTCTTCCCATTGCGGTTCTGGCCATGCTTCACGCGCACGCTCGCCGGAAGATCCTGATCCGAGTTAGTCAGCCCGGCTTCCTTCAACACACCGAGCAACACGGCCCGCTGCAACTTGTCGCTCAGGACCGTACCCTCATAAGTCAGCGTGCCCTTCCCAAACTGATTCTGGGTGATCGCCGGATACTTGCCGAAGTACGGATGGTCATAGAACGCCAGGCCTTTGGCCGTGTCGGGAACGATCATTTCCGCCCATTCGGAGACCTGGTTTTCCGCTCCCGCTTGCAGCGGGTCGCCCTTCAGCGCCAGCGGCTTCTTCAGTGAGGAGAACTCCTGGTAGTGAAAGCCCGCCGCGGCGCGCAACGGTCCCGGCATGGTTTCCCAGCGGACCGTTGAGTCCTCGTTGCAGAACCCGCTCTTGAAGGCCATCACCACGCGCCCGCCATTTTTCACGTAGTCCACCAGCCGCGCCAATAGTGCATCGCTCGCCACATACAAAGGCGGCACCACCACAACCTTGTATTCCGACAAGTCTGTGCTTTCCGGAAAGACAAAATCCACACCGACATTGGCCCGGTAAAGCACTCCGTACATCTGCCAGAGGAGCGTTCTGTAGTCCACGCGGTCGCTGAACTTCATGAACTGGACTCCGTAGTATGAATCCAGACTATATAAAATCGCTACTTGATTTTTCCGGTGGAGGTCCACAATCTCCGGGCCGATCCTTCGCAACTCCTGCGCCGTGCGGGTAACCTCTTCATAAGGGCGCCCAGGTTGCAGGTCGTGGCCGAGAACACCCTTCCAGTAGGTTTCTTGCCCGTAGTGAAGCGAATGCCAATGCCAGTACTCCACCATGTTCGCCCCGGAGGAAACGTGGGTATAGACATCGAGGCGTAATTGTCCGTCGTAGGGCGGAAACTGCTCCTTGGAATCCCAGCCGATGGCTTCCGCATTCGTTTCTGTGATCAGGTAATTGGTGCGCTTCAGGGAGCGGGTGTAATCGCCCGCCAAGGAGGATGCTTCACCATCGAAATCGTCCTGTGTGCTGTGATAGGGATTCGCAGCCGCGATGTCCAGGCTTCGCGCGACGTCAATCTCGCTGACTTCCGGCCGCGGCGGCCCCGCGAAGTCGTGCGTCACAAACTGATCGGGCCTTTTGTATTCATTCACGATGCGCGATTGCCAGGCCAGAAAATCCGTAGTCTCCCACTGCGAAAACCGTTCCCACTCGAGCTTCCAACCGGGATTGCGGATTCCCTCGCGCGTGGTAACTTCGGTCCAGTCATTCAGGCGCTGCCCCCAGTAGTTCAGCCCCCATACCCGGTTCAGTTCGTCCGTGGTCTTGAACTTTGCTTTCAGGTAGCTTCGAAATCCTTCCTGGACATCCTTGTTGGCTGCACCCGCGGAGGAGGTTTCGTTGTCAATCTGATAACCGATGATGGCGGGATTGTCCTTGTAATGCTCCATGATTTTTCGGATGACACGTTCGCAATAGAAACGGTACGCCGGATTCATCAGGTCGGTGTTCTGCCGCAACCCGTAATAGATGTACTGTCCGTCCAGGCGCGTCACGACAATTTCCGGATGCTCCTTATATAGCCATGCAGGAATGGAATACGTCGGCGTCCCCATGATGATCCGGATTCCCGCCGCGTGCAGTTTCTCCACCACGCGGTCCATCCACGCATACTCGAATCTGCCGTCCTGCGGCTCCCACAATCCCCAGGTGGACTCTCCGATGCGGACCACGCTGATGCCTGCTTTCTTCATCAGCGCGATGTCCTCGTCCGTGCGCTCGTAAGGCATGTATTCGGGATAGTACGCCGCGCCGTACAAGACCGTGTCCATCTGGTCCGGGCGGAATGGTTCCTTTGCTGCGGGCTTGGACTGTGCGGCGACGTTGCACGCAGCCGCCAGCAACAGGCCGAGCAGGGCAATCCGCAACTTGAAGTTATTCCGGTTCAACCGCTTCGCACGCTTGTTGTTCATACGCTTGAGGCTCCTCGCTGATCCTATTCCCTGGTGGCAGCGGACCAGCTTGCGTTCAATGACGTCGATTCCCACAGCACCAATTTCGTGTTCAACACGTACTCCGTTCCCGTCGGATTGGACTTCTTCTTCGTTACCGAGCGGAAAAACGGTAGATCGTCTCCGATTGGAAGGATTGTCCCGGGTGCAACACGGTGGTGGGAAACTCCGGGTGATTGGGAGAATCGGGATAGTGCTGCGTTTCCAGGCAGAATCCATCCCGTTTGCCGTAGGCAACTCCGTTCTTACCTTTGAACGTGCCATCCAGAAAATTGCCGGTGTAGAACTGGATCGCGGGCTCGGTGGTCCAGACTTCCATCACACGCCCAGTGCCCGGCTCGTACATCTCCGCCGCCTGCTTGAGCTTAGCCCCTTGCTCGTCGATCACGAAGTTGTGGTCGTATCCGTGGGCCAGGCGAATTTGCTCGTCGCCTGAGTTAATGCGGTCGCCAACCGTCGTGGACTTCCGGAAGTCCAGCGGCGTCCCGGCAACGGAGCAAATCTCACCGGTGGGCATCAGATGAGCGTCTCCCGGGGTGAACCGCGAGGCAAACAGCTTCAATTGGTGAGCGAGCACCGTGCCGCGTCCCGCCCCGGCCATATTGAAGTACGCATGATTGGTCAGATTCAGGACCGTGGGCTTGTCGGTGGTGGCCTGATACGCGATTTTCAAATCCGCGCCAGCCAGGGTGTAGCGTACTGTCACAGAGAGATTTCCCGGATACCCTTCCTCACCATCCTTGCTTAGATACCGGAAGGCAACGCCGTTTGGGATCGGCTCCGACTGCCACACAACATTGTGGAATCCGCCAGGGCCCCCGTGGAGCGAATTGCCGCCGTCATTTTTCGCCAGGGTGTAGCTCTTACCGTCGAGCGAGAATTTCCCGTGCGCGATACGATTCGCATAGCGCCCAATCAGGGCGCCAAAGTAAATTGGTCCCTTGGAGCGATGGTTCGCGACGTGGCTGGAAAGATCCTGCGGCCCAATGACGATGTCTTCCCAATTCCCGCTGCGGTCCGGGACGCGCAGCACAATGATTGCGGCGCCGTAAGAGCTGATCTGGGCTTCCAGTTTCTCGGATTTCAGTGTGTAAAGATCGACTTCCTGGCCTTCCGGCAGCTTGCCAAAACTCTGTCTGCTCACGTTTTTCGTCCTATTGGTGGCCGCCGCAAGAGCGAAGAAACGTCGCGGAGTCACAGGGGATGGGTCTCTTGTGCGTTTCCAGCGCACGCGGTGATTGTATGACCTTGCCGTGACAGAGACAACCCACCCATGGCCAGCCAAGCGCGGGACGCAATCTGGGGTAGAATCCGAGTGACCGTCGAAACCACAGTGCATAACCCGGCCAAATGTTGGTCTGCAGTGAATTGCCGCCAGGAAATCACCGGCGAGGAGGTACTGCCTTGCGTACTATCTATCTTGCATTTGCTGTCTGCTATTTAATGGCAACGCCAATCCATCCCCAGGAGCCGTCCGTGTCTGACATCGCCACGAATCAAAGAGCGCCCGACTGGATGAAAGGCTCCGCCACAAAACTGGAAACCGAGCTTACCGCCAAATATGGCAAGCTGGAGCAACCGCGAATCCAGCGGGGACTTCTTCAAATGTCCGAGTACTGGCGCGCGCAGGATGGTGATGCCGCCGCGTACGAGGAGTTTGTCCGCACGAATTTCGCCGGCGATCCAGAAACGCTCGATGCCATGTTCAACCGCTACGAGCGCCTCCTGGAGCAGTTGTCAGGCCATATGCATGAGATTAACCGGGAATTTCGCCAGCAGGCCGACCTGGACCTTGGTCCCATGCTCCCGTTCGACGGAATCTTCGCGGCCTATGATCCTGCGGCGCATGTACTCGACGACTTTTTCGCAAACAAGGGCGCCTTCGTTGTGCTTTTGAATTTCCCTCTGACCACTCTCGAGGAGCGCCTGACGCAAGGCCCAAAGTGGACGCGCCGCCAGTGGGCCGAGGTGCGGCTCGCGCAAGACTTCTCCAAGCGCATTCCGGCTGACGTCAACCTCGCAATTGCGCAAGCGGCCAGCGATACCGCCGAGTACATCGCGCAATACAACATCTGGATGCACCATCTGCTCGACCAGAATGGTGAGCGGCCATTTCCGCCGAAGCTTCGCCTTCTGAGCCACTGGAATCTGCGCGACGAGATAAAGGCCGACTACGCGGATACCCAGAATGGCCTTCGCAAGCAGCGCATGATCCAGCAGGTGATGGAGCACATTGTCCGGCAGACGATTCCGCAGGTGGTCGTCAACAATCCCAATGTGGACTGGAATCCGCGCACGAATGAGGTCAAGCCCGCCGCGGAGAAGGATTCCGATTCTCCCGTGCCCGCAGGATTACCGGTGAGCAACGCTCCCGAGCCGAACACGCGTTATGCGATGCTCCTGGAGGCATTCGCCGCCGAGAAGAAAGCGGACCCTTATTCGCCGACGGCTCCCACATTCATTGCGCGGCGTTTTGACGAAGACCGTGAGATCCCGGAAAAGCGCGTCGAAGCAATGTTTGAGCAGGTCTTGGCGTCGCCGCTTGTGCCAAAAGTGGCAAAGCTCATCCAGTCGCGCCTGGGCCGCCCGCTGGAGCCGTTCGACATCTGGTATGACGGTTTCCGCCCGCGCGGCGCTTACACCGAAGCGCAGCTTGACGCCATCGTGGCGAAAAAATATCCGACGGCGGAGGCCTACCAAAAGGACATTCCCAATCTGCTGGTCAAGCTGGGCTTCACTCCCGAAAAAGCGCAGTTCTTGGCGAACAACATCATTGTGGACCCCGCGCGAGGTTCGGGCCACGCCATGGGCGCGGAGATGCGAAGTGAAAAGGCGCACCTGCGCACGCGCGTGGAGAAGAGTGGGATGAACTACAAGGGCTACAACATCGCCATCCACGAGATGGGCCACAATGTCGAACAGACTTTCTCTCTGAATGAGATTGATTACACATTGCTCAAAGGCGTGCCCAATAACGCCTTCACGGAAGCCTTGGCCTTTGTTTTTCAGGGGCGCGATCTGGAGCTCCTCGGCCTCGCCGCACCCGATGTCAGAAGCGACGCGCTGAAAACTCTGAACGATTTTTGGGGCACCTACGAAATCAGCGGGGTCGGTCTGGTGGACATGGGCGTGTGGCACTGGATGTACGATCATCCCAAAGCCACGCCCGCGCAACTCCAGGCTGCCACCGTGGAAATCGCCCAGAACATCTGGAACCGCTACTATGCCCCGGTATTCGGCAAAAAAGATGTCGTACTATTGGGCATCTACTCGCACATGATCGATTCGTTCCTCTATCTGCCGGACTATTCCATGGGGCACATGATTGCCTACCAGATCGAAGAGCAGATGAAGAAGGCGGGAAATACCGGCCCCGAATTCGAGCGGATGGCAAGAATGGGTGAGGTCACGCCGGACCTGTGGATGGAGAATGCCACGGGAAAGCCCGTTGGACCGGAGCCGCTTCTGGCGGCCACGGAGAAAGCTTTGGCGTTCGTAAGTTCGCAGCCCTAGCCCTAGCCGGAAACGTTCCGGGAAAATTGGGTGACGGCACTCAGCGCGTGATGCCCATCTGGTAGGCCAGCACGATCTGCGTGACGAGATATTGATAGTGGGCGTCGGTGTCTTCCAGGTCCGCTTCCGTCTTCTGCAGATTCGCCTGGCTGAATTCCACGATCGATCCCAGTCCCAGCCTGTATCGTGCCTGCGCCAACTCCAGCGCGAGGTCGGCTTGCTCCCGGAGCTGTTGAGTCAGCGACAAGCGTTCGTAGGCCTTCTGCGTGTCCAGCCAGGCGTTGCGCACGTCCCGGGCAATGTTATTTTGCAGATCCTGCAGGCGCTGTTGTTTCGCTTGTGTCTCCAGGTCAGCGGTCTTGGCCCGCGCATTGAACAGGAATCCGTTGAAGACGGGAATGTTGATGTTGATACCGGCAGCTCCGTACCAGTTATCGATGTGCGGATCGCGCACCGGCGCCAGGCCGGCGACTCCGCTGGCACTTACGGTCGGCCACCACAGATCATGTTCCGCTTTGCTGAACTTCGCCGCCGATGTCACTTCATCCTGCAGGCCGCGCACTTCTGGCCTCTGCTGTAGCGCCTGCTGGATCAAAGGAACGGCATCGATGCTGGGAGGAGTCGTTTGTGAAAAAGGTTCGACCAGGGTGAAATTTTGGCGGTCCGAAAACCCAAGGATGGCCGAGAGGGTGGAAAGCGAAGCCTCATAATTGCTTTGCGAATCGAGGAGCAGCAGCTTCGCACGCCCCAAGTCCACCTTGCTGAAACTCAGATCCAGATCGGATTTCAGTTTGGCGTTGGTGAGTGCTTGAACCTGATCGACGAGGAGCTGGCGTGCTTTTACGGTCTCGTCGGCCACATGGAGCAGCGCTTGCGCCTCCACGCTGTTGTAGAACGCCTCGTCTGCGGCCAGAGCAATTTGCTGCCGGGTGGCCACGGCATTTTCATCCTCGGCCTTTGCCTGGAATTCTGAACTGGACACCAGATTATTCGTGCGGCCGAAATCCGTAATCAGTTGGCTGACGGAAGCACCCACGGCAGCGCGAGGATAGATGACCGGATTGTTTAAATAACCCGCGGCGATGCGGCTCCCTGCCCGGGATTCCACTCCGGTCAGGTTGAGGCTGGCGGTGGGCAAAAGTGCCGAGCGCGCCTCGCGCACGAATTCATGTGCCTGAAGCGCCCGCAGTTTGCCCACCGTGATTTGCGGATTCTTTTGAAGCGCGATCGCTTCCGCTTCTTGAAGTGTCAAAGGTTTACCGCCGGAATTTGGTGATGAACCGATGGCTTGCTGGGTCCGCGCCGGCACCGTTTGGGCGGCGGACATCCCCGTGCACAATCCCAGCAAAAGGACGAGCATGGATACTTTCTGCTTCAAGCCCGCACCTCCGCCACTTCTTCCTTACGATGCACCAACAGATATGCCGCAGGCACAAGGTAAACGGTCACCACCACGGACATCAGCAGTCCGCCGATAATGGCTCTCGCCAGTGGCGCGTAGGCTTCGCTGCCCGCTTCGATTCCCAGCGCCAGGGGGATCAGCCCCAGCAATGTGGCCAGCGAAGTCATCAATACAGGGCGCAACCTTTGACGCGAAGCGATCGCCGCTGCTTCCTTCACGGGTTTCCCTTCCTTTTGCAGGTGACGCGCAAACTCCACAATCAAAATACTGTTCGACACCACGATTCCGACCATCATGACCAGGCCCATGAGCGACATCACGTTGAGCGTGGTATTCGTCACCAGCAGGAACAGCAGCACTCCGGCAAGTCCGGGCGGCACTGCCAGCAAAATGATGAATGGATCTGTCCAGGAAGCGAATTGCGCTACCAGAATCAGGTACACCAGCACGACCGACAAAATCAGCCCGATGCCAAAACTCCGGAAGGACGCGCGCATGCCCTGCACCGATCCGCGGAGTGTCACGCGCACGCCCTCGGGAAGTTGCGTCTTGCGTATAATTTCCTCGATCTGACCAGTGATCGTTCCAAGATCTTCTTTTTTCGGCGCCACGTACACATCCATCACCCGCGCCAATTGGTAGTGATCCACCTCCGTTGGAGCGGAGATGTGAATCATGGTTACAACTGAATCCAGGAAAGTCGGTTGTTGGATCTTCGGGCCGCGCAGAGGAATCTGCCGGAGATCCGCCATCGTTTTCACGGTCTCTTCCGGATATTGCACGGTCAGCAAGTACGGGTTGCCGCTCTTGGGGTCCACCCAGTAGTTCGGCGCAATCATGGCGTTCGAGGTCAGCGCGGTGATCACGTTGTCGACCACTTCCCGTTGCGAAAGGCCGAGTTGCGCGGCCTTTTCGCGATCCACGTTCAATTGCAGCGCTGGATAATCCACGTCTTGCGGTATCAACACATCACTGACGCCCGAAAGCTGCTTCGTCAGTGAGGCGATTCTGGACGCTACCGCATGTGCCGCGTCCATATCGCTTCCGCTGACCTGGATGTCGATTGGCGCGGGCAATCCCAGATTCAGCACCGCGTCGACTAGCCCACCCGACTGAAAATACACGGTGAGTTGCGGGAGTTGTTTCTGAATTTGCCCTCGAACCCTCCTCATGTATTCGTAGCTTCCGACCTTGTGCCCCTCCCTCAGGCTCGCCTGAACAAAGGCCGTATGCGGCGCCGAGTTCGACGTGTAGATGACCGAGAAGTCGGGAGTGATACCGATGTTCGAGACGATCATTTGCAGTTCATTCTTCGGGATGACTTCGCGAATGATCTGCTCGACTTGCTTCACGTATTCTTCCGTCAACTCGACGCGAGTGCCGGAGGGAGCTTTCAGGTTGATGACAAATTGTCCCGCGTCCGTTCTCGGGAAGAAGGAAACGCCCAGCAACGGGTAGAGCGAAAGGCAAAGGAGTGAAACCCCGACAAGACCTGCCACGGCAGCGACAGGCCGCAAAAGAGTTTTCGCCAGACTCTTGTCGTAGCCCACCAGCATCCTTTCAAATACACGGTCAAAGCGCCTCACTATCCTCCCGAGTATGGATCGGGTGTCGCCTTCGAGTTCTTCATCTGCTTCATGCTTGTGCATGAGCTTGGCGCAGTACAACGGCACCACGGTCATCGCCACCATGTACGAAGCAAACAGGGCGAAAACCACGGAAGAAGCCAGGGCAATAAAGAGGAAGCGGCTGACGCCATAGAGGAAGACTACGGGAAAGAACACGATGGCCGTGGCCAGGGTCGCAGCCAACACAGCCAGCGCTACTTCGTTGCCGCCCTTTTCAGCGGCCACTTCCGGCGATTCCCCCATTTCGAGGTGCCGGAAAATGTTCTCCAGAACGATCACGGAATTGTCGATCAATCGCGAGAACACCAGCGCAAGCCCTCCTAACACCATGGTGTTCACGGTGCCGCCACCGGCGTTGATGGCCAGAAACGCCGCCAGCGCCGAAAGCGGGATGGAGAGAAATACGGCTGCGGTGGCCCGCATGCTCCCGAGAAACAACAGAACCATCACGCCGGTAAGCACGAGGCCGATGGAGCCTTCACTGATTAGATTTTTGATGGCCGTTTTGACAAAGATAGATTGATCGAAAACGACCCGGGTGACCAACTGCTTCGGAACATCCACCAGTTGTTTCAAGGCATCGCGAATTCCGTTAACGACCGCGATGGTGTTTGTGTCCCCACCCTGCTTGAGGATGGGCAAATAGACAGACGGCTGGCCATCCACCCGCACGATGTTGGTTTGGATCGCCTGGGCGTCCACCGCTTTCCCCACGTCGGCGACCATCACGGAGGACTGGCCAATGGTTTTGAGCGGCATGGTGGTGATCGCGTCGGCATCAGGCGCCTGCGCGTTTGAATAGAGGTTGTAATCGAAGGGCCCAATTTTGACGTCGCCTGCCGGCAAGATCAGGTCGCTCTCGTTGATCTGCCGGACCACGTCCATCGGACTCAATTGGTGCGCCTGTAATTTCAAAGGGTCAACATAAACCATGATCTGGCGGTACTTCCCGCCGAATGGCTGCGGCACCGATGCCCCGGGCACGTTGGCAATCTGGTTTCTCACGTTATACTGCCCGAGGTCATGCAGCTCCGTCTCGTCCAGCCCCTGGCCTTTGAGAGTGACCAGGCACACCGGCAAGCTCGATGCATCGAACTTCAGCACGACCGGCGGCAGCGTTCCTTGTGGCAAGCGCCGTAATTGGGCCATCGCCAGGTTGGCAATGATGCTGACGTCCGAATCCGCGTTCGTTCCGGGTTGAAAGTAAATTTTGACGAGGCTCACGCCCGGCAGGGAGCGTGATTCGATGTGGTCCACGCCGCTCGCCAAGGTGAAGAACCGTTCAAACGGGTTGGTGATGCTCGCTTCGATCTGCTGCGGAGGCATGCCGGAATAAAATGTAGCTACCACGACGACGGGGATGTTGATCGGGGGGAACAAGTCCACCGGCATGCGTACAAGCGTCACCGTGCCGACAATCGTGATCATCAGGCAGCAGACGATGATGAAATAAGGATTGCGAATGGAAAAGCCGGCCATCAGCTCGCCCCTCCCTTTTCAAAACCGGGGAGTTTTACTTCCTTGGGGAACACCCTTTGGCCGTCACGGAACTGGCTCCGGTTACCGATGATGACGCGCTCGTTTTCAGCCAATCCCGAAAGTACTTCGACGCGCGTTTTCCCCTGCAGTCCAAGCTTGACGTGACGTTGCTGCACGGTGTTTTGCGCATTCACCGCTAGTACCGTCGCATCGCCCTCGCTCTGAGTTACCGCTTCCATCGGAACTACCAGGACATTCATGCGTTCCGCCAGTTGCAACACGGTTTCCGCATACATCCCCGGATAAAGCTTCCCATCGCGGTTTACGAAATCGATCTCCGTCTCCATCGTCCGCGTCTCACTATCCAGTGCGCTGGCAAACCGCGACACTTTCCCAACAATGTCCTCATTCAGCGCCTGCACATGCACCTTCACCGGATCGCCAAGGTGGATTTGCGCGGCGATGGATTCGGGAACCGGAAGCACAAGACGGAGTTTCGATTCTTCCGCCAGTCGTACCACGGGCATCGCCTGGGAGCTCGAGGACGTCCCCGCAGCGATTAGCGCGCCCGTATCCGCGTACCGGACAGTGATTACGCCATCGAAGGGCGCGACGATGCGCGTGTAACTGGACAGGGCGCTGAATTGCTTCTGATTCGCTTCCGCGATTTCTAATGCTTGCTCGGCTGCACTCAACGCGGCCTGTGCACTGGATACTCCCGCTTCCGCTTCCAGGTCTTTAGCTTGTGCATCGTCTACTTCCTGCTGTGCTACCAGCCCCGCTCTTTGTTGTGCTGCCTGGCTCAAGCGGTCGAACATGGCGTGAGCCGCGGCGTGGGTCGACTTTGCGCGTTCGACGTCTCCCTGTGCTCCGTGGATTTCCTGTTCGGATCGCCGGACCGCGGCAGTGGCGCCAGCCAATTCTGCGGCGAGTTCAGGCACTTCCAGAACTGCCAGCGTTTGTGCTGCTTTTACGTGGTCGCCCACATCGACGTAAATTGTGCGGATGTAGCCCGCCACCTTGGCATGAATGTCTACTTCTTGAAACGGCTTGAACGCACCCGCAATCGTGAGGGTGTTTTCAATCGTGCCGCGCTGCACCGGCGCGACCGCTGCGATCACTTCGCCGGACTCACCCGATGTTGATTTCGGATCACTTGCCTCCGTCCGGGAATGACCCAGCCATCGCCAGCCCGCCACGAGTGCAACTAGCGCGGCAACAAATCCCAAAACGATCTTCGTTTTTCGTGTCATGCGTGTTCCTTGATTTTCGGCGGAGGCATCTTTCCGTCCGGTTCTCCTGCATCCGGAAGAATTGAGATCCGTCCAAGCTTTAACACACTTCGAGCAACTTACTTGGCCTTTGATTTGTCGGGAATAAAACGAGAGCAACTACGCCGAGGGCGGTGGACGGAACCACAAATTCGAGGAATGATCGGGGGTGATAACGCGATCCCGCGTGAGATCGGGTGCCAGTTGAAACTCCTGGCCGCCTGAGGTCGCTATGATCTCACCGGTACGTTCTACCAGCAGGACGTCCGCAGCCACATCTCTTGAGACCGGCGAGAAATGCTGCAACTCGGCTGAACCAACCGTGGCGCGGTTCCGCGACAGGTGGTGCACCGATAGCCCGGTTGAGGAATGAATGAGTGACAGAAACGGATTGTAAAGAAGCAGCCCAGCGAGCAGCAGGCACACTCCTACGTGCAAACGAGTCAAACGGACTCGCGGCTCAGGTGCTTTCCGTCCAGCGGTCATTATACCCACCAATTCAGAGTAGTAGGAGGCGTGTTTTTGGTCAAGGGATGCCCCGCCAACTCTTTCTTCCCCCAGGAGTTAATCAAGTACTTAACCGTTGAGCGCTGCGCGACAGGCGCAGTGGTGGTTTCCCTGGAATCAGCGTCAGGCGTAATTCCGATAACCCCAAGCGAAGCTGCCGATACCTCATGGATGAAGCTGACGTTCCATCCGGCTTTCTGGTGGCGGATGCGGCACAACATGGCCAAGACTCGTGTTTGGAAAATAGTTGTTGATGATTTCGTGGAAGCCGGCGCCTTCCTCCGCCATGGCCCTGGCCCCACGCTGGCACAACCCGACACCATGCCCCTGGCCAACTCCCTCCAAAATGAATTCGGTCCCACTTTTCTGCTCCTTGAAATTGTTGCTTGGCACCGCGTTCCATCCCAGTCGCCTATCCACAGCCAATCGTCCGGCTTCACGATGATCGGAGAGAACGGCGGCATCCTTCGCGGTCAGGCGCCGGCTCCAGCGCACGGTATTTTTGTAGCAAAAATCGCGGACGACGGAAAAGTACGGATACCCGCCAGAAGGGATGCCAATATCGGCGGGCGTGAGAGTGTGGCCACCGCAACTGCGCGTGAACATTGCGGCCACGGGCTTATCGTCAAAGGTAATGATCAAGTCTCGCGTCGCTTCCGCAGCGCGTGCGGCAGGGCTCCCGGGTCGCGGTGCTTCCCGCAAAAACTGGCAATGCGTGAGATCGCAGAAATCAAACTCCGCGTGACGCCCTGCTCCAGCCACAAAATAGGAACGCGTGACCACCGCTTGTGCTTTCAGTGCCTCGAGGGGGGTGCCGGCTAAGGATTCAGCCTGGACCACGGAAGCCACTGCCGATTCCAGATCCATCGTGATGACAGGCAGGAGCACGCCATCCACTATTTTGACATCGAGCGTGCCTCGGTACTTTCTTTCCAACTTGCCGGGCACGCCAAGCACGAAATTAGCCGCGTCCTGATTGCGCCCGGCCGCGTGAAGCTCCCTTGTGCGAATCTCCTTACCGGCGAGGCTCAGGAGCAAAATGTCTCCTGAAGCGCGAATCTGAAGCCTTTCGGTAGGTGATCCAGGTTGCAGAAAAAAAGTCTGCCCGGAAGCTGTCACGACGATTGCGTCGCGGTCGCTCGAGCTAAGAGTGAGCTGATGAGGATGGAAAATTCCCAGAACTCCGATTCGGACGCTTTGTGAGTTCGCCAGCGAACTGCTCGGTAGAATAGTTAGAAGGAGCGGCATCCACTTGCAGCGCACCCGGCTATTCCTCCATCCGGCTTAGCATGCGGCCGGCCGTTTCCGCGGCCTTTGCTCCCGCGACTCCGTGCACTCGGACCATCAGAACAATCTCCGGCGCCTGCGCAGGTGCCAGCGCCACGACAAATCCGTCGCCGGGAGCGTGGGGTGCGTGCGTGCACGGAGCGGTCCCCGTCTTGACGAGAGCTTCGGAATGCTTCAGCGCATGGCCCACGGCCGCTCCCGTTCCGCGCTGTGCCGACTGCAGCATCCCGGCCAATATTTCCTGAACACCAGGCTGGTCGCGCCGGCGATAGAGTTCGAGGTACGCGCGCGCCATGCGTACTGGCGAAATCTTCCACCGTTCGCCCAGACCGATGAGGTTCGGCCCCGTGAAATTCGCTTCGGGGGATTCCAGATCAAAGGTCCTGGTGACGGGAAGAAGTTGCTCCGAAGTGACACTTTCAGCCAGCGAGCGAAAATAAGAATTACACGAAACGGAAATCGCCGAGACGATGTCCAGCTTCCCGTGAGGGCGCACTTGCCAGCAACCGTTCGCCTGGCCTCTGCACTCATAGATGGGATATCGAAAATCATGCGCGCCAGCATACGCGAGAGCCGTAAACGGTTTGACCAGAGATCCGAGCGGAATGGGCTTGCCGGAATTCTCCCAGTGGCTCGCGAGCAGCACTCCTGAATTCGCGTCCAGCAACAGGTAGGAGACACTGTCTGCTGAGAATTCGCGCTCCAATACTTGCATGGCCGATTGCGAAAAAAGAGTACGCGGGGGACTGGCCGAAGGGGACTGAGCTGCATTGCGGCCGGGCAAACAAGGTAAAGGTGCAAGAATCAAAAACGCGGATATACCGAGCCTGGTTAGCGGGCCCATTCGTAAGTAACCGTCTGACTTACCCTGTTACCCGCATCGCGAACAACAATCTTTTCTGAGGACAGGCCGGCCAGGGCGGAACTCAGGCTGGCGATATTATCCGAGAAGAAATTTGGAGTGCTGCCGGCCCCGGAGCCTCCCGCCGGCCTATCAAGCAGGCCGGTCAGCCGCACGAAATTGTCTCTTTCTTCTTGATGGTCGAACCCCGCCGCAAAAACCGCAGGCTTCAGTGTGGTTTCTTGATTGGCATTAGCCAGCATGCCTGTCAGCAATCCCGCATGATCGGAAATGAGCAAATACTTTCCGCGCACGGCCACGCTCAGTGTCCATAGTCCATTGAGTTCGATGTACGCTCCGTTTTTCTGCCAGTCGACTCCCAAATCTCCCGTCGTCAAACTTGGACGCACAAAATCGACGAGCGCGGAACGCACGGCAGATTCATTCCACTCGGATTGGCCCAGCAAGGCCACGGCAGAATGCATGCGGACAAAGACCCCGTCCTTATCCTGCTCGGTGGATTCCACCTGCAACATTGCGGAGACGGGATTCTTCGTGAGCAGATCTTTAAGAGCCGCCACGGTATCGTCCGCAACGGAAGCCCTTACCGGAGGTTGATCGATGCGGGTCTCCAAGTCCGTGCTGCTACCAGTCTCGCCATTGGTAAGTTCCACTTGCGGAGCGAGCTTTTCCACGGCGCCGGGACCCAGGTGCGGAGCGAGAATTTTGGTTTCAAGAAGCGCAAGGCAATCAAGCGGCGCCGGGTTCGCCTTGGCTTCGTACACGCTCGCTTGCGCGGGAACGAGGCGCACGATATCCGCAACGCCAATTGGCCCCGCTCCCCCGGAAGTGTCCTCGGTCGCGGCTATTTTTCGCAAAAGAACGCGCTCTTCCCGGTATTCTTTTCCGGAGAGAGTCAGATCGGAAATCGCCGCAGAGTACTGCTTCATGTCCGTGATATTCTGCTGAACCCAGTAGGAGCGAAAATACGGACTTGGCACGATCTTCTCCAGGTTCAACACCATCCGCAAATCGTTTTCCGGTCCTGCGGCCGCAACGGATTGTGACCACCAGGGTTCCGCTTCGATCGAACGCGCGTCGCCACTCGCCATGAGTTGGAGCGCACCCGCCAGCAAGTCTTCTCGCGTGGCCAGGAGCAGGAAGTCGCCAGTGACCGCGAAGGCGACCTCTCTTTCCGATTCCGGATCGCGCCGCAAGAAAAATGTGGCCCCTCCAGCGCTACGCGTTTCAAACTTCGAGCGCGTCTGCCACAGTGTGGATCGCATGGAACTTGCCGATGGCAGCCGTGTGATGTAGAGGAACTCAAGTTTTCCGATGTCGAAGAGGGCCAGCGCACTCTGTTTGCCTGCCACTTGCCGCAGCAGATTCGCATCTGTCGGGACTCCTGCGGCTTTCGAGAACTCTGTGTTGGCATCCTTCAGTCGAAGGAATAGCCGCGAACGGGAGAACACCTCATAGTTGTTGCTCTTCAGCCAGAGGCGATTTTCATCGGAGTTGTCCCAATTCGATAGAAGCGAGGAGAAATCCTTCGCTTGGAGGTAGAGCAAAGCGCCTGAAGGGAAATAGCGAGACAGGGCCGGCTCCGGCAAAGAGGTTGTCGCCTGGTAAGCTCCCCAGCTCGCTCCAAGGCACGCTGCCGCGATAAGAACGAAAATGATCACGCGTTTCATGGTCTTTCTCCCGGCTTTGCGGCTGGCTTTATTGGCGGCGCCGAGCGCGCCGGAAGCCGCAGCCTCACCAAACGGTCCTGCTCCAAATCGGCGTGGAGAATCGGCTGTCTTGCTGTGTTGAGCTGCTGGCGCCGCAAAAGCGCTCTGACGTCGCTAATCTCTGCTGCAATTTCCTTTCGCCGGGCCGGACTTTTTTCGAGCTCCAGGGCCGTCCGGAAGTACGCGAGGGCCTCGGGGAAATTATGAAGGCGCAACAGAACAACCCCGGCCGATTGTGCGAGTTGTGCTTGCTGCGCCACCTGGAAGGTCACCGAGGCGTATGCGGGCGACATTTCTTGTTCCCCGGCGTCCTCCTCGGAACTCAGCATCTCTGCCTCGTTGCCGGTGCCGCGGGAGGCAACCTGGCGAATGCGCTGGTCGCGCAAGATTTGGCCGAGGGAGGCGAGCGCGAACTCGTCGGAATGCAGGGAAGCCGCGGCATGGAACAAGGGAATACGAGCATCGTCCCGCGCTGGCGTGTCGGCCAGCGCATTCGAAAGGATCTGAACTTTTTGGCGCGCATCGCTGGAGTTCCGCGCCGCAATTACGCGCGCTTCATAGAAAAAGGGTTGATCGGCGGAAGCGGGAGTAATGCTCTTGGGATCGCCGGCGAGAAGTTTCAATTCCGCGCTCCCAAACTCCGTGGCGTGGCGGGAGCCGGAAAGAGCCAACGCGGCTTCGACACGCTGACTGTAAGGATACTGCGGCGCGGCAGCGATTCTTGCCAGACTGTCTTGCGCGCCACTCGCATTCGTGCCTGCCGCGATTTGGGCTTTGGCCAGCCGCACGCGGAACGCTGATTCCCACGGCGTGGATTTGACCAGTGGATCGAGAAACGCAATTGCTTCCGCGTTGTGCCCGGTTTTTTCGAGCAGCGCCGCGGCCGAATCCATGTCCTCATACGGATCGCCGACGACCGTGACCAACCGGCGGAGCAGTTCTACGGCGCCTGGCGTATCACCGGCAGCGATGCGAGTCTCCGCAAGGCCCAGGAAGTTTGCAGCGACCAGCTTGTGCTCGTCGAGTTCGCGCGCGAATACAAACTCCAGAATCCTGCGGGCAGACTGTTTGTCACCGGCTTCAAAGAGTTGCTGCGCGGAGGAACGCAGAATTTCCGCGCCGGGCGCGCGATCGGGATCGGAGCGATAGGACGCAATCATTGCATCCAGCGTACCGAGCTGCGCGGCAACCTGCAGTTCAAATGGAACTAAAGCGGAAGCATCCGCATTCTGCGGGTCTCGCGGCAAAACAGCAAGGAATTCGCCGGCCTGCGTGAATTGTTTGGTGTCGAGTAAATATCCCAGCCAACGGATTTGCCACGAGCGGAGTTCGCTTTGTGCGTTTTCTTTTTCGAGACCTTCGGCTTTAGCAAGGTTAGACTGCTTCGCTTCCAGAATTCGCTGGAAAATCGGTCCGCGCTGCTCGAACGGAATCCATCGCGCACCTGCGACATCCGACAAAATCACGACGGGGTCCTGGGCGGAGGAAGAAACGTCCAGAAGCCAGGCCGTTGCTGCCGCAGGATCGTCCGTAGCTGCGTAAACACTGTGCAATAGCGCGTTCGAGCGGTAATTGCCATTGCGATGGAGATAGGCGCGGACGAGCGCATCCACGTCCGTCTTCGTTGACGCAAACAGGCGCCTGGAATGAAGGTGATCGCAAGCGCGTCCGAAATCGGACCAGAAGCTTTCCGGAGTGCGCCCACTATTGAATTGCTTCAACAAACTGGAAAAGACAAGTTTCCATTCGGCGAGGGCTTCCGCGCGTTTGCCGTCCTTGTAGTAGGCCACGGCGAGGCGGTCGTGGATGGCGGCCTGGCCCGGCGACAATTCCAGGGCGTGTTTGTAGTCCTCGATGGCAGAGCGCGTGTCGCCGCTCTCCGCATAGTAGTCCGCCAGCCCTTCATAGCCGGACCAGGAGGCAGGGCTCTGCTCCAATCCCGCGGGAAGGAAATCTTCGGGAGTGCCCCGCTTGATGTCACCCAAATACTCCCCATAGCGCGATCCATAGTAGAACCAAACGTCTCCCGCCGACTGATTGTTGCGGTCCACAGGTTTGCCCAGGCGCTCTCCAATGGGTTGATCACCAAGAGCGTTGAGAAAGGCAGTGTTGACCTCCAGCGAAGGCTCCGCGAAGTAGAGTCCCACGAGCGCCGTGTAAGCTTTTCCCCAAACGGCCGGCCGCGAACGCCCTCGCGCGGCGACAACCGCATGGGCCAGCTCAGCGTCGCCATTTCTGACGGCAAAATCGGCGGCCATTTCGCCGACTGGAGCCCAGGAAGACGCAAGCTGCACAAGGCGTTGCGGCTGCTTTTCGAGAAGCAGATCAAAGAACCGCGCCTGCACATCGCCCCCGAGGTAGTCCGGCGACACACTGACCAGAAGGCGCAACTCGTTGTCGGAATCGCCTGCCGCGCGATAGGCCTCCGCGGCAGCCAGCAAGACGCTCGTGCGCTGAATTGGCGCAACGCGAGGAGCAAAGCGTTCCAGTTGCGGGCCGAGTTCCGCAAACTGCAGGCGCTGCCGCTGGAGTTCCACGAAACTGGACATCTGGCCCAGCAGTTCCGGCGAGTACGCGGGGAGAGTCATCATCAGTTTGTAACGGCATTTAGTTTCTTCCTGGGCCAGTCCGGCACTGTGCATCAGCGGCAGGGCAATGAAATTAACCTCCTGGAAATTCATGGGTGTGCGAAGAGCCTGCGCGAACGCGGCAAAGGAAACCTTTTCTTCGGGCGTGAAATAGCGCGCCACGACCGAGCCCATTTCCGTCATGGCACCCTGCATCCCGTTCCTGGCGTTGTCCTTCCGGACTTGCAGTGTGTGTTCGCGCCATTCCTTGTCGGAGATACCCGCGATTCCTTCTTTGGCAATTTGTTCCTTGACGACCGGAACCGAGGAGGCCGCGGCAAAAAGCGCTGTTCGCAGCGTCGTGTAAGCCTTCTCCTGCTGGCGAAGGCGCGTCATGATGCGCGTATAGAGTCTTGCCCCTTCGTGATATTGGGTTTCCGCCAGCAATTCGCCACCGGCAGTGTTGACTCCTTGCTCCGCGAACGCCCGCGCCTGCTCCAGGATTCCCCACGATTCCAACCGGCGGGCTACCTCGAAATAATTTTCAGCGCGTTCGGGGCCGATGTCGATCAAGGCCGTTTTGAGCGCCGTGACGGCATCGTCGTTCCTGCCCTGGTGTGCGCGCACCTCGGCAATCTTCTCCATCCATTTCGGATCCTTGTAAGCCAACTGGTAGACTCTCTCGTAGTCGCTTACGGCATCGTCGAATCTCAGCAAGCGCTCTGCAAGGGTAGCGCGTGCAATGCGCAGATCCGTGCGATCGGGCCGAACCGTGATGGCTTTTCCGTACGCATCAATCGCCGAAGGAAAATCCTCCAGGCTCGTCTGGATGCGGGCAAGCACCGTGGGCCAACGGAAATCGCGCGGAGACTGCACGACCGTTTTCGCATAAAAGTCCAGGAGTTGCGCCTGGCGTTTGTAACGGAGAGAGTACAAAGCCGCCTCGGCCACAAGCCCTTCGTCTTCCGGAAAGTTGTTGATGATCTCGATGTACTGGTCCACCGCGCCCGGGTAGTCATTCAGCTTGGTCAACGCAGGAATCAGACCGCGCCGGAGCGTCGCGATACGATTCTTACGGTCATCCGGAGACAGCGGCGCAGTTCGGAACAGCGCGATCTTGTCGAGGTAAAACTGCTTTAGCCCTTGCTGATCACCGGCTTGTGCGTAGGTGTCGGCCATCGCCGCAAGGTACTGGCTATCGTAAGGCGACTCCTTTAACAGAGGCTCAAGAAGCGCGCGGGCCTGCGCGTACTGGCGTGCCTCCGTGGATTTGCGCGCCGCCTCAAACGTGAACTGCTTGCCGAGATCCGGATAGGCATCTTTGGCAGCTTGCTGCAGAACCGTAATGGCTTGCGGGTAGAGTTTCGCGCGCCAGTAAAAATCAACGGTGGCCCGGACCACTCCCAGAATTCTTGGATTATCCCGGTACAGGGCCTCAATGTTTCTCTGCGCGGCGGCGAAATCCTTGCGGGCTTCATACAGCCGCACCAGCGCGTACCGCAACTGCAATCGCGTCACGGGGTCCGCCGCGAGGGCAGCCTGCTTTTCCAGCGCGTGCTGCCGCACGTTTTCCAGCGATTTCTGCTGTGCCAGAGATTCGAGTTCTGCGGCTAGTTCGATGGTCGTCGCGTTAGCGATTGCGGCGTCCAGGAATGCTGCCAATTCCGGCTTGCGATTTTCCGTCTCCAGTACGCGCACGCGCAGGTTGACGCCGGCCATGCTGTATCGCGAAACGCTCGCCAGCCTCTCGCTCTCCTGATCCACCAGATCGCGGAATTTTTGGCGGCGCGCCAGTTCCAGAAGCCTGTTCAGGGCAGGCGACTCGCCGTTAGCCGCCAGCGCGGCGTTTGCATATTCGCGGATCGCGTGCGGATAGTCGCGTTTGCCCTCGTAGATTGCACCTTCTTCGTAGCCATAGAGGTTTACATCGCCCAGTTTCTTGCGGCCCTCCTCGAGCAGCCGCAGGGCATTGTCAAAATCATAGTAGTCCCAATAGATTGTAGCCGCTTCCAGGTAGCCGCTCGATTCTCCCGGGGCAACTTTGGGGATGCGCTCCCAATATGGCGCCGCCTGCGAGAACAATTCGCGGTCTGAATAGATATCGCCGATTCGGGCGAGAATCTCGCGACTGCCGGGATTCGCTGCCAGCAGATTTCCCTCGATCATGACGGCTTCACCCGTCTTGCTGGGATCGAAATAAGCGAGAGAGCGAAACACGGAGGAAGCCGTGCGGCCCAGTTCGGGCTCAGCCGGATATTCGCCGGCCAATGCTTTCAGCACAGGTGCGCTTTCTTCAAAGTGAGAGCGCCAGAGATTTGCCTGCGCGACGTACTGTCCGGCAGCGGGATTCTTCTGGACATAGTCTTCCCAGGTGCCTTTCTCCTGCGGAGGAGCCCCTTGCCGCAATGTATTCAATTCGGCTTCCAGCTTTCCGCTGGCGCTAAGGTACTCGAAGAATTCGTTGCGCAAGTCGGTTTCTTCAAACCAGTGTTGACGCAGCAAGGCTTCCCACGCCGCCTGATCCCATGTGGGAGCGCTGTGATACGCCCGGAGCAGGTTGTGGACGAAATAGGGATTGTGCGGGAACCGGGCGCTTGCGTACTGGTTCAGCCGCAGATACATCTGCGGGCTGCCGCCGACAACGGATTGAAAGTAAATCTGCAGGCCGCTGCCGTCGAACTGCTTGACGGCTTCCTCTGTGAGTTTCTCGAATTCAGCATTTTTCCGGTGTCTCAGGTAATACCGCGCCAGTTTGTTGTACCAGGAACGATCCGGAAATCGCGCCATGGCTCGCCGGTAGACTTCTTCCTGTTCCGTGCCGATTCTGTTTTGCTCCAGAAAAACTGCCAGGCGCTCGTAGAGGCCGGGATCATCGGGATTGTGGTCGATTTCGCGCCGGAGCACTCCGAGTGCCTGCGGAATCTGCTTCAATTCGACCAAGCGGGCCAGGTAACGCTCCAGAACTCGAGCGTATTCGGGTGATCGAGGTCCAGTCTCTGCCGCGCTGCGCTCGGTTTTCACCTGGAACGCGGCATTCGGCTCGGCTCGTTGCGGCCGTGCGTTGCCCGTTTCGCCCGCATCCGATTCCTCGGAGTTTTCTTCTTCTGCGCTCTCGTTTCCTTGCGGCGTGAAATCCTCCGCTCCGGCAACGCGCAGACCGAGCGGGACTTTGTCTGCCTTGGTGGCAAGCTCTTGCAGGACGGAATCGTAAATGGCAAATTCGTCCTGCGTTTTGTCGAGACGCGCGTCCGCATCCGCCATGAGCAGCGCGACCCTGGTGCGCTCCGTTGCTTTCGGAAATGTTGCCAGAAATTCCTTGCCGCCCTTCAGGACCGACTCGCTCTTGGCGCTGCTCGCATAAAAATCAAGAAGCTTGGCGTGGAGTTCGGGACGGCTCGGCGCATCGGGGAAGTTCTTGTCCAACAAGGCAAGCAGTTCGGCGGCGCGCGAACGATGGAAATAAGGGACAGCACGCTGCTCTTCTTCTGAGTACTCGCTTGCAGGAGAAGCCGTGTTCAGGATCAGCGAGAGGATGCCGTTGAGGTAGCCGGGACCCTGATCCAGCGTGGCAATGTCTTTGTACAGGGAGAGTTCACCGCTGCCGAGGCGTATGGGAGTCTCCGGCGCACTGAAAAGCAAATCACTCAAGCGGCTGAGCGCGCGCTCCTGCGAATCGTTCGCTCCTTTGCTGTTGTAGAGGGCAAAGTAATAGCGCGCCGCCTCAGGATAAGAATGAATATCTTCCAGCAGCCGCCCGCAGACATAGAGTTCCTGGGGCGTCCAGGCCGATTTCGCCGCTTCTTTGTGCAAGCGCAAATTGGTGATGGCTTGCTGCGCGGCGTCCAGTTTTCCCTGCTGTTGGTAGTAGTAAAAGATGCGCGCGGTAGCCCGGAGGTCTTCGGGGTTCGCATTGAGCGCGGCGCGAGATTCATCCAGAAACTTACGAAGATTCTGGGTCTGCGCGAGAAGATCAAAATAGCTCTTCACCAGTTCCGGGTCCCAGGGCGGCTGAAAACTCTTTTCGTACACGGCGAGACCCTGTTGAACGGAGCCCTGGCGGTATTCCACCAGCGCTTTGGCCTTCACCTGGAAGATTTCGTCGCCGGGAAACTGTTTCTGGTAGCCGGCGATCAACTGATTCGCGGCGGTGTATTCCTTTTGGCTGATCAGGTATTCCAGAAAACGCGAGTAGAGCTGCGGCTCTTGCGGGTAGCGGGCAATCCAGGCGCGATACTTCGCGATCGAGACCTCTTTTGGCAAGCCTTGCGCCTGAATAATGCTGAAAATGCGTTCGAGTGCTCGCCATGACTGCTGTTCCTCCGCCGGTGTGGAACGCTCGGAAGCATCTGGAGGAGCGCCGGCGACCATCGAGAGAACCGCAATTTCATCCTGGGGCCGCAGTCGGCGCTCATAGAAATCCGCCAGGGCAAGTTGCGCGGCCGTTTTGTTGGCTGACTTTTCCAGATACAACTTCCAGTCTGTTTCCGCCGTGGTGAAGTCCAACTGCTGCTCATCTTCCAATGCCCGCAAGGAGTAAAGTTCGGCGTTCGCGGGTTTCTGTTGAATAAGTTCGCCAAGCGCCGGGCGCGTTTCCGCGGGAGATCTGTGAAACAGCACATTACCGTAGGGCAACGGCATCATGCGGAAAAACGCGCGCTCGATTGCTGTTCCCGCTTCCACGTTGCGGATCCAGGATGGCAGCGCTCCGCTGGCGGTTACCACGAATCCCGCGGCCACCAGCGCCAGAACAGCTCCTCCGAAACACACTCTTAGTTTGGGTGAGAAATCACGGAACGATCTCAATGTCCACCCCCTGCGATCCCATGTTGTGCGCAATATCTTCCGCGGTGACTGTGAGCCGGTAGGTTCCCGGTATCATCTGCTCCGGAATGAACAATTGCCCCGTATTCACGCCGGCCTTGGCATCCCACTTCAGCCCAACGGGAGCCGCTCCCTCCAGGCGTGCAACCAGGCTTCGCGTGCTCTGCGATGCGGCCACTTTCAGATCCAGCACTTGTCCACGCCGGAAGCGCTTCTGGTCCAGCCTGATCTGCACAACCGGCGTCTTGCTGGCAATCACAAATGTCTTTGCTTCGCGATAGGTGTGCCCGGCTCGGTCTCGCAGAACGAGCCGCACGCTGTACGTGCCGTCCTGCATATCCTTTGGCGCAAAGAAGCGCGTTTGCCAGGTGTCTTCGTCCGGCAGGTAGCGAAGTCTCTGCATCAGCCCAAAAGGGAACAGCGCAACAACCGAAACGATCAATTCATCCGTCTTCACGCGCAGAACCGGATCCCCAGGGCGGATGACCCTGGGCCTCAGTAGCGCGCGGGGCACGGCGAGAAATGACGTATAGGGCGTCACAAATTTGTATTGCCGGGCCAGCCGGATGATTTCGTCAATGGTCGCCTGGTCTTCGCCATCCCGTTGGATCTTTTCCAGCAACGCATCCACGCGGGCCCGCGCCCACAACCGGGGGAGCTGCGGGTGGTCCAGGGATTCGCCTGGAAGATTGGCTTTTGCAGAGATCGCCAGGGGCGTGCCATCGTGCACGCCGTGAACGCTGAACGCCGTATCTTGCTGCGCTTTCCGGTAACGTCCGACCCACATCGCCATCGAACCGGAGAACGCGGAATCCTGCAACGCGTACACAGAATCCACCGAGGTATCCGGCGACACGCTGAGCTGCAACTGGCCGATGGGGCTGCGGCCGATCTTTGAGAGAAACGAGGTGAGCTTGAAGTCCAGCGGCTCTGTTGAGAGCACGTTTTCCAGTACTCCGTCCTCGCGTGCCAGCATTTTCAGTAAGGGCAGATTGGCATCGTCACCCACGCCGAATATGTAGGTCTTCGGGCGGTTGGCTTCGGGAAGCCGCTTCCAGGCTGCTTCATACCAGCCGGCCAGCTTCCCATTCTGTATGGCGCCGCGGGTCGCCCCGCCGTCACTCAGCAGCACAACATACCGGTTGCCGTTGGAACCCGAGCATTGCCGCAATCCTTCCTGCAAGGCGCGCTGCAAATCCGTTCCGCCGCGCAGCCTGCTGGCCCGGACAAAATCAAGCGCGCGTTGAATTGCCCCGCTGTCCGCCGGAACGGGAGCAGCCTGGAAGCTTTGCGTCTGGCTGTTGAAGAGAATCAAGTTGAATTTGTCTTCGGGTTTTAGCGTTCGCAGCAGCGTTTCCAGCGCCTGATAGCTTCGCTCCAACTTTTCCCATTGCATCGAAAGGGAAGTGTCCATGAGGATGATCAACGTTTTCGCGGGGCCAGAGCCTGCCACGGGGTTTCCGCTTGCTGCGCTCTGGCCCTGTCCTGTGCCCAGCAGCGCCTCCGCCGCAAAGAAGCCAGGTTCGTTGTTGCTGCGGAGGGGAGCCGTCTCTGTCGGGGGAGGCTGGCCGCTGATGGGATTCCTGTGCGCAATCACTTGCAGCGTATCGCTGCCGGCGCGATCCAGGTCGAACGTCGCGACAAAATCTTCCGTCAAGTTGACGTTTTGCCCTTCGAAGTGACCTTTGATCAGGTGCGGCGACTCTTCATCGAGCTTCAGTGGATACGCTCTTGCGGTGGCCTGAAATTGCGTCACTTCGTGAGCCGCGTGCAATTCAAAGTTGAGCCGAAAATACCGTGCAGCCTGCGCCTGGTACGCGTCGGGCCGCAAGGGAATGGCGAAATAGGATTTGAGGTTTTCGACCGGGATGGATTCGTGATACTCGAACTCCAGCCGCTTTGTGCCATACGCCGGAATGGGCACGATGCGCGCACTGAAAATGGCGCTTTGCTTGGCTTCTTCCGCACCGCGCTCCCCCATTTGCAACAGTCCCGGATCGATCGACTGCTGCTTCAATTGGTTGTAAAGGTCTTCCGCGCGCTTGCGCTCAAGGATCACCGCGGGAATTCGTGTGGGTCCATCCCAGACGACGAAGTCGGAAACCGTGGCCCGCGAAGGCAGCGCGAAAATGTAGTTGCCCTCTTCGATCTTGCCGGTGTGATTCGCAAACACCTGGCGCACGAACACGCGCGCGTCGCCGTTATCGATCAGGACGGTAATTTCCATCTCTTCCAAAGAAAGAATTGCGGGATCGGGCTGCGCTCTGTCCCGCGGAATCAATACACCGCCATCCGCGAACAGCGTGAGCGGTGTGACCAACAATAGGAAAATCGCGGTGAGTGCTTTTCTCATGGTTGTAGTTTCTGTTCCTGGATTCGTACCAGTCCGTTGTCCGTTCCAACGTAGATATATCCCTTGCTCTGGGCGAGCGCGGTGACATTCTGGGAAGGCAAGCCCTCATGCATGACAGCCCAACGCGACTTTTCCCGGTCATAGACGTACAGGCCATTTCCCAGCGTCCCGGCAAGCACGTACTGGGGTGTCACCAGCATGGCGTTGGGGTTGATCTCCATTTCAGCGGTGGCCTTCTCGAATGTACGAAAGTGCCCTGCGCGGTCCAAGCCCGTGATTCCGCTTCCGTACGTCCCCACCATCCATTCATCGCCCACGGGAACAACCGCGGTAATCCAGTTCTGCTTGAGTCCGGACGCGCCCGCCGTGTAATTCATACGGACTTCTCCTCTCCCAATTACGGAGAGGCCACCCAGCGTTCCCACCATCAGGTCGTCACCGGAAACTCCTAGAGCATACACATGGTTGTTTACTAGTCCATGAAACGCATACATGCTGCGGGCGCCATTGGCGTCGAGGAAGGTCAGTCCCGCCGGGGTTGCAATCGCCAATCCTTCGCCGTACGGTACGACGTCCGTGACGTGGTCGGCGATGAGCCCATCCGCGCGCGTCAGCACCTGTTCCTGGTTTCCGGAAGCTCCCATGCGCACCAGGCCGTTCGCCGTGGCCACTGCCACCGTCCCCGACTTTGCATCCGGCCAGATCCTGTTCACGCAGAAGACGTGTTCGTTCTCCACGTGCAAGACACGCCGGGAATCGCCTGGCAAGAGATCGAGCCCGCGGTCAAAATAGCCCACCCACAGTTGTCCGTTCATGTCTGCGGCAAGCGCCGAAATATTCCGATCGCTCAGAACGGCAGGACGCGGTTTCAGGACTTCCTTCCAGCCAAATCCATGCTCCGGGAGTTCGTACATGCCATTCCGCGTCAGGACATAAACGCCGCTGTCGGCCCCGACGAACTGCTGCACTTCCGCGAGTTTCGTGGAGCCCTGTCCATTGAGGCCCGGCCGCCGTTTGGTCAGGGGAACACGCACGACGCCTTGATCTTCCGTGCCGACGAGTAACTCCTCGCCGCTCAGGAAGAGCGAAGTGACCAGCAGCCCTTTCCCCAGCACGCGTGAGAATCGCCCGCGGTCGAACTCGGCCACACCCAAAGGTGTACCGACGTAGTTTTTTTCTCCCGCGAGGGCGATTGCCTGCACTTGCGGGTCGGGCAATCCTTGCTCTTCGCCAAACGATTCACTCGTGCCGGCGTGCCAATGCAGAACGCCCTGGTTCAGCGTGCCAATCCACAAGTCCACTTCGTTCCCGGCGAGCACCTGGACGTAGAGATTGTTCAGGGTTGGATGCAGCTCTCGAATCTGTTTCCCGTCGTAGAGAAGTACGCCGCGCTTCTTTGTGCCGATCAGAAGATGTCCCGCAGCAACAGGGAGGATAGCGGTAACCGATCGCACTTCGGCATCGGCCGGATAGATTTGACGGAAGCTTTTTCCGTCGAAGACCAGGATTCCCTCTCCAGCCGTAGCCAGGACGAGTTCCGGCTCCGAAGAATCTCCTAACATACCTACTGCCAAGGCGACCAGTGGGGAAGAAGGTAATTCTCTTCCGGCCACAAATTGCCGCAGGAGGGCGCCGCCAAGATCGTATTCGGAAAGCCCCGAGGGCCCAGCTATATAAAGATGATTCTGAAAGCGCGCTGTCTGCAGAAAAACGTCGGGCGAGCTGACCACCTCAAATTTCACGTTACTCGGAGGCAAGAAGGGCCGCACCAGGAAGCGAATCTCATGCTCCGAGCGCATTTCTTGCGCGGACTGATGCAAAGCTCGCGTTGCCCGCCATGCGACAAAAACGCCCGCCAGGGCAATCGCAGCGAGCGCCGCCCCGATAATCGCCCAGAATGGCAGATTCCGATTTCGACCCATGGTCCCTCTTCGAGAACCCACAACTATAATCCGAGTGGACGCGAACGAGTACCCTGCAGGAAAGACTCCACTGCGATTTCACAAGAAAATGCTTCGTTTTCAGTGCAGGGCCGCCGACTCGGATTGTGTCGGCAGATAGACATTGTGTCTCATAGACTACATCCCCAGCGTGATTCTGCACAGATGAAGTCGTCGCTTTGCCAAGTTCTGAGGCCGGTGGTGAACGAGGAATGGTGAGGGGAATACTTCACAAGGAGGCCGCGCAGCGCGAGTGGCTACAGGACGCCTGCTCCAACAACCTGTAACCGCCGGGTGCGGCGCAATCTACGTTCACAGTCCATCAAGCCAACGTGGACTCTCTCTCAACCGCCGGGCCAACACTTCGGGCTGGTCACGAGTGTCGCTGCCTTATTCCGCTCGCCCGCAGTCTTCCCTTCATCGTCGCGCCGCCTCCGCGACGAGATGGTGCAACGCAGTCTCGGTGTCCGGGGAAAATTGAACAATCTTGTCCAGCCGCGTCAGTTGGAACAATTCCAGTATCAAGGACTGTGAACCGCATATAGCCAGCACACCACCCTCGCCCAGCCGTTTCCGGATCGCAACCAGCGCGCCAAGCCCCGTGCTATCGACAAAAGTAACCTGGCTAATTTCCAGGAGCACCACGCGGACCCCTGCCGAAAGCTGTCCCATCACCTGCCGCTTGAATTCCGCTGCCACGTCGGCGCCTAAGTGGTTGTCAATGAGCAAAACGACAAGCGATCCGGCCTCCGATTTGGTTTCGATTCTCATGCTCGCTATGCTCTTTCCGGACGGGAGCATTTCGACCTGCGCTGCCACCGCGGCGTCCAGGTCTTCCTCGATCGCCGAGTGTAAGGGGTGACAGAATTATGGAGCTAAGTCCCCAACCCCACCGACGCCAGCGCAGAATCCCCCCAGCCAGGCCCCGGCCACCCAACCCGCAACCGGCCCGAAAGCGACCACGAATCCTCCAGCGGCTCCGGGGAAGACATAGGACTAGCGGTTTTTACAGGTCGCGCTCTCCACGCGTGTTGCTGAGCTTGAACTGCCTCAGGAACGCAACTGCATGAGGAAGGGACACATGAACTATCGGCTTCAAGAGGGCTGGCTGGGGGAAAGAGGCAGTAGAAGTCAGCCCTTTGAGCCGTTGCCAATGGAGAGAATCGCAGGCGACGGCTAAAACCAAGCTGGCAGCAAAGACGTGCCAGGAGAACGGTTGGAGCGGGACTGAAGTTCGGCAATTGGAAGCAAAGGAGCCGGAATGTGTGGTTCGGTCACGCGGCTGAACAAGAAGCTGGGTTGTGGGTTCATCCTTGGCGAAGACGGCTGCGAGGCGTACTTCGATCTCTCTTCACTGGAAGGAATGGACATCCGAGCGCTTTCGATCGGGAAAGCAGTGGAATACCAGGAACACTTTGGCCACGAGCGTTTGCGGGCCGCCGGTATTAAGGTCATACCGAATTCCCAAAGTGAATCCGCGGCGGGGAGTTGAGGGTTTAAGTCTTCTTTTTCCGCGAATCTCATTCTTAATCACCGAGGACAGTTTGTCTCCGTGCGCTTGATACAACCGCTGATGGGCGCTGACACGATGAGCATGAGATTCGCAGCGAACTTAGGAGTAGAAAATGAAGGCGAAAGGTTCGATCACCCAATTGCTTAGGAATCAGCGTCCCGGCTACATCCTGGGCGAAGATGGCTGCCTGGTGGCCTTTTGATGAATCGTCGTTCGATGGGCCGGAATCTCAAAAGCTCTCCGTCGGGAACTGGGTGGAATACGACGAGTTCGATCCCACACAGGGCAGACAGGCTATTCACATTAAGCCTATTTCGAGTGTCCGAGGAAGCAGGTAATTCGAGTGGTGGGTTCGCTGGGGAAGCGTCGAGGATATGGAATTTCAGTCGATTGAGCCTGCGGTTCTGGCAGCGCTAGCCGAAAAGGCCATGCAGGAAGAAAAGAGGATGCAGAATCCTTATCTCAAAGCGCTGATGGTGCGCCTGAGTCACCTCGCTTTGGAACTGAAAGCTGCTCTAGAAAAGGAGAGGGGCGCGGACCAAACTCAGCCATGTTCGGGGAAAAACAGTCTAGATTACGAATCAACGGCAACCAAGCAAGATACCGATCCTCCTCCCCCAGTGCACGCTTCGGTGGTGCAGGGCCTAGATGATCTGGCACCAACCGAGGGGAGATGAGCGGCACATTAGGCTCATTTCGAGAGTACGAGGGATAGGATAATTCGAGTGGCGGGTCCACACTTTTATGAGGTTTACGACTGATATTCTGACCCCACTCACGGCTTTCTGCCTCTTCGGCAGCGGCTCTGAGTTTGCGTCGCAGGAAAAACAGCTCAACCAAGTAATCGTCGAGGGGGCGGTTGAGTGGAGCAAGGCGGCGAATGTCGTTTTCGTCGAGATGCAGTTCAACGAGCAGGCGAGCAATCGCGAGGTCAATCATGTGAGCGCGCCAGGTAAAGGGGGACGCTCAAATCCGCAGACATTGCCGGAAGCTTCTCTTCCCAAAAGCCGTCTATTGTTCGCTTCGAACAGTGTCCATTTGACGGTCAGCAACAGAAAGTCCCTTGAATCTGCGGCGGCATGGTTACGTCTGCACCCAGGAGATCGTGTTCTCATCGTCGGATATTGTGACGACTCGGGTTCGGAGGCGTGCACTGCTGCGCTGGCGGAACGCCGCTCGGAAGCGGTGCGGCAGTTTTTGTTGAGTCTTGGCACGCGAGCGGATCAAATCGCGGGCGTCAACGGTTGGGAAAATCTAACCGGACCGTGCCGTGCAGGCGCAACAGAGTGTCAGCGACAAAATCGGAGCGCACGTCTGTACCTGGCTGAGCCTGCAGGGAGTTTGAAGTGAGATAAATCAGAAAAACCGGAATTGGAATTAGAGAGCTCCAATATTTCCCATGAGCGGTTTGCGCGAGCGGGCAACGCATACGGAATCTAGAAGAACGGACAATACGAAAAACACAATACATAACTGGCTACCCAAATCCATCCTGATGCAATTGGCTATTCTCATGAGAAGGGCATGTTGACGGAACGTTACCTTCCTCAATCATCTTTCATGGCAAGTTGAACGCGCGGCCAGTATCATCATTCTTTCGTTGTCGACTGTGGCTGGCTCGGCAAAATCCTTGATCCTGCTGCTGTGGTCGGATAAGGAAAGTCTTTGTACGTGACTCGTCTGGGAAAAGCCCGTTGTGAAGAGTGACCGATGCAAGTAGTTTCCATCCAGGTAGCTTTTGGTTTTCTCTTGGCGTCGCTGGGTCTTTTGGCCCCGCTCGTTCTGATAGCGAGCCGGACGAAGAGAGCTCGGGCGTTCGCGATCACACTGATTGTTGGTTCCAACGTTGTTGGCTGGTTTGTGGCTGCCCTTTGCTTCTGGGGAGAGTCCAAACTTGCCCTCACCTTCTCCGGCTTCACGCCTTTTCCCTTCGCGCTTGGGCTCGACAGGCTCAGCGCGTTTTTTCTTCTGTTGATCTGCACGGTGGCAGTTCCGGTCGCGATTTTTGCGGTTTCGTATTTCGACAAGCACTACGGCGAGCAGCGCCGGAACTGGATTTGGGCTTTCTTCTCCCTCTTCCTGCTATCGATGATCACGGTTGTAACAGCATCCACTGGTTTTGCATTTCTCGTCGGTTGGGAGTTGATGACACTTCTCTCCGCTGGGCTAATCCTAATGGAGGGGGACTCGGCTGAGCGCCGTCATAATGTCTTCATCTATTTGCTGATGATGCATGCAGGCGCCGCTGCAGTGGTGGCGAGTTTCTTTCTTTTTCTGCCCTATTCGCACAGCCTGGACTTTGCGGGGATTCGCGCGGCCAGCCCTGTCGTTCCAGCGGGAATCAGGGTCCTGATTTTCCTGCTGGCCTTCGTGGGATTTGGGACCAAAGCGGGCATCATTCCGCTCCACCTCTGGCTTCCTCGAGCCCATCCAATCGCTCCCAGCCCCGCGTCAGCGCTGATGTCCGGCGTGATGTTGAAGACGGCGGTGTACGGGTTTGTGCGCTTCGCTTTTGATTTTCTTGGCGGGGGGCCATCTTGGTTTGGATATGTGGTTCTTGTGGCCGGTGCGGTCTCCGGCCTTCTCGGCGTTCTGTACGCAATCGCTGAACACGATCTCAAGCGGTTGCTGGCCTACCACAGCGTGGAGAACATCGGGATCATCTATCTAGGACTGGGAACGTCATTAGTTTTTCTGGCCAATCACGCGCCGGTTCTGGCGGCGTTAGCGCTCATCGCAGCTCTCTTGCACACTCTCAATCATGCTCTGTTCAAAAGCCTGCTGTTTCTCGGCGCGGGCGCTATTTCGAATGCAACCCACACGGTGGATTTGGAGGAACTTGGCGGGCTACAGCGCCGGATGCCGGTCACCGGAACGGCTTTCCTCATCGCTTGCTGCTCGATCGTCGGGTTGCCGCTGTTCAACGGTTTCATCAGCGAGTGGCTCACCTTTCGGAGTTTTCTGGCTGGCTCCGTTCTACTAAACACGAAGGCCCAAATTGTGCTGCCACTTATGGTAGGTGTCCTTGCTCTAATCGGAGGGTTGGCGGCAGCGTGCTTCGTGAAGGTCTTCGGCGTGGCCTTTCTGGGACGGCCGCGCAGCTCGGAGGCCGAACATGCGGTCGAAGCGCCGCTACTGATGCGCGGCGGTATGACCATGCTCGCGGCAGCTTGCCTGCTGATTGGAATCTTGCCGGGAGTTCTCTTGCGTCCACTGGCCTCGCTGACCCAGGTTCTGATTCCCGGCGCTGGCGTGCCAGACGAGACCGTGAGCATCGCGCGCATCATTCCGTGGATCGCAGCGATCATCCTGGGAGTGACCGCCATAACCGCCCTGACCACACGCGTCCAAAGGATGGCTCCGACGTGGGGCTGTGGTCTTTCGCAGTTGACGAGCCGTATGCAATACACCTCAACGGCTTTCTCGAAACCAATTCGCTTTGTCTTCTCATCCGTCTACAAGCCCGACCGCAAGCTCGACAAACTTCCCACCGACAAGCCTTACTTCCCCGTATCAATCTCCTATCGTTCGGTCCGTACAACCTCTTACGAAAAGGCACTCTACCGGCCATTCGTTGACCTCATTGTTTCTGCGGCGCATCAGTTGCGGCGCTTGCAGACGGGAAATATTCAGGTGTATCTGCTTTACATTTTTCTCACTTTGGTTGCGCTACTTACTTTCTTGAGGTTTCAGAGATGACCACGGTAATCAACGTGCTCCAGGCATTGATTCTCGTTCTGGGGGCCCCGCTTGTCAGCGGAATCGTCAGCAAGATCAAAGCTTGGATCCAGCGACGCCAGGGGGCCAGCATCTGGCGCCCTTACATTGAAATTGCCAAGCTCTTCCGCAAGGAAGACCTCGTCCCTCCATCCGCATCGTGGGTGTTTCGCTTCGCGCCCAAGGTGCTGTTCGGAACTACGATATGTGCGGTCGCATTCGTTCCGGTGGTACACCCTTCGGCGCTACTTGCCTCCCGTGGCGATTTCTTTTTTCTTGTGTATGTGCTAGCGCTGGGGCGATTTTTTCTGTCCTTGGGGGCGTTGGATGGGGGTAGCGCATTCGGCGGTATGGGGGCCAGCCGCGAGGCACTGGTTTCCACGCTAGCCGAAGCTCCGTTTTTGTTAGGCTTGGTCGCGATTTCCATTTTGGCAGCCCACGCCGACATCGCCGGAATGGTCATGTGGACGCTTCAGCGGAACGTTTTTGACATTTCGGCCGTGCATATTCTGGCCTTCACGTCTCTTGCCATGGTGGTGCTCGCCGAGACGGGACGGATGCCGGTAGATAATCCGACCACCCATCTCGAGTTGACGATGATCCACGAGGGAATGGTTCTGGAATATTCCGGACCCAGCCTGGCTCTGGTCGAGTGGGCGAGCGCCGTCAAGCTCCACGCCTTGCTGGCGCTCTTGATTTCCCTCTTCGGGCCCTGGGGAATGGCGTCAACCGTTTCGGTTTGGGGTACGGGCGCCGCGCTGCTGTTGTATTTGGCCAAAGTTACAGTTTTGATGATTCTGCTGGCGTTGGTTGAGAGCGTGGTAGCCAAGCTCCGCATGTATCTCGTCCCGGATTTTCTGGGAGTTGCTGCTGCAGTTAGTGCACTCGCGGTGATCTTTACGACGTTGGTCAAGGGGTAGCGAAATGGGACTGGTGGCAATTGCGACGGGCAAGTTTCTGAGTTCATTCTCCGTTTTTCTCTTCCTGACGGTTCTCCTCATGGTTGTGGCGCGCCGCATCTCGACGAGTGTTCTGCTCTTCAGCTTGCAATCCGCGATCATCACAGCGGAGGTTTTCGCCATGGGAGTTCGGGAGAAACTGGCGGCGGCCTACGTGGTTGGCGCGTTGGTCTTACTGATTAAAGTCATTGCCATTCCGTATGCCTTTTTCCGATTGGTGGACCGGCTGAAATCACCGCGCGACGTGAAGGCTTCGACCACTCCGACGCAGTCCGTATTTATTGCCGGTGCGATGATTTACCTGTCGTACGCGGCAGTTCATTCGTTTGGGCAGACGGTGCACGTTCCGGAGGATGCTCTGGCTGCGGCCGTGGCTCTGATTCTGACGGGTTCGTTTCTTATGGTTAGCCGGAAAAAGGCTCTGATGCAGATGCTGGGACTTCTCGTCCTGGAGAATGGGATCTTTCTGGCGGCCTTAATAACGACGTTCGGCATGCCCTTGGTCATCGAGATTGGAATCTTTTTCGATATTCTCGTGGGATTGCTGCTTATGGGAATCTTTACATTTCGCATCCGCGACACCTTTGACCATTTGGACGTGTCCAAGCTGCGGCGGCTCCGGGGTTAGGCGGATGATACTCCTGCTTCCATTGATCTTCGCGTTGCTGGGCACCGTGCTCGTTCTGGGTTTCCGGGACCGCCGTGTGGCCACGCGTGCCGCGCTCGCAATAGGGGCCTTGGAAATTGCCTCGCTAAGCGCACTCGTCTGGCAGGTCCACAGGCAGGGACCGCAGCAGTTGGGCCGCTATCTTCGCGCGGATGGATTGAGTTCGTTCTTCCTCATGAACATAGCCTTTATCTTTGGCCTGGTCCTGGTCTATGCATCAGGCTACCTGCGTCACATACCAGAAGGACGGTTTTCATCGCCGCGGTGGTTTTATGCGCTCGTCTTCTTGTTTCTCTTCACGATGGTCAGCGTCTGTCTGTCGGCAAACCTCGGTCTACTCTGGATCATGATGGAAGGAACGACGTTGGCATCCGCACTCCTCGTCGGTTTTTACAATACGGAAGGGGCGGTCGAGGCCGGGTGGAAGTACTTGATCGTTTGCACGGTAGGAATCGCATTCGCGTTGTTCGGAACCATTGTGTTGTATTTGGCCGCCGTCCAGGCAGGCATGAATCCGGCTGCAGCGCTGGACTGGGTTTCTCTGATGGATGCGGTCCCGCGAATGGGCTTCGACCCGCACTTGGTGAAGCTGGCGTTCGTATTTGTCATCGTCGGCTATGGAACGAAGATCGGCTTCGTGCCCATGCATAGCTGGCTTCCGGATGCCCACGCCGAAGCACCTACGCCCATCAGCGCATTGCTCTCGGCTGTCCTCCTCAACTGCGCCATGTATGCCGTCATGCGCTATGAGGTCATCGTTTCCCATGCCACGGGGCCCGCCTTTCCGCATACGTTGCTGCTCATCTTTGGGCTGTTGTCCATGGTTGTTGCCGGCTTACTCATCCTGGTGCAACGCAATCTGAAACGCCTCCTGGCCTACAGCAGCGTGGAGCACATGGGAATCATCGCCATTGGGCTGGGATTGGGAGGCCCGCTGGGACTCTTCGGCGCACTGCTGCACACTTTCAATCACTCCGTGGCAAAGTCCCTGCTCTTCTTCAGTGCTGGCAATGTACGGCACAACTTCGGGACGCTGCGCATGGATAGCATCAGCGGTATGAGCCGCACGTTGCCGCAGACGAGCGCGGCTCTGGTCGTCGGAAGCCTAGCAATTGTGGGCCTGCCGCCCTTCGGTCTGTTCATCAGTGAGTTCGCCATTCTGTCCGAAGCCTTCGGCCAAGCCCGATTCCTGGTTGTGGGCCTGTTCTTGGTTATGCTCTCCGTGGTCTTCGGCGGCTTCGCCTTCCATCTTCTCCGCTTGCTGGGTGGTGAGCCGGCTGGCGTCCCTTCGAGTCCAAAACTGATTCCGTCCGAGTACGCTGTGATGGGAATCGCCGCCTTTTGCCTCCTCGTCTTTGGGGCCCGGATTCCTCATCTCTTCGGAGTCTTTCTGCAGGAAGCTATTGCGGTGATGCGATGAACGAGAACACGCCAGGAGCAGTCCCAAGCGGCGAAAGAGGCTCTGGCGGACCGCCGCTGGTGCTCCCTCGCGGGAAAACTGAATCTGTGGCGCGTCTTGTCACCGTTTTCGGCAGTCTTGGATCTGATCGCGAGAAGCGTGTCCATTATGTCTTTGATGTCGGAGAAGCGAAGTATTGGGAGACGATGGTGGCGGCCAGCGGTCCCGTCCGCTCGATTGTGCCCGAGCTTCCCTCCGCGGCTTGGTATGAGAGGGAACTCCACGATCAGTACGGCATCGAAATAACGGGACATCCCGACCTGCGACCCCTCGTGTTCCATGAAAACTGGCCCGAAGGTGTGCATCCGATGGTGGATGCCGTGAATCAAGTCCCATGGGCGTCGCGTGAGTACCGTTTCCTCACGGTGCAGGGCGACGGTGTCGCGGAAGTGGCTGTGGGTCCTGTGCACGCGGGGATTATTGAGCCAGGGCACTTCCGGTTCAGCGTCGTTGGCGACACTGTCTTACATCTAGAGTTGCGGCATTTTTACACGCACAAAGGCACCGAAAAGCTTTTCGAAGGCAGCCTCGTGAATGCCGGAGCGATGATTGCGGAGTCCGTCTCTGGCGATAATTGCTTTGCCCATGCGATTGCGTACTCTCAGGCGGTGGAGAACGCATGCCGGGCTGAAGTTCCGCCCCGGGCCTCGGCCATTCGCCTGATTGGTCTCGAACTCGAACGGCTCGTCTCTCACATCTCGGATCTGGGTGGGTTGTGCACCGACGTGGGTTTCAGTGTTGCGGCCGCGTATGCGACACGCATCAAGGAATTCCTGCTTCGTGCCTCAGCGGATTGCTCCGGAACGCGATATTGGCGTGGGATTGCGGTCCCGGGCGGTCTCCGGTTCGATCTGGAGTCGAGGAAGATTTTGGGGTTGAGTCAGGCTGTTTCACTAGCGGCTCGCCAGTTTGCGGACCTCGCTCGTGTCATCTTGGAGACACCCTCGATCCAGAACAGGTTTGAAACGGCTGGAGTTGTCAGCCCGGAAGTAGCGCGCGACCTCGCCGTAGTCGGACCCGTTGCGCGCGCGAGCGGCATCGATCTCGATGTGCGCCGCGATCACCCTTACGGGCATTACAAGAGTGCGCAGTTTGAGGTTCCCGTCACGCACTACGGAGATGTGATGGCCCGTGCCAAGATTCGCATTAAGGAAGCGGCGATCTCCGCTCGTCTCATTCAGCAGATTGCCAGTGCTCTGCCAATTGGAAGTGTCTTGGCCCCGCTAGAACTTGACGGAGAGATGCACGGCTCCTCGGCGGTTGAGTCACCTCGCGGTGAACTCTATTATTGGTTGGAAGGGAGCGACGGGCGGCTCACCCGCTGCCACATTAAGTCGCCGTCGTTCCAGAATTGGCCCGCAATGCCCTTTGCCATTGCGGACAACATCATTGCGGACTTCCCGCTGATCAACAAGAGTTTCAATCTCTCCTACTCCGGATGTGACCGATGATTTTTGAGGTGCTCGAGCGAAGCTTGCAACAGCCAAACCGAGTGATCCCGGTCGAGGCTCTATTGGGGAACTGCGACGGAAGCCGCATGCCCGATGTCACCTCAGCACGCTTGACACCTGCCATCGCCCAGAGGCTCGTTGAAGTCTGTCCCACGACGGCGTTCAGCATGGGAGAACTTGGAGACCGGCCTTGTCTAAAATTGTCCTACGCCGAGTGCATCGGTTGCGGCAGGTGCGAGGAACCTAGTGAGGGAGCAGTAGTTACAGCGCCACGGTTCACCTGGTGCGGATTGCCGAAAGCGAATTTGGCGCGGCTGTGGGATCTTGAATCGCACACAGAGATCACTCCCCCGCGCCCAAATCCAGAAATGGTGCGCGGACAGATTCGGTCCCTCTTTGGAAAGGCCCTAAACATCCGCCAGTTGGACGCCGGCTCGTGCAATGGGTGCGAGGCGGAAATCTCCGCGCTCACGAATCCATACTACGATCTGGAGCGATTCGGGATTCATTTCGTCGCCTCTCCCAAACATGCCGATATGCTTCTGGTCACCGGGCCGGTCACTCGCAATATGGCTGAAGCCGTCAAGACTACGTATGAGGCCGTTCCATCTCCCAAACTTGTGGTGGCGGTGGGAGCCTGTGGATGCAGTGGGGGCATCTTTGCAGGCAGCCACGCTGTCGTCGGCGGCGTGGACGCTGTCATTCCCGTTGACGGCTATATCCCCGGGTGCCCTCCGACACCGGCAATGCTGATGACAGGAATCCTCGAGGTTTTGCGGCGCCGTACCGTGAGGTGACGCTTACATGATTCCGGGAGTGCTGGACTACCTCTGCGCGCGAACTGTGCACGAATCAAACGTTTTCACTGGATTGGGGTTAGCCTTGAGCGAAAAGCAGATTCCCGAAGTTATTGAAAATCTTGGAAACCAAGATAACGAATGGAGTCGTGAGAAAAGGCTCTGGTGCTTTGCAAGCAGGGGGCCAGGGGTTCGAATCCCCTGACGTCCAGCAACTTCTCCTCTGATTGCAAAGCACTCACTAGATTCATCTCTGCCCCAACCTCTCGTTTTGGTCTGTCCGCGAACTGTGCACGAAAGGAGCGTTTCGGTGCATTGAGGTTTACGTTGGGCGAAACGCAGATTTCACCATTTATTGGAAACGTTAAGTTTGCCCCCGCAGTCGTTGGATGGGGCGATCTGCAGCTTCGGCCTCAGCGCAATGCCGGGAGAACTCGCAGCTATTCGGCGGCTTCCCTCAATGCTCGCGGCTAGAGATGTCAGCTATCGCAGCCACCAACAACGATTCCGCGTCTCCGGGACCCCAAACTACCTACTACATTTTTATGACGGCCACTCTTAGTTGCGGGCACGGTACCCAGAAGAACTTTCCTCTGAATAACTTCCGCACCACCTATTCCACTTCACATGCCATGCATTCGGTCGCGAGCCGAATGCTCGGTTTGACCGCGATTGATCTGGTAAGCCGTAGAGACACCCGTCACAGTTGATTTTCCTTCTCCTTCATTAATCGCGATTCGCGAACTCGATATTTCCCCGTGGAAGGCCAAATTTCCTTCACAATGTTCACAACTCTCTGCATGACAAAGGAGTTGGCTCCCCGGGGAGGATTCGAACCTCCAACATTTCGGTTAACAGCCGATTAACCAACTTCATCAGAACTTGCCGGAGTTGGCACTAATCGAAAGAAATCAGCAAGTTGCGACTAAACCCGACGAATCACTTTCTCCTTCTTTATTCACTGATTGTTCGACTTTTGCCACCATTCATCGCGATTAGTATTACGTTTTTATGACAGCGGGTAGGGAAAGCCGCTCGGGCTTCGATCTCCTCGAATGTCGTTTCTGGACCGCGAGGTCGACCAGCCTCTCATCCGGGATTCCGACTTGAACGAAGCCGACGCGCGGCTTCGTTCAAACGCTAACCGGACAACACCCTTACGATTTGAGTTATTGTGTCTCCTCCTCTTGAATCACAGTCTAATCCCGATTTGCTACAACGCCGCGCATATTCCCAAGCAAGCTCGGCTCATGGCAAGCGGTTAAGAGGTTCCGGCCCGTGTACATGTTGATAAATCTCTACGGCCAGTGATCGGAAAATGTTGGAGACGACAGACTAAAGGT
>DLMH01000058.1 GCA_002478115.1 Candidatus Acidiferrum typicum | reverse complement strand
ACGGGCTTCTGCATGACGATAGGCTAGCACCGCATACCGGGTGGATCGCAATCGCAAGGCTAACTTTTCAATCATTGACCGGGGTCGCGGGTGCAAGCGCCCGGTTGCGACATCTAAGAGTTCTGGACGCAAATGATACCCAAGGAGTTCCGTATGATCACCCGAATCTGGCATGGCGCGACCCCCGCGACCAAAAGTGACGAGTACCTAAGCCTGATGCGAACCATCGCCATACCCGATTACCGCTCGACCCCCGGCAACAAGGGCGCTTACGCGCTACGTCGTGTGGAGGGCGATACTGCACATTTTCTGATGATCACCTTCTGGGAATCCGAGGAGGCGATCCGTGCCTTCGCCGGAGGCGACATTAGCGTGGCGAAATACTACGAGTTCGACAAGGATTTCCTGATCGAGCTAGAGCCGTGCTCCACGCATTACGAGATGTACAACAAGTAAACCCTACCCTTGTGCGCGAGAGGTTGAAAGCTGCATGAAATCGTTCGCACCCATGATCCCGAGGACTATACGCACGAAAAGTGGGAATCGTTGCCGAGTGGGGTCATGCACGACGGTTGGTGCGGAAAGCTGATACTGCACGCCACGAGTTTCAAAACTGGGCATGCTCCATCGGTCTCAACTTCAGGATGCCCCGTCACTCGACCGCGCAGTGCTGGCCTGCTCCTTCCATCGTTGAACGTTCACGCCCATCACGATGAGCCAGAACTCCAGTGGTATTTCCCCGAGGGCGGAGGCGGACGCGATGTAGGGGATGAACAGATGGTATGCGAGCGGCGGGTACAGATAGATCACCCAACCCAAACCACTGATCGCCAACAGCACTCCCAGAATTCGAGGCAGGAAGGTCGACCTGAAAATGAGGTAGCCTGTCAGGACGCACCATAATCCGAAGAAGACTAGGTCGATGTTGTAGGCGTATTGATTCAATTTGAGAAACATGAGCGCCAGCGACTGCAACTGTTCCGCCGTAAATGCGCTCAACGAGCTACCTCCTTGGAGGATGAGCAAAGGAGCGAGGTAAAAGAGGCTGGTAAGAGCCTGCATAGCGCAGCACACGAGAACGAAGAACGCTGCGAGTAAAGAGAGGCTCTTGTTCACAGGTTTAAGCAACTCATACATCAGAAGCGCCCAAGCGACATGGCACGCAACCCCAATGAGCGAGGATGCGAACCCCAACCAAAACAACCGCTCGTGTCCCACGATATTGGCCGCTGTAGCGGCGGCGTTGCCATCGACAACAAGCCTGCCGAGAACGAATACCCCGGGGAATGATGCCGTCACGGCTTCGAGCAGTTGAAAGACACCGGCCATCCTAGCCTTAAAACGCGGCGACGCTTCTGTGATCCGGTCCGTCATGGTCAGTCTGTGCTCATACTCGTTCTCTTTATTCCAGCGAAATCAAGCGTGCGCTCTTGGAGTGCGAGCCTACATAACGGCTGCCGATACCCGCTCGCCTGACTGCTTCGCCGGAGCCAGCGCGATCAGGACTACACCGATGACAACAAGCACACCCGATCCGACCAGAAATCCTGTGCGTTGGTTCGGAATTTCGAGTCCGAGTATCGACATTGCCACTGCGTGGGCAAAGTTTGACCATGCTGCGAAGGCGATCAGGCTGCGATGTGCTGGTGGATTCCGCACTGCGATAAGCAGGAAAATTCCGAGCGCGACATAGAGGCTGAGCATCATCGTGTCGCCAGTGTCCGAGTCAGCCGGATGCAACAAAGAGCCGATCAGTGGATAAACGCCAGCCGAAAAGAGCAATCCCACCAACACTAGCACGATTTTCAGCGCCCGTTCTCGCCACATGGTGCCCTCCTGTCAAAGAACTGAATCGTGAAAAGTGCCGTACACGTTCCTGTCGTGGAAGACCATCGAAGGGGAATGTTAGGTCGGATGGGAAGCAAAGGTCAATTGCAGCGCGGACAAACAACTATTGCAGCTTCGCGTACTCGGTTTTCGCTTGCTTCAGGATCGAGATGTTGGGGTCGGCGTCCTTCCAGAGGGTGAGGAAGTCCTGATATGACGCCTTGGCTTTGGCGGTGTCGCCCGCCATCGCGTAGGCTCGACCGAGTTGGAGCCGCGCCAGCGCCCTCAGTGGGTATTCCATCCAGCGAAACGCAATCATTTGCTGAAACTCAGCGACGGCCTGTTGTCCCTGCCCGGCCTTCAGGTAAGCCTGCCCGCGCACGTAGATCGGGTGCATGGTTGGTTGCGTGGTATTGAATGCTTCCGGAATAGCCAACTCATACTCGGAGGTTTCTGCCAACAGCTTTAACGCCTGCTCGCCCTGCCCCCGGCTGAGCGCAAGCATAGCGCGTATCGTCGGGAGCACATTGCGCTGCATCAGCGTGTCCAACGGAAATTCTTGACTCAGGCTGTCCGCCAGCTTGGTGACTTCTGTGGTGTTTCCGGCTCGTGCCAGAGCCATCGCCGCCAGCACCCGCACATCGCGTCCCGGTGTCAGTGACAAGGCGGTTTCAGCCTGCCGCGACGCCTCAACGGCATTACCGAACTCAGCCTAGTGCAATGCGGCGTAGGCCTGCCAAAGTGCGGCCGTTTCCTTGGCGCCGTTTTTTCGGGCCGATTCCGCGGCCCGTTGCGAAATTCTCGTGCCTTTCCCAAACGCCCGTAATAGGACTCAACATCGGATCGCATGGTCAGCAGAATGTCTTCAATCCCCGGCTTGCCCATACTTGCGTCGAAGTACTGCTGCATGCGCGTGGCATCCCCCTCTGCAAAGGCAAGTGAATACATAATAGAGTCTGGGAAACCGTTTTGTAGCTTGCGTGCCCGCCCCTGCTCGTACACCGCCTTGGCATCATCCAATCGGTTAAGTAAGAGATCGTCACCTATAAGGAATGAAGCGATGTCCCCTTCATCTGGGTTCAGCCGCAGTGACTCGCGGCATTCCACCGCTGACTTGTCCCATTGGCCCAACCGATTAAGCATTTCACCGTGTCAGAGAGTAGGTTGAGAAAAGGCGATTGCCGCAGGGAAACGGTGAGCGCCGTCTTCAGCGTGTCGTCTAAGAGCGGGTCTCCTGTGCTGTTGGCAAAATCGGCGAGAACGATGGTGTCCTTCTCGGTTAGCGGCTTGTTTCGATGCGAGCGGTAGTAAAGTCCACCAGATACGAGCAAGGCAATCAGCAGAACAGGGACCGCAATCTTCCAGAGCTTCCCTACCCGAGCCGCAGGAACTCTTGCCACTGCCACAGCGCTTGAACCTGCCGCAGAACGGTGTCCGCTCTCAGAGTCCCGCCTCAGCCGCAGCAGCTCGGAACGCATTTCGGAGGCGTGCTGATACCGTAGTTCCCGATCTTTCTCCAGCGCCCGGTTGATAATGTCCTCCAGCTTGGGCGGCACGTCGTGATTCAGCCGCACCACGGCCACCGGGGCACGGTTCATGATGGCTTCGCAAGTGACCGCTGAGCTTTCTCCGTGAACCGAGTAGCCGGACGGGAT
>DLMH01000095.1 GCA_002478115.1 Candidatus Acidiferrum typicum | reverse complement strand
AAGCTGTGAGAAATGTGGGCTAAAGAGAAATGCAACGAACCTTTGGGACACTACGCTAGGCTGTGAGCGAGGGGGGAGTGGCACCCTCCGCAGCGCCAAATTGCTTGTTGGGCTCGCTGCCCATGGTAAACACGATCGTTGCGCCATTCACAATATCCGCATGGCGAAACCAGAGCTTTTCGTAGGGCTTGCCGTTGAATGTTACGGACTGAATGTATTTGTCCTCGGGCGAGCGGCGGTGAGCTTCGACAATCAAGCGCTTACCATCGCCCAGGTCAACTTCAGCGCGATCGAACAGCGGAGTGCCGAAGACATAGTTCGCGCTGACGGGATCGACGGCGTAGAAACCCAGCGCGCTGATCACATACCACGCTGACATTTGCCCGCAATCCTCATTCCCGGCAAGACCGTTGGGCTGATTGTCGTATTCCATCTCCAGCAAGCTGCGGATACGTTCCTGCGTCTTCCAGGGGGCTCCGGCGTAGCAATAGAGATAGGCCATGTGGTGGCAGGGCTCGTTTCCGTGGGCGTATTGGCCAACCATTCCAGCGATGTCGGGTGGGGCATCGGGAGGAAGCTGCGAGCTCACGGTGAAAAGAGCGTCGAGCTTGTCGAGGAAGGCTTGGCGGCCGCCAAAGAGTTCGATGTAGCCCTTGGGATCGTGCTGGATGGAGAAGGTCGTTTCCCAGGGATCGGATTCGGTGTAATCGCGCCACTTTTTGGAAAAGCCCATTTCGGTGGGATCGAAGGGCTCGGACCAGTCTCCGTTCGCCATGCGCGGCCGGATGAAGCCCACCTTGGGATCAAAGAGGTTGTGGTAGTTCCTGGAGCGTTCGAGGAGGAGTTTGGCATCGTCGGTTGCGCCCACGGCTTGGGCCACATGGGCCACGGCCCAATCGTCGTAGATATACTCCATGGTTTTGCTGACGGATTCCTCCTCTTTGTCGCAGGGGATGAAACCCAGTTTGCGGTAATAGTTGAGGCCGCGGTAGTCGTCCATCATGGTGCGCTGCCGCATGGGGGGATAGGCCTTGCTGAAATCGATGCCCTGGAAGCCCTTCGCCAGCGCCTCTGCAATAACAGCGGCGGAGTGATAACCGGTCATGCAGCCCGTTTCTTTGCCCTGCAACGGCCACACGGGCATGCCGGCGGGACTTTCCTGGGCCATGCGAATCAGGCAGTTGACGAAATCCGGAACGCGTTCCTTCAGCGCAATCGTGAACAGCGGATGAGCTGCGCGGTAGGTGTCCCAGAGGGAAAAGGTGCTGTAGTTGTGAAGCCCGTGCGGCAGGCGATGAACCTCGCCGTCCATGCCGCGATACTGCCCATCAACGTCATCGAACAAGGTCGGGGCAACTTTCGTGTGGTACAAGCTGGTATAGAAAATCTCCCTGTGGATTCGATTGGAGGTCTTGATTCGGATGCGTGAAAGCTCGCGCTGCCAGGCTTCGTGCGCGTCGTGGCGCACCTTGTCAAAATCCCAGGAGGGGATCTCGGCTTCCAGGTTCTTCATGGCCCCTTCGGTACTGACGCCGGAGAGGCCCACCTTTACGAGAATCACTTCTCCTTCGCCGGTCTTGTAGTGCAGGAGGCACTTCAGGGATTTGCTGCTGGCTTCCTTGACGGAGGGGTCGACGTGTTTTTCTTCGGAGACGATTTGCGAAGACGAGAAAGGCTTGGAGAATTTCATGGCGAAATAGATTTGACGCCCGGGCGCCCAGCCATTTACGCTGCGGCCGCCGACGATCGTGTCGTCACCCAGAATTTTGAGTTCAGACGACAATATTTCAGCGCCTCCCCAATGGTGGTGGAGATCCATGATGAAATGGCTGGTGTCGCTCTTCGGAAAGGTGTAACGCTGGATTCCAGCGCGTTCCGTGGCGGTGAGTTCGGCGCGAATGTGGAAATCGCGGAGCAAGACCGAGTAGTAACCCACTTCCGTGATTTCGTCGTCGTGGCTGAAGCGCGAACGATAACCTTCGCCGGGGTTCTCGCGAGCGCCGGGGAGCGTTTTGGCGGGCCCGGTGCCGGGCATCAAAAGGATGTCGAGCATGTCTGAGGCGCCCGTGCCGCTCAGGTGCGTGTGGCTGAAACCCATGATGGAAGAATCGGAATAGTGGTAACCCGAGCACCAGTCCCACCCTTCGTCGAAAGTGTCCGGGCTAAGCTGGACCATGCCAAAGGGCATGGTTGCGCCTGGGAAGGTGTGGCCATGGCCGCCGGTGCCGATGGCGATTTTCACGAACTGCGTCACATCTTCGCTCACCAGTGACGCCGATGACGGCGTTGACGCGCTCCCCTCTCGTTCATGTGCGACTCCGCGCGCAGGCAAAAGGCCAGAAGCAGAAAGAGCGGAAAGCGCACCCAAAAATCCTCTTCTCGTAATCACGGGAATGTTTCCTTCCGGGCCGCTGGAGGCGCGGCGGTGAATGTGGTGAGCGGAGCGGCGGCACTCCGACTATGATACGCCGGAAATAGCAGGAGTGGCTGTGCCTGAGGCACGGCGGGTGGAGGAATTATGGTTTGTTGGCGGGGCATGCAGCCGTAAAAGCGGCGGCGAGCCGCCGCACTCCAAAGTAAACCCAAGAGCACAGTCAGGAGTGACTGTGCCACAGTGTTGTGCCGCTATAAGGTTCTTCATGCCAAGCTGAACCTTTGTAGAAATCCAGGCTAATCGGCGGCGGGGGTGACGGTGGGGAGTTTGGAGGCGGGACGCTCGAAATTGAGGACGCTGGAGACGAACTGGCTGAGCGTGCCGCCGAGATGGCCGAGGACGCGCTGCTTGAGCGTGGTGTAGTCCTGCGTGCCGCAGATCAGATCGGAGAGAAGCTGGCGGAAGACGGCGTTGCGCTGCAGGAATTGCACCATGCGTGTGGTGACGGAGCAGCCAAGGAACGATCCGCGGTAGAAGCGGCGGACGATGCGCGCGGCGAATTCGAGTTCCGCGGAGAAGGAGGCTTTGACGCGCGCGGGATATTTGTCGGGGCAGCCTTCGGCGAGGGACTTCCCAAGGAGTTCGCCGGAGCGCATGGCATAGAAAAGGCCTTCGCCGGTGAGGGGATCAACCCAGGCGGCGGCGTCGCCGATGAGCGCCCAGTTCCTGCCGATGACGCTGCGATCAGAGAAGGTGCGCACCTGGGGCGAGGGCAGGACGTGGCTGTAAAACTTGGCGGATTCGATGGCGAATTTCTCGGAGGCCGCAAAAGTATGGAGATGCGAGCGCAGTTCGCTGCTGGTGTGCGCGCTCATGCTGCCGCAAATGCCGAGGGAGAGATGGTCGGCGCGGGGGAAGGACCAAATGTAGCCCTCGAAATCGGGAAGAAACTTGATGATGATTTCCTCGGAGGTTTGCGGCACGAAGTAGCCCTGAGTCATCTCGAGCTCATCGCGCTGCAGTGGACGCGTGCCGGGCAGAAACTGGTTGCGGGCCCCGGCGGCCAGGACCAGGAAATCGGCGGCGCGCCACTGGCCATCAATGGAGTAGCGCGGCTTGTCGGAGGCGGTATCCACTTCGTGGACGTGGGAGCGGTGAACCTGGCAGCCGGCTTCGCGAGCGCGATCAAGGAGCATGCCGTTCAGAACGGTGCGTGAATAGATGACGATGGGATGCTGGAGGTCGAGCTTGACGCGGTGATTTTCGGCGCTGATGATTTCGACGTTGTGAACAAGCTTTTTTGGACTCGGATTATCCAGAAGGAACGGGTAGCACTGCGTCGCTTTGTAGGTGAGCCCTCCCCCGCAGGGTTTCTCCCAGGCGAGGTGTTCATCGAAAATGTGCACGGAATGGCCGGTGCGCGCAAGTTGCTCTCCGCACATCGCGCCGGAAGGCCCACCGCCGACAATGACAATTTCAGACATCCGTTAATTCACACAGAGCAAAGCAAAAAGCTTAAGCATCCGTCTCCAGCGCGGGGAGGATAGCAATAATACCGGGCGCCCGGTAGCTCTTAGGACAGCGGGAAGAGCACCAGGCAAAAACCTGTAAGGAGTATAGCACCGAACAGGGCGGCGGCTGTCGGGGAGGCAGTCTGGCGACGAATCAATTGAGCACCCATGCGGATGAGGAGCAGGACGAGGACGAAATACGGAGCGAGCAGCACCAGCAGGATCTCGCCGCTGTGGAGATAAAGTACGCCGCCGACCAGGGCGAGCCAGACAATGGCGAGAAGCAGCAGCGAAAGAATAAGGCGGCGGGCCGGGCGGACATCATAGGCGGGGCCGAGAAGGGCCTCGAGGGCGTAAAAGAAGAGGAAGACGGCGAGAAAGAAGACGGGGAAGCGCGCCCAGCGGTGGACGGTTAGCCAAGCGTAGGAGAAAGTGAGGTCGAACCAGCCGGTAATGAGGAAATGGAGAAGGAACGCTGCGAATGCCGCGGAGAGAAGCACGAGGGGCTTGGCAGAGAATTGCGATTGGGCTAGCCGGGGATGAAGCAGGAGCAGAGCGAGTCCCGCGAGGAGGAAAAAGCTGGCGAAATAGTTGCCCTGATAGAGAGGCAAAGGACGAAGCGGCATCCAATAGCGAAGAAGAAAAATCACGGCGAGAGAGACGGCGGTGAATTCGAGAAAGAGGCGCGGGAGGGAAGGAAGAGAGGTGGATCGCGGCTCTGCGGGAGGGTCGCCGCCGAATGTTTCGCGGAGAAACGGGCCGGCAAGGAGCACGATGCCGCAAAGGCCGAGAATGCAGCCGAGAACATTGGCGCGGGAAGGGATGACGGCGCCGCTGGGAAGATGGAGGAGGTGCGCGGTCCAGTCCTGGACTTTTGCGGCGACGATGGGGGAGAAGAGCACGCTGACGTGGGAATTTCCGGGGATCGCGGCGAATTCGATGGTCGGATCCGGGTGCGATGCGGCGAGATCGGCGGCGTTCCCGACCAGGCTCGGGAATTCATACTGGCCGACGAGGATGAGCGTATTGGGCTGGAGCGGCGGGGGAGTAAGGTAAAGAAGATTTTCAGCGGAGACGCCATGCGCGGTCTGCATGGGCGCGGGGGAAATGGCGATAACGCCCGCGGGGCGAATCTGGGGCGCGATACGCAAAGCGATGTTGCCGCCCATGGAGTGGCCCAGGAGGATGGTGTGGTCCGGAACTATCAAGCCGCGTGCGGCAAGGCCGCGCACAAAGGAACTCGCGCAGGTTTCAGCCTGGTCGGGAGAAAAGGGGCCGTTGGAGCGGCCATGGCCGGGGAGATCGGGGACGTAGACGGTGAGGCCTTGCGCCGCAAAGCTGCGCGCAAGATAGGACATGATAATTTTGTTGGCGGCGAGGCCGTGAAACAGAATGACGGCGCCGCGTTGGGGATCTTCGGCGAAGCCGGATTTTTGGACGATGTCCATGGTGAGGGGGCAGGAGCCAGCGTTCACAAGGTAGTGGCGCACGGTAAAGCCGCGCGCGGAATAGAGGGTGAGGGCCGCGCCGAGGAGGAGAAGCACAACGCCTGTGGCAGCGAGAAGCCCTTTCTTGTGTTTCATGATGAGGACCGCCTCCGGGAGCGAGGGCGCGAAAGAGCGTGATAAACTGACAGTTTGCGCAACGAACGGCAGCAACGTGGTTGAGCGGGCATGGTGAACCTTTGCATCCAGCGGTCCTGACACTTGAAGAAATCATTTTGCGGTTTGGGAAGGAGAAACGCAACGGCAAGCGCGTGGTGTTTACGAACGGGTGTTTCGATTTGCTGCACCCAGGGCACATTGCAAGCCTGGAAACGGCGCGCGGCTTGGGCGATGAGCTGATTGTGGGTTTGAACAGCGACGCGAGCGTGCGCATGCTGAAGGGGCCGGGAAGGCCGATGTTCCCGGCGGAGGAGCGCGCGGAAATTCTGGCGAGCCTGGAATGCGTGGACGCGGTGCTGATTTTTGAGGAACTGACGCCGCAGCGGGTGATTGCGGCGCTGCTGCCTGATGTGCTGGTAAAAGGCGGGGACTGGCCGGGGAATCAGATTGTGGGACGCGAGGAAGTGGAAGCGGCGGGGGGAAAGGTTGTGCGCGTGGAGGTGAGGGCAGGGTATTCGACGTCGGAGATGTTGAGGAAGATCAGAGAAACGAGGAAAGAAGGACTGTAACACAGAGGTCACAGAGGAAGACGAAGCGCGAACTACGAAATACGGATGACTTAAAACTTAGAACTTAGAACTGCTTGCTGCTACAGGGTGGAGTGGGAGAACCAGTAAGAGAAAAAAGAAAAATCGGGGAATGATACTACCGGCAGTCAGGGAGCGATTGGAGGGCTTGCTGCGCCACGCCTCGATCGAGGGCGTGGTGGCGGAGCTGCGCGCGAGCGGCGGGCTGGCGGGGCTTTCGGGATTGCACCAGGTGGCGAAGGCGCTGGTGGCGGCGCACGTGACCCACGAACTGCGGCGACCGGCGTTTTTTGTCACGGAGAACAACCGCCGCGCGGAACAGTTGGGGGAGAGCCTGCGTTTTTTTTCGCAAATTTTTCCTGGGTCCACGGGCGGAGTGGCGGTGTTGCCGGCGTTCGACAGCTTGCCGTGGGATCCGCAAGCGCCGCACGCGGACATCCTGGAGCGGAGAGCGACGACGCTTTACCGGCTGGCGAATGGCGAGGTTTCGCTGGTGATTGCGCCGATGGCCGCGGCGCTGTGGAGGTATCAGGATCCGTACGTGTACCTGACGCTGGCGCGCACGCTGGCAAAGGATTCCGAGGGGGCGCACCAGGAACTGATCATGCATCTGGCGAGCACGGGCTATGCGCGCACGGAAATGGTGGAATTGCCGGGGCAGTTCGCGGTGCGCGGCGGGATTGTGGACGTGTTTTCGCCGGAAGCGCCGCGACCGGTGCGCATTGAATTGCTGGGCGACACGGTGGAGAGCGTGCGCGAATTCGATCCGCGAACGCAACGCTCGATTGCGCCGGTCGTGAAGACGACGATCCTGCCACTTACGGAGTGGAGCGTGCCCGCGCCGGGAAGCGCGGAGGCAGAAGCGTGGGAGCCGGGAAGCTGGTTTGGCGGAGACAAAACACCCGCGGGAAGCGCGCTGCTGGAGTTGGCGGAAAGCTCGCTGAAGCCGATTGTGTTTCTGGATGAGCCGGAGAAACTGCGCGACGCGGGGAAGAAGCTGCTGGCACAAGCCACGGAGAATTATGAGCGCCACGGGCAAGCCAACGCGCCGACGGTGAACGACTATTTCTGGAGCGAGGAAGAATGGGAGCGCGCGGTTACGAAATGTTCGCGAATTGAGCTGGAGCAACTGGGGCTGGCGGGGAGCGGCGGCAAGCGGTTTGAGCTGATCGCGAGGTCCAGCACGCGGTATCACGGGGACGTGGTGGCGTGCCTGGGCGACGTGAAATCGCAACTGGCGGGCGGGGGAACGGTGATCCTCACGGCGGCGAGCACCGGCGAACTGGAGCGCTACGCCGACATTTGCCGCGAGTACGAAGTGCCCTACGTGCTGGGAGAAACGGAAGAAGCGGCGGCGGGCTTCACGGCGGAGAGCGCTTCGGAAACGGCGGCGCTGCTGTTGGTGCGTGCGCCATTCGCGGAAGGCGTGGCGTTTCCGGAAGCGAAGCTGACGCTATACGGCAACGCGGACCTGTTTGACGTGACGCCGGCGGTGGAACGCCCCGGACGGAACATCCGCACGTCGGGATTTTTCAGCGATTTTGCGGAACTCAAGCCGGGGGATTATGTGGTGCACGTGGACCACGGCATCGGCCAGTTTGAAGGCTTGCGGCTGATCGAATCGGCGGGGCGGCGCGGCGAGTTCATGCTGCTGCGTTATTTGGATGACGCACGGCTGTATGTGCCGCTGGAACGCATGGACCTGGTGCAGAGCTACCGCGTCGCGGAAGGCTCGCACCCGGCGCTGGACAAATTAGGCGGCACGGCATGGGTTTCGCGCAAAACGCGGGTGCGTAAGTCGCTGGAAGACATGGCGGACCAGTTGCTGGCACTGTATGCCGAGCGCAAAACCGCGCAGGGCTTTGCGCTTTCGCCGGACGGCAACTGGCAAAGGGAATTCGAGGATGCGTTTGAGTTTGAGGAGACACCGGACCAGGTGACGGCGATCGCAGACATCAAGCGCGACCTGGAAAAGCCTTCGCCGATGGATCGCCTGCTGTGCGGCGACGTCGGCTATGGCAAGACGGAAGTGGCCATGCGCGCGGCGTTCAAGGCGGTGGTGGACGGCAAGCAGGTGGCCGTGCTGACGCCCACGACGGTGTTGGCGTTCCAGCACTTCGAGACGTTCAAGCAGCGTTTTGCCGCGTTTCCCACCAGGATCGAAATGCTCAGCCGCTTCCGCACGACGGCGGAGCAGAAGGTAGTGCTGGCGGATTTGGAAACGGGGAAAGTGGATGTGGTGATCGGGACGCACCGGCTGCTGTCCAAAGATGTGAAGTTTCAGGATTTGGGATTGCTGGTGGTGGACGAAGAGCAGCGGTTTGGCGTGGCGCACAAAGAGCGATTGAAGGAGATGCGGAAGAATGTGCACGCGCTGGCGCTTTCGGCCACGCCGATTCCGCGCACGCTGCACATGTCGCTGGTGGGCTTGCGCGATATGTCCGTGATTGAGACGGCACCACGCGACCGGCTGGCGATTCAGACGGTGGTGACGTCGTTCGACGAAGAGGTGGTGAAGCGCTCGATTGAAAATGAGCTGGCGCGGGAAGGCCAGGTGTACTTCATCCACAACCGCGTGGAGTCCATCTATTCGCTGGCCAGCCTGGTGATGAAGCTGGTGCCCAAGGCGCGCGTGGTGGTGGCGCACGGGCAGATGGGAGAGAAGGACCTCGAAAAGGTGATGCTGAAGTTTATCCGCGATGAAGCAGATGTGCTGGTGGCGACGACGATCGTGGAGAATGGCCTGGACATCCCGCGGGCGAATACAATTCTGATCAATCGCGCGGACCGGCTGGGACTCGCGGAACTCTACCAATTGCGCGGGCGCGTGGGGCGCTCGCACCAGCGCGCCTACGCGTACTTGCTGGTGCCGCCGGAACGCGCGCTGACGGACATTGCCCGGCGGCGCCTGGCGGCGATGAAGGAGTTCAGTGAACTGGGCGCGGGATTCCGGGTCGCGGCGCTGGACCTGGAGTTGCGCGGGGCGGGGAACATGCTGGGGAGGCAACAGCACGGCCACATCGCGGCGATCGGTTTCGATTTGTATGTGCAGATGCTGGAGCGCGCGGTGGCCAAGCTGAAGGGAGAAGAGGGGGCGCCGGAATTGCGCACGACGATCAACCTGGGTATGGATGTGCGAATTCCCCAGGAGTATATCCCGAGCGAGAATCTGCGGCTGCGGACGTACAAGCGGATTTCGACTGTGGCGACGGAAGCGGAAAGGCAGGATGTGGGCAAGGAGTTGGCGGATCGCTTCGGGCCGCTGCCCAAGTCCGTGGAAAACCTTCTGGAGTTTGCGATGCTCAAATCCATGAGCGAACGGCTGCGCATCGCGGCGGTGGAGCGGCAGGGAAGCAAGATCGCACTGAGGTTTCATAAGGAAACACAGTTGGACCCGGCGGCGGTGGTGAAGGTGGTGAGGTCGCGGAAGGGAATCAAGCTGGACCCGAGCGGAGTATTGTGGATGGAAGTGCAGAAGGGCGAGGCAGTGGCAGCAGCGTTGCGAAGTGTGCTGGTGGGCTTGCGCGGGGAATGAGGGGGCGGGGCGGGAGCAGCGGGGAGATGGGCTGGGTAGCCCGGCGAACACCTTCACTTCTCAGTCGCAGAGGAAGTTTTTCTCTTGACTCTCCCCTTTAGAGAACGCGGTTATCAGAGAAGTGGAGTACTAGGAGCAAGATGTCCGGTGAGGCTAATCAGGCATGTGAATGCAGCTAGGCGCGCTACTTCAAGTGAAACCGCACTGTACAGAATCGCACAGTCTGACTGATAACGTTTCCCGTAAGCTGTGATATGAGAGCGTTTCTATCTGCGTGCCCGCGACAGGGCCTGATTCCGCGGCTGTTGCACTGGGACGCGTGGGTCGTTTGAACGGGTTACTTTACAGAATTCTGCTTGCCGCATAGCGCAGTCCAGCGAAGCACAGGACGGTGAAGAGATGACCTCCAACGAGCCGGAGACCAAGTCTGCCACGACTGTGAACTTAGAGCAGACATTAAGCCAAAACGAGCAAGTACAATCCACAGTCGCGAAATGTGGACAGGAACTCTCCGAGGTGAATGTACAGCTCAAGGATGAAATCGCGGAACGGAAAACCCTGGAGTCAGAGCTGTCTGAGAGCTTATTGGCCGAAGAAGAGGCTCGGCGCCGCAGTCTTCACGACGAGGTGACGGGCCTGCCCAATCGAGCGCTCTTAAGAGACCGGCTAGAGCATGCGCTGGCTCAGGCAAAGCGCAATTCGTTGAGTCTGAGTCTGTTGTTCATCGATTTGGATGATTTCAAGAAAGTCAACGACTCCCACGGCCACGAGGTTGGAGATAAGGTTTTACGAGCGATCGCTGAGCGACTTCAATCTTCCGTGAGGGCGGATGATACGGTGGGCCGTCAAGGCGGGGACGAATTCGTTTACCTGATACTCGACCTTGAGAAAGAAAACCATGTTGAAAAGATCGCCAAGAAAATAAGGAACACGATTTCAGCAACATGCGAAATCGAAGGAGTGCCGTTCACAGTCAAGGCGAGCATTGGGATTGCCATTTATCCCCAGGACGGCCGCACCCCGGAAGAACTCTTAAAGAGCGCAGATAAAGCAATGTACAAAGCCAAGACAAAAGAGGCAGGGTACTGTTTCTTTCATGAGCTCTCTGCTTCATAAACCGAATCAGAACGCATCTCTGCTCTGGCTGCAATACCTCGGAACCGAAAGACTTGATCCAGGGCGTGGTGGTGAGGGACGGACGGAAGCCTCGAAGGCTAGGTATATACCATCACTACACCGAGACCGGGGGTGAAAAAATGCCCAGCTTTCCTATCGCCGAGGGCCGCCGCTCGCAGCGGGTGGTGTTGAAGAGGCCCGCCAGCCTGGTCATCAATCTGGACCGCAATCAGAAGAAGCTCCCCTGTCTCGTCCTAGATTCCTCCAAAGGAGGTTTCAGGCTGCGCGGGACTTTCCACCAAAGGCGTGGCCAGGCGGTCGAACTCATCCTCGATCACGAACCGTTCCACTCCGTGCGCTGCAGGGTGGTCTGGCTCGGCAAAGCCGGCTCCGAGCAGGAAGACGAAGTCGGTCTGGAAATCTTCTAGCGATTGGCATATTGCCTGTCCCACCAACCAAGGGACCCAATGACTGGTAAACGCTAGTGCTTAATCGGACGCGCGTTGCCACAAAGAACCGAACTCAGACGCGGGG
>DLMH01000102.1 GCA_002478115.1 Candidatus Acidiferrum typicum | reverse complement strand
CCATCTAAGGGGTTCACCCCAGGAATTTGAGTCCAATTTGAGTCCAAAACCCCCGGTCCTAGGGCCTAATTTTCGTTGTGTCTCGCCGCAAAGGCAATTGAATCAACGGGACTTTGGCGGAGGCGTGTGGAAGTCGAATCCACCATTCGGCCCGCGAAGGGCCGAATCGCCGGCTTTGAAGGCCGGGAAGGTCACCGGACCCCTTTCGCCCCCGTTGCAGCAAGGTCATCAGCCTACAGAGTTTACTCAACGTATTCAACTTGCGCCTCATCCGCAACTGGCTGCGTAGGGCGCGAACGGTGCCCTGCCGAGCGGCTGACTGCCTTTCGGCGACCGAGTTATTTAACCCTGAATTCTGAAGCTGAAGAGGGATTTCTCCGCTCCGGGACGGCAAAAAGCGCCGTCCCTCCGGTCGAAATGACAGATTTCGGGCTGTGGACGATGCGGGAACAAGCAACTTCGGAGAAGTTGGATTGTTCGACTTCAATCAATAGAAACAAAGCAGGATGCGCTCACCTGTAATTGGTCAACTTCGGATTTCAGGTTAACAGCTTGTCTATCAGGACTATTCTGGTCTGCGTTCCGCCTAAGCAGCGCATCATTGTGACGAACCGCACAGCACCATGACGCGCAGCAGCTTGTATAATGTAGTTGGACAAAGTAACTCGCGTTAGTCCGTTGTTCCCATCCTCGGCGCTTCGCTCCCGCCGATGCTGGGTGAGGGAATGTTGCAATGAAGTTTTGGGCCCGAAGGACTAGCTGGCTGATCTGTGGCTTGCTGGCAGCAGGATTCTTCCCGCCACAGAGTTCGGCATCCGGCGACGGCGCTCCCCGCACGCAAGCATCCGATTTTGCCCAAAAACATTTGCTGAGTTTTGTCGGCGAACCTCTTCCCGGGCATCCCACCGCGCAAGGCGCTCCCTCGTTTTACGGCCCGGATAACCTTTATCAATACCTGGACGGCGGGGCCGATGTTTATCTTCTCTACGACTTCCAGGTTCTGCTGCACCAGGACCTCAAGAGCGGACAAGCCGAACTGACCGTGGACATCTTTGACCTGGGCAACTCCGAAGACGCGTTCGGGATGTATGCGGCGGAGCGTGCGCCAGGCTACAACTTTCTGGACATCGGCATCGAGGCCTACCGCAACGAAGGCATTCTGAATTTTCTGCAGGATCGTTACTACATCAAACTCGCGGGATTTGGCCCCGGCTCGGACGATCTGTTGGAGCAGTTTGCGCGCGTCCTCTCGGAGAGGATTGCCGGGACACGGGCGTTCCCTCCCCTATTGGAAAAGATTCCGCAAGAACATCGCGTGAAACACTCGGAACAGTTCACGCGGAAGGACCCGCTGGGCCACCCATTTCTGAGCCCGGCGTACGTCGTGAGCTATAAACAAGGCGAATCGGAGAGCAAGCTGCTGATTTCCGTGGCGAAGGATCCGGCGGAAGCGAAGACCAGGCTGGAATCCCTGGTAAAATATTTTCGCGAGAGCGGCAAGTGCGAAGCGGCCCCCGATTTGGGGGATGGCGCAATTCAGGCCAGCAACACATTTGAGGGAAGCGTGATTGCCGTTGCCCAGGGCCGTTACTTGATTGTGGTTGTAAACCCGGCGGGCGATGCGGCGGCATTGCTGAAGAAGACGGCACAGGATTTGAAGTGAGAGGGAGCGGCTCGATTTTCGTCGAATCGCAGACTTAGGCGACCCCATGAAAGACTGTCCCCGCAGAACATTCTTGAAGACGCTGGCGCTGGGAGGCGCGGCGCTGAAACTTGGCCCGTTTGCGTGGGATGCGCTCGCGGCGGCGAGCGGCCCGGCGCTGAGCATCGCGCACTATCGCACGTCCCCAAAGGAGCCCGACGGAATTGCCGAAGAATCGCAGCGCTTGACGCGGGAAGCGATCGCCGGGCTCGGCGGCATGCAGCGATTCGTGAACCGCGGAGACATTGTGTGGGTGAAACCGAACATCGGCTGGAACCGCAAGCCGGAACAGGCGGCCACCACCAATCCAGACGTTGTCGCGACCGTGATTGCACTGTGTTACCAGGCTGGCGCGAAGCACGTGATCGTGAGCGACAACCCGTGTAACCCCGCCGTGCCTTCTTTTGCACGCAGCGGAATTCAGGAAGCGGCGCAGAAGGCGGGCGCGGACTGCTTTGTGATGGACGACCGCAAATTCAAGAGCACCAAGCTGAACGGCAAGGTTCTGCCGGCTTGGGATGTGTATGCCGATGCGCTGGGCGTGAATAAATTCATCAACATTCCTATTGCCAAGAACCACGGCCTTTGCAAAGCGACGCTGGGGATCAAAAACCTGATGGGTGTGATGGGCGGCGAGCGCAACCGCTTCCATCAGGACTTGAGCAATACGGTAGTGGACCTTGCGGCGTTTTTCCGCCCGAACCTGGTGGTGCTTGATGGCGTGCGCGTGCTCACTGCGAATGGGCCGAGCGGCGGCAACCTGGCGGACGTGCAGCGCCGGGACACCGTGGCTGCGGGAGTGGATCAGGTGGCGGTGGATTCGTTCGGCGCAACCCTGCTGGGCCTGAAACCTCAGGACATTGGTTACATCGTGGAGGCCAGCAATCGCAAACTCGGAACGATGGATTTCGAATCTCTGAAACCGCGGCGGGCGGAATTGTAATCGCAGACTCGGAAACCGGGCCAACCCTAATGGAGAAAAAACACATTTCATGGCCAGTGTGGCTCCGCCGGGCAAGCCAGACCGGGTTCATGCTGCTGTTCCTCTATTTGTTCATTCAGGCGGCCTACCATCCCATCAATCGGCTCGGCGGCCGCGTTACATTGTTCTTTGATCTCGACCCGCTGGCGTTTTTCTCCGCATGGATAGCTTCGCATCAGATTGCCTCGTCCATGCTGCTTGCGCTGATCACCCTTGGGGCAACAATCATCTTCGGCCGTTGGTTCTGCGGCTGGGTGTGCCCCGTCGGGACGCTGCACAACATGATGACCGCCTGGCGGAAGTCGTCTGCCAAAGCGCGTCTTACCGTCGGCGGCTATACGAAGTGGCAAAAATCAAAATACTATCTTCTAGGCAGTTTGCTGGTGGCTGCGCTGCTGGGGCTGAATCTGGTGGGGTGGTTCGATCCGTTTTCGTTCTTTTACCGGAGCACGGCCATCGTGCTCTATCCCACGGCGAATGATGGAATAAAATCACTTTTCACCTGGATTTATCAGGCCGATCCGGGCGTAGGCAAAGCGCGGCTCACGGTAGTGACCGAGCCCATCTATGAAGTGCTGCGAAGGCACGTGCTGGCTACCTCTCAGCCGCACTTCTATGGAACGTTCCTCATCGCGCTGATCTTTTTCGCCATCCTTCTGCTCAACCTCTATCGCGCGCGATTCTGGTGCCGGTACATTTGCCCCCTCGGCGCACTGCTCGGCGTCGCGGCCAAGAATCCGATCGTCCGGCTGCAACGCAACGACGAGATCTGCAACAACTGCCGCCTTTGCGTTACGGACTGTCAGGGCGGGGCGAATCCGGATATAGCGGAGGGCTGGAAACCCTCGGAATGTTTCTACTGCTGGAATTGCCACGAATCCTGCCCGCACCATGCCGTAACGTTTCGCGTGGACATCCCCGGCGCGAAGGGATTCACGGCGCCATTCCAGTGGCTGCGGAATTTCTTCCGGCCGCCGCGCCCGATGCAGTTGGACCTGAAACGCAGATCACTCTTGGTCTCGGGAGTCGCGGGCATTGGGGCCGTGCTCCTGGTGCGCACCAGCGCGATGGGCGAAGCGAGCGAATTCAATCCCGCTTTGATTCGGCCTCCAGGTGCAGCGAGCGAAGACGAATTCCTCGCCAAGTGCATTCGCTGCGGCGAGTGCATGAAAGTTTGCCCGACGAACGCGATTCATCCAGCCATGAGCGAAGGCGGGATGGCCGGCCTGTGGACTCCCGTGCTGAAAATGAGAATCGGTTACTGCGACTACGAGTGCACATTGTGTTCGCAGGCGTGCCCGACTCATGCGATTCAAAAGCTGATCGTCGAAGAAAAACAGAAGGTGCGGATCGGCACGGCGTTCTTCGATCGCAACCGCTGCTTGCCCTACGCTTCCGCGCGTTCCTGCATCGTGTGCGAAGAACACTGCCCGACGCCCAAGAAAGCGATTTGGTTCCAGGAAGTGCAGGTGATGACGCCGGACGGAAGTTATACGACGGTGAAGCAGCCACGCTTGAATCCCGACCTCTGCATCGGCTGCGGAATTTGCGAAACCAAATGCCCCATCAGCGACGAGCGCGGCGTGCGCATCACCAGCGTGGGAGAAACGCGCAATCCCAAGAATCAGATTTTCTTGCCTGACGCCTATTCCGGGTACGGCAGCGGTCAAAACTGAGGGTGATACTTCGAGGAGCCAACCATGAAAAACCAGAACGAGTGGAATCGCAGGGAGTTCATCGTCAAGCCGCTGGCTTTGGCCGGCGCCGCGGGAATCCTGGGGCGGACTGATCTGCTCTTCGCCAATCCGCCGATGAAGACTACCGCATCCGGTCCGATCCTGCAGCGTACGCTCGGCAAGACGGGCATGACGCTTCCCATTGTCAGCATGGGAGTGATGAACGCAGACGTGCCGGGACTCCTGCGGCGCGCGTACGAATTGGGCATACGCCACTATGACACTGCAGCCGGGTATCAACGGGGGCGCAATGAGGAGATGGTCGGCCAGGTCATCAAGGATATGGGCGTTCGCGAAAAGGTGACGATTGCCACCAAGGAGGCTGTCCGGGACCATGATCGCGAGCTCAACACCGCGGACGGCAAGGCGCGCTTCATCGAACAGACGGAGAAAAGTCTGAAGCGGCTGCAGATGGATCACGTGGATATTTTGTTTTACCACTCGGTGGATTCCGTGGAAGACGCCCACTCGGAAGGTCCGCTGGAAGCATTGCGCACGCTGAAAAAAGAGGGCAAGACGCGCTTCATCGGGATTTCCACGCACAAGACCGTGGACGTTATCAGTGAGGCGATTCGGCTGAATATGTTCGATGTGGTTCTGGTCACGTTGAATTACACGATGGCGCACGACAACGGCATTTTGGGCACGATCGAGCGCGCGGCTAAGAGTGGCATCGGCGTCATCGCCATGAAAACGCAAGCGGGCGGCAGCGTTCGCCCGGACGTCCACCTGCCGAAGCCGCTTCCGCCGGTAAGCCAGACCGCGCTGCTGAAGTGGGTGCTCAATCATGACTTTGTGACCACGGCGATTCCCGGCTTCAGTACCTATGAGCATCTGGAGCAGGATTTCTCCGTCGTCGGTAACTTGGCTTACACCGAAGAGGAGAATACATTCTTGGCCGACAAGAGCTTCACGGCACAAGCGGAATTTTGCCAGCAATGCGGCGAGTGCCGCGAAGCCTGCCCCAAGCGGGTGGAAGTCCCGGCGTTGATGCGTTCGCACATGTACGCCCTGCAATACGGCAATGCAGACATGGCACGGACCATGCTTGCCGGAATTCCCGCGGGCAAAGGATTGGAAGCTTGCAGACTTTGCGATGCGTGCAGCGTGGCGTGCCGAAACTCCGTGCAAGTCGCCCGGAAAATTGGCGAACTCAAGGCGTTAACGCGCGGGACTGCCTTTTCCGCCTGAACAAACGCGACGATGCGCCAATTTTGCGGCTGTTGAAATTTCCTCATTTCACCGCTGAAACACAGGCCCTTGCCTGGCTCACGCATTTTAAAATAGCGCTAATCGGGCGCTTGCCCCATAATTCCCCCAGAACTGCCGATCCGGCTTTAAATGCAGCCGGCACGGAAAACAAGTGATTAGGTGTGACAGCGGTGTTCGCAACTGAAACCGTTTCGGCCTGGCGGGCGTCAAACTGAAGTCGTTCACCACGCGTGAGCAAGAAGCGTTGTCTTTTGTCAGGAGGCCCTATGCTTGCGACTGCCATTGATCGGCGTACCTTCCTGCGCGTTTCCGCGGTTAGCGGCGGCGGCTTTTTGCTCGCCTGCCACGTGCCCATTTTCCCGGACGTCCTTGCGGGACAAGCAGCAGGGCCCCAGCCGCCCACCCCGGCCTATGTTCCCACGGCATTTATTCGCGTGGCGGCGAATGGAATTGTCACCATAACCGCGAAGAACCCGGAGCTTGGCCAGGGCGTCAAAACGCATCTTCCCATGATCATCGCCGAGGAGTTTGATGTGGATTGGAAGGACGTCCGGATTGAGCAAGCGGATCTGGACGAGACAAAATATGGGCGACAGGTCGCCGGGGGAAGCACGTCCACTCCCACGAACTGGGACCCGCTGCGGCGCGTGGGAGCCGCCTGCCGGCAGATGTTTGTGGCAGCCGCCGCGCAGACGTGGTCCGTGCCGCAATCGGAATGCGAAACCTCTTCCGGACGGGTAATCCATACGGCTTCAAAGCGTACGCTGGCTTACGGCGCGCTGGCGGAAAAAGCCGCGACCCTGGCGCCGCCGGATTTGAACTCCGTCACGCTGAAAGACCCGAAGAATTACAAAATCATCGGCAAGCCGATCACCGGCGTGGATGTTCCCTCCATCGTAACGGGCAAGCCGATTTACAGCATCGACTTTCGTGTTCCCGGTATGTTGTGGGCCGTTTACGAGAAGTGCCCGGTGTTCGCCGGAAAAGTGGTGACTGCCAACGTCGAGGATGTGAAGTCCTTGCCCGGAGTGCGGCAGGCGTTTGTGGTTGAAGGCACGACGGAGCTGCTTGGACTGCACAGCGGCGTGGCCATCCTTGCGGACACCTGGTGGCAGGCCAACTCCGCGCGTCAAAAGCTGCAAATCAAGTGGGACGAGGGCGCCACCGCGCAACAGAGCAGCGAAGGATTCGCGCGGCGCGCCTTGGAACTTTCCAAGCAGGAGCCGGCCATCACGCTGCGCAAGGATGGCGACGCGGATGCCGCGCTGCGATCCGCCGCGAAGATCGTGGAAGCCGCTTACGACTACCCGTTCCTGGCCCATGCGCCGATGGAACCCGAAAACTGCCTGGCGCACTTCCATGACGGAAAACTGGAATTCTGGTCGCCCAGCCAGACACCCGAATCCGGCCGTATGCAGGTGGCCAAGGTCCTGGGGATTCCGCACGACGACATCATCGTGCACATGATGCGGGCGGGCGGTGGGTTTGGGCGACGCCTGACGAACGATTACATGCTGGAAGCGGCCGCCATCGCCAAGCGCGCGGGCGTACCCGTAAAGCTGTTATGGACGCGCGAGGACGATTTCCACCACGATCACTATCGCCCCGCGGGATTTCATTTCCTGAAAGGCGGATTGGATGCTTCCGGAAAAGTTGTAGCGTGGCGCAATCACTTCGTGACTTTCGGCCAGGGAGAGCAGTTTGCTCCCTCGGCGAATATTCCCGGCAACGAATTCCCGGGAACCTTTCTGCCGAATTTCCAGTTCGGCGCGTCCCTGATGCCCCTGGGCGTGCCAACGTATGCGTTGCGCGCGCCGCGCAGCAATGCGTTTTCCTGGGCCTTCCAGTCGTTTACGGATGAACTCGCGCACGCCGCGGGCAAGGATCCTGTGGAGTTCCGGCTGGAGTTACTGAGCCTCGCGCGGGTGGCCACGCCTGACGCAAAGCCAGACCCCTTCTCCGGCAATCTGGACGCCACACGAATGCAAGGCGTCGTGCGCCTGGTTGCGGAGAAATCCGGCTGGGGCAAGCGAACCTTGCCGAAGGGCACGGGGATGGGCGTGGCTTTCCAGTTTTCGCATCGTGGCTATTTTGCGGAAGTGGTGGAACTCAGCGTCGACTCCAATAGTGCCGTGAAAGTGAACAATGTGTGGGTAGCCGGTGATATTGGCAGCCAGATTATCAACCCTAGCAACGCGGACAATCAGGTGCGCGGCGCGGTCCTGGAAGGTTTGAGCTCCGTGATGAGTTACGAAATCACCATCGACCGCGGGCGGGCAGTGCAGAGCAATTTCCACGAATATACGCCTATGCGCATAAACCAATTGCCTGCCGCGATTGAGGTGCATTTCCTGCGCACGGATAATCCGCCAACAGGATTGGGCGAGCCGGCGCTGCCGCCCGTCCTTCCTGCAGTGTGCAACGCCATCTTTGCGGCCACGGGCAAGCGAATTCGTTCCCTGCCCCTGGCGAAGCACGGCTATAGCTGGGCCTGAGCAACAACAGCAGGCCGTGATTGCGGGCAACTCTTCGCCTTCGGCGTGACTTCCAGATTTCGCACCAGCCGCTCGTCCGACAACCCGACGAATAGTTTCTCTTACATCTTCGGCTGCAGGAGCGCCTGATAGACGGTGGGTTGGCTCAACGCCTCCACATCCGGCCACTCGGGGCCGAGCATTCGCTGGGTCATGCCAACAAAAATCACATCGTTCATGGGATCGGCCCAGAACCACGTGTCCGCCGCTCCCAGCCAGAAGAAAGTGCCCTGACCAACCATCACGTCGGCTTGCGGCGGGTCCGTGAAGACCGCGCAATCGTAGCCCCACCCCAAGCCGGGCCGGGGGTTCAATGGATCATCGTCCGTCATAAGACTGGGAGCGAGATGGTTTGCGGTCATGAGCTGTGCCGTGGCCGGCGCCAGGATGCGCACGCCGTCCAGTTCGCCGCGATTCAGGAGCATCTGAGCGAAGCGCAGATAGTCCTCCGCCGTAGAGACCATACCGCCGCCGCCCGAGGGCATCGTTGGCTGCGTTGCATAGTCGGTGGGCACTCCCCCGTCCGTCGCTCCTGCGGTCAGTTCGCCTTTTTGATCTTCTCGATAGAGCGTGGCAAACCGGTTGCGCTTTTCTTTGGGAACAAAAAAGCCCGTGTCCTTCATGCCGAGCGGCCCCAAAACGCGTTGCTGCTCGAAATCGGGCAGGGACTGGCCCGACAATTTTTCCACGATATAGCCTTGGATATCCATGGACACGCTGTAGACCCAGCGGCTTCCCGGCTGGTAAAGCAAAGGAATCTTCGCAAGCTTGTCGATCATCTCCTGCAGGGACTTGGATTCCAGCACTTGCTGGTCCTTGTACATCTTGTCGACCAGACTGTTTCCGAAAAACCCGTAAGTGAAGCCGGCGGTGTGAGTCATCAGCTCGTGCATCGTTGGAGGATGCACAGGGTTCTCCAGGATCATGTTGCCGCTCTGATCCACGCCCTTGAAAACTTTCAGGTGGGCAAACTCTGGAATGTACTTCGCGATCGGATCGGAGGGATGCCATTTGCCCTCTTCGTAGAGGATCATCATGGCCACGCCGGTGATGGGCTTGCTCATGGAGTAGATGCGAAAGATGGTGTCCTTCGCCATCGGCGCGCCGCTCGCGATGTCTTTCTTGCCGTAGGTCCGCTCCTCGACCACTTTGCCGTGCCGCGCCAGGATTGTGACGATGCCGGCAAGCCGCTTCTGGTCCACTTCCTGCTGCATCGTCGCATGAAGCCGCTCGAGCCGCTCCGACGAGAAACCCAGCGACTCCGGCTTATTCTGGGCAAGATCGGCGGCCTTCTTGTTCGCTTGCTGAGCCGGGGTCTGAAGCGCGCCGGCGACAATCAGCAGTCCGGCGAACAGCGTTAAGGCGAAACGCGAGAATCGTGTGTTCATCATTTCTCTTACTCCTGTTTGATTTCTGGAACTGCGGTGGATGGCCAGACACCCCGATTGAGCAGCACGGTCGAGGTAGTAACCGAAATTTACGATGTAGACCTCTAACCCGCGGATGATACTCTTCTCCCGCCCTCCGCACAACGAACTTGCCGCCACAGCCTGCCCCATTGAGACCCCGCGATTGTGCCAACTGTCGATGCACGCGCATTTGCCGGAGAACAGGAATACTGTCCGGTAAGCCGGCTTACCAGCAGTTAATCCTGCCTGCCGAGAAGATCTCCCTAAGGCTGTATAAAAGTGAACAGATATAGACGTCGGCAAAGTTTAAGGTTGCAATAAGGACTGCAGGGCGGCGGGTGTACAATACCGTCTAGAAGTTCAAAACGGACATTTCGGCTGAGGAGGGACGGAGATGCGACGACTTGGATACCTATTAACCCTTGTGGTGGCCATGATGTTCTGCGCCACCGCGGGCTTCGCGCAAGACGGAAAGTTGAAGATCAAGGTGATTCCGAAGCATGCGTATGTGTTTGTGGACGGTAAAGCCATCCGCGACGGCAGCGAAACAATCTCTCTCACCCCGGGGAAGCACGCGGTCGCTGTCATGAATTACGGTTACAAAACCTCGACGCAGGACGTCAACATCGATTCGGGTAAAACGAGCGACCTGAAAGTGACGCTCGACGCCACTGGCGGTCCCGTGAATGCTCCTTACGGCCAGATCGAGTTCAAGGGAAGCGATAGCCATGCAGCGGTCTTGCTGAACGGCAAGACTCCTTCCTATTTCGTCGGGCACGTAGGTGCGACAAACCACGATTGGTGGTGGCACAGAAACCTGCTCGTACCGCCAGGAACCTATCACGTGGAGGTGACTAAGAATGGGAGCGACGTCTGGGCGGGCGATGTCACTGTCGCTGCGAACAAGAAGGTCTCCATCGACCTGTCCAAGAGCGGCGCGCAGACGGCCAAGGACAAGCAGAACCTCGCGAAATTGACGAGCGAGCCGCGCTATAAGGGCGGGTGGATCAGCGACCTGATCGCTGTCGCGGGTGTGACCGGCAATTTCAGCCTTGCACCCACCAGCATCAACTGCAGCCAATCCTCGACACTCACTTGGCAGACGACCGAAACGGTGGACGCGACCATCAGCGGAATTGGCGCCGTGCCAACAAGCGGCAGCCAGTCCGTGACACCGCACGCGACCACGACCTACGACTTCGACGCATCGGGTCCGGGCGGAACGGTCAAGGGAAGCGGGACGGTCGACGTCAATACGAAGGTGGATGCGACTCTCTCCACCAATCCGGCGGAACTCCATTACCGGAAGATTGGCGACAGGGTCATTACGCAGGAATCTTCGACGCTGACTTGGTCCACATCGAATGCTGATTCGATTAACCTCGACCCCGTGGGCAAAGTCGATCCTAGTGGCAGTCAGACGGTCAAGGGTGAGCCAAAGAAGACTGACATTGGCCCGGTGGACGAATCAACGACGTACACGCTGAACGCCACGAACGTCTGCGGCGGCTCGGCTACGCAAACAGCGGCGATTCACATTACCGGCTCGATCGAAGCGATTCCGGAGGTCGTGCTGCAGAGCGTCTTTTATCCCACAGACTATCCCGACGAGAAGCACCCGCAGCTCGGGTTGGTCAAGAGCCAGCAGATGGAACTGGCAACGCTGGCCGCTGGATTCAAGAAGTATCTCGAGTACGATCCGGACGCAAAGTTGTCGGTGGAAGCGCACGCGGATGCACGCGGCTCGGTGCCCTTTAACCAGGAGTTGAGCGAGCGGCGCGTCGAGCGCGTCAAGGAGTATCTCGTCGAGCAAGGCATCGCGGCTGGCAAAATTCAGACCGCCGCTTACGGGAAAGAGCGCCCAATCGACAAGACGGCCGTAAAGGAACTCGAGGCCGCGAACCCGAACCAGCCGCCCAAGGCGCGCCTTAAGAACGTCGAGGGCGATTGGCTGGCCTACAACCGCCGCGTGGATATCGTGCTTCTGCCCTCGGGGAAAAAGTCGACGGAGTCTTATCCGCACAGTGCCGCCGACTCCCAGATTATCTGGCAGGTACCGAAACCAGCAGTGAAGAAGGTCGAAGCGGCCCAGTAATCAATTCCGAAACACGGGCGCGCCGGAGAGCTGGTCTCTCCGGCGCGTTCTTGTTTGGATGCAGTTCCCTTCCGAGCTTGTTTCTCCCACAGGGCAGGCGCGGGGTCAGAAGACTGGTAAACGCCGTAGCCGCCGAAGTAGGTACTGGGAGCAAGATGTCCGGTTTGGCGACTTACCGGGACTTGGCCTCAAGCGACGCATCTGAGCCCAGATTTTTCCGGTTTTAATCGATGTTTCTATGCGACACGCAAGCACTGGTCGCCTACCGCCAGTAACGGTTGTTTATCGGATTAACAGTAGCTCTGAGTATTGACTTGCGTTTCGCTTTGGAGTAACACTCTGCCATTGACCTCCCCGGAAGTAACACATCCCGACGGGTCGGCGTGTACCTCCTCTCAGGCCATCGTCGCCTCTCCGAAGAGCTGTTCCCACAATGGGACGCAACACCCCCTGAGGCGGATCCCAGGTCCCGGTTCCATAAGGCCAACAAATCAAAATAAGGTAATTCTGAAGAGAGGAATCATGAGACGCATCGGTATTCTGATGTTGGCCAACGCGTCACCCAGAGGAAAACCATGAGAAAAGTAATACTGTTTTCCGTGTTTGCTTTGTTGCTCGTATTCACTGGCTGTAACAGCACGAAATCCATTGTGGTGAACATCAGCTCGCCGACCGGCGCACAAGCGCTGGACATCGGGCAAAGCTTCAACATTTCGGTCACTGTTAGCCAGGACAAGCTGGACAAGGGCGTGACGTTTAAGCTTACCGGTGCCGGCACCTTGACCAATGTGACCACGACGGGCGCGACGTACACCGCGACCGTCAGCGGCAATGCCACGGTGACCATCACCTCAGTGGCCGATCCTACAAAGACGGCGACTATTAACATCGTTGTGACCGCTGCTCCGAGTATTACCAGCCCTGCGACCCTCCCGGCTGCCACCCAGGGCACGGCCTACAACGTGACCATCGCGGAGACTGGAGGGGCCGGAACGCTCACCTATACTGTCTCAGTTGGCAGTTTGCCATCCGGCTTGAGCTTGAGCAGTTCGGGCACGATCACTGGCACGGCCACCGGGCCGAATGGTCCCGTAACCTTCACGGTTAAGGTTACGGACGCGAGTACCGTCAGTCCGCAAAGCAATACAAAGACCTTTACCATCACCGTCAACCAGGCGCCGGCAATTACCAGCGCCAACAACGCCGCGTTTACGGCAGGCGTGGCGGGAACGTTCACGGTGACCTCGACAGGCTCTCCAACTCCAGCTCTGGCGGAGACGGGCACGCTGCCGAGCGGAGTCACGTTCGTGGACAATGGGAATGGCACGGGGACACTGAGTGGGACCGCGGCAACTACGGGGACATACCCAATTACATTCACTGCCAACAATGGCGTGGGCACCAATGCAACGCAAAGCTTCACGTTGACGATAGGTCAGCCTGCGGCGATCACCAGCACCAGCAGCGCCACGTTTACCGTGGGCGGCGCAGGATCGTTCACGGTGACCACGTCAGGCTTCCCAGCTCCGTCTCTGACGGAGACAGGCGCGCTGCCGACTGGAGTCACTTTTGTTGACAACAAGAACGGGACCGCGACCCTCAGTGGTACCCCAGCGGCGGGGACCGGTAAGACGTATTCTCTATCCATCAAGGCGCACAACGGGATAGGCACGGATGCCACACAAACCTTTACGCTGACGGTGGACCAAGCACCAGCGATCACCAGCGGGACTAGCGCCACGTTTACGGTGGGTGCGGCAGGAACGTTCGCGGTGACAGCGACGGGTTTCCCGACTCCTTCTCTGACGGAGGCGGGCGGGCTGCCTAGCGGTGTGACCTTCACAGACAACGGAAACGGCACCGCCACGCTGGGCGGTACTCCGGCGGCGGGAACTGCGGGGACATACACACTTACATTGAAAGCCAGCAACGGCGTGGGCAGCAACGCGACGCAAACTTTCACTCTGACGGTCGGTCAGTCCGCGGCGATCACCAGCGGCGCCAGCACCACGTTTACAGTGGGCACGGCGGGATCCTTCACGGTAACAACGACAGGCTTCCCAACTCCCTCCCTATCTGAGACTGGCGCGCTGCCCACGGGCGTGACCTTCGTGGACAACGGAAACGGCACTGCGACCCTCGCCGGCACCCCAGCCGCGGCAATGGGCGGGACATACACGCTCTCCATCAAAGCGCACAACGGCATAGGCACCGATGCCACGCAATCCTTTACGCTGACGGTGGACCAGGCCCCGGCGATCACCAGCGGTAGCAGCACCACGTTTTCGGTGGGCGGGGCAGGAACGTTCTCGGTAACCACGACGGGCTTCCCAACTCCGTCCCTCTCCAAGACCGGCACGCTTCCCAGTGGCGTCACCTTCACGGATAACGGAAACGGCACGGCCACGCTGGCGGGGACGCCGGCAGCGGGGACGGCGGGGACCTACTCAATTACGATCACAGCCAGCAATGGTGTGGGCAGCAACGCAACGCAAACCTTCACATTAACCGTGGACACGGCTCCGGTGATTACCAGCGCCAGTAACACCACGTTTACCGTTGGCTCCGCAGGTACCTTCACCGTGACCACCACCGGCACACCAACGCCGTCCATCACCGGAACGGGCGCGCTGCCCACCGGCGTCACCTTCACAGACAACGGAAACGGCACGGCCACGCTGGCTGGAACCCCAGCGGCGGATACGGGCGGAACATATTCCCTCTCCATCAAAGCACAAAACGGCGTGGGCACGAATGCCACGCAAACCTTCACGCTGACGGTGGACCAGGCCCCGGTAATCACCAGCGCCAACAACACCGCGTATACAGTGGGCACGGCGGGGACGTTCACGGTTACGACCACGGGCTACCCAGAACCAGCTCTGATCGAAACGGGCGCGCTTCCCAGCGGTGTCACCTTCACGGACAACGGAAATGGCATCGCTACGGTGGCCGGCACCCCGGCAGCGGGGACCGCGGGGACATACCCAATCACGCTCACTGCCAATAACGGCGTGGGTAGCAACGGGACGCAGACCTTTACGCTCACGGTAAACCCGGCGCCGGTAGCGGTAGGCATCACCACCACCAGCCCGCTCACAGCAGCAACCCAGGGCACTGCCTATAGCGTGAATGTCACCGCGAACGGCGGTGTCACTCCCTACGCCTGGACTCTGGCAACGGGTTCCAATCTGCCTGCCGGCCTCACGCTGACTTCCGGCACGCCATTTGCCACCATTTCCGGAACGCCTACAGCCACCGGCACCTTCCAGTTCACGCTGAAGGTCACCGACTCCACGAAGCCAACGGCACAAACCGCCACCGCCACCTTCCTGGTGACGGTGACCGGTTCATCCGTATTCGCTTGCACCACGCCCGTCAATTTGACGTTGTGTGGCACGTACGTGTTCGGGATCCGCGGCTTCGACGCCAGCGGTGGTGCCATCGCTTTTGGCGGCTCCTTCGTTGCTGACAATTCGGGTAACATTGTGAGCGGCATCGAACCGGCCAATGGGGCGACCCATGGGTACACCAACAGCACCATCACCGGGGGAAGCTATGTAATGGATTCCAGCGGCGATGGGCGCGGAGTGCTCACGCTTATCAATTCCAACGCTGCGGCTGCGACCTTCCGTTTTACTCTCGAGTCAGCTACCAATTCGGGTCCCGAGCCTATCGAGGAATTCGACAGCACCGGCATTCTTGCTGAGGGTGTCCTGGTCGGTCCAGAAACTACGCCTTTGCCCCTGGTTCCTGCAGGCACAGTTTTTTCCCTCTTATTTGACGGAACCAACAGCTCCGGCCAGCGTGTCGCTCTGCTCGGCAATTTTGCCGTGGGAGCTACCGGTTGCGATGGCTCCAGTGGGTCATTCAACTCTCAGGCCGGAGAAACCGTTGTCAGTAACTCGGTCGGCACAGTGAACACTGCCCTGACCGTTACTGGCTCGTGCACTGCAGTCGATACGAGCACCGGTATCGGCACTGCCCAAATCACTATAAGTGGCGGAACACCGTTTACCAGCAACACGCTGAATTTCCAGTACATTGAAGTCGTTAGTGGCGGAACCCTGGAGGGTGTCTTCTTCCTGGGGACAGATGCCATCGGTACGAATCAACCGATCCTGTCTGCTCTCGGCACACCTGCAGAGACTTCAATCCCAGTCACATCCGCCTTGGTCAACAGCCAGTCCCCATTCCTGCTGGGAACGGGAGCGACAACCAACGGGACGGTCACGAGTGGAGCCGACGTTGCTAGCATCATCCGGGTAACCTCGTCAGCCGCCGGATCGTTCTCAGGTGTCGTTGACGAAAACTCTGGTGGCGTCATCACCACGCAAGGCACATGGCCGTACACGGCGTACACCGTCGATGCCAACGGCGTCGGTACCATCACAGGAACTGGTCAAAAGACCATCCATTTCATCATCGACACCAACGACATATTCTACACATTGGATGAGAGCACTCAAGTGCAAGAGGGCAGCATGAAAAAGCAAAACGCTCTCAGTATCGAGAGCCCTGGTGAGCCCTACATCATGAGCCGCCTGCAGGGCTCCACTAGTGTTTCGAAAAACACCGTCCACGTCAGCGGCGTGATTACTCCGAGCGGCGCCACCTCTGGGAATTTCCCAGGTACGCTGGACGTCATCAGCAGTGCTGGTGCCTTCCCCGGGGTGACCGCCAGCGGAACTTATAGTTCCATCAGCTCAACAACGGGCCGTGGCACCGGTACTGCCAGCTTCACTGACGGCTCCAGCGTGAACGTCGTTGTCTATGCATTCCGCGACAGGAAAGTCATGATTTTGGACGTGACATCCAGTAACCCCTACTTCATGGGCTTAAGCCTGCAGTAAAGTTGGGAACCGGTCTGACAACCGAGTTCGGAATGGCAGGAGGAAGGTTGCGCCGTAGCTGGAACGGCAACTCAACTCCTGTCATTTCGAATCGGCTGGCCCCACCGAAGGCCTCGCAACGTATTGGCAAATGCGGGATGCTGAACTGAAAAGTTTGCTTAAGATGAAGGCTTCGCTAATCGCCTCGACGAATTAAACAGACGCGATCTTGATTCAGTCCTGATAAACGCTAATCGGAGAAGTGGGTAATGGTACGGCGGATGCCCGGCGAGCCGAGAGAGCTCAGGCGCGGGTGGTTTCCAGTTCGACGTTTTGCGTGCGTTTGAGGGCCGCGACGAGGTCGTAGAGCGCCTGGCTGGTGCACACCTCGTAGTAATTGTGGTCCGAAGGCTTGCCGATCTTCCCGTCGGGCAGCAGTTCGCGCGCGCGGCCTTTGCGCAGCACCAGCAACTCGACCGACTCCCCCATGGGCACTTCGCCATAGTAGAGGCAAACCTCTCCCTTGCCCCAAGGCAGATCGAGTTTGGTGGTGAGCGTTTCCAGCGAAATCTCCTCGGCGAGCTTCTGGAAACCTTCCTCGTTCAATTCGATGCCATTCATGTTGTAGCGCACCAGGAATTCGTCCAGCTCTTCGGCGGAGGCGCCTTCCATGGCGGTGAGGAAGTGATAGACCGCGAATTGGCTTCTTTGCTTGGAGAGCATGCGTTTGGCGAGCTTGGCGCAACCGGACAGGCGATCGGAAAGATTCAGCGCCTTGGAGATCATGATGCGCGATTCCCCGTCGGTCCAATACGTTGGCGCGGAGCCCTGAAACGCCACGCCGATGCCGATCTCCAGCGCCGGAAGCTGCGAGGAAGCAGCCGTATCGTTGTAAGAATTGCAAACCGCCAGGATTTGCCGCGAAAGCACGCAGGCCTTGGCCACGGCGCGCGCGTAGGCGACGGTGCCTTCGGTTTCAAAAATGGCCAGCACGATGGCGTCGCCCTCGATAAACACTTTCTTGGCATTGAAGCGGTCCAAGAGCCGCTTCACGGGCTCGTGAAGATTCAGGCTGAAGTGGGAAGCGGGGCTGAGGCCGCGCGCCAGCAGGTCCTGTGTCATCTTGGTCGAGCCGCGCACATCCGCCTTGATGATGACGTGAGACACCACCTGATCCTGCTCTGGCTTGGCCTCTTCCTGCAGCAGGCACTCGTACAAGCGGTTGTTCATGCGCGAGAGTTCGCGGATCTTTTCCGCGGTCACCAGGTTGACGCGCTCCATGCAGGCGGAAAGGTGCTCGGCATCGCGCAAATCGTGGCGCATGCGGAAAAAGTCGATGGCGAAACGCAGCACGACGGACTGCAGCTCGTCCCGGGAATACCGGCGCATGCGGCGCGTGAGTTCCTCCAGGGGCTTCATGGTCAGGCGTTTGGCCGGAACCTGCTTGAGCATCTCCTCCACGCGCTTCGCTTCTTCGCGCGACACCAGCGCTTTCCGTAGTTGCTGCAAGTGCACGGGCGGGCAGTAGTCGTTGGCGATGGGCCGAATCTCATAGCTGGCCAGGATGTGCACGATCAGCTCGCGCTCCTCCAGGCGGCTGACCAGCTGCGCCAGCAGATGGGCGCGCGCCGTGCGGTCTCCTTCTTCCGCGAAAGAAGCATCGAAGAGGCGGCGGGCGTTTTCCGGTTCGTTCAGATAATCGTCGATCTTCGCCTGATAATCCTTGTTAACGAAATCCACTTGCTGCTTGGCGCGATCCAGTTGCGGCGCCAATTCTTCCAGCCGCGCATGATGCACCCTAAGCCGCGTCTCGATTTCGCTGACGGATGCGCGCATCTCTGAGGGATCCGTCGAGCTGAGGAATTTGTTCAGCAGGCCGTCGCCGCGTTCGAGCCTCTTCCGCAGCCCATCGCGCTGCTCTTCCAAAGCAACAACTTCGGCACGCCGATGCTCCGCTTCCGCAAACAGGGTTTTGTAGCTGTCCGCGGCAGGCGCGGTGGGTTGCTCGTGCGGAATGTTCGCCCCGGCCTCCTTCAGGAATTCGTGGAAGAGCGCGTCCATGGCCTCCTGGCGGTCCGGATCACGCGCGTAGTTGCCTAGCAAGACGTAATGCTCCATGAAGAAGAAGTCGTCCTTGCCGCCATCCAGGAAGACCAGGCGGTTCTTCAGGATTTCGTAGTAGGGCGCGAACTCCTCGCCAAACAGGGCCCGCCGCGTCTTGCCGATGACGTTTTCCTCGATATCAATGAGGATCTGCGCCACCAGTTGCCCGATCAGCCGCAGCACATCGCGCCGCGCCGACTGCATCTCCGTCAGCCGCGCCTTGATGACGTGCGCCGCCTGGCTGCGTTCAAAAAACTCGCCGCGCTTGCGGATGTATTCCTTGCAATCCAGGATCACGTTGGCGAACTGGTTCTGCAGCTCGCTGGTGATGAACTTCAGGATGGCCAGGCGGAAGAGCAGGTCAATTTCGATGTTTTTCTGGTGCTTGGCGCTGGTCAGCGAGCTTTGCAGCAGCTCCGTGAGAAGCTTGCGGAAGGTCGTCGAGTCCACCGGCCTGGTGTGTCGGAACTCGATGCCGGAAAGGTAGGTGCTGCTGGTGTTCTGGCGGATGAGGTCGAAGAGGTAGTCCCGTGTCACCTGAACGAATTTGGGGCTGAGGAAGACGTCGTGGTGGATGTTGTCCACGCCGATCGAGAGCGTCCCCATCGGGAGGGTCACGCGGTAGCTCTTAAGCTCGCCGCGCTGGCTATCCGTCACATTATTCAAGAGTTCCGTTGCCATCTGGCCCGCCTGGATACGCTACCCTCCAACGTAACAGTGGCCAAAGCACCGGGCAAGGAAACCAAGGGACAGGCGTGGCGAGAAAGCAACGGGTGGCTGGGCGCTGGCGAGGAACGCAATTGGGGGGCATGACTGAAGGGGCTGCGGGTGCGGGAATTGTGGTTTGGTGGCGGGGTATGAGGCCGTAAAAGCGGCGGCGAGCCGCCGCACTCCAAAGTGGCCGCCGAAGCGGCGGTGCCAGCCAGGCTCAGAACTCGACGATGTGCCGGGAGTCGCCGCCGAGATGCTCCAGGAGCAGCCGTATGACCGGCCAGGGGGTCTTCAGCGGGAATTTCTCTGACCACTCCAGGATCAGTATGGCGGGCTCGGCGAACACATCTTCGAGGCCCAGAGTCTCAAAATCGTGGAAGTTTTCGATGCGGTAGAGGTCGCCATGGAAGACCCGCTTCCCGCTGCCGTATTCGCGCAGAAGGGTGAACGTGGGGCTGGTGACTTCGTCTTCAGGCGCAGCGCTCAGGCCAGCCACAATGCCTTTGGTGAGCGTGGTCTTGCCGCTGCCCAATTCGCCGGAGAGCAGCACGAGCACCGGAGCGCGCAGGCGCAGCGCAAACTGGCGTCCCCAGGCGATGGTTTCCTCCGCCGAGTGGGTGATGACCTCTTCAGGCACGCTCCTGCAGCTCCTGGAGAAGTTTCCGCCGGGCAAAGGGGATGGCGTGGGCCACTTCCCCGGCAAGAATGCCGGAGGCATCGCTCTGCTGCGAGAGGAGCTCCGCGGCCAGGCCATGGAGATACACGCCCAGGGCGAGAACGCGCAAGAAATCGCGGGTGCCAAATTGCCCAACGACCGCCGCCAGCAGCCCCGTCAATACGTCGCCGGAACCCCCCTTGGCCAGGCCGGCATTCCCCGTGGTGTTGATCAAGATTTCGCCCGCCGGCGACGCCAGGACGGTGTGAAAGCCCTTGAGTACCACATGGGCGTTCCACTGCCGTGCGGCTTCCAGGGCGGTTTGCACGCGGCTCTCCTGGACCTTTGCGCTGGAAACACCAAGCAGGCGAGCCATTTCGCCTGGATGCGGCGTCAAGACGAGATGCGCGCTCTTGCGCTTCGGCAAGAGATCCACGTAGCCCGCGAATGCGTTCAGGCCGTCGGCGTCCAGCACTACGGGCAGATCGGTGTGAGCGACAGCGCTGCGCACAAACTCCTGCGTTTCCGGATGCGTGCTGACACCCGGTCCAATTGCCAGGACGGTTTTGCCCTGCAAGGCCGCGGCGAAGCGCCCCGAACGGATAGCTTCGGCAGCGATGGTGCCGGAGGCGGTGGAGGGCAACGGCTCGGTCATGTACTCCGCTTGCGCCGCAGCGATGGTGGCCAGCGCCGGCTCCGGCGTTGCCAGCGTCACAAGGCCTGCGCCACCACGCAGGGCTGCCTGCCCCGCCAGCACCGCAGCTCCGGTTTTGCCGACCGATCCGGCGACCAACAGCACGTGGCCATAAGACCCTTTGTGGGCTTCCGCGGCGCGCACCAGCGGCAAACCGGCAAACTCGTCGGGGCCGGCCCAGCGCACACGCGACTGCCCGATTTCCTCGACCAGTGCCGCGGGCGAGCCAATTGGGCGCACCACAAGCTGGCCACAGCACGCCGCGTCCGGTGAATTCAGTTGGGCGATTTTTGGCGCCGTAAACGTCACCGTGAGGTGCGCGCGAAGAACGGGGCCAGCGCCGGCTTCCCCCTCCGACGGCAAGCCCGAAGGCGTGTCCACCGCGACAATCCACGCGGGATGCGCCGCAGTGGCATTCTGCGAGAGCCGGTTCAGATCCTCGATCGCCCGGGCAAGCAGGCCACTCGCCGCCCCGCGAATGCCCGTGCCCAGTAGCGCGTCAAAGATCACCTCCGCTGCGGCGATCTGCGGCCAGGCCTGTTCCCACTCCGCCTCGCTCTGAATCTGCGTGACCCTGCCGCCCTGATCCCGCCAGCGCTCGAAATTCTTTGCCGCGTCGCCGCGCAACTCTTCCGGCTGCGCGAAAAGATAGACCTCCACGTGCTCCGCTTCCTCGCGCAGATGTCGCGCCACCACGAAGCCGTCGCCGCCGTTGTTGCCCTTTCCGCAAAGCACGCAGACGCGCCCGGGCGGCTCGGTGTTCTTATGCGTGTATTGTTCGAGGAAAACTTCCGCGACACTTTTGCCCGCGGTTTCCATCAGCGACAGGCCGGACACATCAAAGCGCTCCGTCGTAAGACGGTCGACATCGCGCATTTCCGCTGCAGTCAACGCTTTCATCGGAGTTTCCAGGGCAATTCAGTCTCTGAGAATACCTGCGTTTTTCCTAAGGGCAATGGCTTCACAGGCTGCAGAAAGAGTCTTCTTCTTTAGGAGGCCGGGGCTTCAGCCCCGGCGTAAAGACCCAAAACCCAACGGGCTTTAGCCCCTGAAGAAAGCCTCTCCCGATTCTTCCGCAACCTCTTTGGCCGCTGACGCCCATTCTCTCTGCGTGCTCTACGCCGGGACCAAACCTTTTCCGGCCGCGCCCCTACAACATCCACCCGCCGCTGACGTTCACCACCTGCCCGGTAACATATTCGGCTTCTTCGGAAGCGAAGAACGCGACGCTGGCGGCAACGTCTTCGACCGTCGGCGGCCGTCCAATCGGGTAACGTGCATCGCGCAACTTCCGCGCTTCTTCAATGGTCAAGTCCTTCTCGTCAATGTTGGAGGGATTGACCACGTTCACGGTAATCCCGTTTTTCGCCTCTTCCAGCGCCAGCGAACGCGAAAGCGCCACCACCGCCGCCTTGGCCGCCGCATACGCCGATATCTTGGCCTGGCCGAAGGCACGCTCCGCTCCCACAGCTCCAAGATTGATGATGCGGCCCCAGCGCCCTTTGCGCATGGCGGGCACAGCGGCGCGGCACATGTAGAACACCGTCATCACATTCGATTCGATCACCGTGCGCCACTCGCCGGCCGAAGATTCCACCAGCATGCCCCAGCGGAAATCGCCCACGTTGTTGACCAGGATATCAACGCGCCCAAAGCGATCCACCACTGTGCTGATAAGTTGATCCGCGCGGCCGGACTGGCTGATGTCCGTCTCCACGGCAAGGCAATCCGCGCCCACCGCTTGCAGTTGACGCAGCGCCAGTTGCGCGGCAGTTTTGTTGGCGCGATAGGCGATGGCGATCCGCGCGCCGTCCTGCGCCAAACGCATCGCGATGCCCCGCCCAATTCCACGGCTGCCACCTGTGACCACAGCGACCCGGTTCCTAAGCGACATTCTTCTCCCCGCAAAACGTGCCAGTATATCCGACTCCGTTGCGCTCCTCCACTCTATCTCATGCGGGGCCCGTTGGAAAATTCCATAGGGAGTAAAGAATTTCTGTGCGAGACTTCACGACGGATATTGAGGGGAGAAGGAGATGAGGATGCCAAGCATGCAATTCATGGGTGATCTCGGTGTTGCTCTCTGCCTAGTCATTTTCCCGTTTGAATTCACTTCAGCTCAGGTCACACCGCCGGCATTCGACAGCCGCACTGTCGAAAGTGCCACCATAATTTCAGATGGAGTCTGCTCGAATCCAACAATTGGAATCTCATGGCAACTCCCGGAAGGGATGAAACCGGAAGACGCGGCGGCCATGCGGGAGGTCGCACGCGCCGGGAGCGCCGTCGGACCCGAGGCGAGGTACTTCCTCTATGGACACAGCGAGTCAAAAACAATAGCGATGCTTTGTGGCGCTGCCGGCGAAGGAGGCCAAGTGATGATGATCGTCACCCCCGTTTCAGCCGTCCAGTCGGAGGGCCCGCAGGCTTTAGAAAAAATCGTCGAGGGTATGGGACAGGAGCTCGGCACTCAGCCGTCCTCTCCACGCCAAGAGACCATCAACGGATCTAGTTACGAACGGGCTGACTCCCAAGCCGAGTTGAACTCACCGACCCAGGGAAAAGTTGAGCTCAGGGCGAGCTTTTACGCGGCGCAGGCGAACGAATACGTTGTGATGTGGAGCCTCGTGGGTTATTCGGAAGCCGAATGGAAACACCTTGTCGCAGGGATGAATACCGTGAAAATTTTCACGCCTCTGCCTGCCGCCCCTTCCGCACGGCCTGGTGCAGCCGCACCTAGCAGCCCGCCCGGTCCAATCGCTGCGGATTTTCAAGCGCGCATCGCAGATTTCCTGGCCGCATGGCTCGCCGATCGAGACCGGGCTAGGACGCTCGCGTTCCTTGATCCTGCAGCCTATGCTGCCCCACCACTCATAGGAACCTACTGTGACGGCTGGTATCAAAAGGGCGAGTCTCCTCAGCGCGCGGCGCAGACTGTCTCGCACAATTTGATGGGAGTTCCCACTGAGTTCCCGAAGAATAGTCCGCCGTCGGTTATCTTCAAGGCCTGGGACCACCTGCCTCCGCCGTGGGTCGGTGCAGCGGCAAACGACGTCGCCGCGGATCATTTCCTCATCGCTAAGCTGGACTCAGACTCTCTCGCTCGCATCTTCAGCGGCGTCTTTGCCCGCTCGGATTATCATATATTTCTTCAAAGCGAAATCCAGAAGGGCGGCAGCGCCTACTGGGCAGTGTTCCCCGAACTGAGGCCGGACGGCGACATCTTTGTGATCTTTACCCTTTGGCAGAAGGGCAGCAAGACTTGGAACATCACTCACATTGACGTGGTTTGCCAGTAGCGAACAGGACCATCATTCAATTCACGAAAGGGGCCGTTCCCTGACACTCGGCCCCAATAAGCCAAGTATCATAGGCGCGCATCAACCGGGCACTGACCCGCTACCCCAAGCGGGCGACGATGACCGTCATATCGTCGGCCTGCTCGGGACTCCCTGACCACTCTTCCGCGGCGGTCATCAGCGCTTCGGCGATGCGCCGCAGGGCAACCTGGCAGGTTCGTCACACCTGCAGATCGCGCAGGTAGGGCACGCTGGCTTTCATCAATTCCAGATCCATTTCGACAAAGTAATTCTTTACCCCGCCCGTTTTCGCTGCGGTAAAGATTCTCTTCCAATCCAAAGTGTCCTGTCCCACCGGCATCTCTTTCTTGGTTTTTGCAGACCAGCCTTGTACGTGCATGGAAAAGAAGCGCCCAGGATACTTCATGAAATACTCCGCGGCGTCGTAACCCTGGCTGATCGTGGAGACCTGAAACTGGAACTTCACCAGCTTCGCATCGAGAAGCTCCAGCAATAGGTCATACGTCCGCTTGCCGTTAACCGTTGTGAGCTCAAAATCCTCATTGTGAAGACCCTGCTGAATTCCCGCCTTGGCCGATTGCTCGCCCATTTTGTTGTATTCCTCGGCCGCGCGCTTCACATCGTCCAGCGTCGGCTTCTCCGGCCCCTCGAGGCTGGGCACGATCATCTGCGTCAGCCCGACGTCTTTTGCCCACGCGATTCGTCCTTCCATATTTTTCCGGAGTTCCTGTATTCCGAAGTGTGAGCTCACACAGGTGACACCTGCATCGCCTAGAATTCTCCTGAGCTCCGCTCCCGTGTATTTGGCCAGGCCGGCAAAGCCCGAATCGGCGTAACCCACCGGCGAACAGAGCTCAATCGTCTGAAATCCCGCCGCGGCAAGCTGCTTGATCGTGCCGGGAAAATCCTTGGCGATCATTTCCCTCACTGGCCACGTCTGGCATCCAATGGGCAGGCCCAGCGGATTGCCGCGAAGCTCCAGCGCGCCCGCGCCAAGTAAGCTGGCCGCGGCCGCCTGCGTCGCAGCAGTTCTCAAAAATTCCCTTCTCGAAATCGCCGACATCAACGCCTCCTTGCCCGCCTTCGCGAACAGAATCATCTTCGCTCCAGTGGGCGTTCGCATTATAGTCTCGTTCGCTCTCCTGCCGCTGTGCCGGGCTGCGAGTTCTGCTAGAGTTCCCATCCGCTTCGGCGCTCCGGGCGGACGTACTTCTGTGCGAGCTCGGAGTTGATGACCTTCAGGTTGGCGCGATCCCAGTTGAGTTTCTCCCCCAATCGCGTCGCGACATTTCCCAGCAGCAAGGTCTCGGTAACAAGGCCCGAAAACTCAAAATTTCCTCCGGGCTTCTCTTTGCCCCCTTTGCAGCCATCCAGCCATTCCCGCTCGTTGCCGGGCGACCTCGGCAGTGTTTTGGGCGGCTGTTTGAACTTGTTCATCTTCGCTTCGGGAATCAGCTTTGGACGGCCACCATTGAACGCGCAGAGAATCTTGCCGCGGTCTCCGATGAAAAGGAGCCCTTCGTCTTCTTCTTCGCCGTCCCCCTTCAGGGGACGCCCTTCTTCCAATTCCTCCGGCCGCGCCGGCTTGAGCCCCCCGTCATACCAGGTGAATTTCACGGGTGGCATGTCGCCACGCGACGCGAAGTTGTAGCGCACGATCGAGGCTTGCGGATAAGTCTCTTCGTAGCGCTCCGTGGAACTCGCCTCCACACTAACGGGCGCCTCCAGCTTCAAGACGCGAAAAATGGTGTCGAAACTGTAAGAACCCATGTCGCCCAAAGAGCCACAACCGAAGTCGTACCACCCGCGCCACACAAAAGGCAAGTAAGCGCGGTTGAACGGACGTTTCGGCGCCGGCCCCAGCCACAATTCCCAATCTAAACCTTCGGGCACCGCTTCGATTTCCTTTGGGCGCTCGATACCTTGTGGCCAATAAGGACGGCTCGACCAGTTCATGACCTCCCGCACCGGCCCGATGGCGCCGTCCCATATCCATTCACATAGCAGGCGGGTGTATTCGGAGGCTTGGTTAGCAACGGCAATCTGAGTCGCCACGCCAGTTTCCCGGGCGATTTCGGCAAGGCGCCGCGCCTCATAGATAGTGTGCGTCAAAGGCTTCTGGCAAAAGACATGTTTGCGCTTCTTCATCGCCGCAGCGGACACAGCCGCATGCAGATTGTCCGTGGTACACACAACTACGGCGTCCAGGTCCTTCTGCTTCTCCAGTAGCTCGCGGAAGTCGCTGTACGCCGAACAGCCACGATACTCGCCGGAGCGTTTCTGCGTACCGTAATACGCGTCCACGATTTTCTGGCAAGGTTCGCGGCCCGCAACGCCGCTCGTAACGCGCAGCGAATGGGTCAACTCGACGGGTTGGTCGGGGCTGAGCCAATCCCAGCCGCTGTCGACGCCCAGCAATCTGCGCACGGACTTGCAGAACTCATGTGTGTCCCATTGCGGGTAATTCGCGCTGGCTTGATTGGCGTCGCACACTGCCACACCCTGCACGTCGGGTTCCCCCAAAAAGTGCAGCATGACGCGCAAACCCTGCGATCCCACGCCGATGAATGCAATATTTATCTTGTCGCTGGGCGGAACGTACCCTGCACCGCCCAACACACGGCGCGGCACGATCGTAAAACCAACAGCCGCTGCCGCGGTTTGCCCCAGGAACTTGCGCCGCGAAACTTTGCCCTCTAAATTGCTGCGACACTCCAACCGATTCTTCACTGGCCCTCCCTAACCGCAGCGCACACGCATCCCACGAGTTTGGCTGCGATCCTCTTTTTGCGATGATTCACCAAGGCACTGATTAACTCCATACTGTAAACGAAACAAAGCCCTGCGTGTGCGAAAGTTGGGGACTCCACCGTTCGCGGCCAGCTGCGAGCGAAGGACGGCGTACCCAGAAATAATCCAGATTCCTGATTAGCTGCCCAAACGCGCCACAATGACAGTCATATCGTCGGCCTGCTCAGGACTTCCTGACCATTCTTCCGCGGTGGTCATCAGCGATTCGGCGATGCGGCGTGGAGAGGCATGGCGTACGCGCTGTGCCGCCGCCTCCAAACGCGAGACACCGAATTCCTCACCATAGGCATTCTCCGGCTCCACGAGGCCGTCACTGTAGCCAATCAGCACGCTGTCCGGCGGCACATGGACGATGCCTTCCACGTAGGTGTAATCCTCCACGATGCCGAGCACCATTCCGCCCTTATCCAGATGTATGGATTTGCCGTCGGAGAGGCAGAAGCCGGGCAGGTGTCCCGCATTGGTGTAGCGCAGCGTGCGCGTCGCGGTATCAAACACGGCAACGAGAAACGTAGCGAAGCGGTCATCCCCGGTGTTGCGCACCAGATGTTTGTTGAGGCGCGCCACGAGTTCCGCGGTGCTCAGCGTTTCGCTGCCCGGCACCAACAACTGGCTGCGCAGCGCCGCTTGCAAGCTGGCCATCAGCAGAGCCGCGGAAATTCCCTTCCCCGAAATATCGGCGATGGCAATGGCCACGTGCGTGGGACTCAGTTGGATGAAGTCGTAATAGTCGCCGCTGACGCTGCGCGCGGCGCGGCAGATGGCCTCGATTTCGACGCCTGCGACGTGCGGCAGGTTGCGCGGGAATAGCTGGTCCTGCACTTCCCGCGCAATGGAGATTTCGTTTTCCAGGCGCTGCAGTTGCTTCTGCTCGTTAATCAGATTGCTGATTGAACTCGTCATGGAGTTGAACGAATCGCCCAGGGCGCCGAGCTGGTCCTTGCGTTCGACACTGACGCGATACGTGAAATTGCCTTCCTGGACGAACTGCGTGGCGCGATAGAGTTCGGAAACCGTGCGCGTGATGGCCCGCGTTAGAACGATGCCGATAATCAATGCCGCGAGATCCAGAAGGAGGAAGCCGATGGAAATCAGGACCAGCGTGACCACCTTGGAGAAGCTGAATTCCCCGACCAAGCCGAAAATGCGGTGATTCAACTGCGAAATGCGCGCTTCGTAGGAAGCGAACACTGGGTGGGCGCGCACCACAACGCCGTCGGCGGAGATATGGCTGACCTCCAGGATGGACAGGTCGTCCACCACGGGGTCCGTCCAGGAAGCGGCAGGCGGCAGAAAGCGCCTGTGCGTGGTGACGCGGCCGATCACGCGGTACTTCTCCGTGCCGATGGTGACGTCGCTTTCGGTGCTGCCGTCGTTCACGCGGCGAAGCAGCAGCATGTTGAAAGGGCCAAGGTCGGTAGCCACGCTCTCCAGAAATTCAGCGGTCACCGGCACACTCAGCTCCAGAATCTCCTTGCCGCGAGGTGATTCCACCTCCCTCATGCTCGCCAGCCGCAATTGATTCTCGGTCTGCACCAGGCCCGCGTACGAATGCGCCTTGGGCCCGGCGAATTTGCGGAAATAGTCTTCGGGTACATGAAAACTCACGACCAACCCCGGCAGCGCCTTGCCTTCCGCGACTTCGAGCTGCGCGGCAAGGGATTGTTCCAGCGTCTTCTGATTGATGGAAGCAGGGAGGGTTTCTTCGGCGGCGGCGATGTGCGCGGCGGAATCGGCCAGCAAGTCCACGCGCCGGTGGATTTCCTCATGAAGGATATAGGAACCAAGCTGCGCGTAAATAATCTGTCGCGCGCGGCCGGCCAGGATGACGAGAAGAAGTATGGGCACGACGGTGATGAAAACGTAGGCGACGATTAAGCGATTGCGCAGGCTCCACAGCAGTTCCTGGCGCCAGCGGCTCCAGGCGCGGTAGGCGAGATAGAACAACGCCAGCAGCGCAAGGAATCGCAAGAAACGCATTCCCGATTGGCCCTGCAGAGGATTGCCGGACCAGCCGGCCCAAATCCCCAGAAGGACCACAGCCAGAGCGGTCCAATCGAGCTTCGAGAGGCTCTTCCAGAAAGAATTCCGCTGATTTCCTTTTCCGTTCATGGGCAGAGAGACAGCACACCCACTTTAACCGATTCGCCGCGGGTCGACGAGTCCGCTGTCTTCCTATTTCTGGACGATCCAGCGCAACGATCTGCTTGTTCGGCCGAGAATCCCGTTCAGAAGCTACTTTCCGCGTAGTTCCGGGTGGCGCACGCGGCTGTGTTTAACGCTGTACGTAAAGTAGATGACCATCCCGATCACCAGCCAAACGATCAAGCGCAGCCACGTCAGCCCTTTCAGGCCCGCCATGAGCCCCAGCGACACGATGATGCCCAGGATGGGCACGACCGGCACCCACGGTGTCCGGAATGGGCGTTTCAGCTCCGGCCGGCGCACCCGCAGGATCCAAACTCCCGCGCAAACGATTACGAACGCCAGCAGCGTGCCGATGCTGACCAGTTGCCCGAGGTCGCCAATCGGCACGAGCGCCGCCACGATGGCCACGCACAAGCCGACGATCGCGGTTGACTTCCACGGCGTCCGGAACCGGGGATGGATGTCCCCCGCCCACTTCCAAAGCAATCCATCGTGAGCCATGGAATAAAAGACCCGCGATTGGCCCAACAGCATCACCAGCATGACAGTGCTCAGTCCGGCCAGGGCGCCGGCGTTGACAACGTAGCTCCCCCATTTCACCCCGGTCTCCCGAATGGCCAGCGAGACAGGCGCGCCAATATTCAAACGCGAATAGTGGACCGTGGCCGTCAGGAGTCCGCAGACAATGATGTACAGCACCGTGCAGACAGCCAGTGAACCAAGTATGCCAACGGGCATGTCCTTCTGAGGATTGCGAGCCTCTTGCGCCGCGGTGGACACGGCGTCAAAGCCGATGTATGCGAAGAATACAACTCCTGCTCCCCGCAATATCCCCGACCACCCGTAGGACCCAAATGACCCGGTGTTCGGCGGTATAAACACGCTCCAATTCGCGTGCGCGACGGCCGCATGCCGGGAAACGAAAACTGCCGATACGGCGATAAAGGTCACCACCGCAGTGAGTTTCACAAACACGATCGTGGTATTAAAGTTCGCGGACTCCTTGATTCCCACGATCAGAATTGTGGTGACCGCCAGCACCGCCAGAAACGCGATCAAGTTGAAACTTGACGTGGCGTGCGGAAGACTCAGCACCTGTGCGCTCGTGAGGCTGGTCGTAGCCACGGGAACCCATCTGCCGTCCACAAACACCCAATGCGCCCCGGGCACATCGCAAATCTGAGGCGGCAGGTTGATTCCATAGTCCTGCAGAAAGGCCACCAGTGTGCTGCTCCAACCACTGGCCACTGTCGCTGCCCCAAATGCGTATTCCAGGATCAGGTCCCAGCCGATGATCCACGCGATGATCTCCCCCAGCGTCGCGTAACCATACGTATAAGCGGAGCCCGCGATGGGAATCAACGAAGCGAACTCCGCATAGCACAGCCCCGCAAATGCGCACCCCACGCCCGCCAGCACGTAGGACAACATGATGGCGGGCCCCGCATACAGAGAGGCTGCCGACCCGGTCAGCACGAAAATGCCCGCGCCGATGATTGCTCCAATCCCCAGCGTGATCAGATTGACGGGGCCCAGAACACGCTTCAGGCTGTGTTCACCGGTATCTCCAGCCTCTTGCATCAGCGTGTCCATTGACTTCGTCGCGAATAGGGGGTTGCCCATGCAACTCCTCCTTCTTTTTGTGCTTAAGAATCTTCCGCCTGACTACGCTTGCCGCCGCGACCACAGCAAATAGACCGGCACGCCCAGCAGTACAATCGCCATGCCCAGCCCCGCGGTTTGTGTCTGATACAGCAGGAGAACCACCATGATCCCCGTGGCCGCCACAATATACAACAGCGGCAGCACGGGATACCCAAATGCTTTGTAAGGACGTTCCGCGTCCGGGCGCTTCCAGCGCAGCAGGAAAATCCCGGCAATGGTGAGAACGTAGAAGAGCAACGCCGCGAAGACAACGTAATCGAGGAGATTGCTGTAAAGATTGCCGTAGCTGCCGTCGGGTTTGCGCGTGCGCAGCAGAATCAGGATCACGATCCAGATTCCCTGAAAGACCAACGCCGTTCCCGGAACGCCCTTATCGTTGAGCTTTCCAGTGGCGCGGAAAAAGAGGCCATCCTTGGCCATGGCGTAGGCCACGCGCGAGCCCGCCAGGATCAGCCCGTTGTTGCAGCCAAAGGTGGAAACAATAATCGCTACGGCCATCATCCAGGCGCCTTTCGCGCCGAAAATGGCGGAGAGCGCGGCGGTGGCCACGCGATCATCGCGCGCCGACTGAATCTGCTGCAACGGCAGTGCGCAGAGATACGCAACATTGGCGAGGAGATACAGCGTCATCACGATGACCGTGCCGATGGCCATGGAGAGGGCCACGTCGCGCTTGGGATTTTTCACCTCGGCGGCGGTAAACCCGATGTTGTTCCAGGCATCCGCGGAGAAGAGCGAGCCCACCTGGGCGACGGCCAGAGCAAGAAGCAGTCCGTACCAGCCGCCGGCAGCAGTAACTGTCGGCACCAGAGAGCGCAGGAAGTTGGCGCCCGGCTCGATGGGTTGCGCGCCGCGAATCGCCCACAGATGCGAAAAATTGTCGGCGATGGCCCCAGCGTTCCGCGCAACAAATACGCACAAGACAATCAGGCCCAGCAGCGACAGCATCTTCGCCGAAGTGAACACATTCTGAATCCACTTGCCCAGCTTCACGCCACGCGTATTCAGAAACGTCAGGAAGAGAATCATCAGCGCGGCCACCAACTGCTGCACAGACAGGCTGACGGCGAACGAAGAGCCCAGATTAATCGGCCGAATCACCCACGTCTGCGGGGAGATGGCAGGAAAGAGAACGCCGAGATAGCGCGCAAAGCCGATGGCCACAGCGGCGATCGTGCCCGTCTGAATCACCAGAAAAAGCGTCCAGCCGTAGAGGAAGCCCCACAGGGGCGAGTAGGCCTCACGCAAATAAATGTATTGCCCGCCCGCGTGCGGGAACAGCGCGGCCAATTCGCCATAGGAAAGCGCGGCGGCAATCGTCAGCAGCCCCGTGAGGATCCAGGTGAGCAGCAATCCGCCGGCAGAACCGGTCACGCGGGAGATTTCCGCGGCAACGATAAAGATGCCGGAACCGATCATGGAACCGACCACGATCATCGTGCCGTCGAACAGGCCGATGGCGCGCACGAATCCGTGCTCGGCTTTGGCGGTTTGCCGGGGAGAAGCGCTGGTGGAATCAGCCATGCCTTGCATTCCTCAGTGGCACGCCGCCGCCGTCTTCCTCTTGCCGCATGGCAGCGGGCGCACACCTGAATCGCTCAGTCTTTGTGCCTTGTTCCCCGCGGATTCCGTCATGATTGCAGCGTCTAATATCACATCCAGCCGGGGCATCACAAGGCGCATGGCGTTCTATTTACCGTTGGAGTTCAGATATCTCTCGATGAAATGGGTGTCGAACTTGCCCGCGGCAAAGTCCGGATCGCTAAGGATGCGCAGGTGCATCGGAATGGAGGTCTTGATCCCCTCGATGACGAACATCTCCAGGGCGCGCCTCATGCGCGCGAGGGCTTCGCCGCGGTCGCGGCCCTTGACGATGAGCTTGGCCACCAGCGAATCGTAATAAGGCGGAATCACCGCGTCCGAGTACGCCGCGGAATCCACGCGCACGCCGGTTCCTCCGGGCGCCTGAAAGGTCGTGATGCGCCCGGCGGACGGCACAAACGTATCGGGGTCTTCCGCATTGATGCGGCACTCGATGGCATGTCCGGTAAACTGCATTTCACCGGCGGCTTCCGCGATTTTCTCACCCGCCGCCAGGCGAATCTGCGCTTTCACCAGGTCCACCCCGCTGACAATTTCCGTGACCGGATGTTCCACCTGGATGCGCGTGTTCATTTCGATGAAGTACATGGCGCCGTCATCGTCCATCAAAAACTCGATCGTGCCGGCATTGGTGTAGCCGATGAACTCGAGCGCCTTCACCACTTTGGCGCCGATTTCTTTCCTGCGTTTCGCGTCCATCGCCGGCGAAGGCGTTTCTTCGATCAGCTTCTGGTGACGCCGCTGGATGGTGCATTCCCGCTCGCCCAGATGAATCACCTTGCCATGCTGGTCCCCGAGCACCTGGAATTCGATATGGCGCGGGTGCCGCAGATACTTTTCCATGTACACGTCGGGAGTGCCAAACGCTTGCTGCGCTTCGCTCCGGGCGGTCTGGTAAGCCGCAAGCAACTCCTCCTTGGTGCGGACCATGCGCATGCCGCGCCCGCCACCGCCCGCCGCCGCTTTCAGGATCAACGGGAAGCCGATACGCTGCGCTTCCTTGGCAAGTTGCTCCTCGCCTTCGACGACGCCGTCGCTGCCGGGAATGGTCGCCAGCCCCGCGGCCTTCATTTCGCGGCGCGCGCGGTCCTTCTCTCCCATCATCTCGATGACTTCGGGTTTCGGGCCGATAAAGGTAATTTCCGAAGCCTCGCACACCTTGGCAAAATTGGCGTTTTCGGAGAGAAAGCCGTAGCCCGGATGAATGGCGTCTACGTTGGTGATTTCGGCGGCGCTGATGACCTGGGGGATGTTGAGGTAGCTTTCGCTGCTGCGCGCCGGGCCGATGCACACGGCTTCGTCCGCGAATCGCACGTGCAGCGCATTGCGGTCGGCCTCCGAATATACGGCCACGGTCGCAATCCCCAGTTCCTTGCAGGCGCAGATGACCCGCAGGGCGATTTCCCCGCGGTTGGCGACAAGAATTTTCTGGAACATAGGCGCGTGGGCCGGCTACCGTTTCCGGCTGGGTCGAATCCCAAACAGCGGCTGCCCGTATTCCACGGGCTGCCCGTTTTCCGCAAAGATCCGCAGCACTTCCCCGCTCACTTCGGACTCAATTTCGTTCATGAGCTTCATGGCTTCGACGATGCACAAAGTCTGCCCGGAATCCACATGGTTGCCGATCTTCACAAAGGGCTCCGAACCTGGGCTGGGCGATCCATAAAAGGTGCCCACGATCGGCGACTTCACCAGGTACAATTCCTCGCCACCTTGTACTTCCGCATCGCTTCCGCCGGCCGGTCCGGCTTCTTCGGCCGGGGCCAAAGCGGAGGGCACAATGATCTCCGCGGCGGGCCTTGGCGGAGCAGGCACCATGCTCGGGCTGGGCTTTCTCAGCCGGATCTTCAGGTCGCCCCGGGAGTACTCGAATTCCTCGAGGTTGTGCTCGCTCATGAACCGGAGCAATTGTTCAATTTGCCCGATTTCAGGATTTGCAAACGACGGACTACCACTGGCTTTCGACGGCTTTTTCCGTTTCATGCCTTTTTCAGATTTCGATGAGATCCCGCTTTACGCGGGTTAGTACTTCATTCCCTGTCGCGCGTACCACAACGTCATCTTCGATGCGTATGCCCCCGACTCCTTCGACATACACGCCCGGCTCTATGGTAATCACATTTCCGGCTTGGAGTCGAACCTGCTGGCCCCTGGCGACGCGCGGCTCTTCGTGCACTTCCAAGCCCAGCCCGTGGCCCGTGCTGTGCACAAAATGCTCTTCCAGCCCGGCCGTTTTCAGGACTTCCCGCACGGTGGAATCCACTTCACCGCAGGTAATTCCTGCTTCCACTGCAGCCACGCCGGCCGCTTGCGCTTCGCGCACCGCCTCGTACCACCCGCGGATGCGTCTGGGCGCCCGGCCAAGATACACCGTACGCGTCATATCGCTGCAATAGTGGCCGAGTATAACACCCAGGTCGAGCACGACCAACTCATTTTTCCTCAGTTGCCTGGCGGTTGGCCGCGCGTGGGGGAGTGCGGAGCGCTTCCCGGAGGCCACAATCGTCTCGAACGACGGTCCGCTCGCCCCGCGCCTGCGCATCTGGTATTCCAATTCCGCCGCGAGTTCGCTCTCGCGTACGCCGGGGCGCACTAGTGGGAGTACGCTCTCGAAGACTTCGCCCACCACAACGGCCGCCTTTCGCATTTGCGCCAGTTCCTGCGCGTCTTTGCGTGTGCGCAGGCCTTCCGGGATGCCTTCAACCTCAATTGTGCGGCATTTCGCTCCCGCAGCCTTCCGCACCGCATTCCATTGCCCCAGCGACAACTGGAAAGGGTCAAAGCCGATGCGCCGCAGCCCGCGCTGCCGCAGCCACTCCCCCAGCGCCGCGAACAACCCGCCCTTCTGTAACACGACCCGGATTCCCCGTGCTTCTTCCCTGGCCTGCACCGTGAAGCGCCCGTCGGTAACGAGCGTGGCCGCGCCTCGTTCAACGACCAGGGCGCCGGATTCACCCGTAAATCCCGTCAGGTAAAACCAGTTGGCAGGGTGCGTCACGATCAGGCAATCCAAACCGCGCTGGCGCAGCGCGCTGGCCACCTGACGGCATCTTTGGGAATGATTTGCGCTCATAAAAAAGAATCGAGGAGACTCGTGCCTCCTCGATCCCAGGGTATCCGAATTTTGCCTGCCGACCCGATTCCGGCTGCGGCTCTTCCCGCAAATTACCCAGGGATGATTCGCGGCGTCAGGAAGAACAGGAGTTCCTGCGACTGAATGCTGACGCTGGTTTCCCTGAAAAGGCGCCCGATCAAGGGCAAGCTGCCCAGGACCGGCACCTGATTGATGTTCGTCTGCTGCTGTGTGAGGATGATGCCGCCTATGACCACCGTGCCGCCGTCTGCCACAAGCACCTTGGTCTCCGCGGACTGCGTATCGAGAGCCGGGATTCCCTGAATGCGTGGGATACCGTTGTCGACCTGCGTGTTTTCCACCAGCACGTCCATGAACACCGTGCCTTCGGCGGTAATCTGCGGAGTGACTTCGAGCTTCAGCACCGCGTCGATGTACTGCACCGAAATGGTGTTGTTGATGGTCGTTTGAATTGGAATCTTGGTGCCTTGCTTCACCGTCGCCTTTTCATTGTTCTGCGTGATTACTTTCGGCTTGGAGAGCAATTTGCCCACGCCCTTGGCTTCCGCGGCCGTGATGAACAAGTCCACGGCGAAATTCGGGGACCGGTGGCCAATGTAGAAGCCGCTGCTCGGAACGCCCGCGGGGAGGTTTACGTTGAAAGGAAGACCGGGGGTAGAGCTGCCGCCGGTGCCGCTGACCGGTGTGCCGATTAGCGGCGGCTGCGGTATGCCCGTACCTGTTGTAACCGGGCTGACACCCACGCTAGCCGGCCCGCCGATGATGGTGCGGCCGCTGGTGGTGGTTCCGGCCATGCCCCACTGCACGCCGATATCCTGGGAAAAGGAGCGGGAAGCCTCCACCACGCGCGCTTCGATTTCGACCTGTTGGGACTTGCGATCCAACTGGCGAATCAGGTTGTCGATGGTCGGGATAACGGACGGAATGTCGCGGATGATCAGCTGGTTGGAGCGGTCATCGGCAAAAATGTCGCCGCGGGTCGAGAGGAATTTCTTGAGCGTCGTCGTCATCGTGGTCGCCTTGGCATAGCTGAGCACGCGCGTGACGGTCACCGGCGCAACGGCTTCCGCCTGCGCTTTTTCGAGGTCGCGCTGCGTCTCGGCTTCGTTCTTCAGGGTTGCGCGGGTAGCCACGCGCAAAACGTTTCCGCTGAGTTGCTTGTCCAGACCGTTGTTCTGCAACACCAGGTCCAGCGCCTGATCCCACGGTACCTCGTCCAACACGATCGTCAGCGTGCCCTTCACGTTGGGATCCAGCACCACGTTCAAGCCGCTGATTTCGTGGATCAACCGGAAGAAGTCCTTCAGGTCCACGTCCTTCAGGTTCACCGAAATCGGTTCACCCGTGTAACGTGCCGCCGGTGCCGCGCTGGGCGACGCCGTCGTCTGCGAAGACGCCACTGTGGTGGCTGCGCTGCTCGCCTGCTGCACCGCCTGCTGGGCCGCCTGTTGTGTGTTTCCTGCCGGGCGCGCCGGTTCGGACTTCTCCTTCAGCGAAGCCAGAACGATAGAGGGCTGGGTCAGTTCGTTTGGCAAGCCAAAGCGAGGAGCCGGTGCATTCAAGGTCTTACCGTAACGCGCGTTGGCACGCGGCGCGCTCGGCACATACGAAATCTTCTCCGGCGCCTTCTCCACCGACGTGGACATCACCGGCGCAACCAGCTTCCCTTCCGCGGGCGCATTCTGCGCCTGGAAGTAAACCACGATCGCCGCGCCTTCATGCGCGATCTGGTAGGGCGCGGAGGCCGTCAGGTCAATCACGATGCGCGCCACGTCCGGACGGAATTGCCCCATCCGCACGTCACGTACCGGCGCCGCCACCCCGGGTATGGAACTCTTCTGCACGCCCATGCGCGCCCCGGCGAAGTCCAACACCAATCGCTCCGGGTTCTGCATCCGCGCCGCATGGACATCGAGGCGTCCCGCTCCTTCGACGCGAACGGCCGCGCGCTGCGTGTCCTGCGTAATGGCCACGCTTGAAATCACTGCGGCGCTTGAAGGCGCAGCAGTGGCATCCTGTCCGCGAAGGGTAGCCGAGCTTGCGCCCAACACCACTGTCGCCAGTATCAGGCAGCCACACCGAAAGGCCGGCCAGTTCGTCTTCATTGCTGTTCTCCTGCACTGGAGTAAATTCTCTTATTCACTTGCCGTTCCACGGGCTTCCCAAATGCATCCTTGCCCATCTCGTGGAACGACACGCTATCCATGGCTATCTTTTCCACTCGTCCGTCGTACAACTGGTCGCCCTCCCGCAAGAAGTACGTCCGCGCTTGCGGATTGGTGACCACTGCGATCATCCCGTTTGGTGCACGCACAATTCCATCGAGGCGCAGCGAGGAAACCTGCAATCCCGCTTTGCCCGGAGGCAGATTCTTGGCCGCGTCGGCTGCCGCTTTATCGCGGCCCACGAGGGATTCGAAGGGATCGCGGCGCGCCACTTTCTCTTCGGCCGGGGCCGCGCCCTCGGCAGGGGCTGCCGCCGCCTTCTTGACGCTGGTCTTTTGGGCCTTAGGAGCAGACTTCGCCGCAGGCTTGGCAGCCGCAGGCTTGGTTGCCGGTTTGGCCGCCGCTTTTGCGGCTGGCGCCGGTTTGGTCTGGGCGAACAGTCCGTTTCCGGCCGCCGCCATCAGCATCCCGATAACTAGTATGATCGCTCGACGCATGGCTCGCTCATTCCTGCTCACGGTTTTTTCACAGGCGGAGTTGAACCCTTCGCTCCACCCGCTCCCGGAGCCGTATCAGCCGGCTTCGTGAAATACGTTGTTACGATAAAAGTTCCAGTTACCGTTGTGCCCGGGCGTATGGGGTACTTCACGCCATGCGACCCCGCGGCATCATCGAATTGCAGGTCCCCGACATTGATGATGCGCGACAACCGGCTCAGCCGCCCGAAGAAATCCAGAATATTAAAATACGGCCCATCGGCTTGAACCTCAAACGGCATCTCGTAGTGGATTTCCCGGGCTACAATTGGTTGCGCCGTCAGCCGCCGGAGTTGCACGTTTGATGCGCTTGCCGCACCTTGCAGCAGGCGGATGAATTCGTCCACTTCTTTTTCTTCCGGCACGATCGTCTTCAGCGTGTCCAGTTGCTTGTTCAGCGCGTCCATCTGCTGCTTCAGTTCGCCATAACGCTGCTTGTAAACCTGCAGTTGCGTGACTTCCTGGTTCAGCTTTTGCCGGGCCTGAACCGCAGTGTCGTAATCGGCGCGCTCCTGTGCCACCGGGGAACCCGGCACATACAAACCCGCCAGAACCAGAATCACCGCGATGGCCAGGGCCACCAGCCCCTGCATGATCACCGACATGTCTCGGAAAGGATTTGCCATGGTCTTCCCTTATCCTCTCTTCGCCGGTGCGGCGCTATTTGGCGCACTCTGCGCAGGCGCGCTCGCCGGCTTGGCCAGCGGCGCGGTGCCCGCGGGCCCGTTGGGCGCGATCTCTGCGTTAATCGAGAAAGTAAAGGTCTGGATAGCGGTGTTCCTGTCGTCCTGCTTCGATTCCTTGATCTCCACCTTCTGGAAGTAGCCGGAACGCTTCAGCGCGGTGATAAAGTTCGCCACGGAATTGATCGAAGCCGCCGCCCCTTCCAGGTTCACCGTAGTGCCCTTCTTCGTCATGGACACGAGCCAGAGGTTCTCCGCACGCGAAACCGTATTGGCCACCTGGTCCAGCAATTCCTGGCCGCCGGTGCGGTCGCGCTGCAATTGCTCGATGGTGGCGACGCGCTGCTGCAGCACCGTCTTCTGCTTTTCGAAGGCATCCACTTGCAGCTTGATCTGTTCCAGCTCCGTCTTCTGGGAGCGAAGCTGCTTGATGCGGTTGTTCTCATCAGTCAGCTGCGTCTGCCAGGAGTGGTAGAAGTAAAACAGGAAGAGGCCGCCGAGCAGCACGCCCGCGCCGATGAACACCAGCGGCAGAGCCGCCCCGGTGTCTACCGGCCGCCGTGCGGCTTTCGGCCGCATTTGTCCCAATAAGTTTATGCGGATCATGGCTAGTCGAAGCTCCTCAATGCCAGTCCCACCGCGACAACCAACTTTGGCGCCAGCTCCCGGATCTGATCCTCACTGTGCTTCCCCGGATTGATCAGCACTTTCCGGAAAGGATTCAACTCCTCCACGGGCATGGCAAATTCTTCTCTCAGCAGGTCCACCAGGCCCGGCACACGCGCCGTTCCCCCCGCCACCATTATGCGCTGAATATTCTCGCCGCTGGCGGTGGCGCGGAAGAAGTCAAAGGTCTTCTGAATCTCCAGCGTGAGAATGTCAGAGACGCTGCGCAAGATCTGGCTCTTCTGCTCGTCGGTCACGCTGGGGAGCGTGTCGCCCTTCTTCAGGCGTTCCGCGTCGTCGAAGCTCAGGTCCAGTTCCTTCTGCAGCGCGTCGGTGTACTGGTTGCCGCCGACGCTGACGTCGCGCGTAAACAAAGGCACCCCGCCACGAACGATATTGATGTTCATGACGCTGGCGCCGATGTTCAGCAGCGCCACCGTCTGCCCGGCATCGGGCTCGTAGTTTACTTCGAAGCAGTTCTGCAGGCCGAACGCATCAATATCCACAACCACCGGCGTCTTGCCTGCCTGCGCCAGCACGTTGGTGTGGTTCAGAATCTTGTCCTTCTTTACGGCCACCAGCAGCACGTCCATCTGGGAGTCCATGGCTTCCAGCAGTTGATAGCTCAAATTCACGTCGGCGATGTCGAAGGGGATGTGCTGGCTGGCTTCGGAAGGGATGCGGTCATACAACTCTTCTTCGGTCATCAGCGGCAGGGGAACCCTCTTCACGATCACCGAATGTCCGGAAACCGAAGTGGCCACGTTCTTGGTCTTGATGTGTTCGGTGTCGAAAATTTTTGTGATCGCGTTGGCCACCTGCGGCGCATCCATGATCGCGCCGTCCACCACGGTGTCCTGCGCCAGCGCTTCCATCCCGAAACTCACGAGCTCGTACCCGGCCTTGGTCGTCTTCAACTCCACGGCCTTGATCGAACTGGAGCCGATATCCAGTCCCACGAGCTGCTTTGCTTTCTTGCCCCCGAGTAACCACATATCGCGGCCTCTTTCCCTCACGCCTTAGCGAGCCTAGCGGCGCCTTGCCACCACTTGGCTCATCTTGCGTTCCATCCAGCGATCCAGGATCGTCTTCCTTAGTTTCCAACGATTGCCTAGTTTAAACGCAGGTATTTCGCCCTCTGTGATGTACCGGTACAGAGTATCAGGACTAATCCCCAAATACTGGGAAGCCTGCCGTACGTTCATCACTTCGCGCGATTCGCTCACGAGGAACGTCCACCCTGTTTCTATCACGCCCCGGAAGCTGGCGTGCGCCGCACCCCTTAGATCGAACAATAATAATCCCGCCGGTGCGGCCCGTGTGAACTTTTATGTCATTGAGACCCATCAGCCGTCAAGCGTTTCTCGCCTGCAGTTGTCCTAACAATGCAGTGAATCCCAGGCAATTCACCTGGTATTGTAGGCAGGTCCTCCAAAATGTAGTGCTGCCTAGCTATCAGTACCACAACAGATTGTATTTCACCCCGCTTCCCACCCTGTCCCGCGGGACGGTTATCCTTTGCATGCAAACAACCGGCAAACACCCGGTTTCATAGGCCTTTCGCGGGCTTGCCCCGCTCGCTTCGGCCTTCCCAAAGAAAAGAGCGCCCGTGCTCCGCTCGCGCGCTTACATCAGTTGCCCTCAAGCGGGCACGGTGGAAATCCTCGACCTGCACAGTTGGAAGCTGGAAGAGCCCCTGAAGCTGACACCGTGGGTGGACGGCTTGGCATTCCTCGCGTCCACAAACTGAACGAAGTTCTGCGTGCGCCTGGCAGGCTAAATCCCCAGGCTCTTCCAAAGCCCCTCAACCCGCGCCTTCGTTTTCTCATCCATCAATATTTCGTCCGGCCAGGGCCGCGTAAAACCCTCGCTGGCCCACTTGCGCGTCGCGTCAATGCCCATCTTCGACCCGAAATCCTGCAAGCGCGCGGCGTGGTCCAGCGTGTCCATGGGCCCCAGCATAAACTGCACATCGCGCTCCGGATCGATGGCGCACAGCGCCTTCCACACCACCTCGTGGTAGTCGTGCACGTTCACGTCGTGATCCACCACCACGATCACCTTGGTGAACATCGCCTGCCCCAGCGACCAGATCGCGTTCATCACTTTGCGCGCGTGCCCCGGGAACGATTTGCGGATGGCCACGATCATCAGGTTGTGCACAATCCCTTCCGCGGGCAGCGACACGTCCACAATTTCCGGGTGCGTCATCTTCATCAGCGGCAGGAAAACCCGCTCGATGGCATAGCCCATGAAGAAGTCTTCCTGCGGCGGCGGCCCCACCACGGTCGTCAGATAAATCGGATCTTTGCGGTGCGTCACACACTCCACATGGAACACCGGGTATTCCCCTTCCAGCGAATAAAATCCCGTGTGATCGCCGAAAGGTCCTTCCGTGCGCATCTCGCTGAGGTTGACGTAGCCCTCCAAAACGATCTCCGCGTTGGCCGGCACCTCCAGTTCATTCGTTTCGCACGGCACCAGTTCCACCGGTTCTCTTTTCAGGAAGCCGCTGAACATCATCTCGTCCAGGTCCGGCGGAATCGGCAGGATCCCGCCCAGCGTGGTGGCGGGATCGGCGCCAATCGCCACGCTCACGGGAATGCGCCCTTCCGGATTTTTTGCGCGTGCGCGCCGGAAATGTTCCGCGCCGTGTTTTTGCGTCTGCCAGTGCATCCCGGTGGTGCGCTCGTCGTACACCTGCATGCGGTACATCCCCACATTGCGCTTCCCCGTTTCCGGATTCTTCGTGAACACCAGCGGAAACGTGATGAAGCGCCCGCCATCCTGCGGCCAGCACTTCAGGATCGGAAAATCCAGCAGGTTCACGTCATTGCCCTTGCGCACCACTTCCTTGCACGCGGCGTCCTTCACGTTCCTCGGGAAAAACGAGCCCAACTCCGCCAGCTTCGGCAACATCTTCAATTTGTCGAACAGTCCTTGCGGCGTCTGCATGTCCAGGAAACCGCGGATGCGCGCGGCCACATCCTGCAGATTTTCCACTTCAAGCGCCAGCTCCATCCGGCGGACGCTGCCGAAAGCGTTAATCAGCAGCGGATAGCGCGAACCTTTGGGCTTTTCAAAAAGGAGCGCAGGCCCAAGCCCGGCAGGGGTTGGCCCTTCTTGAGCGGTTCCGATTCCAGTGTTGTCCTTGGGCTTTTTCTCCGGAGCATTCTCTCCGCGCAGGGCCTCGCGGCGCAGGCGCTGCACCACTTCCGCAATCTCCAGCACGGGATCGACTTCCGCCTTCACACGGCGCAGTTCGCCTTCGTTCTCCAGTTTCCGCACAAATTCCCGCAAGTCGCGATACGCCACTTCATTCCTCCTGCGAAACTTACCGACAGGCGCTCAAGCGCTCACACTACCACGCCCCCGGCAAGCGCGCAAAAACTCTTCCGCCATCGAATCCCCCAAGCGGCCCGAGTCTTCTCGAATGCATGGCTGGTTTCTTCTTTAACTTGATCGGACAAAGGGAAAAGTCGCGGGCGCTCCGAAAGATTTTGCCGACCGTCCATTTGCGCGGCAGCCGAAGCAATGGGACAATACCTCCATGCGAAAATCATATTTTTCTGCCCTGACTCTCCTCGCGGCCGGAATTTTCCTCACCGGCCAAGCCGCGGCGCAGCAGACCCCGGCGTCTACTACACAACCATCTCCCGCCGCTTCGCCAACTCCCGCGGCCAAGACGCAGACGCCTCCCGCGCCGAAGAAGCCCGCGACGGCTTCCGCCGCCAAGACGCCCGCGACGCTCACCCTGACGACGCCGAAAGACAAAGCCAGCTACGCCATCGGCATGAACGTCGGCAAGAAAATGGGCAAGGATTTGCAAGATCATTCCGTGGACATTGATCAGGCCATTCTCCTACGCGGCATGAAAGACGGGCTCGCCGGTGGCAAGACACTCATGACCGACGAAGAAGCGACCGCCGCGATTGTTGAACTGCAGAAAGAAGTCGCCAAGGCCATGGCCGACACGAACAAAAAGAAAGGTGACGCGTTCCTCGCGGAAAACAAAACCAAGGAAGGCGTCGTGACCCTGCCCAGCGGCTTGCAGTACAAGATCCTCCAGCAGGGCACCGGCCCCAAGCCCACCGCCGCCGACTCCGTCGTTTGTAACTATCGCGGCACCCTGGTCGATGGAAAAGAGTTCGATAGTTCCGCCAAGCACGGCCAACCGGCCACCTTTCTTGTGGGGAGGGTGATCCCCGGCTGGACGGAAGCGCTGCAGCTCATGCCCGTCGGCTCCAAGTGGCAGCTCTTCTTGCCGCCCAACCTAGCCTATGGCGAGCGCAGCATGGGTCCCGACATTACTCCCTATTCAACGCTGATCTTTGAGGTGGAGCTGGTCTCCATCAAGCCCCCGGAAAAGCCCGCCGATAAGCCCGCGGACAAACCAGCGGCGGCCAATCCGGCAGCTAAGTCAGCCGATAAGCCCAGCACGCCAGAACCGACCCTCGAAAAACCCAAGCCGTAGCGCCTTGGCCCTTGTACCGGCCGATCCCGCTTTGCGGGATCGGTTGGTGGCTAACCTTTGTAGTGGCCGACCCCGCAAGGCGGGGTCGGTTCTTGGGTTTGCCTGCGCAAGGCCCGACCACGAGCGTGCGCCACGAAATCTACCCTATGCGAAATCTCAACCCCCCTCTTGACCTGTCTACCGCTTCAGGGTTCAACGTAAGAAGGCAGGGATGATCACCGTTACCCAACTCGCGCGGCGTTGCGGCCTCAGCCGGAGCACGGTGCTCTATTACGAATCGGTGCGGGTGCTAAAGCCTCCGTTGCGGACTTCGTCGAACTACCGTGCCTATGGCGAAAAAGACGTGGCGCGCCTCGAACAGATTTGCGTTTACCGCAACGCAGGTCTGGGGCTCGCTGACATCCGTGCGATTCTGGACCGCCCCGAAAGTGACGCGTCCGGCATCTTAAAGCGCCGTCTGGTGGAATCGAACGCGGAGATTCAAGCCCTTCGCGGCCACCAGCGCGCCATCCTGAAGCTGTTGCAGCACAAATTTTCTTTCGGGAGGAAGAAAGTGATCACCAAGGAAAAGTGGGTTGCCATCATGAAGGCGTCCGGATTCAGCGAGGCCGATATGCGCAAGTGGCACGCTGAATTCGAGCGTTCCGCACCGGAAGAGCACCAGGAATTCCTGGCGTTCCTCCACATCCCCAAAGACGAGATCCGCTCGATTCGCGAGTGGAGCAGGAAAGAACACAGCGCCTGAACTGGATACCGGGTACGGAGCGCGAATTGTGCGCTCCGCACCCTTCGCCCGCGAGCAAGCGCTCGCAACTCTCTATCCTAATGCAGACTTGCCCACACTTGGTATATGACCACCACAATCATGAACAGCAGATAGATTCGCAGGGACCACATCACGAACTTCTCAGGCCCTTTCAGGTGACGCCGAGGAATAAGGTGCTTTTTAAGCCCGGCGAGTTGTTCCGGCTCGAGCGAGGACAAAACCATTTCTTGATCGGAAGAGGTGATTGAACTGTGTCCTTTGTCTTTTGAGGGCATGCTTCGGTCCTCCTACTTCCCGCCTATAAACGCGAAGAGATTCGGCGCAATTACACTGAGGCCAAAGAGCAGGCCAGCCAGTGTCAGAAAAACGACCACGCAGGTAGCGAGTATGTTCGCCCACGTCGGACTCACAAGATCGCCCATGACTTCCCGGTCATTCGCAAGCATGAATAGGAACACGAGGGCAGGCGGCATCGCCAGCACGGCCACCACGTTGACCAGCAGAACCACATAGACCAGTGGAAGTCCAGGGATCAAGACGATTGCTCCGGCGGTTGCCGCGCATAGGAACAACACGGTGTAGAAAGCCTTTCCTTGCGCCACAGGCAGGTTCAGGCTGTGCGGCCTGTGGACTACCTCTCCGAACGCATAGGCGGAAGAAATGGAAATCGTCACGGACGCAACCATTCCAGCTTCCACGATACCGAGTGCGAACAATGCCGCGCCGAATCGCCCAATCAACGGCTGGAGTGCTTGCGCGAATTCGGCTCCCTGAAAGTTCTCGGCAGTCATGTGGTGAGCGAATAATGGGGCTGTTGCAATGATCGTTGCGACCGCAGCCACCGCGGCCAAAGCAGCCCCCACCACCGTATCGATGCGGCCAAGATGGATGTCTTTTCTGGTGAGTCCCTTGTCAACCGTTGCGCTCTGTTGAAAGAAAAGCATCCATGGCGTCACCGTTGCGCCGATGTCCGCCAGCACGATGATCAGAGTGTCTTGGCTCAACCCGCCAGGGAGCGGCTTCCAGGTGATGAGTGCGCTGCCGACAGAGTGCCAATTCGGGTGTGTGAGCAGCGCAACGGGAACGAAAATGAGATTGAATACGGCGATAGCGAGCAGGGTTCGCTCCCAGGTCCAATAACGGTGCATCATTACGGCCAAACACAAGAACACGAGCGCGCTAAGGACCGCAGCCCACGGGGGCACGCCAAAAAATCCCAGGCCTGCACGGATGGCAATAAACTCGGTGATCAAAGTCAGGAAGTTGCCGATGCCCAGGTCAATCATGGAGAACCAGCCCCAGAACGGCCCAAAGCGGTCAAAGATCAATTCCGCGTGGCCGCGGTGCGTGGCGGAACCCAGACGCATGGTCATCTCTTGTACGACGATGGCCATGCAAAACGTAAGAATAACGAATGGAATGAAGAATCCAATTCCAAACCGTGCGCCCGTCGCGGCGTAGGAAATCATGCTGGGGCCGTCGTTCTCTCCCAGCATGACGAGAATTCCGGGCCCGACAAGCAGCCACAGCAAACGGAACTTGGAGAAGGTTCCGCGCTGGGCGCGCGCCGCGGACACGCGCACGCGGTCGTGAGCACGATCAACGTCCTCGTGGGTGATAACGACGTCTTCTTGGGTGACGCCTCGTTGCGTCAACCTCGACAGAGGCCCTAAGTTCACAAGCGGTTCCCTCGCCGCGCGCGGAACGTACTAAGGCATCCCCGCGCAATAAAGCGCAGTATACCAGATTTTATTAACTGGGATTAACAACAGTTCGATTAGCGTTCTCGTGCCACCCAGATCTTCTCGGCCGCCGGAGAACCCAGCGCGATGCGCTTTCTTGCAACCTTTAGAATAGCGGTCCCATCGTAGTTCCGGGATTCCACTTTCAAATGAGTGCCTGGACGAATTCCTCTTTCTTCCAGGAATTCCAGGAGCTTGCGGTCCCGTTCGTATACGCTGAACACCCGGTAGGTCGAGCCCGCCTCGGCTTCGCTGAGCAAGCGCTGACCCTTCTTTCGCCGCTGCTTGGGGTTCATGACGGCCAGACCGTTCCCGTGAGGACAGGTTTCTTTATATCCCAGCATCGCGACGAGCTTCTTCTCAAATGCCGGAGAGACGGCATGCTCCAGACGCTCTGCTTCCTCGTGAACTTCAAACCATCCCATGCCGAATATCTCGAAGAGCATGCGCTCGATCAGGTGATGGCGAAGAATGGTTCGCTCCGCGACCTTCCGTCCTTCGGAAGTCAGTTGAATGCCGCCTCTCTCTACGGTGACCAGACCGTCTCTTCTCAGCCGCTTCAGGGCAGCGGTGACCGCCGGTGGTGTCACGGAAAGCCAATGGGCAAGCAGCGCGGGGATCACGGTCTTCCCTTCCGCCTCTGCCTCGGCAATGGCCTTGAGATAGTTCTCCTTGGAAATGGTGATCATCATGACTTCGACGGGCAATCTGTATCCATCAATACTTTACCACCAATCTCCGCGCGGGCGGCCCGGTCTGATTGGACGGGAATCTGCCGGCCATGCGGATTTGGTGAGCAGACTACGTCAAGACGCCGAGCAGCAGCATCCATAAGCGCAGGGTGCCGCCGGGAGGGCAGGACGAGGAAGGTGGATGCGTTGGAGGTGCCGATGATGCATACTCGCAGTAGAAAAGGCCAAGCCACACGAGGGCAAGGATGGAATGGGACGAAACGTGCAACTGACCGGGAGCAGGCGTGTTCTGACGGTGGTGGCCTCCCTGGGGGCCCTTGTAGTTTATCTCTCCATGCCCAGTTTGCGAGCGGCGCCTGCACAAAGCCAAGGTTCGCCTACCCAAGACCAAGCTGCCAAGCCGGCACAAATGCAAGACACCGGCTCAGAAATAACTACTTCGGATAATCAGAGCATCATTAAGGTTCGCGTGCCCGTCGTGGTTGTACGCGTTGTGGTGAAGGATGCAGCGGGAAACATCGTCGAGAATCTTAAGAAGGAAGATTTTCAAGTCCGGGACAACGATAAGCCGCAAGAGATCACAACCTTTACAGTGGAACATCCGGGTTCTCGGACAGTGCGTAACCTCGAAGAGGATGCTCCCTCGGCCAAGGAAGAGCCGAGTGACGCTAAGGCTCCGGGAATTTCGGTTCCTGGACGATTTGTCGTCTTGCTCCTGGACGATATCCATATCCGTACGGAGGCGGCTCTTGCCGTCCGCGTCCACACCATGAACGTGATTCAATCGTTGAGTTCGAGGGATCTCGTTGCCGTGTATTCCACCTCGGGTCGCATCCAGCAGGACTTCACGACCGACAGGGACGCACTGAGTCAGACCGTCTCTCGATTGATGCCAAGTCCGATCACCAGCGGCAGTGGATCGGCGTGCGCGCAGATCTCCTACTTCCAAGCGCAGTTGATGGTAGCTTTCAGGGATCAGGACGCAACGACGGCTGCGATTGATAATATTTGGTCCTGCAAATATGGAAAAATAGACAGCGCTTATGCAACCGCAGTCATGGATGCCAACCAGACGGCGCTGGGTATGTACGGCATGGGCGACGTGGAACTCGAACAGGCCATGCGCCGAATCGGCGAGATTGTCGGGCGGCTCTCGGAGATGCCGGGGGATCGTGCCATCGTATTTGTCTCTCCGGGTTTCGCGTCCATGGACATAGTGGGAAAGCTAAGCCCCATCCTTGACCGCGCCATCAAGGCAAATGTCGTCGTCAATACGGTTGATGCACGTGGCCTGTACGTGCCGGACACAGGCCTCGACGCCAGTTCGCGTGGCCCGTGCATGGCGGGCGGCATGAATCCCAATCCCGACAACGCTCCTACGTGCACCCCCGAGGCCACAAGCCGGTTCCAAGTGGTGCAGCAGTCCGCGATGAACGAGGTCCTTTCAGGTCTTGCGCTGGGAACAGGCGGCACCTGGTTCCACAATCGCAACGATTTGGACAAAGGCATCCAGGATGCCCTGAGCTCGCCCTCGACATCCTATGTCTTGTCCTTTTCACCGGCGAGCAGGACTCTGAACGGGAAATTCCACAAGCTCAAAGTTACGGTGCAGGGCTCGAAGGCTCTCACCGTGCAGGCTCGCACAGGATATTTTGCCTCCAAGCCGGAGTCGGATCCCGAGAAACTAGCGGAGTCTGATTTCCATGACGCCCTCTTCGCCCAGGATGAGATGAACGAAATTCCCATTGATGTGCACACGAAATTCTTTCTGAAGCAGGCCGATGAAGCGAGTCTTTCTGTTCTAGCCCACATCGATGTAAAGGGTGTCCATTTCCGGAAGGTGTCCGGACGAAATTATGACCAACTGACGGTGGGAATCACGATATTTGACGACCACGGAAATTTCGTTACCGGAAATAAAAGAACGCTTACGCTGAAGCTGTTGGACGCAACTTTGGAGCATCTGCACAACACCGGTCTGACAGTCAAAATGGACTTCGATTTGAAACCTGGTACCTACATCGTCCGAGTGGTGTCCCGGGATGCGGTTGGTGCGACCATGTCCGCCCACAATGGCGGTGTGGTCATCCCGAACTAATTTTTTGCCGTTTGGCCCGGCCGGACCGAGATCTGTCGGCCTGGCGGGAGCAAGTTTACAGTTGACAGTTCACAGTTCGTGTCGGGGCCGCCTGGCTCCTGCCCCGACCCGGTCGGGGAGGCGGGCCGCTCTTGCGCCAACCGGTTGGAACCTCCGGGAATGGATTGACGGACTGGAACTATTGAAAAAATCATATTTTGGGAGGGATCGCCAACCCCCCTACCCCCTGTTTGTCGTATCAAGGGGAAACAAAGGAGTTAGCGGGCGCAAGGGCGAAGAAGAGGCGAATGACGAGGGTGTGGGGCGCGTTGTTTGCGTCCGCCGTTTTCTGGAGGACGCGCCGTTTGCGCCCGCCGCTTTCTGGAGGGCGGCTCGAAATGGCACAAGAGCGGCGTCCCCCTCAGCATAACAAGCGAAGCTTAGCACATTATTTACCGTTTATATACTATTATTTATAGGGTACTAGTTTCGAAACTGGTACTCGCGCGGAATGGGAAGCCCCAAGACCCAAACTCTCACCAGGAGGCTGGTGCACCCAGGGTTTAGTTCATGTGTATCACCCTGAGGAAGCGGGGCAGAGAGGGGCCGCGTTTTGCTCACTGTGATGCGATCTTGGGGCGTCACTGGTGCTTGACGTTAGTGCGCAACCAAGCAGCGAAGGCGGCTTCGTCGAGGGTTCCGGCAGCAAGGCCCAACACTGCCTGTGTGGCATCTTCTTCGCTGGCGGTCAAACGATAGCCGTTCATTTCCAGAAACAGGACGCCGATGACAAAGCCGGTGCGCTTGTTTCCGTCGATGAAGGGATGGTTGCGGACGATACCGGCTGTATAGGCGGTGGCCAGATCTACAGTGTCGGGACGGTGGCCATAAGCGTGAAGTTGTTGCGGCCGGGCGAGGGCGGATTGCAGCAGTCCTTCGTCGCGCACGCCCGCCGCGCCGCCGTCGAGGGCCAGAAGACGATCATGAAGCGCGAGGGCGTCGCGCTCATCTATCCAGAGAGGCTTACTCACTTGGCCAGCGCGTGCAGCGTGTTGCGGTAGCGGCCAATGATTTCCTCGGCCTTCTCCATTTTCCTCTCGAAGGCGGGGTCGTAGGGCGTGAGCTGATAAGCGCCATTTGGTCCTTCGATCAGGAAAAGACGATCACCGTCCCCTGCGTGCAGGCGGCTGACGGCCTCCTTAGGCAGAACGACGCCAAGGGAATTGCCGATTTTGCGGACCTTCAATTTAAGCATCTTGTTCCCCACAATGTTATAACAATTGTAGCAACCTCGGAACGACGGCGCAAATGATTTTTGCGAATTATCAGAAGGAAGAAATTGGCAGTGGGAAGCAAGAGGGTAGCGGGTGGCGCAGCCGTACGGATGAATGCAGGGTGTGGGGCGCTGCGAAATGGCACAAGAGCAGCGTCCCCTCAGCATGACAGGCGAAGCATAGCACATTATTTACCGTATATTGACTATTATTTATAGGGTACTAGTTTCGAAACTGGTACTCGCTCCGAATTGGAAACCCCAAGACCCAGCCTCCCACCACAAGGCTGGGGAACCCAGAGTTTAGCTCGCATTTATCGCCCGGGCCGCTCGCCCTTAACAAGACAGTTACTTCCATTCCAGCTATAATTCCGTTTTATGTCAGGCGAGCTCCTGTTGCCCGGGGATTCAGAGTCTGCCTCATTCAACGACGAAACTTCTCCAAATTCTCGTGTTACGTCTGGGCAGAAGGTCTCGATTGAAGGACAGGTTATCCCAGGCTCACCGCTCGACTGGTACTATCGTATTCTTCAGTCCTGTCAATCGGTTGTAGGCGAAGTAAAATCTGCCGAAGCGTGGAACAGGTTTCAGTCCCTCGATGCTGCGACCCGAGGTACCGTCTGGAAAGACCTCTCCAAAGTTCGCATTCACATTACGGATCCGCGTCCTTACCGGGAATCGACCCACGACATTCTACGAAGGGCTTGGAGAAACGTGGATGCCCCTGCCCTTCTTAGACAGCGTGCGCTGGAAGGCGACGCGCAAGCACAGGCTTTCATATCACGGCTGGAGAGCCTCGCGGCGGATTCCATTTGGCGGGACTCTTTCGCGGCTCGACTACATAGTCTGACTAAATTCTTGAGGAACAACTGGAGGATGGTCACGGCCCGAGAGGCGAGCGAATTGGACAGTTTTGTCGGAGTAGAACAACTCGGGTCAAAATCCACTGTGCGCAAGGCCGTCTCGCTATCAGCCAAGTCCGCCTCTACTTTCCACGAGGCCCTCGATTGTTTTCTGGAATTGAATGAAACTTTCGAAGTTTTTCCTAGTCCATTGGTTCGACTCAGGATGGAGTCTCGCGTTCTTCAACCTCACACGTTCGACAAAGAAACCGACCCTCGCCCGATAGAACTTCTAGAACGCACGCGTTCTGCCATTCTCGGCAACCTACGACGCTACGAAGGGTCGGAAAGAATGCCCAAAAAATACTTGGAAGCTCCCTCGGAGGGCTCCTATTTTCTTCAAGCTGCCGACATCGCAGCAGGATTCGCGAGCAGAACTTGGGAGGAGTCCGGATTCGTGGCGGTTGTTTCCAATTTTGAGTATGTGACTTATAACGGCAAACGATTGTCAGTTAGCGACGCAGAAGAGGAAGTCCGCCGTCCGTACTGGCGAAATTCAAAGTAGCGTCATTTGATGCGCTTCTTTCACCAACCGCGGGTGGCGCGTGCACTGGATTGAATTCGGGCGACCCGCTGTCAGAAAAAGCGCACACCCTTTCCCTTCAGAGAGGCACGCCATAAAACACTTCGAGAACTTCACGTAGCCGTTGAAGCGTCTGGCTCTTTTCCCGAGCGAACTCGAGAAGACCATCACGGACCGCAAGTCCAACATCGAACGACGCCACGGTTTTGGAAGCTCCAATACGCCCTCCGTCTCGGATTTGGTAGCTGCCCTCTGGATAAGCAGATCTTATCGACTCCACGATATTTCGGACCATCACCTTCTTTGGCGGGTGGCCAAGAGGTAAGAATTGGGGTGCCGCACCCTTTGGGTTTGGTTTACAAAGGGTGCGGTTTTTGAATTTTCCTCTTCTGAGCGCTGTTCCTCGTACCAATGTCGAAACTGATACCCACTAAATAATAGTAGACAAACGATAAATAAAGTGCTAAATTTCATCCGTTATGCTGACGGGACTCTGCTCCAGCACCATTCCGGCCCTCCCCACCTCTTCGTCCAGACCTCCCTTGTTCTCCAACAGCGACTCCACATCCCCGTTTTCTTCCCGGCAACTCTGTGCTCTCTGTGGCCAGCCTTTCTTCTTCGCTTTCTTGCTCGCCACTCGTCACCCGCCACTTGCCACTTTCTTCAATGCCTCCCGCCTTTTTGCCGCAACCCTCCCAATTTCAACACTTGCGCAATCTCCGCTCCCAACCCCTCTGCAATCAACACATGCACATCTGTCTCATTCCAGGCCATCTATAACCCCTGCAGTTCCCACACATGCAAACCTCGTTTCTCCTAACTCCTTCCCCTGCAATACATGCGAAAAAAAGAGCTGCGGTCGGGCCGCCGACATTTTCGCCATGCCGCCGCAAAAACGATCCACGGAACCGGTCTGAAGACCGGCCACTACAAAGGAAAAAGAGAAGAAGAGCGGGCCGGCTCCGACAAGCATCCCGGGAACGCCAAGCTCCGGGTTGGCGGCTGGCGAAGCGCCATTCAGGAGAATGGCGTTCCCGGTTGGAGACGATGAACGCGCGGGTTGCGTCCAACTCCCTTCCCTTCTATTCTGAGTGTTCCACTCCTATGAAGCGCATCTACCTGGATCACAACGCCACCACCCCCGTCGAGCCAGCGGTGCTTGAGGCGATGCTGCCCTATTTCTCCGGGGACTTCGGCAACGCCTCCTCGATCCACACGTTTGGGCAGCGCGCCCGCGCGGCGGTGGAAACGGCGCGGGAGCAGGTGGCGGCTCTTCTGAATGCCCGGCCGCAGGAGATTGTGTTCACCAGCGGCGGCACGGAATCGGACAATCACGCGATATTCGGAGTGGTTGCCGCGGCCTCGCATTCCCTCACCTCTACCGAGCCAGCCCCGCACATCATCACCTCTTTAATCGAGCACGAAGCGGTGCTGAACACCTGCCAGGCGCTCGAAAAGCAAGGCGTCGCGGTCAGCTATCTCCCCGTGGACCGCGCAGGCTTGCTCGACCCGGAAGCGGCGCGCCAGGCGATACGTCCGGAGACCATTCTGATCACGCTGATGCACGCCAACAACGAGCTCGGCACGCTGCAGCCGCTGGCGGAGATTGGACGCATCGCCGCGGAAGCGGACGTCTATTTCCATACCGACGCGGTGCAATCCGTGGGCAAAATTCCCGTGGACGTGAAGGCGCTGCAACTCGATCTGCTTTCCCTTTCCGGCCACAAGTTCTACGCGCCGAAAGGTGTCGGCGCGCTTTTCATCAAGGGCGGCACACGGCTGCGGCAATTTCTCTATGGCGGGCATCACCAGCGCGGCTTCCGGCCGGGCACGGAAAATGTGCCGGGAATCGTGGGCCTCGGAAAAGCCGCGGAACTCGCGCGCCTTTCCCTCCAAAGTGATGCTGCGCGTATCGCGGCCCTGCGCGACCGCCTGGAGCAAGGCCTTCTGGCGCGCATTCCGGATGCGCAAGCGAATGCGGCGAGCGCGCCGCGCACGCCCAACACCTCCAACATTACGTTTCCGGGAATTGAAGGCGAAGCGCTGATCATCGCGCTCGATCTGAAGGGGCTCGCGTGTTCCACGGGAGCGGCCTGCTCCTCGGGCGCGGTCGAACCCTCGCACGTGCTCACGGCCATTGGCCTGTCGGCTCCCGATGCGCGCGCCGCGATTCGCTTCAGTCTGGGCCGCCACACCAGCGAAGCGGAAATCGCGGCCGCGTTGGAAATTGTCCCTGCGGCGGTGGCGCAACTTCGCCAGCTTTCTCCCACCTACCGCCGCGAGGTTTCCGCGTGAACGTGAGCAGCAGGCATACGCTAAACTAGGGCGGTGTCCCGAAAACCATGTAAAGATATACAGAATCTTCAGGGGCTTCCGCCAGAAACCGGCGGACGCAAAAGGCGCGAAAGCCCAATTCATTTTCCGGGCGTTATGTCAGGGCTGAAGCCCTGACCCCCTAAAGAGAAGTACAACGAATTGCGGGAACACAACACTAGATAAGAAATGTTCAGCGAAGTGCAACTCGACAGTTTGCCCGCGGCCAAGGAAGTGCAGCCCGGACTTGTGGCCGTGGCCATGTCCGGTGGCGTGGACTCCTCCACGGTCGCCGCGGTGCTGCTGCGGCAAGGGCGGCCCATAGTGGGGCTCACGATGCAGCTCTGGAATCAGCGGCGTTTGCCCGAATTGCAGGGCGATGGCCCGGCGCAGCACCGTTGCTGCTCGCTCGATGATGTGTACGACGCCAAGCGCGTGGCGCAGCACCTGAGCTTTCCGCATTACGTGGTGAATTTCGAGGAGCAGTTTGAAGAGCGTGTGGTGCGCCCCTTCGTGCAGCAGTACCTTGTGGGGCGCACGCCGATTGCCTGCACGAATTGCAATAGCGACGTGAAGTTCGAGCCGCTATTGAGGATGGCGCGGCAGATTGGCGCGGAGCGGCTGGCCACCGGCCACTACGCGCGTATCCGCAGGAATGAGCGCACCGGGCGCTGCGAATTGCTGCGCGCTCGCGATGATTCCAAGGACCAGTCGTATTTCCTGTGGGGCCTGACGCAGGAGCAGCTTTCGCGCAGCGAGTTTCCGCTGGGCGAGTTGACCAAGGAAGAAGTGCGCGCGCTGGCACGCGAGGTGCATTTGCCGGTGGCGGAAAAGCCGGAGAGCATGGAGCTGTGCTTCGTGCCCAATGGGAATTACGTGCAGTTCATCCACGCGTATTCGCGCGAGCGCGGCGAACCGATCCACGACGCCGCGGGCGACATCGTCACCGAAGATGGCACGGTGATTGGCCGCCACACCGGCGTACACAATTACACGATAGGCCAGCGCAAGGGTCTGGGCTTCGCGGCGGGAAAGCCCGTTTATGTTCTGGCCATCGAACCGGAGAAGAATCGCATCATCGTCGGCGAGGATGAAGCCCTGCGCACCAGCAGATTTGAGATCGAAGAGGTGAACTGGATTTCCATCGAGGCGCCGGCTGCGCCCTTGCGCGCACTCGCGAAGATTCGCCACAAGCATGAACCCGCGCTGGCAACTGTGGAGCCATTGCCGGGCCAGCGTGCGCGTATCACCTTCGATGCACCGCAACGCGCCATCACGCCGGGGCAGGCGGCCGTCGTCTATGACGGCTACGTCGTTTTGGCGGGAGGCTGGATTGAATAGTTTTAAGTTTTGAGTTTTACGTTTTACGTTTTAAGCCTGAAATCTGAAATTGAAGAGGGATTCCTCCGCTCCAGGACGGCCAAAAGCGCCGTCCCTCCGGTCGGAATGACAGATTTTGGAGGTTCCATGATGCGGGAGAATGCAACCTCGGATTTCCGGTCAGTATAGCGGCGCGAACATTGCGCTTCGCGCCGCCGGAAATTCCTCGAAGAAATTCGCCAAACAAAGATTCTTCAGATGAACAGTTCGTCTTCCTGTTCCTTCGTCTCGTGCACGGGTTCCGGATTGCGCCGCGAGCGCAGAACATCCAAGCCAATTTTGATGCCCTGCACCAACGCCGACATTGTATGCACCGGCCCCCAAAATGTGCGCCGCACTTGCGAGCCGGCATCTTCGACGGCTTCCAGCGTTCCCGTCAGAATGCGATCCACGCGAACCAACTGTCCACGCAGACGGTCCGTCGCTTCTCCAACGACGCGATCCAGTCTCTGCGCCTGGCCGCGCGCGAGATAAACAATGTGCGAAGCGTCCTCAACGAGATTGGCGATCTTCGGCTGCGTGTCTTCAAGAAGGATCTGCGTGCGCGTGAGGATGGGTCCCATGCGCGAGTGCAGATCGTTCACCACGCGATTGATGGATTCCGTGGTGCGCTTCAACTGCAGGAACAATGCGATCAAGATGCCAACTTGAACGACCAGCGCAACGGCTGCAACAATACTGAAGAATTCCATCCAGAATTGCATACACACCCCGCCCTCTCCGCGCCTTCCGCGGAAAATCCCCTGCGTACGGCCAGCGGGCCGTCAGGACTTCGTTTCGCGCAGGAAAGCTTCGCGCCCGGCATCGACGGCCGCAGCAATCGAATCGCGCTTACGAGTGGCAACATCCTTGCCGCGCTCGATCAGGTCGTCGGCGCGATCCCGCAATTCCTTCGCCTTTTTCTGGGCGAATTCGCGGCCTTCATCGGCACGCTTCGTCAGATATTCCCGTGTGTCTTCGCCGGACTTGGGAGCAAAGAGCACCCCCAGCAATGCTCCTACGCCAAGACCCACGAGAAAATAGGAAACCTTGGAACCCACGTTGTCAGCCATGGAAACCTCCAAGGCAAACGTAGCACAGGGTAGGAGGTGCGGCAATACGTCGTAACCAGTATAGATAAGTTAAGTGGTTAGGCAGTTTCAGTGGGGGGCTTGAAGTGCCGCAGGATCTTTTCCGCACTTTTCTTTGATACGACTCGGCTTAGCTCATCCATCGTGGCGCGCTGGAGGTTGGCGATGCTGCCGTAGCGCTGCAACAGGAGCTGGGTGGTGCGGGGACCGATGCCGGGAATCTCGAGGAGGGCACTCTTGGTCTGGCGGGCTCCGCGGCGCTGTCGGTGAAAAGTGACCGCGAAGCGGTGGGTTTCGTCGCGAATCTGCTGGATGAGGTGCAGAACCGGGGAGTGGCGATCCAGGGTGATGGGGTCATTTTCCTGGCCGAGAACGTAGAGGATTTCTTCCTGCTTGGCGATGCTGGCCAAAGGCTGGTTGATGATCTGCAGGGCTTCCAGGGCTTGCGCCGCGGCGTGGAGCTGGCCGAGGCCGCCGTCGATGAGAATAAGGCCGGGCAAGGGCTTTTTCTCTTCCTGCAAGCGGCGATAGCGGCGCGTGACCGCTTCGTACATGCTGGCGAAATCGTCGTTTTGCGCACGGGGACGACCGGCGGGCGTTTCATCGCCGCGAATGATGAATTTGCGATAGTCCGATTTCTTCATGCGGCCATTTTCCCAGACGACCAGGGAAGCGACAGTATCCGTTCCCTGGATGTGGGAGATGTCGAAACTCTCGATGCGCTTGGGGTCAGCGGGCAGATTTAGCGTGTTTTGGAGCGCCTCGGTGATGGCCTTGGAGGTGGGCTTCAGAACACGGAAGCGCTGCTCGAAGGAATGCTTGGCGTTGTTTTCGACGAGATCGAGGAAAGCGCGCTTGCTGCCCCGCATCGGCGTGTGAATTTCCACTTTGTGGCCCGCGCGTTCGGAGAGAGTGTCTTCGAGCAAGGCGCGGTCTTCAAAATCGAGGGGGACGTGAACCATTTTTGGAAAATGTTCCGCGTCGAGATACAACTGCTTGAGAAGCGAGGGCACGAATTCGTGGGGATCAAAGGCTGCCAATTCCTCCCAATAGAACTCGCGGCGGTCAACGACGCGGCCCCCGCGCAAGTGGAAGAGATTGGCGGCGACGAGAGGAGGCTCGGCGTAGTAGGCCAGAACGTCGGTGTCATCGCCTTGCGCCGAGGCAATGCGCTGGCGCTCTTCGATATCTTCGATGGTGCGCAGAAGATCGCGATAGGAGGCGGCTTCCTCGAAGTGCTCCTGCTCGGCGGCGGCCACCATGCGCTCTTCGATGCTCTTCATGAGGTCATGGCGTCGGCCATCGAGAAACATGCGGACATCGTGCACGGCTTCCGAGTAGCGGGCGTCTGTGGTAAGGCCGGCGACGCAGGGTCCGAGGCAGCGGTGAATGTAGTATTGCAAACAGGGGCGGGGATGATTCTTCGTGAGATCGACAAAGCACGAGGGAACAAGAAAGCGCTTGTGGATGAAATGCAGGATGCGGCGAGCGAGGCTGGAAGGAAAGTAGGGGCCAAAATAGAGCGAGCCGTCTTTCTTGACGCGGCGCGTGAAATAGACGCGAGGATATTTTTCGGACAGAGTGAGCTTGATATAGGGATAGGTCTTATCGTCGCGAAGGACAACGTTGAACTTGGGTTTGTACTGCTTGATGAGATTGTGTTCGAGGGCGAGAGCTTCGCGCTCGTTGGCAACGATGATGGTTTCGAGGTCGGCAATTTCGCGGGCGAGTGAGCCGGTTTTGGCGTCGGCCCAGCGCGACTCCAGAAAGTAGGAACGCACGCGGTTGCGCAGCGAGAGGGCTTTACCGACATAGACGACGGTACCGCCAGCGTCCTTGAATAGGTACACGCCGGGTTGTTCGGGGAGCAGAGCGGCTTTTTCGCGGGGTTCCATGCGAATGGAAATGCGGCGCATGCGCGGCCGCAATGCTTATTTTACGGCCTGGGGCACCGCAATGCGAACCGGGGACGGCTGAGAGCGTGGCGAGATCGTCCAGAGTGGCGTTGAACCCGTGAACCGCAGGTGGAAATGCCGGCGGCGGAGGAGTCGTATATACTGAGAAGCGCCGCGTGCTGCGGCGTCACTCCTTGAGAAAAGAGGAATTCCTAAGTGAAAGCTAATCTTGTGTTGCGGCAGGCGTCCCTTGCACTGCTGGCTGCGGCGCTGTTGTGCCCCGCCGTGCGTTGCGATGAAGGAATGTGGACCTTTGATAACCCTCCCCTGAAACAACTCCAGGAAAAATACAATTTCACGCCGAGCCAGCAGTGGCTGGATCACTTGCGCCTGGCGAGCGTGCGCTTGAATGACGGCGGCTCGGGATCATTTGTGAGCGCGCATGGGCTGCTGCTGACGAATCATCACGTGGCGCGCGGGCAACTGCAAAAGAACTCGACCGCGGAGCACGATTACATTCGCGACGGCTTTTACGCGGCGACGCCGGAGCAGGAGATGAAGTCGCAGGACCTGGAAGTGAACGTACTGGTATCGCTGGAAAACGTCACAGACCGTGTGAGTACCGCCGTGAAGGGCGCGAAGAATGCGGAAGAGGAATTCGCCAAGCGCAAGACCGTGATCGCGGATATCGAGCGGGAGAGCACGGAGAAGACGGGCTTTCGCTCGGACGTGGTAACGCTGTATCAGGGAGGCGAATACTGGCTGTATCGTTACAAGAAGTACACGGATGTGCGGCTGGTCTTTGCGCCGGAGCAGCAGACAGCCTTCTTCGGTGGCGACCCGGACAATTTCACCTATCCGCGGTATGACCTGGATATGGCGTTGTTCCGTGTGTACGAGAATGGCAAGCCGGTGGACAGCAAGGATTACTTGAAGTGGAATCCAATAGGCGCGGGCGATGGGGAGTTGGTGTTCGTTTCCGGGCATCCGGGATCATCAGCGAGGCTGGATACCTATGCGGAACTGGAGAGCCTGCGGGATGTCCGGACGCCCTATGTGCTCCAGGTCCTGAAGCGGCGCATCGCTCTCTTGAAAGAGTATTCGGCGCGCGGACCGGAGCAGGCGCGCCAGGCCGCGAGCCTGATTTTTGGTCTCGAAAATAGCTTTAAGGCGTGGCAGGGGCGTTACGACGGATTGCTGGACAAAAACGTGATGGACAAGAAGCGTAAGGACGAGGAGGAGTTCCGCGCCAAGGTGAAGGCGAACCCCGAATGGCAGAAGGAGTACGGCGGTGCGTGGGATGCCGTTGCGCGCGCCAGTGAAATCGAGAAGCCACGCATCAAGGAACAGTACTTCCGCGTAACGGATTCGCAACTGGCAGGGCTGGCGGTAACGCTGGTGACGTACGTGGCGGAAATTCAGAAACCCGATGGAGACCGACTGGCGGGCTATCACGAATCGCAATTGGACTCGATGAAGTTGCGGCTGTTTTCCCCGGCACCCATCTATCCGGAAATGGAAATCGCGACGATGACGAGTGCGCTGGAAGCGGGGCTGAAAGAACTTGGACCGAACGATCCGTGGCTGAAGGCGGTCCTGGACGGGCGTTCACCCAAAGATGCCGCGACGCAATTGATCACCGGGACAAAGCTGGGCGATCCGGCTTTTCGCAAGAGTCTGGTGGATGGCGGAAAGCCCGCCGTGGACGCTTCCAGCGACCCGATGATCGCGATGGCACGCCGAATCGATCCGATTCGCCGCGAGCAGATCAAATGGCTCGAGGATAATGTCCAGAGCGTGGAACAGCGCGCGGGCGAGCAATTGGGCAAAGCGCGGTTCGCGGCTTATGGCAAGACAACTTATCCGGACGCGACATTCACGCTGCGGCTGTCTTACGGACAAGTGCAGGGCTATGCGATGAATGGAACAAAGGCGCCGTACAAAACCACCTTCTACGGTTTGTATGATCGCGCAGCCAGCTTTGACAACAAGGGTCCATTCGAATTGCCCAAGCGGTATGTCGAGGGAAAAGACAAGCTGGACCTGGCGACGCCGATGAACTTCGTCACCACGAACGACATCATCGGCGGTAACTCCGGCTCTCCGGTGGTGAATCGTAACGGGGAGATCGTCGGGCTGGTGTTCGACGGAAACATCGAGTCGTTTGTCGGGGATTTCCTATATGACATCACGGCGAACCGGACCGTGGCTGTGCACACGGCAGCGATGACCGAGGCGCTGACCAAGCTATACGGGGCGCAGCGGCTGGTGGATGAACTGCTTGGCAAATAGCTCAGGCAACTTTTTCGGCGGTTTGCGGAATCGCAGAGGGGTGAGAAGGTAACGCCGTGAACCTTTTGCGAAAAGTGTCCGTGCTCTGTCTGTTGGCCGGAGCTGGGCTGTGCTTTGCGGCATGGCCTGCTCTGGCGCAAGATCCGCCTGCGAACGCTCCGCCGAAAAAACAGGACGCGCCCAAGCCCAAACCCAATACCGATTCGCCAGTGCAATCCGCGCCGGACCAGCCGAAGTGGGATCCGTTGCGCGCGGAAAAGGACATCGAAATCGGGAAGTACTACATGAAGAAGGGGGATATGGATGCGGCGATCGACCGCTTTCAGGATGCGACCGACGCAAAACCCGGCTACGCCATTCCCTTCCTATACCTGGGCGAGGCTTACGAGAAAAAGGGAAAGAAGAAGCAGGCGGTGAAGGCCTACCAGCGGTACCTTGATCTATATCCTCATGCTGAAGATGGCGACAAGATTCGCAAGAAAATTGTGAAGCTGCACGAAGAGATCGACAAGGAACGGAGCTGAGAGGACTGCTGCGTTGGCCTGAATTCATCAACAGGCGCGGACGAGAGCAAAGACCAGCGGAAAAGCAGATTCCTCGCTGCGCTCGGAATGACAGATGGGTTTACGCCTTGCCGAGATGGGGTCGAGCAATGCTCGACCTCTACGCGTGCGGCCCGCTTCAGAAGGCGGGGCGTAGAGAAATTCGGGTTAGCCCTGAGGGTTTCCTAGCGCGCCAGATGGTCGAGGACTTTGCGGGCCAGGGTGAACTGATCGAAGCGTTTCTCTTCCGCGCGAAATTCCGGCGAGTGGGAAACGAGCGTGCAGCCGGAGCGCCGCGTGGGATGCTTGACGTGCAGCATTTCGTGAAACAGGACGTACTCGACGACAAATTGCGGTATGCCGGACCGGTCCATGCGCCGATTCAGCAGAATCTGATTGGGCCCGGGATCATAGCAGCCGAACTGGCGGCGCCAGCCACGGACGCTCCAGCCGATGTGGGGGCGGCGGAGTTCTCCACTGAAATATTTCGAGTTCAGCTGATCGAAAAGCGCCGCGAGATCATACTGCCGGCCCTGCGGCGCCGCCTGCTTGGGGCGGACGCGGCGGCCGCGCATGCGGCTGATACGGGAGCGCGTGCGGCCGGAACGCGCGTAGGTCAAATAGGGCTGGACAAGAGCGCGCGGCAATCTGCGGCGATAGACACGCGAAAGCAGCAGCGCGGCGGCACTTTCCAGGACGCCCAAGGGAGCGCGGCTGAGCAAATCCGAGAGCCGCACAATGAGCAGGTCTTCGCGGCGGCGAATCGTCAGAACAAGACTGCTGTAAGGGTAAAATTCCACGCGAAAATGAGGGGGACGCCCTTCGCATCCGATGCGGGTGAAAACGCGATGGAAGAGAGCGACGCCACCGGGGACCAGATTCGAGTTGCGAGTCCTTGGGCTCAAGTCTTGCGCCTCACGGGTGGTGGCGCGGCCTTTTTCCTGGCCTGCTCGGCTTCGTTGAGGGCATCCTGCGTGCCTTCGATGGCATCGTCGAGATTCTCTTTGTAGATTTCGAGTTCCGGGCCTTCGGCGGCGTATTTCCGCAGGATGGGAAGAAATTCCTTGGTTTTTGCGGCCATGAGGTCGATGCCCTGGCGGATGTTGTCCTGCTTTTCGAGGCCTAATTGGATCAGATCGGCAGCGTCATCCACACACCCAATATACGAGTTCATCAGGAAGTTGAGCATCTCCGTGTGCTTATTGGGTGACGGGTGTTCGAGTTCGTACTGAAACTTCATCAGGCGGTCGTCGGCAAAGGTCAAGAAAAGCGTGATGCGCTCGTTGGCCGTTTCGGCGTCGCGAATCTTGTCCGCTTCCAGCGCAGAGAGATAATCCTTATCCGGGCGCTGGGCGCGCGCCGCGCCCGGAAAACAAACCAGGGCTAGCAGCAGAAGTGCGAGCAGGGGAATGAGGTGTTTGGAGCTCATGGTTTCGCCTCCGGTGGCGAGGGGACCTTTTGGGGATCCTTGGTGCGGCGGGGAAACAGCAGACGAATCAGCTCATCATCAAAGGAGATGAGATCCTGCCGGACGATCTGCAGCGGCGGGCGCACGGGATCAGGAACGGCTACCAAAGTCTCCTCCACTTCGCGAACACCGCGGCGGACCTCCAACTCAAGCTGGCGATAACTGTTGCCGTGGCGGTCAGGATTCGGCTCCTCCTTTCTGAGAAGCTCGAACGCGGTACGAACGTTGTCCCGGTACTTTTCAAAAATGAAGCCCACGGTTGTGTAATCGCCCGCCCCGCCTGCTTTGGTGGCGGATTCGAACTGGGCCTGGCTGAGCTTGTCGAGCGTCTTGATCTTGCTTGCAGCAATTGGATCGCGATCAAAATGATCCTGCAGCTCCTTGACCTTGTCGGCGGCAAAAAGCGATGAGCACAAGAGAAGGAAGATAACGGAGGCGAACACGGACATTCCGGGGCCTGGATTCCCTGCCCTATTTCTTATTCTGGGCCCTTTTCTCGAGAACATGGATACGCTGGTTCGCCTGCCACACCTGGTTAGGGTTCTTGTTTTGATCGAGCTGCAAAAACTTCCGGTACGCATCGAGAGCAGGTTGAACCTCATCAAGCTTATCGTAACAAAGTGCGCGAATAAACCACTGGCCGGCGTTGGGCGTTTCCGCCTTGGCGATGAGATCGAGCGTGGACAAGGTGGCCGGGTAATTCCCCGCGAGGTAGAACACGGAGCTGAGATCTTTCCAATAGGCAAGATTATTGCGATCGAGCTGAAGCGCACTCTTGAGTTCTTTTTCCGCAGCGGGAAAGTCGCGTTTCTGCAGGAGAGCGTGACCCAGACCGCCGTGGAGCGGGGCATCGTTGGGCACCAAGGCAATGGCTTGGCGAAGCGTGACGATGGCATCGTCCAGCTTCTTCTGGGCAATCTGAACGTCGGCCCGGAGCTTCAGAGTGTCAACCGTGGGTTGCTGGCCAGCGGTGGCGCGATCAATTTCGGCGAGGGCGGCGTCGTATTGCTGCTGCTCGATAAGAAGATGGATCAAGCGGTTGCGCGCGGCATCGTCGCGTGGCTGCAGGGCAAGATAGTTGCGGTAGGCTTCGGCGGCATCAGGTTTTTTTTGCGCGTCGAGGCTCTGCGCCAGGCCCTGCAGCGCCACGGGCGATTGGGGCTGGATCTCCAAGGCGTGGCGGAATTTGGCTTCCGCATCGGCGGGGCGCGCATTGCGGAGATACATGGCACCGAGGTGGATCACTGTCTCGACGTCGTTGGGATCGAGACGCGAAGCTGCTTCAAAGGATGCGGTGGCTCCCGCAGCATCTCCGGAACGTTCCAAGGCAAGCCCCAGCAAGAAGCGGGGACGCGTCTGCGAGGGCAGAAGTTCCGTCGCCTTACGGAGGGGAGCGACAGCGGCGGAGGGGTCCTTTTCGAGGAGGAGGATGCCCAGGTTCAGTGGCGCTTCGGCCATTTTCGGATCGAGTTCGGCGGCTTTTTGGTATTCCGCGCGGGCTTCGTCAGTGCGTTTCAGCGCGGTAAGCGCATAGGCCAACTGAAAGTGCACGTAGGCAACGTCCGGTTTTTCGGCGAGGAATTTTTGTAACGGAATGATCGCCGCGTCGAAATCGTTTTTGTCGAGGTCGGCCTGGGCTTCGTCGAGGAGATCATTCAAAGGATTGCGGAGCTTTTGTGTTTTAGCTTGCGCGGATTTGTTGGACGAGTTCTGGGATTGCCACAAAAACAAAGGAGGCGGTGGTGTGTGGGCAGCCGCACAAGCAGGGGAAAGGATTCCGGCCGCGGCAAATGCCACGACACATGACGAGAACATGCGACGAGAGTGCTTCATGGCTCTTTGGGAAGCTGCTTGGCCGCCTCATTTTTCGCAGGCGCAACTTCTGGTGCTTTAGATGCGCCATTCGAGGAGCGTTTTGCCTGAGCGTCTCCATTGCCGAGCACACGCGCGAGGTACCGCCCGGTGTGCGACTGGGCATTGCGCGCCACCTGTTCCGGCGTGCCGGTGGCGATGATCTTGCCGCCCTGATCGCCGCCTTCCGGGCCGAGATCAATGAGCCAGTCCGCGGCTTTGATGACGTCGAGATTGTGTTCAATGACCAGGAGCGAGGCGCCCGATTCCAGGAGCTTGCGGAAAGCGGCCAGCAGCTTGGCGATATCGTCAAAATGGAGGCCGGTGGTGGGCTCGTCAAGAATGTAGAGGATGCCACGGTTTTCCGTACGCGAAAGATGGGCGGCGAGTTTGAGGCGCTGCGCTTCGCCGCCGGAAAGCGTGGTGGCGGACTGGCCGAGGCGGAGATAGCCAAGACCAATCTCATTAAGGATGCGAAGTTTCGTGACGACCTTGGGGAGATTCACGAAGAAGGCCAGGGCTTCGCGCACGGTCATATCGAGAACATCATGGACATTCTTGCCGTGGTAGCGAACGTCGAGAACGCTGCTCTTGAAGCGCTGGCCGCGGCACTCCTCGCAGATCAGCTCGACGTCGGCCAGGAACTGCATTTCGACGGTCACGGTGCCATCGCCCTGGCAGGTTTCGCAACGTCCCCCGGGAACATTGAAGGAAAAGTGGCCAGGGGAGTAGCCGCGGCGCTTGGCGTCGGGCGTATTGGCGAAGACGTCGCGGATGGCATCAAAGGCTTTGAGGTAGGTGGCGGGATTGGAGCGCGGAGTGCGGCCAATGGGCGATTGATCGACTATCACCAGGTCCTGAATGTATTCGTCGCCATCAAGGCGATCGCAGAATTCCTTGATGCTGCCGCCGCTGCGCTGCGCGGCCAGCGCCCGATAGAGGACGTTGTGAACGAGGGTGGATTTGCCGGACCCGCTGACGCCTGTCACGACGGTGAGAACGCCTAGCGGCAGCATGAGGTCTACATTCTGTAGATTGTGCAGGGTCGCGCCGCTCAGACGGAGAAATTTTCCGGTGGGCTTGCGGCGATTCGTGGGAACAGGAATACGCAATTCACCGTTGAGATAGCGCCCGGTGATGGACTTGGGGTCCTTGAGAATTTCGGCGTAGTTGCCGGAGAAGAGCAGCCGACCGCCGAGTTCGCCCGCGCCGGGACCTAGATCGAGGATGCGATCCGCGGCTTGAATGGTGTCCGGATCATGCTCGACAACGAGAACAGTGTTGCCAAGATCGCGAAGACTCTTGAGGATGTCGATGAGGCGCTGCGTGTCGCGCGGGTGCAGGCCGATGGAGGGCTCGTCCAGGACGTAGAGTGCGCCGACGAGATGCGAGCCCAGCGACGTGGCCAGTTGGATGCGCTGCGATTCCCCGCCGGAGAGAGTGGAGGTAAGGCGGTCGAGGGTGAGGTAGTCGAGGCCGACTTCGTCGAGAAACTGAAGGCGAGAGCGAATCTCCTCGAGAATTTTGTCGGCAATTTTGGATTGCGATTCGGTAAGGCGCAGCTCCAGGAAAAAATTGCGCGCTTCCTTCACGGTGAGCTTGCAAAGCTCGGTGATGGATTTACCGGTGATGCGCACGGCGCGGGCTTCGGCGCGCAGGCGCGTTCCGCTGCATTCGGGGCACATGGCGTACCCGCGGAAACGGCTCAAAAAGACGCGCACGTGGAGTTTGTACTTTTTGCGTTCGAGCCAGGTGAAGAAACCCTTTACGCCGTCGAAATCGTTTTCGGGATCGCCTTCGAGGATCAGAAGGCGCTGCTCGGCGGTAAGTTGGCGCCAGGGGACGTTTGTGGGAATGCCGCGCTCGCGCGCCCACGTGCGCGTCTCCTGGTAAAGAACGCGATAACGCGGCTTGGTCCACGGCTCAATCGCTCCAGCGTCGAGCGATTTGCTGGGGTCGGGAACGACGAGGTTGAGATCGAAATCGATGGTGTTGCCAAAGCCCTGGCAGCGCGGGCAAGCGCCATAGGGATTGTTGAACGAGAAGAGACGCGGCTCGGGTTCCTGGTACAGCGTGCCGTCGTTCTTGCACTCGAAGCGCTCATTGAAGGTGAGGCGATCCGCGGGCGTACCGGCTGCATCGGCGGGAAATTCCAGGATGGCTTCGCCGCCGCCTTCGCGGTAGCAGATTTCAATGGAATCGACGAGGCGCGAGCGGGAGTCCGGGTTGGCGGCGAGGCGGTCGACAAGAACATGGACGGGCTTGGCGAAATCAACGTCCAGGAGCGATTCCGGCGAGGAGAATTCGTGGATGCGGCTTTCCTGGTAGAGCCGGTTGAAGCCGCGTTTCTGCAGCTCCTGCAGCATCAGGCGCAGGGCGTCCTCGGGGGGAGGAGCGACTACCTTTTTGCGAGAGGTCTTTTTCGGCGTTGCAGGTGGTTCGGGGCTGGGCACGCGCAAGAGATAGAGCACGTAAAAGCGGCGGCCCGGAGCATGGGCGAGCACGCGATCGGCAATCTGCTCGGGCGAATCGCGGCGCACCTCGCTACCGCACTGTATGCAGAAGGTTTGGCCGCAGCGGGCAAAGAGCAGGCGAAGATAGTCGTAAACTTCGGTGGCAGTGGCAACGGTCGAACGCGGATTGCGCGTGGCGTTTTTCTGGCGGATGGCGACGGCCGGGGCGATCCCGGTGACCTCGTCCACATCGGGCTTTTCCATGCGCTCCAGGAATTGGCGGGCATAGGCGGAAAGGGATTCGACGTAGCGGCGCTGGCCTTCGGCGTAGATGGTGTCAAAGGCCAAGGAGGATTTGCCGGAACCGCTGACGCCGGTGATGACGGTAAGGGCTTCGTGGGGGATTTCAACGGTGATGTTCTTGAGGTTGTGGACGCGGGCGCCGCGCACACGCAGAACTTCCTGTTGTTCGAGGATGGGAGGAATGGTTTCGTTCGTGGCCAAAGGGAAGCTCACTCAGCACGCTTTTCGCATGGTGCCTAAACCTCAAAGTATACGACTCCGGCAGAGATGCGGCAAATTGGGCGCTGCATTGGCAGCGCGTCAGTTTTGGTTAGCTGATTGCACATCCAAGTCATCATGGCTAGGTTCAGCGCAGCCTCCCAGAACGGGACTTCTGGCTCGTTTCGCCGGATTCACATCGACGAGTAGCGCGTTTATCAGGCACTGAGTCCATTAGCCGGTCGAGCGTCGGCCATCTCCGACGATCTCCGACATAAAACTCAGATTACTTCCAGACTTCTGTAATAAGCGCCGCGTTCGCATCGCCAGAATTCAGTGGAGGCAAACCAAAGTTATCCTCAATCGTTTTTAACACGCTATAGTGATTGTATTCTTTCTCTACCGTCTGGTTTTTGACCATATCTCCGAGGAAGACGGTATAGATCCGATCGTCCTTCTTATCCCCCTCGGATTCGTCGAACGTTACTATCACTAGAGTCCCATTCATCTCTTTCTGATCCAAGGGAAACCATGTCCGGAAGAAAGTCTCCAGCCAACGCGAACCCTTTTGCAGTCCCTTTCTAGGGTCATAGAAGGGATCGTGTCCATCGTCATCAAGGTTGGGGGTATAGAACATATATCGAGGTAGGGGGAATGCCTTGGGGTCTTTTCTGAACATTTCGATTGCCGTCGCGAAAGCATTATGTGGATCTTTCGTGTCGACCGAAACTACGTTGTGATAGCTTTCCTTTTGAATTTTCTCAAAACTCAAGAACGGGACATGTTTGCGAGCATATTTTCCTTCACCCGCTCCAAGGTAAGGTTTTAGGTCGGTTGGATAGTTTTCTGCATAATTCTTCCAATCGAGGAAATTGGCAATCGTTCTGTGCTGAGGGTCGTCGGGGAAGTTAATTTGGCGGTTACTGCGCATGCCAAAAGAAGTGCCGGCAATCATTGCGAGGTAATTCGGGTAGGAGGGATGATAGAGATTTTTGAAATTGGTGAAACTGGTTCCCTTGGTCGCCAGTTTCGCTAAGAACTCATTGCTCATCGCTGAAGAGTAGTTTTGGTTTTCCAAGACGATAATCAGTACGCGCTCAAAGTGTTTACCGGGAGCCAAGACCGTAGTCCTGCCGTTTTCAGTTTGCAGGCCGCTGCAGGTGAAGACAGCTCCGCAGGCTACGAGAACTGCTGATACCCAAATTTTCGTTAATCCGGAGAATCGCTTACTTTTCATTCAAAGGCCCCCACTCAGATCGGGCGACTGTTTCTGATAGCTTATTCTAAGCAACTGGCAAAGAAGCTCACTGCGCAAGAGTGAACAGTCGCCCCTTCCCTAAATTCCATAAGGTTCCAGCGGATTGGACTACCCCATCCCTAATTCAATCTATCTGATTCTCCACAAGCTTGAAGCCAAAGTGGCGTTGGCACCTCAGGGTCGTCTCACATTCCCCCTTAATGTGAGGAATTCTGTGCTGTTATCAACCGAACCAGACACCTGCTGATCGGCTTGCAATGTCGCACGAAAGCCGACGCCAAGGCTGGCCTCCTAACGCAGGTGCCGGAATGCGGGGCTAGTCTTAAACCGCTCGGGAAATTCCTCCTCATAGGAAGACAGGCCGGGGCAAATCAAATTTCTGTGAGCAAACGAAAAACCAAACTTTTCCATTTCTCTTTTGGCTTTCTCCGCGGACCAACCCTCCTCGGCCATGCGATACGACGCAATCATCATTGCCGTGCGGTCGTCACCCAAACGGCAATGGACGAAAATCTTTTTACCTGGATTCTTCCGCAGTAAGGTAAGAAACTCCGCGAATATATTATCTTTTGGAAACGAACACTCCCAGTGTAGAGCTACATACTGCATCCCGAGATGGGTCACGATCTTGCGCTCACTTTCGCGCGACCCACGCAGGTCTACCACGATGTTGATCCCCATCTTTGCCAGGATGCGAAATCCGCTTTTCGTGGGCTGACCGCCGTGGTATAGGGTTGTGGTCGCCTCGCCAAAGTTGGGCAGGTTCTTGTGCGTTGAGTTGCTCTGGCTTGACTGTTTGGTGGGAGGAGAAGATTCACCACCCGGACATACATCCCCATTGGTCGATAACGTGGCCGCCAGGAGAGCAAGGATTGCTAAACAACCGACTCTTCCTGTTCTACCCCTCCGAACTCGTAATTTTCTCTGTCCAACCATTAGCGCGGCATATCCCGGACAATGTGCTTGTTTTGGTCTTGCAGCACAAAAGCATCTTGAGCATCAATAACAGGTAACAGATCGAGAAGAATGAAAAACGGCGAGATGAACGGTACCTTACGACCCGTCCAGACTGACCGGCATCGCGCTTCTCGGCGTACTGCGAGAGATCTTACGGAATGTCAGTGTTCCGGGCTGTTCTCTTTTGCACAACCCTGCAAATCTCTTCTTGGTCGAGCTGGCCAACTCCTGATAAGTCGCGATCTCGGACGAGTGACTGACCTCACGGTCCAGAAACGGCGTTCGAGGTGGTTTGGTAGCAGGGCGTCAGGGGAGTTGGACGATTGACGCAAACCGCACACTGACCCATCACGCCAGGTCCTTCGCAAAAGGGAAGGTCTATTCCTGCTCGAGGCGGATGTGGCCGATGCCGCCCTCGACGGTGAGGCGAATGGTGTTGGGCGATTTGCCGTAGGCCGCGTTGACGTACTGGCCGTCTTCTTCCTTGAGGCCATGGACATCCACGGAGCCGAGGCCGCCGTGGACCGTGGCCGCAACGCCTACGTTTTTCGGCAAGCGGACGATGGCTTCGCCCACGCCACCATGAATTTCGGCTTGAAGGTCCTTGGCGCGCTCGCCCGTGAGGTCAACATTCGCTTGGCCCGCGCCAATATTGAGTTCGAGGCGCGTTAAATTTACCTTGGCGAGATGAAATTCGCCTTTACCGGCGCCCACATCTACTTTGAGTTCGATGGGCGTCGTGTCGTTCACCTTCAGGCTCCAGGTGTTGTCCGAGTTTCCAGCGATCTGCATGCCCTTTTGCTGATTGATGGTCAAAGAGCCGACGCCATTTTCCACGGTGTAGTCCACTTCCGGCACGCCCCAGGATCCGCTGCGGTAGAATTCCGCTTCCAGCAATTGTTGCGCACCGCCTTCGAGGCGCAGTTCACCGGCAGGCATTTCCAAGTTCATACGAACAGCCTTGGCGCCTTGCAGGTTGACGGTCTTGGTGTCGTGGCTGCTGCCGCCGGTGGAAACGGTGTCCCAATTGGTCCAGTGGAGCCGCTGGGTGGAGTGGTGATGCCAGAGCAGAAAGGTGAGGACGATCAGGAACAGCAGCGTGCCGATCATGGAGCCGACGGGAAACCCCGGGGCGGCTTGCGGATCGCGGTGGCGCTGCATGCGGTCCCAAAGCATTCCGGCCCCCACGAGAATCAGGAAAAGCGGCCAATACTTCCAGAGCACCGGGAAGGGATCGAAATCGGGCAACCAACGCCAGAGCAGAAATAGAGTGCCAAGAGCAATCAGAAGAAGCGGAAACACCACCGAACCGCTTCGCGTGCGACCCTGTTGTGACATGGGTACTCCTTCTACACAAGTTGTACGCTGAGAGTGGGGAAAAAGTTCACTGGGAGCGAGCCGCTGGGAACATCGTAGGGCTACTTGGGAAGCGGGTCAAATGCCCGGAGTGGGGCACGCTATGCTAAAGTGCGGTGGGCCGAGAGAATGGGAAGATGTCGGGGGGATGCGGAAGAAGCCGAGAACAGTTTTCTTCAGGGGCTGAAGCCCATTTGTTTCAGGGACTCTGCGCCGGGGCTGAAGCCCCGGCCTCCTAAAGAGAAGACTTTTGCGCGTGCATTGCGGCCATACGCTGAAGACAAGACGCGCGTTCACGCGGACTCTGAAGCCCTGACCCCCTAAAGAGAAATACAACGAAGTTGTAGGAGGCAACAGTACTTTCTGGCGGGCGATGGGCGAAGCGCGGAGAGGCAAGCTAATGGCAAAGTTTGAGCGCGTGATATGGATTGTGTTGGATAGCGTGGGGATTGGCGAATTGCCGGACGCCGCGGAGTATGGCGACGTGGGACGCAACACGCTGGGCCACATCGCCGAATCACGTCCGTTGCGGATTCCTACGCTCACGGCGCTCGGCCTGGCCAATATCGCGCCGCTGAAGCATCTGCACCCCGCGGAGGCGCCGCGCGGATTCTATGGGAAAGGGGCGACGCGTTCGCCGGGGAAGGATACCACCACGGGCCACTGGGAAATGGCAGGAGTGTGGCTGGAGCAGGCGTTTCCTGTCTACAAGCAGGGGTTCCCGCCGGAGGTGCTGGAGCCGTTTGAGAAGCAGATTGGGCGAAAGACGTTGGGAAACAAGCCGGCGTCGGGGACGGAGATTATCAAGGAGTTGGGCGAGGAGCACGTGCGGACGGGGAAACCGATTGTGTACACGTCGGGCGACAGCGTGTTCCAGATTGCAGCGCACGAAGAGGTGATCCCGATCGCGGAGCTGTATCGCATGTGTGAAATCGCAAGAAAATTGCTGGATGGGAAGCACCGCGTGGGGCGCGTGATTGCGCGGCCGTTTATGGGCGCTCCGGGACATTTCACGCGGACATCGCGGCGGCACGATTATGCCGTGGACCCGCCATGGCCGATGCTTCTGGATGAACTGGAGGAACGCGGCGTGCCAGTGTTCGGCGTCGGCAAGATCCACGATATTTACAACGGGCGCGGGGTGGACGCGTATGTCACCACAAAATCAAATGCCGATGGAATGGAAAAACTGGTGGAGGCGGCGCGGGATCGAAAGGGAGGCCTGATTTTCTGCAACCTGGTGGATTTCGACATGCTCTATGGTCACCGCAAAGATGTAGAGGGATTTGCGCAATCACTGGAGGAGTTCGACGTGTGGCTGGAGTCGTACCTGCCGCTGCTGAAGGAGCAGGATCTGCTGATAATCACCGCGGACCATGGCTGTGACCCCGATCCTCGTTGGCAGACCACGGACCATTCACGAGAGTACGTGCCGATCCTGGCGTACACGCCGGCAAACCAGCACGGGTTGAGTCTTGGCGTGCGGGAGACTCTGGCGGACATGGGCCAGACCATTGCGGAGAATTTTGGCGGGGCGATTTCGCACGGGAAGAGCTTTTTGGGTGAATTGTGTTGAGCCGGATTCCTCAGCGGGCGCGGGAATAGAAAAACCTTACGCAGAGGTCACCCCGACCGGGTCGGGGTAAACGCCGAGCACAGAGTTCCCAGAGAAGAGCCATCGAGCATCCGCTCGAACGAATCGAGGTCTCATCGATCTCTCCCGTGCTGAGATCTTGCCGCGATCCCTCCACTACGGCCCGCAAAAATCGCGGGCCTGCGGTCGGGATGAAAGTTTTGGGGAAGGCGGTGCGGAGCCGCCGGCAAAACAGCAAAGTGCGGGGGATTACTTTCCGGTGGCGGTGGAAGCGGTGGCCACCGGCGCGTAATAGCCGTTGCGTGTGCGCGCCACGAGCTTGCCCTTGCCGCGCGGCGGAAGGACGTCCACGTGGACGCTTCGGAAGCTGCCATCGCGGGCCACGTTCAAAGGGTAGTAGCCCAGCGTGTATTGGTGGCGAATGTCGTGGGCCACCTGTTCACAAATGTTGTGTACATCCCCGACGTTCTCCGGGAAAAAGGCCACGCCGCCGGAAGCCAGGGCGATCTCCGTGAGGGCTTTCTTGGCGGTCTTGGCGCTGCGCTTGCTCTCCTGGCTGAGCAGGCCGATGGTATAGATCACGGTATCGGTCTTCTGAATCTCGCGAATGGTTTTCTCCAGCGAATTGCGGCTGGTGTTGTCCTCGCCATCGGTGACGATCAACAGAATTTTCTTCTCTTTCTTGCCTTTCTTCAGGTGGTCAAGCGAGCCGATAATGGCGTCGTAGAGCGCCGTGCTGCCGCGGGCGTCAATGCGCTCCAGCGCTTCCTTGAGCTCGGGAATGCTGTTGGTAAAATCCTTGTCGAGATCGAGGTAGAAATCGTCGTTGAAATTAACGACAAAGGATTCGTCCTGGGGATTGCTGTTCTGCACGAGAGTGAGCGCGGCTTCGTTCACTTGTGGCCGTTTGTCGCGCATGCTGCCGCTATTGTCAATGACCAGGCCCATGCTGACGGGAATATCTTCGCGCTTGAAGAGGGAGAGCTTTTGCTCGGCTTTGTCCTCGTAAACGCGGAAATTGTCCTGCGTGAGTCCTTCCACGAACTTGCCGCGGTCGTCGAGAACGGTGGTATGGAGCACGACCAGGCTGACATTAAGCTTGATGCGGCTGCCCGTTTGCCCCTTGCCGGCATCCTGGTCGGGGGGCGGAGGAGGAGGAACCGTCTGCACAGGAATCTGCGCCCGTGACGGGCCAGCAAAGAAAAGCAGGATCAGCGACAGAGCGAGACCTGCAAAGAATATATAGCGCGTGTTAAGACAGAGTTCAGTGTGCGGGCGCGTAGTAGCCGGTCCTGGAGTAGACGGAAAGAGGCGGAAGGCCCTTGGGTGGGCGCAGCTTGACTTTGATTTTGCGCCACCGCGCGTCGTGGACATGATTGCTTGGTCGGTATCCCAGAACATATTGATTTCGCAGCTCCATGCCGATCTTGGACGCAATGTCCGGCAGATCATTTAGATGCTCGACGGCGAAGACGCGCCCTCCAGTCAATTCCGTAATTTCACTGAGCAGCGACGGCCCGTGGAGTTCTTCCGGCGTTCGATTACGAAATCCAAGCGGGTCAAAAATGCCGATGGCATAGAGCTGGGTATCCGCTTCCCTGACCAGGCGCTTGATATCGTTCTCGTTGTACCTACTATGATTATCACCTCCATCGGAAAGGATGAGCAAGGCACGTTTGGCGTTGTGTGCACCCCTCATCTGGCTGAGGCCCAGGTAGATGGCATCCAGCAGCGCCGTCCTGCCCCCAGGGGCAGTGAGCATCATGCGGCTTTGCAGGTCCTCCACACTGTTGGTGAACGTACTGGTCAGCTCCGCGCGCTCATTGAAGCTCACCAAAAAGAATTCATCCTGCGGATTGGCCGTCTTGAAGAACTCCACCGCCGCATCGCGGGCTTTATCGATCTTGTCGGACATGCTGCCGCTAAAATCAAAGATGACTCCGATGGAAATAGGCACGTCTTCGGAAGAGAAGGAGACAATTTCCTGCTCAATGTTGTCCTCGAAGACGCGGAAATTATCGGTTTCCAGGCCAGTGACCAGGCGGCTGTAGGGGTCTGTGACGGTCACGTTGACCAGGGCCAGATCTACGTCGGTGTGAATGATCTTTCCGGGGATGATCTTGACTGCGGGCGTATCCCGCGTGAAGGCGCCGAGCTTTGGCGGCGCCGGCGAAGCCTCGGCGGGTACCAGATCTTTGGGGGCATCCTGGGGCCAAAGAGGGGCTCCCAGGCAGAGCAGCAACAAGCAAGCGAACAAGCGCGAAATCGCAAGCAAACACAAAACGCGGGTCTCGCAGATAGCGCGCTTCACGGCTCCCCCTTCTCCCGGTTTGCCGGGAGGGCCGCGCAGAGACTTCATAATAGCACCCGGATTCGGGAAGGCAAGCCCTTCTGCGCAGGCCGAAAGTCAGCCTGATGAGGACCGACGAAGCCTACGCTATGTGCTAGCATCGCTTCAAGAAGGAAATGGGAAAGGGCGGAAGAATGAGCGATCCCAAAGTGATTGTGGTGATCCCCGCGCGTTACGCTTCGACGCGGCTGCCTGGGAAGCCGCTGGTGCCGCTGGCGGGGAAGCCTATGGTGCAGCACGTGTATGAACGGGCGAAGCGCGCGCAAACCGTGCATCGCGTGATCGTGGCGACGGATGATCAACGAATTATGGATGCTGTGACGGCCTTCGGCGGCGAGGCGCGGATGACCCGCTCCGACCATCGCACTGGCACGGAACGCATCGCCGAGGTGGCTGTGCATGAGGCCGGCGACGTGTTCGTCAACGTTCAGGGAGACGAACCGCTGATCGACCCGGTGGCGATTGACACCGCTGTCGGCGCCCTGCTCGAAGAGCCGCAGGCGCAAATCTCCACGGTGGCCACCCCTATCCGGCATGCCGGAGACATCATGGATCCCAACGTAGTGAAGACGGTGCTCGACTTCGATGGCAATGCGCTCTATTTTTCCCGCGCCCCGATCCCCTGGATCCGTGATACGCAGCAGAAATTGCACGTGAAGTACTGGAAGCACCTGGGGCTCTATGTTTTTCAACGAGAGGCGCTGCTGGAGTATCCCACGCTGCCGCAGGGCGAACTGGAAAAGATCGAACAGCTCGAGCAGTTGCGTTGGCTGGAGAATGGCTGGAAGATCCGCGTGGCCGAGGTCGCGCATGATGCGGTGAGCGTGGATGTTCCCGAAGACGTGGCGCGCGTGGAAAAACTGATGCAAAAATAAGACCGCCCAGCAACGCAGATTCTTGCCGGGCGGCGGGTTAGCGGTAGCCAAAGGAGAGGGTTTCCCTGGCCGTTGCCTGGTCACTGCGATTGTCGCGAAACAATACCGGCGAGCACGCGGGTCTTGTCCGTGCCGACGAGCAGAAGCGTGTTGGCATCAACGATGTAGGCCTGGAAGTCATAGGTGGGCGAAACTGAGCTGCCCGCCGCGATCTGGTAGGTGTTGTTGGCGCTGCCGCCGGAATTGATGGTCAGCGTTCCCTGGACTCCCGAGTTGGGGTAAGAGGCAACACCGTTGATACCGAGAGAGGTGCCATCCAGAACACCGGAGATGTTGTTCGAGGCGCTGTTGGCCAGGGCGTATTGCCCAACGTAATTCTCCACGCTGTAAGAGCTGATATCCACTCCACTCCAATTGAAGACATAGTTGCCAGCGAGGCCTGCGAGGGTGAAAGACGAGCCGGTCTGCGCGAGCAAGGTGCCATCCGCGACGAAACCGCTGCTGACGTCCTGAATGACTCCACTGGTCGGAGAGATCAGGTAGAAGACGTACGTGAATGTTCCGTTCGTAGAATCCGTAAAGGTGAACGTGCCACGCCCGCTGCCGGCGTTCACTGTGTCAATCGCATAGCTGGCGTTGGAGATGTTGCTCCCCTGTGAAATGTGCCGCAGCGAGCCATTGTTGTTTTCGTCGTAGGAAATCGCGCCGATGCCGCCCTTGCCATCCGCCGCGAAGCGAGCGACGGCCGCGTCTGGGCCTACGGTGGACGATCCACCAACCAGATAGGCAAAACTGCCGGTGAAGCCGGAATCCTGCGTGGGAATGGCGCCGGATTGGAGAAACGCATCGCCAGACGAGCCGCCCTGGGAATCTTCCTGGAGGAACTTAATGCGCGTGGCATCCACAATGTAGAAGGCGAAGGTATGTCCGGCGAAAACGGCGGTGCCGCGGCCGAACGTGGCTCCGTTCGCGGGATCGAGTGTGTAGCTTCCCGGGAGAATGTTGACGGCGCTGGAAACGCCCGCGTTGCCGTCGTTGATATCAATGACGCCACCGGTGATGATCCCGTTGCCGGTTGCAGAGATATTTCCGATGGTGGAGACAACGGTTGGGGTCGCGCCTGTCAAAGATTCGCCGGAGAAATCAAAGATGTAATTCCCATTCAAGGCCGTGGCGGCAAAATCGGTGGTGGTCTGGAGGTTGAAGCTGCCAAGGCTGCCAGTGCCGATGAGGCCTGTGTCGGTTTGCAATAGGAAGCCCTGGCTGCTGGACTGCAGGACCATGGTCAACGTCAGGCCATTGCCAGAGTTATCTTTCAGGACGATGACGCCGCGGCCATTTGCCTGCACGGAATAGCTGCCAGGCGCAAAAGTGACCTCAGTGGGAGCCCCTGCGCTGAGATCCACGACATCTTCCATCGCGCTGGTGATGTTGCCGGCCCCGTCAGCCACGAAGCTCCCGGTGCGTGCAAGGTACGCGCCGCTGGTGTCCAGGCCGCTCATCGAAAATGCGTAATAGCCTTTCAAGCTGCTCACGGAGAAGCCACCGGCCGGAGGGGGCGGAGGAATGTTCGAGCCGCCGCCGCTGCAGGCGGAGAGAACGGCGGCGAGCATCAAAGTTGTAAGCCAAGGGAGGCGCTTCACAGCACACCTCCTTGCGACTTGCTTCCGGCGCCATTCTTCGGTGCCACGTAACGAACCGGGATGCCGCGCTCACTGCGCACTGCCAGCGCCTGAGTGCCCTTCTGCACAATTCGCGCCAGGAAAGGTGCGGCACTTCCGAAGGCCACGTTCTCGCCGATAATTCGCAGCGTATCGCCCGCCTGGATGTTGAAATGGTTTGCCGTAAGGAGCCGGGGATTACCAAGGTGAACATCCACGATGCCGCCCGTCGTCTGTAGGATGACACGAGCGCCGAGCGGAGGTGTGGTCGAGGATTCGGTGTACGCGATTACGGTCCCAACGAGTGTGCCCTCGCGCTTCAGGTCATATCCCGAGGAACGTACGGGAGTTTGCGGGGTCCTGTCCTGCCCCATTACGGTGCAGCAGAAAAGCGCTATCCCAGCAACAATCCATAAAGGCATCTTTCTCATCCGCATTGTTTGCCTCATTGCTTGATTTCTAGGGCAAGCCCCGCCATAGGGCCCCATAAATATAGACGTTTCCGGGCCCATGCCGCGTTACGCGCAGGCCCTGGCTGGATTAGCCTGGTGTCCCGCAAGCCACTGAATAGACCTTACCGCACGTCCCGATGATTCGAACCCGGGAAAACGGAAAGGGTTTCGTTGAGTGAGAAAGAAATCAGATGATTGCGAACGAAGAGTTTGCATTGACACTCCGCGACGTTCCGAACATAATTATATGTACGTCAATCCTGCGGAGGTTCGACAAGCTCAGATCTGCTCGGAGCGGACGCGAGCGACCCGGATGGCGCCAAAATATATCTTTGTAACTGGTGGTGTAGTTTCCTCACTTGGCAAGGGCGTAGCAGCATCCTCCATCGGTTGTCTCCTCGAAAGTCGCGGCTTCAAAATCACCATCCAAAAATGTGACCCGTACCTGAACGTGGATCCCGGAACGATGAGCCCCTTTCAGCATGGGGAGGTTTTCGTCACGGACGACGGAGCGGAGACGGACCTCGACCTCGGGCACTACGAACGCTTCACCCACGTTAAACTGACGCGCGACAACAACTGGACCACCGGGCGCATCTACGAGACCATTCTCACCCGGGAGCGCCGCGGCGATTACCTGGGAAAAACCGTGCAGGTCATCCCGCACGTCACCGACGAGATCAAGCGCTGCATTCGGAAGGTGTCCGAAGGCGTGGACATTGTGATCGTAGAAATCGGCGGGACTGTGGGGGATATCGAGTCCCTGCCGTTCCTGGAAGCGATTCGCCAGATGCGCCTGGAGTTGGGCCCGGAGAATACGCTCTTCGTGCATGTGACCCTGGTGCCATTCATCGCGGCGGCGGGCGAACTCAAGACCAAGCCCACGCAGCACAGCGTCAAGGAGATGCTGGGAATCGGGATTCAGCCGGACATCCTGCTGTGCCGGAGCGATCGCCACATTCCGGCGGAGCTCAAGAAAAAGATCGCGTTGTTCTGCAACGTCGCGGAATCCCGCGTCATTTCCATGGAGGATGTGAAGACGATCTACGAAGTCCCCGTGGAGTTGAGCAAGGAAGGTCTCGACGCGCAGATTATCCGCTCGTTGCGGCTCGAAGAGCGTCCCGCGGAGATGCAGCCCTGGCTGGACATGCTCGACCGCCTGCATCATCCGCACGGCGAAGTGCGCATCGGGATCGTCGGGAAATACGTGCAATTGGAAGACGCGTACAAGAGTTTGCGCGAAGCTCTGCTGCACGGCGGCCTGGCGCACAATCACAAGACGGTCATCGACTGGATTGAGTCCGAGGAGATTGATTCGCTGGAAGCGGCGGAGATACGATTACGCGGTTACGACGGTATCCTGGTGCCCGGCGGTTTCGGCAAGCGCGGCATCCAGGGAATGATCTACACGATTCAATATGCCCGCGAGTATAAAGTGCCGTACTTCGGCATCTGCCTGGGGATGCAATGCGCCACCATCGAATACGCGCGCGATATGGCGAACTTAAAACAAGCAGACAGCACGGAATTCGATCCGCAAACACCGAACCGCGTGATCTACAAATTGCGCGAGCTTCTGGGCGTGGACGAAATGGGCGGCACGATGCGCCTGGGCGCGTGGCCGTGCAGGCTGGAGCCCGGCTCGTTTGCGCACAAAGCCTACGGCAAGATTGAGATCAGCGAACGCCACCGCCACCGCTACGAATTCAATCGCGAATACGAGAAGGTCCTGACGGCTGCCGGGCTGAAAATCACCGGACGCACGCCGGACGGGAATTACGTGGAAATCGTCGAGGCGCCCAACCATCCGTGGTTCCTCGGGTGCCAGTTCCATCCGGAGTTCAAGTCCAAGCCATTCGACCCGCACCCGCTTTTCGCGGCTTTCATCGGCGCGTCTCTGGAGCACAAGCTCCAGAAGTCGCGGCCGACGGCCCCAGCTCCTACCGGCGGCACGCAGCCTCACGCGCCCGCTCTTCGCGCCACGCCACACGCGGCTGCGTAATTGCAAGACAACTGATCGCCAGCGCTGGCCTTTTTCTTGTGTTCTCTGACGCCCGGAGCCCTTCTCATTGCCCCCGAAAATGGTTTGGTGAGAAGCACTGAATGCACTACACTGTAGTGCATGAAGACTGAAGTCTATAGTTGGCGTCTTCCTCCCAGTCTGAAGGCCGACCTCGAGCGTGTTGCCCGCGTTCGCAAGATACGCGTCTCAGCGGTTCTGGATATCGCTGTACGCGAGTGGCTGGCCAAGAACGCTCAGGAAATTGCCGGCGACGAAGAGCAGAAGAGACTCCACGCTGCAGCTGAAAAGTGCATTGGCGTTATTGCCGGGAAAAATCCCCGCCGCGCGGAAACTGCCGCGGCAACCATCCGCAAGAGCCTTCGCCGCCAGTATGGCCGCTGACGTCATAGTCGATACCGGGGCGATACTCGCACTTCTAGACGAGAAAGACAGGTGGCACGAGGTCTGCCTGGGCGCGCTTCGTCAAGTTCGTCTTCCCCTGCTGACCACCGAAGCGGTTCTCACCGAAGTGTTTCACCTCATACGCCGCTCGCGCACAGAGATGGAAGCGGTTTGGACCCTTCTCGACTCCAGGGTGATTGTGCTCGCCACGATCGACAACTCGGAATTACCCCCAATTCAGGCACTGATGTCACGTTACAAGGATCTGCCGATGGATTTTGCCGACGCTACGCTCGTCTATCTTGGCGAAAGAGAAGCCATTACGGCCGTCTTCACGCTCGACCAGAACGACTTTGCTACCTATCGTATCGCTGGAAAACGCCGGTTCCATATTCTTCCGGTCGAGAGACCTTAATGCCGCCTATGCTATCTTTAACCTACGAATGACTACCCAGCGCGAAATTTCTCTTGGTTCGCTACGGCTTGGCCGGGGCAACCCTCTTTTTCTGATTGCGGGTCCGTGTGTCATCGAGTCCGAAACGCATGCGCGGATGATGGCAGAGCGCGTGGCGAAAATCGCGGCGGATGTGGGTGTGGCTTTCATCTTCAAGGCTTCTTACGACAAGGCCAACCGCTCATCCGTGAAGTCCTACCGCGGCCCGGGACTGGTGGAGGGCTTGCGCATCCTTGGCAAAATCAAAACTGATTTGCATTTGCCCATCCTCACGGATATTCATGATGCTTCGCAGGCCGCGCCGGCTGCCGAAGTGGCGGACATTTTGCAGATACCCGCGTTCCTCTCGCGGCAGACCGATCTGTTGGTTGCCGCGGCCAAAACGGGGCGCATCGTCAATGTGAAGAAAGCACAGTTTCTTTCACCGTGGGACATGGACAATGTGGTGGAGAAAATTGCCGCGGCCGGCAACTCCAGGATCATTTTGACGGAGCGAGGCGCCAGTTTCGGCTACAACAATTTGGTCGTGGATATGCGTTCATTCCCGGTGCTTCAGAAACTTGGTTACCCCGTCGTGTATGACGTGACTCACTCCGTACAGCTTCCCGGCGGACAGGGCCACGCGAGCGGCGGCCAGCCCGAATTTATCGAACCGCTCGCGCGCGCAGGTGTGGCCGCAGGCGTTGACGGCATTTTCCTGGAGACCCACGACAATCCCGCCGCCGCACTTTCCGACGGGCCCAATGCCCTGGCCTTGGCGCAGCTTCCGCAACTCCTGGCCCGCCTGAAAGAGCTTTCCACTCTCGTTCGCCGCTGGAGCAAAGCATGAGCCTGGAAACCGCGCGCCGCGTTCTTCGCATTGAAGCGCAGGCCATTAAGGACGTACTGGCGCGACTCGATGTTTCGTTCGATCGCGCGGTCGAAGTGCTTTTCGCCTGCAAGGGCCGCGTGGTTGTGACGGGCATGGGGAAATCCGGTCTCATCGGCCGCAAGATTTCCGGAACGCTCTCGAGCACCGGCACGCCCTCGTTCTTTTTGCATCCGGCGGAAGCGCTGCACGGCGATCTGGGCATGCTGGCGCGCGGCGATGCCCTGCTGGCGATCAGCTACGGGGGCGAAACGCAGGAAATCCTGAATTTGCTGGAGACGCTGAAACGCCTGGAGATCGCGATCGTCACGCTCACCGGAAATCTGCAGTCGACGCTGGCGGAAGCCAGCGATGTGGCGCTGGACGTCAGCGTGAAGGAAGAAGCTTGTTCGCTGAATCTTGCGCCCACGGCCAGCACCACCGTGGCGATGGCCATCGGCGATGCCCTTGCCGTTTCCCTGCTGGAAAAGCACGGGTTTCGCCCGGACGATTTTGCGGCGCTGCATCCTGCCGGCCGCTTGGGCAACAAGCTCCTGCGCGTCGAACATCTGATGCACTCGGGCGATGCCTTGCCCCGTGTGGCGCAGGATACGGCCATGCCCGCTGTGTTTCATGAAATGTCCGCGAAGAAACTTGGGATGACCACCGTGACCACCTCCGAAGGCAAGCTGGCAGGTATCCTGACGGATGGCGATCTTCGCCGCCTGATGGAAAAGCACGGCGGCGCCACGCTTGCCATGACCGCCGGCGATTGCATGGTGCGCACGCCGCAGACCATTGGTCCAAAAATTCTCGCTAGCGAAGCATTGAACCTTATGGAGAAGAAAAAAATCACCTCCGTCGTGGTCGTCGACCCCGCTTCGCAAAAAGTGGTCGGCGTTGTCCACCTTCACGACCTTTGGACCCTCGAACTCATGTAGCTGTGGAGTGAAACATGACTACCCCGCCCGGCGTGCCAGTTCCTGCTCCTCTATTTTTGAACTCCCCTCGGGAAATCGAAAAACGTGTAAGTCTCGGACAGGTTCGCTGGGCTGGACCTCTTTTATTCCTTCCTGCGCGCACTGTGTTTATGCTCGTCAGCCAGGCTCTTTTCGCGGGCTGCTTGCGGCTACAAGGTCGCGCTTCTCCCTGGCATGCCGCCGGTGCCTGGTGGACCGTCTGGGGCACGCTCGTGGACTTGGGCTGCATCGCGTGTCTCGTTCTTCTGACACGGCGCGAAAACCTTCGCATTCGCGATCTCCTGGGGCCTTTGCCTCGCTGGCTCGTGCCCAAAGGCATCGCTTGCTTCCTGCTCATCTTTCCTTTCTTCCTCCTGGGAGGACCTCTCGCCAGTTGGATCGTCTACCACTCCTGGCAGGCGCCGATCCCTACAGGAGAAATCTTCGGCCGCCACTTGCCTCTATGGGGCGTTCTTTATTCCCTTCTGATCTGGTGGCCCATCTGGTCGGTCACAGAGGAATTTACCTATCAGGGATACCTCGCCTCGCGCCTCGCGGCTCTTTCCCGCCATCGCTGGGTTCCTTACTGCCTGGTGGGATTCTGGTGGGCGTTGCAACACAGTTTTCTTCCCTTCGAGTTAAACTGGCGGCTCATTCTGTGGAGATTTCTCGCCTTCGTTCCCGGAACGCTCGTTTTCCTGGCGGTTTACTTGCGTACGCGAAGACTCGCCCCGCTCATTGTGGCTCACTGGATGATGGATCTATCCGCCGCAGTGATGACCCTCTCGTTCTAAGCAGATTCCTCATTTCGCTTAAAGAATCCGTATCGCCCTATTCGCGTGATCGGCCTTCTCCGCGATCTCCAGTTTCTCGGACTCGCCGCGTGCAAAACAATTTGCCCTTGCGAATCTCTCTCGCCGGCCACCTGCGGTCCCACTCCTGTCTTCCTGCACGGCATCCTGTTTCGCATGCCTGCTTCCCGATCACTGATTGCTGAACTGATATCTCCTCTCATTCCTGCTAAAATTGGGAATTCATCACCCGATGGAGGCCCAATTGGCTCGCGCCCAGAAGATTTCTCCCGCTCTCAAGAAACGCGCTGCGAAGATCAAGCTGCTGCTCATGGACGTGGACGGCACTATGACCGATGGCGGCGTCACGCTGCTTTCTCAGCCCGACGGAACCGTGCTGGAGATCAAAACGTTTGACGCAAATGACGGTCAGGGCCTCACACTGGCCCAGACTGCGGGCCTCCAAACCGGCTGCATCACCGGCCGCGAAAGCCCAGCACTCCTGCGGCGCGCCCATGAAATGCGCATGGACTACGTGTACATGAAAGTCCCGGTGAAGCTGCCCGCGTACGAAGAAATCCTGCAGAAAGCCGGGCTGCCCGATTCCGCGGTCGCTTTTGTGGGCGACGATCTTCCGGACATCCCGTTGATGCGACGCGTAGGCCTGGCGGTCGCCGTGGGAGACGCGGTCGCCGACGTCAAAGAAGTCGCGCACTACACCACGCGCGCGCTCGCCGGGCATGGCGCGATTCGCGAAGCCGTCGAGTTGATTCTCAAGTCCAAGGGCCTTTGGGAAGAGATGATCGAAAAAGCCCGCGCGTAGTGATATCCCCTGCCAACCATGAGGCGGATCAAGTATTTTGTCGCATCCAGCCTGGATAGCTACATTTCCCGCAAGGACGGCGGCGTGGACTGGCTCTTCATGGACCAGGACTACGGCAGGAAAGAGTTTTTCGCCGGCGTGGATGCGGCCGTGATGGGCCGCAAGACCTATCAGAAAGCCGTTGAACTCTCGCCCTCCGGCCCTCTTTTCCCAGGAATGAAGAACTACGTGTTCTCGCACCTTTTGCCGAAAGGAAAGCAAGAACACATCGAAGTGGTCTCCGATCCCCCGGAGAGCTGAGCGGAATCGGTGCGCGCCCAGCCCGGGAAAGATATCTGGCTGGTGGGTGGAGGGGAGATGGTGCGGGAATTCCTGCAAAAGCGCCTCGTGAATGAAATCGGCATATCCATTCATCCGCGCCTGCTGGGCGACGGCATTGCTCTGTTCGCGCAACCCTATCCTGAGACGGAACTCGAACTGGTCCGTGTGAAGCAATACCCCAGTGGGTTGCTCCAGGTTTTCTATCGCGTGAAGTAGCTTGACTTTGCGACAAGCCGGTTACAGACTCTGCCGGACACGCCACCGCCCTTCCCTGGGCCAAAATTCTTGCGGTGCGCTCCACGTGGGGAAAAATCGAAATGAAGACCAACTATCTTGCCGTGGTTGTTGCAGCCATTGCTTACTTTTTTCTCGGATATCTTTGGTACGGCGTTCTCTTTAACAAACCCTGGATGGCCCTCGAGCACATAACCATCGAACAGGCGCGGAGTGTGAGCCCCGTGGTTCCTTATATCGTTTCGTTTCTCCTGGAATTGCTAGTGGCTTACTCGCTTGCGCTGCTCTGCATCTGGCGCAATGCCAATACGGCCTCGCGCGGCGCGTCCGTCGGTGTTCTCGTATGGATCGGCTTTGTGGGACCCATCGCGTTGATGAACTATATGTTTGAGATGCGCCCCAGAGCACTGTATGCGATCAATGAGTTTTATCCGCTTGCAGGCCTCATCCTGATGGGCGCAATCCTGGGTGCCTGGACGAAGAAAACCGCGTAGCCAGCCTCGCTTACGCTTTCGTGGATTCTCAGGCAATCATATTGCCGGGCGCGCCGGGCGGGCGCTAGACTGGGAGCCCCATGAATCGCACTCTCCTATGGACAGCCATTTCTTTCAGTGGGCTGGTGGTCCTTGCCTACGTCGGCCTGAGCATTCTCGCGGGCGGTCCGAAAGACGCCATCGAAATGCTGCGGTTCGCCCTGCCGTACATGCACCGCGGGAAATTGAAGGTGGGCGAGAGTGCGCCCGATGCGCGGCTGGTGGCGCTGGATGGCGCCACGCGCTTTCATATTCGTGAACGCAACAACGGGCGCCCGCTGGTGCTGGTCTTCGGCAGCTTTACTTGACCGCCCTTCCGTCGCCAGGTTGGCGATATCGTGCAAATTTATGACGATTACAAAGACCATGCCGATTTTCTGACCATCTATATCCGCGAAGCGCATCCGCTCGACGAGTGGCGCATGAAGTCCAACGAAAAAGACAAGGACGACGTCTGCTACGTCCAGCCCAAAACCCTGGCCCAGCGAGTTGCCATCGCCAACGATTTCACACAGCGCTTCAAATTCCCCGTGCCCTTCGGCATCGATGAAATGAACAATGCCGCCAACGACGCCTACGCCGCGTGGCCCGAGCGGCTCTACATCCTGGACGAGAGCGGCCGTATCTCCTACAAGGGCGGCAACGGCCCCTTCCAGTACGACCCCAAGGAAGTTCGCGCGTGGCTCGCGCAACGCTACGGCGAAGTGAAGCATCCGGAGCCAGCGCCTGAGAAGAAGAGCTGAACAGGTTGCTGGAAAACATGCGAAGGGTTTCATCCAAGGGCCATTCGCAGTTCCCCACTAAGATCGTGCAAGCAGGATAGACTGAAGCCCATACACTCAAGGGCTTTATGCCAGGGCTGAGGCCGAACGGGCAATCACCATGAAACCCATTGCACGCCAATCTGCGGAACGCTCTTCGAACAAGGTCAAGAAGGTTGGGCTGGCCCGCGCGCTCTCTAAGCTGGGCTTCTGCTCTCGCACGCAGGCCAAGGCTCTGATTCAGGAAGGCCAGGTGCGCCTGAATGGAGCGACTCCACGCAATCCTGAAACGCCCGTGCGCCTGGGAGTAGATCGCGTCGAAATTGCCGGAAGGCCGCTCCGCGCGGCGGAAAAAGTCTACATGGTGATGAACAAACCGCGCGGCATTGTCACCTCCGCCGCCGACGAGAAGGGCCGGGACACCGTTTACTCACTTTTGCCCAAGGACCGGGATTGGCTCGCTCCGGTGGGCCGGCTGGACAAGCCCAGCGAAGGGTTACTCCTTTTGACCAATGATTCGGAGTGGGCTGCGCGGATCACGGACCCCGCGACTCATCTGGAGAAGAGCTATCACGTGCAAATCGCTGCAAAGGCAGACGAACGTCTGCTCGAGGCTCTGGAGCGCGGCGTGGAGACTCAAAAGGGCGAAGTGCTGCACGCCCAGCGAGTCAGCCTGCTGCGCGCGGGCGAGAAAAACTCCTGGCTAGTAATGATTCTCGACGAAGGCAAGAATCGCCACATTCGCCCTATGCTCGGAGCCCACGGCGTCGAGGTCCTGCGGCTGGTGCGCGTGGCGATTGGACCGTTGCAGCTCGGAGATTTGCCCAAAGGCGCGTTCCGTGCTTTGCGCCCAGAGGAGAAGGCGGCGCTCGACCGCGCCATGGGGATCAAGCCCAAGCCCGAAGCGTGAGCAGCGGCGATTCGAGGACTGCCTCTGCGGGAAGCCGGATGTCCGCTGACGCCGGACAACGAGTACCGAATACCCCGCTATTTACAAGGATTTGGAGCGGGCGGTGGGAATCGAAGTCCTGCGGTCTTGTCTTGGTGGCGACTCAAAGGTCAATTGGATCCGTTGGCGCTCCAAAATACTGGAACTCACACGCTGATCTGCGTGCTTATTCGATGTGTACAACACAATAAATATGACTGCAAGACAACAAAAAATGCCCTTGACAGCGTCAACGCAAGGCTTTATATGCGCTCCGACCAGAAGAATCGGATTCGCTCCATTCTTGGGTGGCGCACAGAAAATCAAGATTCGGATTCGGCTTCAGGGCGTTTTATTTCTTGCGGAATAAGATACCAGGAGTTGCTCCGCCTCACTTTTTTCCCCTCTCTTGTGTGTTTCATTTTGGGAATCGGGGTCCGTCCAGCAGATGTGTGCTTCGGCCCCGCTCAGAGTCTGTCTATCTCAAGAAAACGGATTTCGGGACCAAACTTGGGTGCCGTGAGCGTGTGTACTGACGAGAGTTCAACATTTTGCCCCTCTGCCAGTTCAAGGGGTAAATATGGAAACCAAGAGGATCCAGGTCTTAGTCATTGGGGAGTGCGCAAGAACTCCATCTCATTTAGCGAAACGTGTGGAAGAGCGCGGCTGCACTTGCGAATTTGCGGATACTTATCACGAGGCCCGCATGCTACTGGAATGCCGCAACTTCGATTTGATGCTCAGTCCGGTGAAGCTGGGCGAGAGCAGTATGCTTCCTCTCATGAAGATGTTGAGAGGCTCACGTTCCATGGCATTTTATTATCAGGTGGTCGAAGATAGCTGCTGGTGGCTACCGGCCATTTCCCGCGGTCAAGTCTGTTTCGGACAGAACACACTCCGCCCGAGCGAGTTCATCCCGATCCTAGATAAGGCGATTGATGAGATGCGAATCGGAACCGCGGCATTGGTCCCTGAGAGCGCGCTGGCGACCCCCGCATAGGTATGTACTATTTGGATTTCGCAGTGCTTGTCATTTACGAGGTTAGGCGTATTATTTAACTGACGGCGTTCGCTTCTGCCGTTTTGCAGCCCTCTAAGCCATTCTTGGGAATGGCCACTGCACCAGCAATTCACACCCTTTCCGTTGACGTGAAACCGCTTCCTGGGCAACGAATTCGTTGAGTCCTGTCCCAAAGCAGCGGCCGGACGCCTTCTCTTAAGATGCGAACGAGCCCCGTTGCATCGGTGTTTGCGGGCTTTGACTTGGTCAGACTCCTGAGCCCGACCAAAAGAGGGGAAGCCTTGAGATACGGCCTCTTCGACAGTGCATTCCTTGCTAACGCGCAGCATGCGCTGGAATTCGTGAGCAACACTGTCGAGTCCTCGACCAAATACACAACGCCACCAGTGAAGATCATAACGGGAACATACCGCAGTTGGTTTACGCACGAGGACGTTTCCATCAGCAAACCCAGCGAACTTCTCGACGGCACGATTTCCGGTCTCGACGAGCAGGGATGCCGCATACGGGGATACACCTTCGCGGCGTGTGAAGAATAAATGAGCATGATGGCAACGCGTGCCCACGAACCGGGGCTGAGGATAAAGCCCATAGTCGGCTATGGTCTGGCCTTGGCGATCTTGTTGGCAACTGGCATTTTCCAATACAAAATTATTGGAGCGTTGGTTGAAACCGATAATTGGATTATCCATACCCACGAGGTCCTCGCTGAACTGGAAGGGGTGTGCTCCGGGCTCCAACAAGCGGAGTGGGGCACTCGAAGTTACGCGGCTACCGGCGTCCAGGATTATGTCATCCAGTTCAGCACGGGAATTGGGCGTGCAGACGAACATCTTCGCGCCGCTCGAATTGTCACCGCCGGCAATCCCAGCCAACAACAGAATTTCGATCGCTTGATGCAGCTCGTCACCGCAAAACGGAGAGTGATGGAGCACCTGATCGCTCTGCGCCGCGACCAAGGGCATACGGCGGCGAGCGAAGCGCTGAGCAACGATGAGGGCCCGAAATTGATGACGGACATCCGGGCTCTTACCGACGAAATGGAAGGAAAGGAAAAGAGCTTGCTCGAGGCGCGCCAGGCGGCGAGCCGATCCCAGGCCAAGAGGGCGGACCTGCCGATTCTCTTCGGCACAGTGCTGGCCCTGGGCCTCACGCTCGCGACAAGCTGGATCGCTCATCGGGATGCGAGCAGATGGCGCCGGGCGAAAGAGCCGGTGCATAATGCTTCGCTCCACAGCCGCAGCCTGATCGAGACCAGCCTGGATCCGCTGGTGACCATCAGCCGCGGAGGCCAAATCGCTGACGTCAACCAAGCCACCGAATTCGTAACCGGAGTAGCGCGTCAGCAACTGATCGGCAGCGACTTCTCCGCCTACTTCACCGAGCCCGAGGAGGCGCGCAACGTATACGAGCAGGTCCTTGCCCGAGGTTCGGTGCGGAATCATCCCCTCGTCATTCGGGACATCTCCGGAAAGCATACGGATGTGTTGTACAACGCCACCGTGTTCAAGAGCGAGGCGGGAGAAGTCGAGGGCATCTTTGCCGCTGCCCGCGATGTGACCGAACGCAAGCGGGCGGAGCGGGCTCTGCAAGAGAGTGAAGATGCATTTCGAACGTTGGCCGAGTTGGTGCCGCAGTTGGTCTGGGTATGCACGCACGATGGCCTGGGTATCTACTTCAATCAACGATGGGTGGATTACACCGGGCTAACTCTGGAGGAGAGTTATGGAAGAGGCTGGTACACCGCCTTCCACCTCGACGGCAAGCAGCCCGTGTTGGACATCTGGAACCATACGGCTGCAATTGGTAATACCTACCGGCTCGAATCCCGCCTGCGGAGCAGCGATGGCCACGACCGCTGGTTTCTCACAAAAGGAGTGCCCCTGACCGATGGCGCGGGACACGTCTTGAGGTGGTTTGGAACTTGTACCGACATCGAGGATTTGAAGCGGAGCGAAGAAGCACTCCGTATAATCACAGCCGACTTGGCGCGCTCCAACGCTGAGCTTGAGCAGTTTGCTTACGTGGCATCGCACGACCTCCAGGAGCCGCTGCGCATGGTGGCGAGCTTCACGCAACTTCTGGGGCAGCGCTATAAAGGCCAGCTCGACGCCGACGCGGACGAGTTCATCGGCTTTGCGGTGGACGGAGCGCACCGCATGCAGGCGCTCGTGAATGACCTACTGTCTTATTCCCGAGTTGGGGCGCGAGGCATAGAGCTTGCCGCCGTGGACTTCGAACAAGTCCTGCAAATGGTGCTGACGAACCTGCACGTAACGTTGGAAGAGAGCGACGGCCAGGTGACCCACGATCCCTTACCCACCGTGATGGGAGACGAAACACAATTATTGCAGGTGCTTCAGAACCTGGTGGCGAACGCCCTCAAATTCCACGGCTCGGAACCCCCGCGGGTGCACGTCTCTGCGCAGGAGATAAAGGGCGAATGGCGATTCTCGGTGCGCGATAACGGAATCGGGATCGAGCCGCAATTCGCCAAACGGATCTTTCTGGTCTTTCAGCGGCTGCATAGTCGCGTTGAGTACCCGGGAACGGGTTTGGGACTGGCAATTGCTAAGAAAATCCTCGAGCGGCAGGGCGGGCGAATCTGGATGGAGTCCGAAGCTGGGAAAGGTTCTACTTTTTATTTCAGCCTGCCGAAGAAAGGAGTGACCAGTGCAGACATCTGCAAGGCCACCACAATCTGTTGACATCCTGTTAGTAGAGGACAATCCCGGCGACGTGAGGCTGATCCAGGAGGCGCTCCAGGACGGGAAACTGCTGAATCGGATAGCCACCGTGTCGGACGGCCAAAAGGCGCTGGCCTACCTGCGCAAGCAGGGGAGCTACACGCAGGCACCGCGGCCGGATCTCATCTTGCTGGACCTGAACATACCGCGGAAGGACGGGCGCGAGGTTCTGGCGGAGATCAAAGCGGATCCTCATCTGCGGAGCATCCCGGTGGTGATTGTCACCAGTTCGCAGGCGGAGGAAGACATCCTGAGGAGTTACAACACGCACGCCAATTGCTACGTGACGAAGCCCGTGGACCTGGAGAAATTCGTCGCCGTAGTGAAAGCCATCGAGGAGTTCTGGGTGACCATCGTGAAGCTGCCCCCGAAGCTATGAGGGACCGTGAAACGGGAGACTCAGGTCTTGCTGATGGCAGCCAATCCAGACGGATGGAAGGCCGACGGCAGGATCGGAACCCCTGGTTCACGAATGTAAAAGCAACGCCGGAGAAGAAACGAATGTCCGAACATAAGATGCATGTGCTGCTGATCGAGGATAATCCCGGAGATGTGCGCCTGGTCGAAGAGATGCTGAAAGAGAGCGGGGCAGACGATTTTGAGATGAAACACGTGGGGTCGCTGCAAGCCGGCATGCGCATCCTTTCAGAGGGCTGCGGGAACCAGGTGATCCTGCTGGACCTGGAACTCCCCGATGGGAGCGGACTAGAGACCTTGCGGCGAATCGCGCCATTCGCCGAGGAGGCCAGCGTGGTCGTGATCACCGGCAGCCAAGATGAGAGGCTCGGGATTGAAGCGCTGAAGGTGGGAGCGATCGATTACCTCATCAAGGGCCAGATAGACGGCCACCAACTGCGAAGAATCCTGCACTTCGCAGTGGAGCGCCACGACATGCAGATGGAGCTGCACAGTCTCGCGCTGCATGATGATCTCACGGGCCTGCACAATCGACGAGGTTTTCTGTTGCTTGCGGAACAACAGATGAAGGTCAGCCGAAGGAATCACTCGTCTTGCCTGTTGCTGTTCCTGGACATCGATGGGCTGAAGAGAATCAATGACACCTTGGGGCATGCGGCGGGGAACGGCGCGATTGTCGAGGCGGCAGGGGTGCTGCGCTCCTCCTTTCGGCAGTGTGACATCCTGGCGCGACTTGGCGGGGACGAATTTGCGGTGCTTGCCGTGGGAACGTGGGAGTCCAGCGAAGCCGCCTTGCGGGCCCACCTCGAACAGAAATTCAAGGAAGTCAACGCGCAACCCAATCGAGCGTACGCTCTTTCGTTCAGCATCGGCATCGTGCCGTGCGGGGCGAACGTGCGATGCTCCTTCGAGGATCTGCTGGCAAAGTCGGATGCGCTTATGTATCAGGACAAGAAACACAAGACGCCAAGCGCGCGCCCGAGTTCAGCGGGAGCGTGACGAATGACTGGGGGCATGATCCACGTTTTGCTTGTGGAAGACAATCCGGGGGACGCGCGTCTCGTCAAAGAAATACTGGAACACGACGAGAGTACCGCTTTTAGAGTCAAACATGTGTCCACTCTTAAAGAGGCCATGAGCTCCCTCGCGCCGGGCGCGGCAAACCAGGTGATCCTGCTGGACTTGGGACTTCCCGATGAAAGCGGGCTGCGGACCTTGCAGCGGATCATACCTGTAGCGCAGGAGGCAAGCATCGTGGTCATTACCGGGCTGCAAGATGAAGAGTTGGGGATTGCCGCGATAAGGGAAGGCGCGCACGACTACCTCATCAAGGGCCAGGTGGACGGGGGCCAGCTACGCCGAATCCTGCGCTACGCCGTGGAGCGGCACAAGATGCAGAGTGATCTCCAGGCCGAGATAGACCGGCGGGCACGAGTGCAGCAGGCGCTGGAACTCTCCGAAGAGCGTTACCGTCTGCTTTTGGAAACGGCGCCCACGGGCATTGTGATAACCAATGAACGAGGAAGAGTGGTGCAAGCGAATGCGGAGGCACTGCGCATATTCGGCTATGTGCGCAGGGAGTTGATCGGGCAAACGATCGACATGCTGCTTCCCGAGCGCCTATGCCACGCGCATGAAGAGAAGTTGTCTGTCTACATGAAGGAGCCGCACGTGCGGCCAATGGGATTGGAGCTGTTCGCGCGGCGAAAAGATGGCACAGAGTTTCCCGCGGAAATCAGCCTGGGACCGCTGGCCACCGGGGAAGGGACGCTGGTTTCGGCCACGGTTGTAGACATCACGGCCCGAAAGAAGATGGAGGAGCAACTGCGCATCGCGCAGCGCATGGAGGCGATTGGCAATCTGGCGGGCGGCGTGGCCCACGACTTCAACAATCTGCTGGCGGTCATCCTGGGGTGCTCCGATGTGGTGCTTGATACTCTCGCGCCCGGGCACCCCGCCGCCAAGAAAGTGGAGATGATCCGAAAAGCGGGCGCGTCGGCGGCAGAGCTGACGCGGCAACTGCTGGCGTTCAGCCGGCAACAAATGCTGCAGCCGCGAGTGCTCGATCTGAAGGAGATTGTGGAGCGCACGGAGGTCTTGCTCCGGCATCTGCTCGGGGAAAACATCGCCCTGACAATCTCGCTGGAAGCTTCGCTGGGTTGCGTCAAGGCCGATCCCGGACAAGTCGAGCAGGTACTGCTGAATCTCGCGGTGAACTCCCGCGACGCCATGCCGCAGGGAGGCCGCTTGAAAATAGAAGCCCACAATTGTGAGCTGGATGATTCCTATAAGGACGAACAGGAGACGGTCATTCCCGGTCGCTACGTCATGCTCGCGGTCGAAGACACGGGTTGCGGGATGGATCGCGAGACGCAGTCGCGAATCTTCGATCCGTTTTTCACCACCAAAGAAATCGGAAAAGGCACGGGATTAGGCTTGGCGATAGTCTATGGAATTGTGAAACAGAGCGGGGGATATATCCGGGTGGACAGCGCGCCCGGTAAGGGAAGCAAGTTTAAGGTATATCTACCGAGAGTCGAAGAAACCGCTGAGCCGAGCAAAGAGGAAGAGTCGGAGGCGACGGTGCTCCGCGGTTGCGAAACGATTCTGCTGGCGGAAGACTCCGCGTCTCTCCGGGAAGTGGCTGGGCAATATCTGGAGAGCCTGGGCTATACCGTTCTGGAGGCTCCATCTGGCCCAGAAGCGCTGGAGCGGGCGAAGGATTTCCAGGGTCCGATTCACCTTTTGCTGACGGATGTGGTGATGCCGGAAATGAGTGGCCCGGAGCTGGCGGTTCACATGGCGGCACTGCGTCCGGGCATAAAGGTAATTCTCACTTCCGGCTACACCGACGACACGATTCTCCGGCAAGGAGAGCTGGACCCCGGCGTCGTCTTCATTCAGAAACCCTATCGTCCTAAAGCGCTCGTCCGGAAGATTCGAGAGGTTTTGGGCGGGCCCGATCAAAAAAGTGAAAGCCCTATCCCCCTGCGCTCGCGCACGTCCGGCGTCACTTAGTTCTCGCTGATCCCATAGGCGCTGGCGGGCTTCACGGGTCTTGGTAAAGCCGTACCCTCCCAAAACAATGTTGGCGTTAGCATGAAAGAGGGTGCCTTTATGGGAGGCGAAGAAAATCAACTCCCCCATAAGCCAAAACAGATAGCCCTGCACAACGGCAATTGTTACGAGCAGCGCGTTTCCGACCATGATTCTTTCCTCCAACTCAGCGTTGGACATCGAGAACCCGCCGTTCTAGAGTCGGGCGCGAGCATGGAAAAGGCATACATCGGCCCACTCTCCGAACAGAGGGTTCGTCCTCGTGCAAGGGGCTGATCGCCCCTCAGCCACTCGCAACGTTCAGCAGTTTTCCGAAGTGGGGCAGTTCCGCGGGACGGATGAGGAGATTCGCGGCGAGAATTCTCCTCATGCCTATAGAGGGGATTCGGGAAGCAAGTGTCTCCGGTCGCTTACAAAATCTTCGGCATCAAGCGGAAAACTAACAAAGCATGGGACTTTTAGCCGAACATGCGGTCCGCTTCCGCTAGGATTTCTTGCTTCTCGTGACAGGTGATGCGGAATCCGATTCCCAGATATTCTTTCATTCGAACTGCCCGGAAAAGCAACTGCGCGATGATGGTTTCATAGAGAGACTTGAGACGGGACTTCTTGCGCTGTTCGCGCTCCGCCTGGGCCACGTTTTCCACATACGGCTTCACGCCGGTTCTGAATGCCTCTCGGATCGCGCGCAACGCCTTGCAGTAATGCAACCGCGCGGCGTGATTTGACGTGACCAGGTCATACGCAATCTCATCCCACGAGCGGCCTTCCATACGCCCCCAAATGATCGCTCGCGTCTTCCTATCGCACATACCCAGGATTTGCTTTAGGAGCAGTTTCGTTTCAACCCTTGCCTCCATATCCAGCGCTCCGTTGGGGATAAGATGGTCTTCAACAGACAGTTGCACGCAAGACTCATGCTGCCTTTCAGCGGCAATTCTCCGCAGATAGGCTCTGTAGAGATAGGCGCGCAGGTCTCGAATCGGGGGAACCTTTGCAGCTTCCTTGGCATGAACTGCTTCGGAAACTGCGCCTGCAGCCTTTTCCAAAAGGTTGATGGCAACGCATGGGTCGCCAACAAACTTTTCGACATAGTAGAGCGCCTGCGGAGCGACCTCTTGCGCCACGGAAAGAACGCTTGTTTCGATGGGCCTGCCCAGGGGGTCAACGGCATTCATTAGAACAGGTTGAGTGCAAGGCCTGGTTTTGGTATTCATGCATCCCTCATTGGTTGCATCGGCATGGAGAACCCGATTTGCATGGTCTACAGAGAGGCACGTCTATTTTGTATTATCACCACTACCCACGTCTATAGAACGCAGAAGAGGGTGAAAAGGTTTCCTGGAAAGACACAAGAGAAGCAGAGCCGCCCATCGCGTCCATCGTATGCTTCTCCTGCCTTGGACACAACCAATCTACCACTAGAGCAGGCAACCATTGCCCCGTTCCCCTCACGCGCAGCGTCAGGCGCCCGGTGGCTTCGATCAAGTCAGGATCTCGGACAAGTGGCTGACCGACCTCGCGGTCCGAACACGGCGTTCGAAGAGATCCGAGCCCGACAGCTCCCCGTGGCGCCACATTTCCTCCAACGGGACTTCTGGCTCGCATGCCGTCTGGCATTCCGATTGGTAGGCCGTTTTAGGTCCAGCTAGGTTGTCTCCGAGTACGCCGTGATTCAGGCACAATCCTGGCACGGCTGCATCCGGCCCTTTGCTCACGTCCAGCGAGAAAAGCGTCCGAGCGCCACAAACAGCGCGAGTAAAAAACAATGGCGGGCGTGGCGGGCGACCCGTGGCGGGGCACCTGGAAGCCAACCGCCAGCAGCATGATGGTCGCGAGTCCTACCGCGGTCCGTGCGGTGAGTCACGGGGTGAAGCTGGTCACCATCGGCAGGATGACGCCGAGGCCCCCGATGGGCTCGGCAATGCCGATAGTGCCGCGAGTCCGCGCGTGATGCCAGTCGGGCCTCTCGTCTCCGACTGAACAGGACAAGTGGGGCTTCGCAAGCCCACGATGATGAACGGGACTTCTGCGGGTATACTTCCGGTCGCTTTGGGTGGAGGCCTTGATTACGACATCGCTCGTTCGCAGAAACACGTGAAGACTGACCGCGGCCGCGCGTTCAGTCGTGACCAACCCACTCGGTTTGCAGTTTCGGTGGCCGCATCAAAGTTTGCATCACCACGCAATACTGTTCCGTTTTTTCTCGCAATGCGCTCATTTGTTCCGGGGTTGCCTTCGGCGCAGCTACATTAAAATGCAGTCGAACGCCCCCAAAGCCGACGGGCACGTCTTTCGATATCCCAAGCGTGCCTCGAAGATCCAAGTCTCCCTCCACGGTGACCTCAATCCGTTGGGTGGGTATACCCATCGCCGCAGCTACCATCTGACAGGTGATCTGTGCGCAAGCCGCCAGCGCCCCAAGTAAAAGGTCACCGGAACAGGCGCCGGCACCGGCGCCTCCAACACCCTTGTGGGCCTCGGCATTGTAGATGGCACGCCCGAGATCGACCGAGCATGTCACCGGAACATCCCCCTGCCCGCCCTTTGCCCGGAGAGTGATTTGCGAAGCATTTGGGTCATTGCGGTATTGCTCTTTCAGCGGCTTCTGGAGCAATCGAAGATCCATGGCAACCTCATTCTTTTGTTCTTGTCCGTTTCTCGCTGACTGGGGCAGCTTCGGCCAAGCCGTGTTGAAGCCGCTCCAGTGGCATGCTAGCATACGTGCCCACTAGAGGAACGCCCATGCCCAAATTCGTCATCGAACGCGAAGTCCCGGGAGCCGGAAACCTAACAGACGCCCAATTGCGGGAAATCTCCCAGAAGTCCGTCAACGTTTTGAAGGGAATGGGTCCCGAGATCCAGTGGCTCCATAGCTACGTAACCGGCGACAAGGTGTACTGCGTCTACCTCGCGCCGGACGAGGCGACCATCCAAGAACACGCCAGGCGCGTAGGCCTTCCTGCCAATCGCGTCTCCGCCGTGCGCCGCCTTATCGACCCGACAATCGCGGAGTAAGCGCTGGCTGAACCTTCCAGGGGCATCCGGATTACCTTCGCCACCAGCGTCAGCCCGCCCGGGCGCTAACCCGAAGGAGATTCCCCCTCGGGCATCAGCACCTCCTCAATTGCTTTTTCGACCGGCAAAGCCCAACCTTCTAACCAGGCCGTCGTGCCTGCCGTGTTGGTCAATACCTGCCGTGCCGGATCCAGGGTGGCATCCAGTTTGTGCTGTTCCGTGGGCGTGAGCGGAGCACCAATGCTTTGGCGCAGCGCCGCCGCTGCGCCTGCCAGCCGCAGCGAACGCTCTGCTTCGAGTTGCGCCGCCGCTGAGCACGCGAAACACTCCAGCAGGTGGGCAATTCCTCGTTTATGATCCAGCCCCTGGAAAATTTTTATGCTTTCCCGGTACAGCGAGCACACTGTGGGATAATCCCGCTGTTCCATCGCCAAGCTTCCCAGATCAGCGAGCGTTCCAGCAATGCCCCAGCGGTCACCGAGTTCCCGAAAAATTGCCAGGCCCTGTTCGTACAGTGTCCGCGCGGCTAGGGAGTCACCCTGATCGCGAGCGACATCCCCCTGGTGGTTTAGCGACCAAGCGACACCTGTCCGATCTCCCAGCCCTCGGAAGATTGAGAAACATTCCGCATAAAGGGAGCGTGCGCGGGCATAGTCACCTTGCAACGTGACCACATTCGCCAGGTTACTGAGAGAACGTGCGACCGCCTTCAAGTCCCCCAATTCTCTCCACACCTCTAGGCTTTCTTCGAACAGCGAGTGCGCGACTGCGACGTCACCCCGGTCCTGCGCAAGGACCGCCAGCGCGTTCAGTGAGACGGCGACGCCCTGCTTGTCGTGCAACTGACGTGCGATGGCCAGACTTCCCCCGACGAGTGCATCCGCCGAGGCGTAATCTCCCTGCTCGCCGGCGAGCACGCCTGCGGCAAATAGCGCGCGCGCGCGGATCTTCGTCGGAGCTGCGGCTCCTGCGAGCTTCAGCAGTTTGCCCAGCGTTGCTCTGCCTTCGGCGAGATACTCTCGCGTCTCCCAGAAGCGAAACAGCGCCGCGCCGAGACGCAGGCCCCACTCCGCATCTCCGGTTTCTGTCAGCCACTCGAGGCCCGCGCGGAAATTGTCATGTTCTAGCGCGCAGCGTTCCAGCCATTCCCCTCCTTCTGCTCCGCTCCGCTCTGTTGTCGCCTCTTCTGCCAGCACCAGGCAGTAGGCGGCATGGGCGCGCCTTGTCAAGGCCTCCTCCCCGCTTGCCTCCAGTTTTTCTCGAGCGTACTCGCGAATCGTTTCCAGCATCACGAACCGCGATTCACCCTTCGCTTGTTCGACGTGCTGCGCCAGGCTTTTGTCCACCATGGATGCCATACCGTCGAGCTGGTCCAAATCGAGATCACCCTTGGTGTCGCACACAGCTTCCACGCCTTCCAGATTGCATCCCCCCACGAACACCGATAATCTTCGGAAAAGCTTTTGCTCTGCAGCGTTCAACAGATCGTAGCTCCAATCCATGGCAGCGCGGAGCGTCTGCTGCCTCTGTGGCAGGTCCCGTGCGCCGCCCGTTAATAGCTGCAACCGGCTCGCCAGGCGTGTCAGCATGGAAGAGGGCGAGAGAACTTTCACCCGGGCGGCTGCGAGCTCGATCGCGAGAGGCAGACCATCCAACCGGGCGCAAATCTCGGCGACGGCAGGCGCGTTTTCTCGGTTAAGTTCAAAATCTGGCTTGGCAGCGACGGCGCGTTGCACGAATAGCGCGACCGCAGGGTACTGTGACAGAACCTCAACCGGAGGCATGGACCGCGGATCCGGCAACGCAAGCGGTGGCACCGGAAATTCATGTTCTCCGTACACGTGCAGCGCTGCGCGACTCGTTACCAGGATTTTAAGATTGGAACCCATGACTAGGAGCTCTGCCACGATCGGTGCAGCTTGCACCAGGTGCTCAAAATTGTCCAGCAGGAGCAGCATTGGTGCGCGCAATGAATCCTGTAAATTCTCCTTGAGTATTTCGAGCGGTGACTGACCTCGCGCCTCCCGTATCCCTAACGTCTGAACGATCACGGAAGCGATCAAGTCCGGATCGCTTAGCGGGGAAAGCGGGACAAAATGGATCCCACCTGGAAACTCATCGATAAGGCCGCTCGCCACTTCCACTGCGAGACGCGTTTTGCCGATCCCGCCTGGACCCGTAACCGTCACCAATCGCACATCCCGTCGCAGCAGGAGTTCTTTGGCGGCGGCAGCTTCCTTTTCTCGTCCCACAAACCCGGTCCGCGACACAGGAAGATTAGTCGGGCGGGTCTCCACCTGATTACCTGGCTTCTCCGAGAAGCAGTCTCGTATGGCTGCAAGTTCCCGTGCGAGATCTCGGGTAGAGACGTAACGCTTATCGGGCTCTTTCGCCAGACACCTTTCGATAGCCCAACACAGCGGAGCGGGGGCGTCGCGGTTTTGCACTCCGATCGGTTCGGCCTGTTCCCGGAGAATGGCCACCAGTGTCTCCGCTGCTGTGCTTCTCTGAAAGGGGCGCTTCCCGGTCACCATCTCGTAGAGCACCAAACCGAACGAGAACTGGTCTGACCGGAAATCCGGCTGCTGGCCGCCGATCTGCTCCGGTGACATGTATCCCACCGTTCCTAGGAGCAGACCCGATGGAGTCAGCGACGCGGACGTAGTGCGCATATCCGACCGCTCTCCGCTGGGCGACGCGAGCTTCGCCAAGCCAAAGTCGAGGATTTTGACCAATCCATCGTGAGAGACCATCAGGTTCTCGGGCTTTAAGTCCCTGTGCGTGATGCCCGCTTCATGAGCCTTGGTCAGACCCTCTGCAATCTGCGCCGCGATTTCAATTGCCTTTCGCATTGGCAGCAAGCCTGCAACAAGCAGCTCGCGCAGCGTCTTCCCCTCTACCAGCTCCATCGCGATGTAGTGGGTGGAACCGTCCTGTCCGAGTTCGTAGATGGTAACGATATTAGGGTGGTTGAGGGCAGATGCCGAGCGCGCTTCTTGCTCGAAGCGGTGCAACCGGTCACTGTTTGCGGAGAATTCAGCGGGCAAAAGCTTAATCGCGACGGTGCGCTCGAGCCTCGTGTCCCGCGCGCGATAGACTTCGCCCATGCCGCCTGCTCCCAGCGGAGCAACAATTTCAAATGGACCGAGTTTGCTGCCTGGAGCAAGGGTCATAATTGGCCGCGATTATACCCTCGGAAGTCCTTTTTCCGGTACCCCCAGTCCTCGCCTTAACGTGCAACGCACTACCCGCGGAAGTGGATACTCGGCATGTCGGATTCGAGCCACCTTGCAATAACTCCCGGATGGCAATCCGGAAACTATCCAGAAACGCTAGTGCTCTATCG
>DLMH01000198.1 GCA_002478115.1 Candidatus Acidiferrum typicum | reverse complement strand
TATTTATGTAACATAACACTAGAGTGTCCATGAGAACTAGCTTTCGTGGCAATAAACTGTGTGAAGTCGCTTCGCGATTCACAATATATTTTGGTCGGAGCATGCAAAAAATTGAGTCGTCACACAGACACTGAAGCCCCGGCCTCCTATGAAAAGAGATTTTTTCGGAAGCGACGAGGAAGCGGACTAGAGATTGCGGGACAGGAGGGAGGCGGCTTCGATGATGGGGTTGGGGAGAAGGCGCATGGCGCGGACAAAGGCTTCGATGAGGCGCGGATCGAATTGCGTGCCGGCGCAACGTTCGAGTTCGGCGAGAGCTTCCTCGGCGGTACGGCCTTTTTTGTAGCTGCGATCGCTGGTGATGGTGTCGTAGGAGTCGGCGATGGTGATGATGCGCGCGCCGATGGGGATGTCTTCACCGGAGAGGGCGTTGGGATAGCCGGAACCATCGAAGAATTCGTGGTGGTGCAGGACCATAAGGCGGATGCGCGCGAGTTGCGGGAGAGGCTCGAGGAGTCTTGCGGCGAAGGTTACGTGGGTCTTCATGGTGTCCCATTCCTCGGGATTGAGCGGGCCGTTCTTGTTGAGGATGTGTTCGGGGATGCCGACTTTACCGACATCGTGGAGGACGGCGGCCAGGCGAATCTCCTCGACTTCGGCTTCGGACAAGCTGAGAGATTCGGCGAGCAAGGCAGAATAGGCGGAAACCTTTTGGGAGTGGCCCTGGGTGTACTGATCCTTGGCGTCGATGGCGTAGGCGAGGGAAGTGACGGTGTCGAGAATAGATTGGGGAAGAGAGGCGGGGCCGTCCGCGGTGGAAAGGGGCGAGGCTTCGGAAGCGGGGAGAGACTCCGTGAACTGGCAGAGGCGCTGGTGAATTTCGTTGAAGGATTCGGGGCCGGTGGCGAAGAGACGCTTGAGGGTGACCCCGAGATAGGCTTCCAGGACGTCGCGCTTCCAGCGCCGGGCGTCCTTGGGGTCGATGTGGTCGGCGGTGGAGACGGTGTTGCCGCCCTGATGCTTGGAGAGATACATGGAAGCGTCGGCGACCTGGATAAGTTCCTGCGGCGTGGAGCCGTGGAGGGGGTAGCAGGCGATACCGAAGCTGGCGGTAATGTTCTTCTCGCGGAGAAGTGGATCGGCGGAAACCCAGCCGCGCAGCTTGGAGGCCAACTGGCGGGCCTGCTCCATGGAGGTTTCCGGCATGAGGATGACGAATTCGTCGCCGCCGTAACGGGCCACGACATCCGAGCGGCGGCAGTTGCCTTCGAGGATTTGCCCGACGCGCTGGAGAACCAAGTCGCCTTCGAGGTGGCCGTAGAAATCGTTGACGAATTTAAAGCGGTCCAAGTCCATGAGGACAAGAGCGAAGGAACGCCCGGCACGGGAGGAGCGCTTCCATTCGGAAGAGAGAGCTTCCATAAAGAAGCGGTGGGTTTTGACGCCGGTGAGGCCGTCGGTGATGGCCTGCTCCTGGGCTTTCTGGAAGGTAAGGGCGTTGTGCAGCGCGCCGGAGATCAAGTCGGCGAGGGTGCTGAGGAGGAGGGATTCCTCTTCGGAGAATTCGATGCGTTCACGGGTTTCGACGTAAAGGACGCCGTGCAGGTAATCGGCGTAAAAGATCGGCAGGGCCATGGCGGTAAGGGAATCGGCGAGGACGGGCTTGGGCCCATTCTGCGAACTGGGGAGGGAACGGAACGCGGCGGTCTTGCCGGTGCGCGCGACCTGACCGATGAGGCCGGTGTCGAGGGGAAGGCGAAGTCCCGCGGCGCCACGGCGCTTGCCGCCCTCGGCCTGGATGTGGAGCTCGCGCGTGGTGTAGTCGAGAATCGCGATACCGATATGGTCGTAGGTGAGGCCGTTTTCGAGCTGCTCGGCGATCTTGGCCAGCACTTCATCGGGATTGAGCGTGGCGATGGCGTCGCGGGAGATGAGATTCAAGAGATTAAGATGGCGCGCCTTGGTGCGCTCTTCCTGGAAGAGGCGGGCGTTTTCAATGGCGATGCTGGCTTCGCTGGCGAGCACGCGAAGAAGCTCAAGGTGGCCTTCGTCGAAGGCGCGATCCTGATCGGAGAAGATGCACAGCGCGCCAATGGCGTGATCATAGGCGACCAGCGGAACTCCGCAGAACGAGCCCGCGGTGCGCAGGGCATCGACGCCGAGTTTGCGGACTTCGGTGAGATAGTTTTCGCGAATGAGAACGGGCTGGCGGGTGCGCAGGATGTACTCGGTAAGGTGATTGCCGGCAGGGCGCGAGCGTTTCGGCATGCGCACGCCATCAATCATTTCCAGCTCAAACTGGATAGCATCGCGCAGGGCATCCGGGGTTGCGAGATAGAGATTCTCCACATCGAAGAGGCGGCGCAGCTCTTCCCAGATTTTGCGGAGAAGATCTTCCTGATTGAGAGTGGAACTGAGGGCGCGGCCGATTTCATTGAGAACGTGGAGTTCCTCGGAGCGGCGGGAAGTTTGCTGGATGAGATAACTGTTTTCGACGGCCATGCCGATCTGGTGGCCGAGGGCGAGGAGTAAGCGCAATTCGGCAGGGGTAAAGCGACGATTGTCCGGGGTGCCGAGGAGGAGGAGGCCGAAGGCTTGTTCCTTGGCTTGCAGGCTGATGACCACGATGCAGCGCAAGCCATGTTTGAGAGCGAGTTGACGGAAACGGCGAATGGGCTCGTCTTTTTCGAGGGCGGTGAGATTGTCGTCGCGGAGATCGCGGAAACCGAGCAGGCCTCCGAGGCGGGAGACGAGGCCGACAAGATAATCGTCGAGGCCCTGCTCCTGAGCGACGCGGCAGAACTCATCGGGAATGCCGGCAGAGACGACAGAGGTAGGCCCGGTGGGGTCGCCGTGATGAAGGAAAAGCGCACCCGCGGGAAGGCGAACAACGCCGAGAACGCGGTCGAGGGCCTGAGCGAGCATGCGCTGAATTTCGCCGCCGACGAAGCTGGAGGTGGCGAGATTGAGGTTGGAGAGAGCGAGCATGTTGCGCTCGACGCGGCGTTTCTCTTCCTCGTAGACGGACATGATCAGGAGCATGGAAACAAAGGCGATAGGAACCGCGGAAATGGGACGGGCCGTCTGGCCGACCACTTCGGGAGCGAAGTGCAGGACGTGGAAGGCAAGAAAGACGAGGCCCCAGGCGGCGAAGGAAACACTGAGGAGTCGATCGGCGAGAGTTTCGTGATTCTGGCTTTCGCGCCAGAAGAGGAAGCCGACGTAAACGTAGATGAGAGAGGAGGGCACGTAGGAAGAAAAGGGCAGGAGTTGCAGCGCGTTGGCGGCGGACCAGACCGCGAGGATCACGGCGGCGACGATGGCGGGAACAACCCAGAGCTTCTTGCGAGTATAGAGTTGCGTGCCGAGGAAGAAGCAGATGCCTGCAAATCCGAAGAGGGCGTGATTGAGGGAGGCCAGCAGCGGATTTTCACCGATCCAGGGCGAGAGACCCGGGCAGAGATAGTGCAGGCCGTAGAAGACCCAGGCAGCGGTCCAATAGAGAAGATAGGGCTGGCGCTTGAGGGAGTAGACGTAGGCGAAGAACACTCCGACGAGGAGAGTTCCTATGAGGAAACTGAGCGCAATGATGCTTTGAACCATCGACGAGCCCAAAGGCGCCACCTGTTGTGTGAGGGCGAAAAAAGCGAATGGACTCAGCAAAGAATCAGCGGAGTGCACCGGGAGACACCAGGAACGCACTACTTCCCGAGATAACACCCCTGCTGGCCGTCACCAAGGAGCCCAACCACACACAAAACGAATCACTTGCGATTATGAGGCAGAGGGAAAAGGAGCAGGGAGAGTACGGGGGTACTGGTGGCGAAAGAGGTAGTAGGGGGTGGGGCACGGAGGGTGAGTGATTTGACTACAAGCCAGTCCGTGAAATAGAAAGCCTTGCGGAACCTAGATTCGCCACGGCGGACCCGAAGCTCAATCGGGATCCCAAAGCACACAGGGTGGCCCCTGAATGACAAAAGTCATTTCTGCCGGTGTGGAACCGTCGGCGACTTTGATTCGTTGATAGGGCAGGGATTCGCGCGATTCGTGAACATTGCCCTTGTGGCAGTCGACTGAGGAAGAGGCATCGTATTCAAAGCCCTTCGGCAGCGTGAACTCGCCTACGCCATTGTCGATTTGCGGCAGAGTTCCTACAGCACGCTCATAGAGGACATTTTGAAAGAAGATATCGCTTCGTCTGGGCCTCGTGCCATCGGACCATTTGACGTTTATTTTGATGGTTGCCAACTCAAGTCTGCGCAGCCGAAGCGGGGGAAGGTGTAGTGGGGTTGACCGGGCGACCCTTAGGGGGGCTGCTCCAGATTCATTCTCTGCTGCTGGATAGTATACGGTGGCGAACGGCAACTCCGCAGTAGGTGCTCCAAAGGCGCTAAAGGCATTGACTGCCAGGAAATATTCAGCAGCTTCCACTCCATTCAGGTTGTATCTTCCTTGCTCATCCGTACGTTCACTGCGAATGCCATAAAAACGTGCCGTGCCAGTCTTGGCGATTGGAATGAGATCCACCTCGATGTGGCTTATCGGCTTGCCGCTCTCATCGACGACTGTCCCGTGGACGCAACCAAGTCCGTGAAGTAGATCAACGGTGCACTCGCTGTAATCTAGAGGTGGATTCAGTGCTTTGTCCCAGCGATGTATTGCAAAGACGTAGAGCGCAACAAGAGACACCCCAATCAGAAGTGGTCGATATCTGCGATGGCTTTTTTCGGCCTGCGCGCCTCCTTCCTGCCACAGGCGTATTGCCGCTACCGCACATCCACCAGCAAGGAGCAGGCACCACATGGCAGGGCCGATGGTTGTGAGAAGCGTGGATGCACGATATGGCGAATAGTCATGCGCATATTGCATCCACCAACGAATCTCACCAACGATGACGCGAACGGCGATACCAATGAATCCAAGGCTCGCGGCAGCAAGAACACTTCCCAATAGTTTGGCGTATCGGTAGTGACGGTGGCTAATAATGCCCAAATCGATTCGAGAACCAATCCACCACCACCAACCCACGATCGCCGGAAACCAGATGGCATATTGCAGAGAAAGGGACTGAAGGTTGAGCAGCTTCAGGATTGGCATTGAAAGAACAAATGCCGGGGCATTGACAGAATACAAAAACAGATAGACGGCCTGATAGGGCCAGAATGGTGGCCCCATATCCCAGCCCATTCCCATCAACGCAATCATTCGATTGTTTTCGTAATCCCAGAGCATCAGCATGGCGGCCAGAAAACCGAAGACAACGGGGAGGACCACGCGAAAACGAATGAGACGGTGGGGCATATGGAATTAGACACCGGAGCGACCAGTTTAGGTCAAGAGCAAACTCCGCGGATGTTGGACGCCATCGGGGAGGGTCCGTTACACTGAGTTCTTGCACGATGAGAGCGAGACGAGACTTACCATGACAGACGCGAGCGCAACACAAAAGGGAAGCGTGCGGGTGCGGTTTGCGCCTTCGCCGACGGGGTATTTGCACGTGGGCGGAGCGCGCACGGCGCTGTTTAACTGGCTGTTTGCGCGCAAAGAACGCGGCACCATGATCCTGCGGATTGAAGATACGGACGCGGAGCGCAACAAGCCGGAGTTGTTGACGGGAATTATCGAGGGGCTGAAGTGGCTGGGCGTGAATTGGGACGAAGGGCCGTACTACCAGTCGCAGCGGACGGAGTTGTACCGCGAGGCGGCCAAGAAATGCCTGGCGAATGGGAGCGCGTTCCGGTGCTATTGCCCGCCGGAAAAATATGTGGGCGGGGACCACGCGGAAGAAGGAGCGGAAGGCGCGAAAGTGCGGAGGGTGGTGCGATGCACGTGCCGGGACGGGAAGCCGTCGTCGCCGGAGACGAAGCCGGCGCTGCGCTTCAAGGTGCCGACAGGGGGAACGACGAGGTTTTACGACGCGGTGTTCGGCGAGCGGGAATTCTCCAACGACGAAATCGAGGATTTTGTGCTGCTGCGCTCAGGGAAAGAGGGAGAAGAGTTCGGGCAGGCGATGTACCAGATGAGCGTGGTGGCGGACGATATTGACATGCGGATCACGCATGTGATTCGCGGCGCGGACCACATTTCCAACACGCCCAAACAGGTGTTGCTGTACCGCGCGCTGGGAGCGGAGCCGCCAGTGTTTGCGCACGTGCCGCTGATTTTGGGGCCGGACAAGTCGCGGCTCTCGAAGAGGCACGGGGCGACGGACGTGAACATGTACCGGCGGGAAGGGTTTTTGCCGGAAGCGTTCCGCAATTTCCTGGCGCTGTTGGGCTGGTCGGCGGGCGGGGATGAGGAGTTTTTCAGGACGAAGGAGTTGGTGGAGAAGTTTTCGCTGGAAGGGGTAAGCCGGACGAACGGTGTATTTGACCGGGCGAAGCTGGAATGGTTCAACACGCAATATCTGCAGAAGCTGCCGATTGAGGACCTGTTGCCGCAGGTGGAGGAGCAGTTGAAACAAGATGGGCTGTGGAAGGAAGAATGGGCGAAGGGTGCGGGGCGCGAGTGGTTTTCGAGGACGGTGGATTTGCTGCGGCCGCGGGTGCGGCTGTTGCCGGATTTCGGCAGTTGGTCGCGCGCGTTTTTCAGCGATGAGTTCACGATCGATCCGGCGGCGAAAGCGAAATTCTGGAAAGACGAAAAAGTGCCAAGCCTGCTGGCAAAACTGGCGGAGGCGCTGGCGGGATTGACGGAGTGGAATCATGACGCCTGCGATCACGCTTCCCGGAAGGTGGCGGAAGAGGCCGGGGTGAAAGCGGGATTGCTGATCAATGCAACGCGCGTGGCGATCGTGGGGCAAGCGGTGGCGCCGCCGCTGTTCGACACGATGGTGGTGCTGGGGCAAGAGCGGGTGGTGCGGAGGCTGCGCGCGGCGGTGAGCGGGTTCGCCAAGTAGCCGCGCTGCGACGCGCACGCTTGCGAAGCGCTATTTTTTTTCGTTTGCAGGCGAGTTTTCCGCTGGCTGCTTTTTGATCGTCTTGTGAAAAACGGAGACGCTGAAGACCGGGTTTTCGCGCGTTCCGGTAATGGCGATGGGGATTACAGCGCCGGCGCCCTGCTTTTTGAAAATCGCGTCGAATGGCTTCAGGAAGACCGATTTCACCCCGCCTACAACTTGCGAGAGTTCCGCCTTCAGACGAAGCTGACCGCGGAAGTTCAGTTGACCGCCATTGAGATCGTAGGAGCCGTCCAGAAGGACGGTGGCTCCTTCCACACTAAACTGTAGATGAGTGAACGTGGCGACGCCATTTTCCACGTGGTAGTGGCCCTGCAGGTCAGTCGCAGCGCTGCCCGCGTCTTCCTGGTTGGGTTCGCCGAGGCCGTGACGGCTGAGGGAAGCAAGCTGGGAACGGATCTCCGGATCGGTGAAGCGGGCATCCTCGACGCCAAAATCGCCATCGAGGAGAAGTTTGTCGAGGGCTTTTTCTTTGCCGGGTGGGAGGACGAGCTTGGTCTTCAACTTGATGGTGCCAACCATGAGCGGTTTTTGTGATTTAACGGCGAGGGCGAGGACGTCTTGCAAGCGAGCTTGCGGGGCGAAGACATCCAGGGTGATGAGGCGCCCATGCTTTTCGGGAGTCTGAAGGACACTTCCATTGGCGATGAACAGCGATTGGCCGAGAACGGCGCGCACAGGATGAAGATAGGTTTCGCCATTGGTGCCGTCGACGGTGGCGGAAAAAGTGGTGCGCAAGGGTAGGCCGCGTCCTATAGGATCGATGGAGAACGCCGGCGTGTCGGTTTCACCCTGGACTTCAATCTTGTCGAGCTGGCCCAGGTACTTTCCAGTGGAAGAGAGAATGCCCGCGATGCCGGGAAGCGGGCCAAGATCTGCGTCCGTGAATGTGTAGGAGCCGGAGACCGGGGTGTTGCCGGGTTCTTCTATATCCCAGGGGCCGAAGCTGCCGCTGGTGGCGATTTCGCCCTTGGGTTTTGCGTTGGTGAGATTGCCTCGAAAGATGAAAGGTTTATCGAGGGAGACTTTCTGAAGGTCCAAGTCATGAATCTTGAAATCGAGAGGTTCCTTGCCTTCTTTTCTCGGAACGATGATCAGTTCGGCATTTTTACAGAGTACTCCATCAAAGACCAGAGACGCTGGGGCAGACGGAGTTTTAGGGAGAGGAGCGGCTTCGGGCTGGCCGGGTTTGCGGTGCGAGATGGTGATGACCATGTTGTCCAAGACGACCCCGGAGACATGGTGAGGTTTACGGAGAAGTCCAAAAAAGCCGGGGCGAGAAGAAAATTTTTCGATGGAGATGAGGGGAGGCACGTCCAACCGATTGTGGAAGTGGATCGTGAGGCCTTCGCCGGTGACGCTGAGGCGCGGCCAGAAACGAAGGCTCAGAGTGCGGAGTTCGACCTGGCTATCGAAGCGGCGGCTAAGGTCCTGCACGATCACGGCGCGGAGGTGTTCTTCGATGCTGCGCGTGCGCGTGGCGACAAAGAGGAAGAACGCGGCAACCAGAGTGGAAACGATAGCCGCAAGAAAAAGCCAGAAGCGCTTACCGCGAGGAAAGGGGGCCATGGCTTCTCCATTCTTTCGGAAACGCGGCTGAGATGCAATCAGCGAGAGGGTGGAAAGAGGTCGGGATTCGAAGATTTTGCGGAAGAGCGGTCGGCGACGACATTCAGGGTAAGTTCGACGTCCTTGGTGACCGGCGGGAGGCAGATTTCGGTGCTGCAGGCCTGGTAGCGAAGCTTCATGGCGAGGTGTTGAGGGCCGAGCGGCGCATCCTTCAAGACGGTGAGCGGCAAACGCAGAATCACCGTGTCCGTGTATACATTCAATTGCTTATTTTTTGAGAAGGTGAAGGTCTGCAGGGTTCCCTTGGGATAAATTACGTTTTCGAGTTTGAAGCCGGCGTGGACATCCGCGCGCAGATCCGTGGGAATCAGATAATCGAAGGTGACTTTGCGGGCGTTGACGTGAAAGCCGGGGCGAATTTTCATCACGACGGCGACCTGGAAAGCCATGCCACGTGCGACAGGCTCGTAGGAGGCGAAGGCCGTGGGAGCGACGACATCCCTGGCCGAGGGCGTCTGCGAAAGAGCCGCGAGCGGGAAGAGGAAAAGAGCAACGAGGAGAACAATTAGCAAATGTTTCACACGGTCACCTGAGTTCCGAGTTGTTGCGAGATCACGCGGCTCATGACGGCGTAGAGATCTTCGCCTGTTTTTTGGAGGATGAAGGCGCTGCGGGCTTCGGACCAGGCAAGCTTGAAACTGGTGGAGAGAGCGGAAACCCAGATTTCGCGAATGGGTGAGTTGGGCGAGATCACGAATCTGGCGGGTTCGGGCACCTCAAAGATGACCTCGAGCTTGCCGCTTTCGCCTTCCACGTCGAAATCGTGCACATCGCCGAGGTTGAGCAGGCGCTTTTTCAAATCGTCGAAGAGGGCGTCGGCCTTTTTCTGGAAGTCGTGTTCAGCAAGCATAGTGGATTCGATCAGAGCTGCGCTTCGATGGCTTTGAGCAGTTCGTCGCTACTCTTGAGGCCCTGGAATTTGGTGACGACCTTGCCATCGCGGGAAATCAGGAAGCTGGTGGGATAGCCGAGGACGCCGCCAAACTTGTCCGCGGCTTCATCGGTGCCCAGCAGGATGGGATAGCCCATGGGAAGCTGCTGGCCGTTGACGTCGAAGCGCTCCTTGGCGATGAACGGAGCTACGACGCTCTTGCCTTCATCGTCCATAGCAATGCCGACGACGGTGAAGCCGCGCGAAGCGTATTTGGCTTGCATATCAATGAGCCAGGGAATTTCCACGAGGCAGGGATCGCACCAGGTGGCCCAGAAATTCAGGAAGACCACCTTGCCCTTGTAATCGGCGAGGGAGACGTCTTTGCCGTCAAGGTCCTTGAGTTTCAGATCCGGCTCAGGCTTTCCTTCAACGCTGGAAGCGGGATACGAAGCGGGATTTGATGCAGTTTGTCCCTTGAGGCGGGTGGCCTTATCGGCATACCAGGTGAGGAGGATAAGGACTGCGACGGTAGCGACGATGATCAATATCTTTTTCATAGCAATTCCATCCACCTACAAGAATCTTACATCGAGAAGCGGTTCAAGAATGTGAATTTACCCGCGAGCCAGGTCAGCTTGTTGAAGAAGATCAGGAAGCCGATGAACAGCAGCAGGGCCCCGCTGAACAGCTCGACAGCGTGAAGATGCTTGCGGAAATTCTTGTAGAAACGTATGAACTGGCTGAAAAGGAGCGCGGTCAGCAAAAAGGGTACGGCGAGCCCGGCGGAATAGACGGCCAGGAGCAGCACGCCGCGCGCGACGGTGTTGCTTGCAGCGGCCAGCACAAGCACCGCGGAAAGAATCGGGCCGATGCAGGGCGTCCAGCCAAAGGCAAAAGCAAATCCAAGGAGGAAGCCGCTGAGGATGCCGGGCTTGGTGTCGGTGTTGCGAAGGCGCACGTCCTGATTCAACCAGCGAGCCAGAAGAGGCCCAAAGAAGCCTATGACGGAGAGCGAGAAGAAATGGACGGCGCCAAGGCCGAGGAAAAGCGGCCCGCCGTGAAGAAGGGCCGCCACGCCCAAGGCCACCAGAATCGCTCCAAGCACGACGCCGGTGCGCACGTTCATTTTGATGAGGCCGCCCAAAAGATGGAGGCCGAAGAGCAGAATCAGCGCCCCGGCGATTGGTGTCAGTAAATTTTTGTGCTGCTGCAGGAAACCGCCCACGGCGCTGGCGGAAGCGCCGAACCCGATAAACACCACGGAAAAGCCGACGACGAAAGAGAGCGCGGAAGATAAAAGCCCGCCCTTGGGCTGCTCGCCCTGGCGGAGTTGTTCCACGCCGATTCCCGAAAGCATGGAGATGTAGCCGGGAACGAGCGGAAGAACGCAGGGAGAGAGAAAAGAGATCAATCCCGCGAGAAAAGCACCCGCTAAAGAAACATCGGTCATTTCGTAGAAGTCCTCACAACCTGCCGCAATGAGCATTCCGGAATAGGCAGCGGCGCTCGCTTGCGCATGATCGGGAAATACCTGCGACCCAACAAACTATTCTCGCACAAAACTACGCAGTGGGTGGTGCTCCGGAGAAACGTTGGGGGGACACAAATTCGTGTTTCCCAGGCCTGCGTAGAGGGGGCATTTCCCGCGCAAGTGGATTAGACGCGGGGAATCGCGGGAGCGGCACAAGGCAGGAAAAGAAAGACAAGTGGCGGGAAAGGCTGGCAGGGGAGCGGGTAAGGGCATTTTGTCCGGCCTGCAACGTACTGGTGAGGAAAGGGTTATTTGCGCAGAAGATGGCATAGACCCTGCATTGCGTATGGGCGTGCAGCGCAGCGGGCAGGTGCCGATGGTTTGGACGCCCAACAAGGTGACGTTCTTACGAGTGCTGGTGGGATTCGTGGCGGTCAGTTTATTTGGCCACGGCGCGTGGATGAACCTGCTGGCTGTGGTGCTGACGGTGACGTCGATCGCGCTGGATGCGTTGGACGGACACCTGGCGCGAACGCGGAAGATGGCCACGCCAGTGGGCGCGCAGATCGACATTCTGGGAGACCGCGTCATCGAGAACATGTACTTCACGTACTTTGCCGTGGTGGGGATGGTGTCGCTGTGGCTGCCAATGCTGTTTTTTGCGCGCGGGGCGGTGACGGATTTTCTGCGCGGGCTGGCGATGAGGGCGGGGCATTCGGGATGGGGCGCGAATGCAATGCTGCAGACATGGTGGGGGCGCGCGCTGGTGGGGTCGCGATGGAGCCGCGGCGTGTATGCGGCGCTGAAGTGCGTGTGCTTCTGCTACCTGGGATTGGAGCTGGCGTTGACGCGCGGTCCGGTGCTGCTGGTGGGGCCGATGACGGTGGACGCGCACGCGGCGATTCGCGCGGGGGCGCATGTGCTGGCGTGGCTGACAGGAGGCTTTTGCGTGGTGCGCGGCCTGCCGGTGCTGTTGGAGGGCAGGAAGTTTTTTGCGGGAAGCCTCGCCGGAGCGAACTCAAGAAGAGTGACGCGAGGAGACGCGGCATGAACGAAGAGAGCGCAGAGACGCAAGGGATCGCGGCGTTCTTCGACGGGGACGGGACGCTGATTCCGGAGCCGTCGCTGGAGCGGCGATACTTCCGCGCAGTGCGGCAGAGCGGCGCGATACCAATGGGAAATTACTTCCTTTGGGCCCAAGAGGCGCTGCGATTGCTGCCAAAGGGAATTGCCGCGATGGTGCACGGCAACAAACGGCATTGGAGGGGAGTGCGGTGCGATCAAGTTTTGCAGCAGATGGAGGCGACCGTCTTTTTCGAGGAAGGGATGGAACGAGCGGCGTGGCATGCGCGGCAAGGGCACAGGATCGTGCTGGTCAGCGGGATGCCGGAGGCGCTGGCGCGAATAGTGGGGAGAGGGGTGGAATGCGAATTGGAATCCCGGGGAGTTGGCAGCCGGGTGCTGGTGTGTGCAACCCGGATAGAAGAACGAGACGGAAGGTGGACGGGGCGTTTGCTGGGAGAAGCGATGTATGGAGAAGAAAAGCTTCGCGCGGTGACGCGCATCGCGCGGGAACACCGGATTGATCTGCGAGGCTCGTATGCATACGGAAACACGCTGCTCGACCGGCCGATGCTTGCGGCGGTGGGACACGCGCATGTGGTGAATCCGGGAAGGAACCTGGCGGCGGTGGCGAATCAGTGCGACTGGGAGATTTGGCACTGGCATGTGGAGAAATCCATGGGGAAGAGGCTGCTGTTGCCCGAAAGAACGATGCGAGGCGGGGAGAGCCGGGCATGAGTGTGAAAAAGGCACAGAAGATCGGGTCTGTGGCGATGGCTTCGACATGGCAGGGGCCGGGACGCACGAGCGAGGGGGATGCCTTCCTGAGAGATGGGGAGTCCGTCGTTGGCAAAGCACTGAAGCGGATTCACGCGGAAGCTGCTGTGGCGTGGGCGGGGAGCGGCGCGTATGAGCGTGTGGCGCTGAGCTACCTGGGTGTTTCGAGTGTGCTGATCGCGTACTTCGCGAAGAACCTGCAGCACCCATTCCGGCTGCTGGGCGTGCAAGCGGGAGCGGCACTGGTGGTGATGCTGCTGAGCTGGGTGGGAGCAATAGCGGCGGCGGAGGAGACGCGGTTCGGCGTGTCGTTTGGCACGCAATGGTGGCATTTCTGGCGGCACTGGTATCCGCACTTGTTTTTCCTGTTTTGCTTCGAGGAACTCGGTCACCTGATGACGCTGTTCACACCCGAATGGCAAGACGCCAAATTATTGGCCTTCGATCACTGGCTGACGGGCGTGCAGCCAACGATTTGGCTGGAACAGTTCGCCACGCCGCTGCGGAACGATGGCATGCAGTTTTTTTACCTGACGTACTTCACCTACCTGCTGATTCTTGGCGGCGTTTTGTATTGCCGGCGGGAGTGGCAAGCGTACTGGTCGGTGATGACCTACTCGATGGTGGGGTATATGTGCGGATATTTGATCGCGATGTTTTTCCCGATCGAGAGCCCGTGGTTTGCGCTGGCGGGAGCGTGGAAGACGCCGCTGGCGGGCGGACCGTTCACGGCGACGATCAATTTCATCGAGCATTTTGGAAGGGTCAGGGGCGCGGCGTTTCCTTCGGAGCACGTCGCGGGGGCGACGGCGGCGGTGTGGGGCGCGTGGAAGTTCCAGCGATGGCTCTTCTGGGTGATGCTGCCGTTTTTCTTCCTCATGTGCGTTTCGACGATCTGGGGGCGGTACCACTACGTTGCGGACATTTTTGGCGGAATGACAACGGGGACGCTGGGATACGTGATTGGCGATCGGATCATGCGATGGAAGGGCGCGGTCGCAACGGTTGCGGGGAATGCGAAAGGACAGATCTGGCGCAGTTAATCGAGAACGGGACGGGCTTCCAAGGGAGAGGCATGCTCGAAGTCGCGGGCAAGTTCGAGGAGTAGCGGTTCATCGGTGACCGCGGCGATGAATTGCAGGCCGACGGGCAGGCCGTCTTCGGTGAGGCCGCAGGGAACGGAGATGGCGGGAACGCCGGCGAGGTTTGCCGGGCGGTTCAGGCGCAAGAGAAGAGCACGCGTGGGGTGAAGCGCTCCGCCGATGGAGGTGGATTCTTCGCCGATGGGCGGGGCGGCGATCGGAGTGGTGGGTACGACGAGTGCGTCAACCTCCGCATCTTCCAGAGCAAGATGAAACGCAGAGATGAATTTTTCGCGCGTCTGTAAGGCCTTCAGGTAAGAAACCGCAGAAACCTGCGTGCCCATCTCGAGGCGCGAGCGCACGTCTTCGCCGTAGTCCGCGGAGCAATCCGGAAACCAGCCGGCCTGTTGATGATAGAGAGTGGCTTCGGCCCAGGCGATTTGATTTCCGGCGTCCTCGGTTTCCGGCAGGAGCGGCAGGGAGATTTCCTTTATCGAAGCACCGCCCTTTTTGAGAATGCGGATGGCGTGATCGAACGCGCGCTGGACATCCGGACTCACGACATCGAAAAAGAATTCTTTGGGCATGCCGAGTTTTGCGCGACGCGCACGGGGAGAAGGAAATTTCCGGGGAAGAAGACTTCGCTCGGTCACGCCACGCGTGAAAATCGGATGGAGAAGCAGCGCGACATCTTCGACCGAGCGGGCCAGCGGGCCGACAAAATCGAGGGTGGGAGAAAGAGGAATGACGTCTTCCGCGCTGACGCGGCCCAAGCCCGGCTTCAAGCCCACAACGCCGCAGAGGGAAGCAGGGATGCGGATGGAGCCGCCGGTATCGGTGCCGATGCTGCCATAGCAGAGGCCGGCGGCGAGCGCAGCCGCGGAACCTCCGCTTGAACCGCCTGCAATGCGAGTTTCATCCCATGGATTTCGCACCGGGCCGTAGTGCGGATTGTTGCTGGTGGTGCCGTAGGCAAATTCATGCATGTTGGTTTTGCCGAGGATGATGGCGCCTGCCTTTTTGAGGGCGGTGGCAACTGGAGCGTCATGCAGGGGAACGAAGTCATGCAGAATTTTGGAGCCCGCAGTGGTGCGGATACCGGCCGTGTAGATGTTGTCCTTTAGGGAGATGGGGATGCCGTGAAGAGGGCCGAGGTCCCGGGCGCTCTTGCCGCGGCGCTTGCCAGGAAGCGCCGATTCCGCGCGAACGACCTGCTCCAGGGCCTGCTCCTCGCAAACGGTCAGGTAGGCATTGAGGCGGGGATTCAGACTGGCGATGCGATCGAGAAGGAAGCGCGTAAGTTCGACGGGAGAGAGCTTGCCGCCGCGGTAGAGTCGGCCGATTTCGGCGATCGAAGCGAAGGCGAGCTGGACATCCGACGGCATCAGTAGATTTTTTCCTGGCGGCGCAGGTTGCCAAAGGTGCCGATGTTGGCAATCACAAAAGCGACACGGAACTGGTTTTCCGTGCGGACGGTGCCAAGGTTGAGGTGGAGATATTCGACGGCCAAACCGCAGCAGCCACCGTTATAGTTCACTTGCACGAACTGGTTCTGCAACGTGCCGGCGACGAAATCATAGCTTAGGCCGGTGGAAACATTGAAGCCTTTCCGGGCGAGATTGCCATAACCGACGATAGTGCGAATCTGATTAGAAGGCGGCTGGACCACGGGATCGCCCTGCAAACGGAACTCAGCGATGGTGAAGTAGAATTCGCTGTAGGGCTTCATCTTGAGGAGGGTGCCGATGGTTGTGACCTTGCTCAGTTGCGGGTCGTACTCCAGGATCTGCTCGGCATCATAACGGCCGCCAGGCGTAAGCCGCAGATCGCTGACGATAGGTGACCAATTGCGAGGCGTGGAGGCGAAAGCAAAGGGGGTGATGGAATCGAGTGCTTGAAAGACGTTGCGCTGGCCAGTGACGAGAGCGCCGCCAAAGGTGGGATCGAAGTAGTGCTTCTGGACGACGTTCCAGGAGAGGAAATCGACGGGCTGGTCGTCCCCGTTTTTGACATAGAGGTGCTGAGTGAAACCATATTCGAGTTCGTTGGTGTCGGTGAGAGTGGAGTTGCTGTCGAAGCGGATGAAATCGGCGAAGTTGTTCACGCCGGTGACGTAGCGATAGGTGACGAACGGCGCGATGGTGTGCTTATAGCGGTGGCGCGTGCGCGGGCGGTCGAAAAAACGCTCCAGCGTGGGCGGGCGCAGTTCGACGGCAAATTCGCCGGTGTTGCGGGTAATGGATTCACCGCTGAGGGTAGTGACCGAGCTTAGGGAATCGCCGTAGAAGCTTGTGCGGAAAGTAGCGGAGGTGGTGACGCCAAGCCAATCCCCGAAATGGAGAGGCAGAGTGACCTTCGGAGCAAATTCGGTGCGGGCGACGAAGTTCGGGGTGACCAGGAACTCATCTTCGCGATGGACGGCTCCGGCGAAGGAGTCGAACGAAAAATAGATGGGGAGATTCTGCCAGGGGGCTTGTTCAACGGAACTGAAATAAACTTCGGGAGCGCTGCGCAGAAAGACGCTCTGGGGCGGGGTGAGCTGGAGGAAACTGCGATCATCCAGACTGGCGACATTGAAACTGAAGCCGCGGAAATTGTTGGAGAGGAAGACCGAGCTGCGGATTTCGGAGTTGATGGCATCGCCGTAGTTATCCGCGAAGGCCAGCCGGAAAGTCAGCGAAGTGAGTTCGTTCACATCGGCGACGAAGCGCCAGCCATGGTTCCAGAGAGATTGCACTTCGAGTTGTTGCTGATGGCCGCCTTGGTTTACCACCGTACCGTCAGCACCAGGAATGCCGCGATCGATGACGCCATAGTAGGTGTACTTGATGGAAGTGTCCTCAAAAGGACGGGCGCGAAAGTCACCCCGCTGGGCCCAGCCGCGACGGCTGAAGTATTCAAGCCCGAGCATGGCATCCATCCAGGATTTTGGGGCCCAGTAGAAGGCATCGCCGCCGATGAAGCCTTTGCTGTTGCTGTTGCCAACGATGGGCAAGAGAAAGCCGGTTTGCCGAACATTGGTACCAGCCGGTGCGGTGGAATAAGGCAACCAGAGAAGCGGGACACGATAGAGGCGGAAGTTGGAGTTGACCAGAGCGACGCTTTTTTCGAGGGTCAACTTCGCTTCCGGAGCATAAAACTGCCAGGTGGGATGCGCGGGATCGCAGATGGTGAACCAGGCGTGGCGAATGATGTAGAAGTCGGCGGAAACGCGCTCGACTTCACGAGCTTCGAAGTAGAGAGGGTTTTGAGTGATCAGGAGAGTGGGATTGGGGCTGCGTTCTAGCTTTATCGTACCGTGAACGTTGCGAAAGGTGCCGCGCCCCGAGGCGACATTGAGAACGGCATCGTCGCCCTCAAGATGCTGGTTTTCAAAGTCGAAGAGAACGTGCCCGTGGACAGTTGCCTCGGAAGTGGCGTTGTTGTATTGGGCGTGGTCGGCTCGCAGGCGCATGCCGGAATAGGTGATGTCCACATCGCCATCGGCGATAAAGAGGTCGCCTTGCCGCTGTTGCGGGCCGCTGGAGGAAATTTCCGCGATGCCGCCGGAAGGAGCGGGGAGACGGACCTGTTGGGCGGAAGCGGGAATTCGAGCCGCGAAAAATGCAAGGAGGAGGAGAGAAAGGCAGCGCCTTGCAGGCGGGGCGGAGATGGAGGGATGGATGATCACGCGGCCAATGAGCTCAGAGAATCGCAGAGTTAGCCTAGCACGCGAGTGGGCGGAATTGTAGCGGAGCGTGAAACGGGCATGGAGCAGCATGTGCAAGGAATGATGAGATAGGCGTTCGGCGGGTTGTCCGGATTCAGGTTAGTGCGAGGCTTCCTTGGTGTGGTGGGCTCGATACCACGCGTAGGTGCGCCGCAGGCCTTCCTCGAAGAAAACGGTTGGCTCGTAGCCGAGGATTTCCCGCGCGCGGCGGATTTCCGCTTGAGAGTCGCGGATGTCGCCATCGCGCGGGGGTTCGTATTTGGCCTGAAGATTTTTCCCGGAGATTGTTCGCAGCAGATCAAGGATATGGTTCAGCGAAACGCGAGAACCGGTGCCGACGTTAAAGACTTTTCCGAACGCGCCGGGGGTTTCGCAGGCGAGGAGATTGGCCTGGACGGCATTTTCGACGAAGGTGAAGTCGCGGGTCTGTTCACCGTCGCCATAGACGAGCGGCTGACCGTCCTGGAGGAACGCGGTAGCGAAGCGGGAAAGTACCCCGGAATAGGGAGAATCCGGGTCTTGCCGCGGACCGAAGATGTTGAAGTAGCGGAGAGAGACGCACTCGAGGCCGTAACAGCGGTGGAAAGCCTGCGCGTAAAGCTCGCCCACGTATTTCGAGACGCCATAGGGAGAGATAGGGGAGGGCTGCATGTCTTCCGTCTTGGGAAGCGTGGGGGTTTCGCCGTAGGCCGAAGAGGAGGCGGCGAAGACCACGCGCTTGACCTTATTGTCGCGGGCGGCCAGGAGGACGTTCAAGGTGCCGTCGACGTTGATGCGGTTGGTTTCGAGAGGATCCTTGACCGAGCGCGGAACAGAGGTGCGAGCGGCCAGGTGAATCACGAATTCGGCTTGCAGCATGGCCTTCTGGACGGTCTCCAGATCGGTGATGGAGCCCTTCATGAAGGTGATTTTGTTGCGAATTTCGGCGAGATTTTCCTCTTTGCCGGAAGAGAGATCGTCAAGTACGACGACGCCGTGACCTCGGCGGACGAGTTCGTCCACCGTGTTTGAGCCGATAAATCCGGCGCCCCCCGTGACCAGGTAGCGCATGTTCCGTTGCCTCCCGCTGGCAAAGCTAACTTATTGTACGATGATTGGAAGGAAATCAAGGGAGAGGATTGACGAGGGCGTCACAAAAAGCGCATGGGCAAAAAAGTAGCACTAGTTGTGGCGATCATGGCCCTGCTGCTGGCGGCAGCGGGATTACTCTATTGGAAGGCGGGGCATCCGGGGCCAAGAATCACCGCAAGAACCGGGAAGCCGGTGGCACCGGCCCTTGCGGGCACCGAGCGCGGAGTCGGAAATGCGGAGCCAGGAAGACCAGGGGCAGGCCCCTTGGCTGAAACCAATGAAAAGAAGGGAAGCGCGCCCGCGGAACCCGGGTTCACGTTGCGCGCGGGCGAATCGCTGGAGTTTGCGGCGAATGTGACCAAGCTGAACAGCACGGTCGCGAATTTGAAGATCGTCACCGCCGAAAGAAGGAATTTCTACGGCAAGAACAGCTGGCACCTGCAGGCATTCGCGCACACGGAGAACCCGTACCGGATGGTGTTTGAGCTGGACGACCAGTTCGATTCGTACAGCGAAGCCGGCAACTTTGCCAGCCAGCAATATGAGATGCACCTGAGCGAGCGGGGACAAAAAGTGGATTCGGTGCAGCGGATGGTGTCTTCGCCGCAGGATGCGGCGCCCGCGGATGCGACGGCGGCGCGCGTTCCCGCGGGCACCCGGGATCCGCTGGGACTATTGCAGTACCTGCGCGGGATCGATTGGGGCAAAACCCCGGAGATCAAGAGCCCGGTCTACGATGGACGAAAGTTCTATGAAGTGCGCGCCGTGCTCCTGGGCAAGGCCGAAGCGGTGAAGGTGCCGGCGGGAAACTACACGGCGACCAAGATCGAAATCCACGTGTATGAGGGCGGAGCAGAGATGAAGGACGCGCACTTCCTGCTGTATCTTTCCAACGATGCCGAGCGCATTCCCGTGCTGTTGGAAGCCGTGCTGCCAGTAGCCACGGCGCGCGTGGAACTCACCAAAGCAAGCTAGCGGAAACAAGCAAGCGGCCTAGCAATGAACAATGCGTTCGCGGTGGCGAACGACGCGGCGCGTGGCGTTGCGCGTATCAACGACGAGTTTCGCGCCTTCAACAATGGCGGCGTAGTCGTAGCTGGAATGATCGGTGGCAATGATCACGGCATCGTAGTTCCCCAGAGTCTGCGGGTTCAATGGCACGGACTTCATGTGCGAGTAGTCGTAGTGACGCATCTTGTGAAGGTGCGGGAAGTAGGGGTCGTTGTAATCGAAATCGGCGCCGCGCTTCTGGAGAATCTCCATGATCTTGAGGGTGGGGGACTCGCGGAGGTCGTCGACGTCTTTTTTGTAAGCGACGCCAAGAATCAAGATCTTTGAGCCTTTGAGACTCTTGTTGTGATCGTTCAAGGCGGCAACAACGGAATCCACGACGTGGTAAGGCATGGCGATGTTGACTTCGCCGGCCAGCTCGATGAAGCGCGTGGAGAAATCGTATTCGCGGGCTTTCCAGGAGAGATAGAAGGGGTCGACAGGAATGCAGTGGCCGCCCAAGCCGGGCCCGGGGTAGAAAGGCATGAAGCCGAAGGGCTTGGAGGAAGCGGCCTCGATCACTTCCCAGACGTCCACGCCCATGCGCAAGCAGAGCATTTTGAGCTCGTTGACGAGGGCGATGTTGACGCAGCGGAAGATATTTTCGAGGAGTTTGGTCATTTCCGCGGCGCGCGTCGAGCTCACGGGGATGACCTTCGCCACAACCTGAGCGTAGAGGGCCTGGGCCGCGCGGCCGCTGGGCGGGTTTACGCCGCCAACGACTTTGGGTATCTGTGCGAGACCAAACTGTTTGTTCCCGGGATCTTCGCGTTCCGGGGAAAACGCCAGGAAGAAATCTCCCGGCACATTTTCATTCTCGGGGCCGGCAGCAATGGGACAGCGCAAGCCGCTTTTTTCGAGGATCGGCAGGACCAGTTCTTCCGTGGTGCCGGGATAGGTGGTGGATTCGAGAACGACCAACTGGCCCTTTTGCAAGTGGGGTTGAATGGATTTGACGGTGGTTTCGACGTAGCTCAGATCGGGTTCGCGGTACTCGTTCAGCGGGGTGGGCACGCAGATAATGATGGCGTCGGCTTCCTTGAGCTTGGTGAAATCCGTGGTGGCATGGAAGTGGCGGCTGTTCACATACTGCTGAATCTTGGTTTGCTGGATGTGTTCGATGTAGGACTTGCCGGCATTGAGGAGCCTTACTTTTTCAGGGTCGGTATCAAAGCCGACGACTTTGTGACCGGCCTCCGCGAAGCGCAAGGCGAGGGGAAGACCGACGTAACCGCAGCCAATAATGGCTACCTTGAGGGTGGCCCCTTTGAAGAATTCAGGTTTTCTGTCTGTGGCCATGAAATGGAACATACTCCTGATCGGATATCCAGAGCGGCACAGGCCCTAAGGCCAAGGAAATAAACAGCATAGGAACTATAGCAGTTTTGAAAGGGGAGCTTGAAGAGAAGTCTGGAAATGTTTCCAATAATTTACATTCGGTGATTGCGGAGCAGACCGGAACCGCGTTGCGTTTCCGCAGGTGCGGGGTGAAGATAGGCGCAATGCAAACGGCTGTGATACTTCGATTTGGCGGATCTCCCGCCGGCGCGACATGACGCTCGTGATTCTAGCGCTGGGGCTCGTGGTTGGAGTGCTGGTGGGACTGCTGGGCATTGGCGGAGGCGTGGTGCTGGTGCCCGCGCTGGTTTACCTGCTGCACTACGACCAGCACGTTGCGCAGGGAACGTCTCTCTTTATTCTGCTGCCGCCGATTGGACTGGGCGCGCTGCTGCAGTATTGGAAAAACAAACAGGTGGACTTGCGCGCTGGAATTTACTGCGCGCTGGGCTTTCTCTTGGGAGGTTATGGGGGAGGACGTGTTGCCGTGCCCATGTCTTCGCGGGACCTGCAGGGGATATTCGGATTTTTTCTGATGCTGTCCGCGGTGCTGCTATGGAGAAAGACGCGCGCAACGCCAACGCTGGCGAGCGAAGCGAGCAATGTAACCGCGCAGAGTCACCTGAGGAGTTTTGGAATTTTTCTGGTCGCGGCGTTTTGCGGGGTGGCTGCGGGGATGGTGGGAATTGGCGGCGGGGTGTTGCTGGTGCCGTTGCTGGGATTGCTGTTTGGCTTCAGCCAGCACCGGGCGCAGGGGACGAGCCTGGTGGCGCTGATTCCGCCGACCGGGCTGCTGGCCTTTCTGACGTATGCGCAGGCGGGTGACGTTTCCTGGAAGACGGGGCTGCTGCTGATCCCGGGCGTTTTTGTAGGCGGGATCCTCGGCGGAAAACTGGCGCGCCAGTTGAAAGGCGTGCGGATGCGCCAGGTGTTTGCGGCGCTGATGTTTCTGCTGGGCGTGTGGCAGGTCTTCTCTGCGTGGCGAAGGTGACGCATACTGGAGAGAAATGGTCGACCTTCATTCGCATATTCTTCCCGGGCTCGATGACGGAGCAGATTCCATCGAAGATGCGCTGGCCATGGCGGAAGACGCCATCGCCGACGGAATCACGCATGTGGTAGGAACGCCGCACGCCAGTTCCAACTACGCCTTTAATTTTGCGAAAGTGCGGGAGGCCCGGGATGCGCTGAGCAAGAAGCTCGCGGGCCGCATCACGCTGGCGACGGGCTGCGATTTCCATCTCAATCCGGAAAATCTGGCGGCCCTTCGGGCCGATGCGGCGCCCTTTTGCATCAATCAAAAAGATTATCTTCTGGTGGAATTCAACGAGTTCTCCATTCCCCCGTCGATGGACCAAACGCTGCACGAACTGCAACTCGCCGGTTTGCGCCCGGTGATCACGCACCCGGAACGCAACGGGATTCTGCGGGCGCAACCGGAAAGATTGTTGCGGTGGGTCAGCTTGGGCTGCTACACGCAAATCACGGCGGGATCGCTGACGGGCGTATTTGGCCGGGGCGCGCGGGAAGACGCGTGGACGTGGATCGGGCGAGGACTGGTGCACTTCGTTGCCAGCGACGCGCACAATACGGCGCGACGTCCGCTGAAACTGAGATTTGCCTACGACGCGGTTGCGGAACGCTTCGGAGAGGAAAAAGCACGGGCGCTACTGATGGAGAATCCGTTGGCTGCGTTCGAGGGGCGGCCCCTTCCCTATGTGCCGGAGGTTTCCACTGATCCACTGCGCGCAAAACGCAAGCGGTTCATTTTTTTCTGAAGGGTTTTTCTGATGGTTGGCTGCGGATTTATGCGGCGGGCCGCAAGGGCAATCCAGCCCAGGCGTTGAACAGGCCGAGCACCTCTCTTACGACATCCAGGGCATCGCTGGTATTTCGCCACCAGTGATCGGCGTCGAAGGGATCGTCCGAAACGCCGTGGACGATGGCGTCGCCGTTGGCGGCGGAGAAGTGTTTCCAGAGAGTGCGGGTGCGGCGCGTGTGGACTTTAGAGGTCACGAGGATCACTCGTCGCGGGTTTGCGCTGGAAAGAGCCTGGCCGATGGAGGCCATCTCATCGGCGGTATTGACGATGGGTGGCTCCAGGACATGAATTGCGGATTCGGGGACGCCCTCGTGGATGAGGATAAGCTTGTCGTAGGCGTCTTCCCCCTGGTAGGGCACGGAGAGTTTCGCGAGCGTTGCCCCCGGCTCCGTGGAATGGGTCAACCAGACCTGCGGCGCGTATCCCTGCTTGTAGACTTTGGCGGCTTCCAGTGCCCGGCCGGGCATGCGGCCGCTCAAGACCGCGATGGCCGCGGCGTTTTGCAGCGGCTCTTCGACGATAAGCCAGCGACCGAGATGGAAGAAGACGAAAAGACAAGCACTGATCAGGCCGAGGGCCAGAAGAGGCCAAAGACGCGGCTTGCGAGCGGGCTCCGTTGGGAGCAAGGTTGCGATCAAAACATTCCCCATGGCAGCGCATCGTAACGTGCGGAATGCTGGGGGTCAAACGAGTATCTGAACGGACAAGTTAGGGGAATCGTTGCGCAATTCTCACAGCCACGCGCTAGACTTAAGAACTCGGATTCGCCCGGAGGATGCATGCGAGCAGTGGTGACAGGCGGTGCGGGGTTCCTGGGATCGCATCTTTGCGACCGCTTGCTGGCCGAAGGATGGGAAGTGCTCGCGCTCGACAACCTGGTGACGGGCGACGCAGAGAATCTCGCGCATTTGAAAGGGAACCGCAAGTTTCAGTGCGATCGGCGCAACGTGAATGAGCCATTCCTGGTGGACGGGGAGGTCGGATACGTATTTCACTTTGCGTCGCCTGCGAGTCCACCTGATTATCTGAAACACCCGATTGATACGCTGAAGGTGGGGTCGATCGCGACCATGCGCACGCTGGATTTGGCGATGACGAAGAAGGCGAAGTATCTGCTGGCGTCAACGAGCGAGTGCTACGGCGATCCGGAGGTTTCGCCACAAAGCGAGAGTTACTGGGGCCACGTGAATCCGGTGGGGCCACGCAGCGTTTATGACGAAGCGAAGCGTTTTGCGGAAGCGACGACCATGGCGTACCACCGGTATCATGGCGTGGATACGCACATCGCGCGCATCTTCAACACGTATGGGCCGAGGATGCGTTTGAACGATGGCCGGGCGCTGCCGAATTTTGTGTTTCAGGCGCTCAGCGGGCAGACGCTGACCGTGTATGGAGATGGAAAGCAGACGCGGAGTTTCTGCTATGTTTCCGATTTGATCGAGGGAATCTACCGGCTGAGCCAGTCCGATGAGCACTACCCGACGAACATCGGGGATCCGAATGAAATGACGATTTACGAATTCGCGGAACGCATTCGTGCGCACTTCCCGAACGCGCCGGCGATCGTTCACAAACCCCTGCCGGAAGACGATCCCAAGCAGCGTTGCCCGGACATCACCAAGGCAAAGAAGCTTCTGGGCTGGGAGCCCAAGGTGAGTCTTGAGGATGGACTGCGGCTGACGCTGGAGTTCTTTAAAGCGCAGTTCAGCAAGATGACAGCGAGCCGCTGAAGTTGGGGCGAAGACGCCTCCTTGTGGCGTCACACGCGTCCAAACGAGTGATACTCGAAACCCAGTTCCTGCATTTTCTTTGGGGAGTAGAGATTCCTGCCGTCAATCACCAGGCGGCGGGCCATGAGCTGACCGGCAAGCTCCCAATCGAGCTTCCGGAAAATTTGCCATTCCGTGCAAACCAGCGCGGCATCGGCCTGCTTGAGAGCGTCGTAGGGATCTTCGTGATAGACCACCTGCGGGAAAATGGGCTTGGTGCGGGCAATGGCCTCCGGATCGCTGGCGTGAACGATGGCGCCATCTTCCAGGAGCTTGCGAATCACTTCCAGCGCGGGGGCGAAACGAATGTCGTCGGTGTTGGCCTTAAAGGCCAGGCCGAGCACGGCAACGCGTTTGCCTTTGATGACCCACAAGGCGCGGTGGATTTTCTCGAAGAAGCGTTCGAGGCGCTGCTTGTTGACGCGCTCGGCGGCCTTGAGCATTTCAAAGTCAACGCCGACAGAAGCGGCGAGGTGAATGAAGGCCTGAATGTCTTTCGGGAAGCAGAAGCCGCCGAAGCCGAGACCTGCCTGCAAGAATTGAGCTCCGATGCGGGGATCGAGCCCCATGGCGTGAGTCACTTCCTCGACATCGGCGCCAATGCGCTCGCAGAGATCCGAGATGACGTTGGCATAGCTGATTTTCAGGGCCAGGAAGGAATTCGAAGCATGCTTGATCAATTCGGCGCTGTTGATGGTGGTGACGAGCAACTCGCCGGACGTTTCCTTGGGGCACCCGCCCGCGTGAATGGGGCAGTGGAATTTCCTGTCCAGAATAGGCTGGTAGATTTCGCGGAGCCTGGCCGCGGAGGCGGCGTCTTCCACGCCGACGATGATGCGGTCCGGATGAAAGAAATCGCCAACAGCCGTGCCTTCCCGGAGAAACTCGGGATTGGAAGCGACCTGGAATTTCGGCCCGCTTGCGGGGGAATAAGCGGCGAGAGCTTTCTGGAGTTGCACACCGGTGAGCGCGGGGACGGTGCTCTTCTCGACCACAAGTTTCGGTGAGCGCGCCTCGGTGGCAACTTGACGAGCGACGTGGTCGATGGCGGAAAGGTCGGCCTCGCCGGATTCTTTCGGAGGTGTGCCAACACAAATGAAAATTACGTCACCGGCACGGATAGCCTCACCGGCGTTAGAGGTATAAGAGATTTTTTTGTCAGCCACGGCGCGCTGGAGCACTTCGTCGAGATGCTCTTCGTAAATGGGGACCTTGCCCGCTTTGAGCTGGCCGATGCGCTTTTCGTCGATGTCCGTGCAGATAACTTCATGACCCGCCGCCGCAAGGCAGGCTCCGGTGACGAGGCCAACGTAGCCACAACCGATTACCGTAAGACGCACTGTCGTTGCTCCGTTTCCAGGAACAGCACCTTGAATTGAGGAGGTAAGGAACGTTCCCGCCCGATTGTTACCGCGCTACAAGGATTATCCAACAGATTATCCAATACCTGGGCTGGGACCTACCTCTTTCCGAGCAGGAGGCCGCGAAGTCCTAATAGAGCGAGGCGGGGCTGGCGGCGAACCAGATTCCAGAGCAGGCGAGTGGACTCGTCCCGATTGATCTCACCGAGCGATTCCCGGGCGGCGACGTTGAGCAAGTCCACCAGGCGCGAATAATCCTCCTGCTGGAAATAATGCAGGGTCCGCCGAATGAGCCAATGAGTGCCCAATTCGCAGCGCAAGGCCCGCAATTCGTGGCTGCCCTTTTGCAGGATGGCATCGGCCACGCCGCGCGCGCCGCGAAATCCCGTGACAATGCCTCCAACCGTCGAAACTTTGACTTGCGCGGCGGCGTCACCGACAAGGTACACGTCGCCACTGCCAACACGCCGCTGCACGGGAATCCAGCGCTTGTAAACAGGAATGCGCGCTCCTTGCCACTCGAGCGGCTCGAAGCCCTTCTTTTGCAGGAAACGGTCAAAGCAGCGTTTGGTGGCTTGGCCGTGCTCACCGATAACACCCACGGCGGCGCGTTCCGGCGATTCCGGGATGAGCCAATAGAAATAGGGCGTCTCGTCCGGAATGAACCAGACGCGCGTGGTATCAGGAGGACAGTCTTTGGGGAGTTTCACGACCGCTTGCATCAGCGGGACGGTATCAACGGGAGGCCACCCGGCGGCCTTGGCCACACGGCTGACAGCTCCGTCGGCGCCGACAAGACTCGCGGCGTGCAATTCCTTGCGCTGGCCCCCGCGATCAATTTCGATGCGCAAGCCGTGCCCGTTAGGGGAGAGCCCCAGAAAGCGAGTGTCATAATCGATTAAGGCCCCGGCCGCCCGGGCCTCCTCGGCGAGCGCGGAGATCAGGCGGGAACGCTCAATGATGAGGTCCGGCCGATGCAGGGCGACGACGGCAGAGCGCCCGTCGGTGAAGAGCTCGAAGCGGCGAATTTCGTTCAGGATGCTGGCACGCGCGGACTGGCCCATCTGGTTTTTGAAATGGGCGGTGACAATCAGGGTGCGGGATGTGGGGTCTAAAGTCGGCATGGATTCCAGCACGCGCACAGAGCGACCACCACGTGCGACGTGGGTTGCGGTATAGAAGCCCGCCGCGGAGCCTCCAACGACGACAACCTCACCGGCGTTCCGGTCTTGCCGGAACTCGTTTTCTAGTTTTTCCACCGTCTCTGCTTCACCCTGTTGGAGGAATGCTCCGTTGCGCGCCCTGCCACTGCCGCGGATCCGCCTCACCACCCGGGCCAGCCCCACAGTCTGGCGAACAGACTGCGCCAGAAAGTATAACGAATCCTGTCCCGCGGTCCAAACCGAAGGGCGAGCGGGAATCTCTCCTTCGGGGACAACTCCAGAGGCCTTAGGCGGCGGTTTTGTCCAACTGGCGCTCGTAGGGAGCCCGCTCCAGCCAAGCGACGGCGGGCAGCATGGAAATCATGACCAGGGCACCGATGAGAATTGCTCCCGAACTCGACAAGTAGGTTACCAGGACGGCCGCGCTTCCGCAGACGGCACCCGCCAAATACATGGCCAGAACGGCGCCGCGCTGTCCCAAGCCAAGATTGGCAAGACGGTGGGCCGAGTGATCTTTGCCTGGAGTGGCAAAAGGCAGCAAGCCGCGACGCGAGCGGGAGATGGTGACGAGCGTGGTGTCAAAAATCGTGGCGCAGAGGATAAGCACCGGAGCGAACCAACTGGCGGCGGTGGTGGCATGTTCGAGCCGGAGTTTCAGCGCAAGCGTAGCCATCAGAAATCCGAGGAACATCGCGCCGCCATCGCCCATGAAGATCTTGGCGGGCTTAAAATTCCAGCGCAGGAATCCCGCGGCTGCCCCCAGGACCGCCGCCGCAAGTGTGGTGACGAGCGTTTGGCCGTTCAGATAAGCGATGAGGGCGAAGAAGATGGAGGCCATGGCCGCGACGCCGGCGCACAAGCCATCCATGTGGTCCAGGATGCTGAATGACGCGGTGATGCCCACGACCCAGAGAATGGTGAGTGCAGCATCCAGCCACTGGCCGGGACGTCCACGGAGTAAAACGCTGAAGACCTGCGCGTGGATGCCGGTTGCAAGGAGAAACACAGCGGCCAAGGGCATTCCGACGAAGAGTTTGACCTGGTGATGCAGCCAGCCGCGGTCGTCCAGGAAACCGACGATGGCGACAAGAGTGGCACCGGTGACGATGCCGAAACTCTGCGCCCGCGCGGCGCCGTCGAAGGCGATCAGTATGGCGAGCATCACGCCTCCATACATCGCCAAACCACCCAGCAGGGGAATGGGTTTGAGATGAACCTTGCGCGGGCCCGGCAGATCCACCATGCCCACACGAATAGCCAACGCGCGCACCGGCACTGTTAGTACCAGCGATGCTGACAAGGCGATTAAAAACGCCAGCAGGCCCGCACTCATACACCCTCGTCACTCGTTCTGGCGAAACTAGCCCGGGCGAGATGGCCAGACGTTCACAGAGACGATGCCGGTTTGGGATCCGGCTCCCAAGTCACTACAAAGGCGGCGGCCCAGAGAAAGCCCCCGTTGCTGCCCCACGCAGCCAAAACACCATAACGCGAAATGGGAGCAAATGCCAGAACAATTGCACGCGTGCGTGGGTTAATTTACCTTCCACCAATTTATAAATTACCATAGAGTAATAGAACTCCCATGACTTATAGGCGAGCCCGCCGGCCAGCGAGGCGCGGAAGTCTTCTGGTGCAGGGAAACTTTCCGGCGTCAGCCTTGAGCGGCTGTGGAGACGATTTCCACCAATTTGGCGAGTTCCTTGTTTCTCTCGTACTCGGGCGCAGCCGCGGCTGCCGATGCACCCATGCTTCGGAGAAGATCCGGGTTGCGGGAGATGCGCCTGACCGCTTGAACGAGTTGCGCGGGATCATCGGGGTTTGCCGCGACGGAGAAACCTTTCCGGGCGCCGATGGAGACAACATCACATTCGTCTGGCGCAACCGCCACGACCGGCTTTCCGGCGGCGAGGATGCTGTACATCTTGCTGGGGACGACCACACCTTCGAGGCCGCGCTTTACGGTAATGACGTGGGCGTCGGCGGCGGCAAGGACGGAAGGAATTTTGCTGCTGGGGAAGAACGGGAGGAAGCGGACATTGGAAAGTCCGGCGGCGGCGGACTGCAGGCGCTCGCGCTGCACGCCATCACCGACGAAAACAATGGTGATGCCGTCTTGCGCGAGTTCCCGTGCGGCGGCGAGCAGCGTGTCCCAAGCGCCATAGAAACCGAGATTGCCGGCATGCAGGAGAACAAATTGGGAATTGCCGCGAATCGCCTGGATGACTTGCGGATCGAAGGACGGACTGGATCCTTGAGGGGGAAGCTCCGCGCCATCGCGAACAACAACAACACGTGCGGGATCGACGCCTTTGGCGAGGATGCGGTTGCGCATGTCGTCGCCGAGCACGACAACCCGCGTGGCGCGGCGCAGTGCCCAGCGATGCAGTTTTTCCCAGAGGCGGGCCAGCAAGCCAGGGGAAACGATGGAACCTCCCAGGGCCATATCGGGATACAAGTCTCGGATGTTGTAGACGTAGGGCTTGCGTTTCAGGAGGGCAATGAAGGCACCGACGATGCCCTCGAAGGGCGGGTCGGTCATGGCCAGAATGACGTCGCACGGGAGAAAAAGAGCACGGGGAACAGCCAGGAAAACGTAGCTCAGATAATTGAGCAGGCGTTTTTTCATTTGCAGGCGGGGGAAATCCGTGGAGCCGGCGCGGATGATCCGCGCGCGACCGGAATTCTCGGACTGATACAGGCGCCAGGGACGGTGTTCGGCGGGATCGTAGGAAGGGCGTCCGCAGAGAACCGTGACGTCATGCTTTTCGGCAAGAGCATTGACAACGGTCTGCGCCATTTTCGCGGTCGCAGAGGTGTCCGGCGGATAGTAGAGGTTCAAGAGCAGAACGCGCACGGAGAGATTGTACAAGCAGAAGCCGGGCGGTTGAAGGTGCAACGGCCCCGAGGTGACTTGCGGGGCCGTGAGGAGTGATCACGAGGATAAGCACGAACGGCCTTCGAGAGTCAGAAAGCAGGAACGGCTTTGTGAAAAAGGGGACAGTTGGACCTTTACCGTTCTTTGGGACAGTTCCGCGGCTTGCCTCGAGCCTCTACCGTAGCAAAATCCGGGAAAGGGCTTGCGGAAAAGCGTGGGGAAGAAACGCGCTTCGCGAAGCAAACGTTCCGGAAAAAACAGCCGGTGCCGGGAGGGCAGAATGCAGGGGAACAATCGCTGCAGGAAAATGAATCTTCTTTTGATGATTCTCTTGTGCGCGTACGCGCTGCGACTGGCGGCTCAGCCAACAAATCTGCCGGAGGCCGTAACCAACGCGCATAGCGTCTTCCTTGTGAATGAGACGGGATTCCCTGAGTTGCAGTACACGGCGGTGCTGGAGCTGAACAAATGGGGGCATTTTGAAATTGCCGAGAGCCGCGAAAAGGCCGACCTTGTGCTTTCGCTGAGCAGCGGTACACACGTTCGAGCGTTGCCCGACGGACAATACCCGCGACCCACGGGACTAAACGCGTTCACAGAAGATGCCGTGCCGCAGGGTCACACACGCGTGGCACTGCTTGATCCGAAGACGGGAGCGACGCTGTGGTCCGACTTGCGCAAGACGGAAGGCGGCAAGGTGAAGAACGGTCACTTGCTGGATGGATTGCGCGAAGCCTTCGATAGCTATGAGAAGAGCAGGGGCCGGAAGTAGGCGCAGGGGCACGACTTTTTCTGAAGCGTTGTGGCTTGAAGGATGTTATCTAGAAATTTCACGCGGATTGCAAAACGATGTGATCAGTTTGTACGGCGGCATACTCAATCGCCGCCAGAATATCTTCTCGTTCCAAAAACGGGTAATCGGAAAGGATTTCCTCGAAAGCTGCACCAGCGCTCAGCAGTTGCAATACATCCACAACCCGGATGCGTTTGCCAGGGATGCACGGCCGTCCGCCGCACTTGCCCGGCTCGATGGTAATCCTTTGGAGTAGTTCCGTATTCACTGTCTACCCACACCATGCCGCAAACCATCGTCCTCAACAAGCGGATGGTGCCCCGGGCCATTGACCTCGTTAGCGGTCAAACTGTGCGTGTGCTTAGCTGCCCTTCTTCAATTCTCCCAGCACCATTTTCGCCAGGTCCTTCAGCGTCTCAAACACGCCCTGCCCGTTAATCGCTACGGATTCAATCACCGGCTCGCCCTTCTTCTGCAGATGTTTCGTCAGATCTTCCAAGCTCAGCACATTTGGCAGGTCGCGCTTGTTCAATTGCAGCACATACGGAATCGTCGCGAAATTCAGGTTGTGCTCTCTCAGGTGTTCTTGCAGGTTGTCCAGAGTCTCGAAATTCGCGTCCAGCCGCTCTTCCTGGGAATCCGCGACAAACACCACGCCATCCGCACCTTTCAAGATCAGCTTCCGGCTCGCTTCGTAAAACACCTGCCCAGGCACCGTATATAAATGAAAGCGCGTTTTAAACCCGCGCACCGTTCCCAAATCCAGCGGCAGAAAATCGAAGAACAGCGTCCGGTCCGTCTCCGTGGCCAGCGACACCATCTTCCCCTTCAGGTTTTGCCCCGTATGGTCGTAGATCCACTGCAGGTTGGCGGTCTTCCCGCCGAGGCCCGGACCGTAGTACACCAGCTTGCAGTTAATTTCGCGCGCAGGAAAATTAATGAAAGGCACGAGTCGTCAACCTGAATACCATCTGAAACTTATAGCACACGCACGCAGGGCAGGCCAACGTCGCTCTTGCGTAGCCGTCTCTATAAAGGCTGTTCCTAGTTTCACGGAGAAGCGCCTTCTTGGGAAAAGTTATTTTCGCGCATGCTGCCGGTCGGTAAAGGCTATCTAACCCAGCACTTCCATCCCCCTTCTGACTTCCGTTGACGACGGCGCAGCCCTCTGCTAGCATTCGCGCCATGGCGAAACCCCAGAAATCTTCCTCGGGCTCCTCCGGGCGGGCCAAGTCCTCGTCCAGTGCCCAGTCTAAGCTTAAGAAAAAGAATAACTTACCCGCCCCTCCCCCGCAACGTGGCGGCGTCGAAATGGTTGACCCGCGCGTGCAGGCCCAGATGAAAGTCTATGAAGAGGCCATGGCTCTTTTCCACCAGCAGAAATTCCAGCGTGCCAAACAGGAACTGGAAAAGGTGCTCGAGGGGCCCAGCAAGGAGCTTGCCGATCGCGCGCGCACCCATCTCCGCATCACCGAACAGCGCATGAAACCCCTCTCCGAGCAGAATCCGAAATCGCCCGAAGAGCACTACCAGCGCGGCGTCGCCATGATGAATCTTGGCCGCTGGGACGAAGCCCGCGAAAGCCTCGACAAGGCGCGCAAACTCGCCCCCAAAGCCGATCACGTCCACTACGCTCTGGCCGCCCTCGACTGCCTCACCGGCGAAGCCGATTCCGCCATGGCCAACCTCAAGGTCGCCATCGAGCTGCGCCCCTCCAACCGCTACCACGCTCGTAACGACGAGGACTTTGCGTTCCTCCAGGAAGACCCTCGCTTCACCGAATTGCTGTATCCTGAAAAGGACGGCTACACGGGATAGTCTCTCCGGAAGTGGATCGCCGCCTCGCTCGTGTCATTCGGAAGCTGAGCCTCACGTGAACAGGTCTCAACGCAAGAAATCCCTGCAATCCCGCGGTCTGCGTGTCGTCGCGCTCGGCGGCGGTACCGGCCTTTCCGCACTGCTTCGTGGCTTGAAAGAGCACGTCGTTCGCCGCACGGACCGTCACGCTTCGCGCGAGCGTCCCATCGCCGACCTCGCCGCGATTGTCACCGTCACCGATGATGGTGGCAGCTCCGGCCGTCTTCGCCGCGAAAATCGCATGCTCCCTCCCGGAGACATCCGCAACTGCATGGTCGCCCTATCGAAAGATGAAGCGCTGCTCGGCCGCCTCTTCCAGTACTGCTTTCATGCGGGGCGCGGCCTCGTTGGGCATAATTTCGGCAACCTGTTCCTGGCCGCTCTCACCCACGTCACCGGCGATTTTGCCGAAGCTGTTCGCGTCTCCAGTAAAGTTCTGGCCATCCGCGGCCGCATCTTTCCCTCCACCATCTCCAATGTCCATCTGACCGCCACGCTCGCCAACGGCCAGCGCGTCAGCGGCGAAACCAAGATCTCCCGCAGCCGCGTGCCCATCCGGCAAATCCAGCTCGTGCCTCGCCGCGTTCGCGCCCTTCCCAAAGCCATTGACGCCATTCAAAAGGCCGACCTCATCCTTATGGGCCCTGGCTCTCTTTACACCAGCGTGATCCCCAATCTCCTCATCCCGGAAATTGCCCAGGCCATTGCCCGCTCCAAAGCCCCGCGCGTCTATGTCGCCAATCTCATGACGCAGCCTGGCGAAACCACACACTACGCTCTCAGTGAGCATTTGCGCGCCATTCAGCGCCATGTCGACAAGCGTGTCATTGACTGGGTTGTCGCCAATCGCCAGCCCATCTCCCCCGATGTTGCCCGCCGTTATCGCGCCGAAGGCGCCGAGGCCGTCCTCGTCGATGCCGAAAAGGTCCTCAAGCTCAAGGTCAAACTCGTTCTCGACAATCTCCTCGAAGAACACGGCCTCATCCGCCACAATTCTCCCCGCCTCGCCCGCCTTCTCGTCGACGAATTTCTCCTGCGCCCCTCCCGCCGCTAATCCCAGTCCGCCTCTTCTTCTCTCCGATGTAGGGTCGGCCTTCCGCGCAAAACCACAGCCCCGTCCTTCCGAACGCAGTCCGCGAAGCGAGGAATCTCTCTTTGTCTTTTGTGGCACAGTCACTCCTGACTGTGCTCTTGGGTTCCCCTTCGTAGAGACCGCTTTCCTCCCACAATGTCATCCCGAGCGGAGCGACCCGATTTTTTCTTACGCGCCGCATTTTGGCGCGTCGGGTCGCGTAGTCGAAAGATCTCTCCGCCGCCTTTTTCCCCCGCACTTCATAACAATCTGCGCGAGCCAAATTCTTCCTGGGATTTCCTTGCCCGGTCGCGCGTTCTTCTGCCTCACCGCCAGCGAAACCTCACTCCCCCGCGCACAAAAATCGGCGGCCCGACGGTGATTACCGGCGTTGCCGCCACGCTGAACCGGTCATTCGTCAGATTCTGCACCGCCAAGAACACCGACGTGCGCCGTAATACCTCTCGCGACACTTGCGCATCCAGCGAAAAGGCCCGCCCCAGCGGGAATTGATTCAGGTCGTCATCAAACTGGTTCCCGGAAAACCGTCCCTGAATGCTGGCGTTCCATCTCCGTCCCAGATAGCTGGCTTGAAAACTGAACTGGTTTTGCGGCACCTGTGGCACGCGCAATCCATCCAGCGGCATCACGGCTGGTGGACTCGGGTAACTCACCACCGTAGCGTCCACAAACAAGTAGCTCGCTGAAATCTGCAGACGAGGCCGCACCTGCCACTGCCCCGACAACTCAAATCCCCGCGCCTGAGTCACCCCCAGGTTTTCCTTCTGCCGCGTGATCAGCGCGGGAGTGCTTGTGATCGTCACGTTCGCCACCGGATCAGCGATGTCGCTCCAGAAGAAATTACCGCGCAGCGTCAGCCGGTTTTCCCACGTCTGGTAGCTGAGCCCCGCCTCGCCGCCCGTCAGGTGCTCACCCGTCAAATCCGGATTCGCCAGGGTCAGCACGTTTCCCACGCGGAAATTCCGGTACAGCTCGTTCAAGGTCGGCGCGCGGAACGCCCGGTAGACCGAAGCGCTCAACGCCAGCCCGTGCGAAAAACTCCGCAACAGCGACACCCGCGGACTGAACGCCGTTTCCAACCTGTTCGGAAATGTGTTTGTCACCGGCGTCCCGGTTGTCAGCGGCTCGGTGTTCTGGAAGCCGGTGTTGTTGTTCCACGTGTCCACGCGGCCGCCAAACGTCAGCAGCCACTTGGGCGCAAAAAAGAAAGCGTCCTGCGCGAAGAATCCCCAGGTGTGCTGCCGCCCACCCGCCTCCACCAGCGTGAACGGCGCTCCCGCCCGGTAGTTTGTGTCCTCGCTTTGGCCGCGCACATCGCTGGCCTCGATTCCCCCGGCCACTTTGTGTTTTTCCGCAAAGAGCCGCGTCCACGTGCCCACAAATCCAATCTGCTGCGAAGGATTGCGCTGCAGATCGGTCAGCGCCTCCGAGTTGCGGTCCGCCGCCACCGCCGAAAACGACTGGTGATAAATCTCCGTCGAACCATAGAGCCGCGCCGAAAAACTTCCCGCGTGCGACGTCGTCCAGTCCAATCCCAAGTCCACTTCCGGGATCGTCGTGTCATTCAGTTGCAGCGGCGTTCCATTCCGCCGGCTTTCTCCAAAGCCGCTTCCGCGCACGAAGAATCGCCCCTGCTCCCCCAGATTCCGCGAAACCTCCAGCGTCCCCGCCAAGTCCGCCGTGCCCGCATCCGTATCCACGCTTCCTCGTTGGTCCGCCGGCACCAGCACATACCCTCCTGTGCGCAGCGCCTGCCCGGCTGCCGCCAGCGACCAGTTGCCCACCGGTGCTCCTACGGCAAAGGACAAATCCGGCGTGCTCATGCTCCCGTACGATACTTCCCCCGACGCATACGCTTCCTCCGCCGAACGTGTGCGCAGGTTCACCACGCCTCCCAGCGCTCCGTTCCCAAACACATCGGAGGCGCCACCGTTCGTCACCTCCAGGGTTTCAAGCTCCGCCCGCGGCACACGCGCAAAATAAACCCACCCGCCAAACGGATCGTTCAGCGGAATGCCATCCAGCAACACGCTCGACCTGCTCGTGGCGCTCGCTCCTACTCCCCGCAGCGACACGCCCTGCGACGACGGATTCGCGAACAGACTGCTCGACCTGCGGAACGTGCTGAACCCCGGCACCTCCCGCAGCACATCGTCCAGCACCAGGCTCCCCGCCACCTCCACTTGTTCCGCCGGAATCGCGTACTGGCTCATGGGCACCGCTGGAATGGGGTCTTCGACGCTCGCTTTCACCTGCAGCCGCTCGATGTTGGGCGACGGCGTCAGCACGATCCGCACGCGCTCCACCGAAGTGTGTGGCTTCACTTCCAGCGTCGCCGTTGCGAACCCGGGGAAACTGATTCGCAGACTTCCGCCCTTGCGTGTTTCCGCGATGCTGAAATTTCCACTCGCATCCGTTTTCGCCAGGATCACTCCATCCGGCGAGCGATACTCGATCTGCGCTCCCTCGATCGCGGATCCTGTCGAGTCGGCCACCGTCCCGCGCAGGCCGGCGCTTTCCTGCGCCAACGTCAGGAAGGCCAGCGTCGCGAAGCCCACTAGAAATGTGGCCAAACGTCCGGCGTGAAAAGCAATCTGTCGCAGGGTATTTTTCTCTAGCCGGAGATTTTGTGTTTGATAGCGCACGTAACCTGCCCATCCCCTGATGCTAGCTTCATCTCGGCCGCCCGGAAACGGCGTCCATCCAGAGTAGCGAACTTTTTCCTCGCTTCATTCGCCGCCTTTTTTCCGGGTCACTAAACACCCAAAGCCCCTTCACAATGCTGCTCCATTTTTGCTCCCTACCCCATAGCCGAGATTCCGGCTAACATTCTTCGTGCATAAATCGAATTTTCACGGAGCGAGTTCATGTCCACTCTTGGCCTCATCGAATACAAGGATGCCAGCCCCGCCGTCAAAGCCGTCTACGACGACATCATGGCCACGCGCAAAACCGACTACATCAATAATTTCTGGAAGGCCATCGCCCACGATCCCGCTCTCCTCAAGCGCACCTGGGAAAGCCTCAAGGAGATCATGGACGCCGGCGCGCTCGATCCGCTCACCAAGGAACTCCTGTACATCGCCGTCAGCGTTACCAACAACTGCCACTACTGCATCGCCTCCCACACCGCCTCCGCCTTTGCCAAAGGCATGACCTCCGAAATGTTCAAGGAACTCCAGGCGGTCATCGGCATGGCCAATGAAACCAACAAGCTCGTCACCGGCTACCAGGTTGCCGTGGACCAACGCTTTCTTCCGCCCCTGCAACCCGCCAAATAGCCGCTCTTCCAGCGCGCATCATAAGCACTCCCTCCCCTCTGCACAACACTTTCCGCCACTCCTGGCCCACGCATCAAGCACCCGGCTTGCGCCCCCTCGGCAACCCGTGCAATTCCTCTCATTGACACCGCCAACCGCCGCCCTCGATACTGGCTTCCTATGAACTCTCTTCCATTGGCAGTGCTCCTGATCCTCTTCCATCCATTCGCCCTGCCCCTCACCCCATCCTCTGGCTCCGCCGCCCTGCGTCAGGCTCTCCAGAAAAAAGATCTCTATCCCGCCTCCGCCGACGCCAAAAAAGAAATTGACGAAGCGCTCCACTCCGCCTCGCCCGCGCACAAACGTGTTCTTGTCGTTTTCGGCGCCAACTGGTGCTACGACTGCCACGTCCTCGATGAAGCCTTTCACAGCCCCGAAATCGCGCCCACTCTCGAAAAATATTTTGTAGTCGTCCACGTGGACATCGGCCATGCCGACAAAAATCTCGACCTCGCCCAAAAGTACGATGTGCCCCTCAATCGCGGTATTCCCGCCATCGCCGTGCTCGATTCCGCCGGCAAACTCATCTTCAGCCAGAAACACGGCGAGTTCGAGGCCGCCCGCTCCATGGCCACCGAAGACATCCTCACCTTCCTCAACAAGTGGAAACCCGCTTCCCCCTGATCGCCATCGCGGTTCGGCAATCCTGCGCGCGATCCGCCATACCTAAGCAACTCCTCTTCGCCGTTTACTCTGTCCCCGCCCCCGCGTTGACAGCCGCCTCCTTCGCGGCAATACTCGTGAGCGATGATTGGACTCTTGCGCGGCCGCCTCCTGGAAAAGCGGCCCAATCAGGTCATCCTTGATGTCGGCGGCGTCGGCTATCTCGTCGCCGTGCCCCTTTCCACCTTCGCCGCTCTCGGCGAACTCCACGCTGAAGTCACGCTGCTCATCCACACCCATGTCCGCGAAGATGCTCTCTCCCTCTACGGCTTTCTCTCCGCCCGCGAAAAGCATCTCTTCGAGCTGCTCCTTGGCGCTTCCGGTGTCGGCCCCACCCTCGCCCTCAAAATTCTTTCCGGCATGAACGTTGAAGAACTCGTGCCCGCCATTCGTGGAGGCGATCTCGCACGCCTCACGAGAATTCCCGGCGTCGGCCGCAAAACTGCCGAACGCATGGTCGTCGAGCTGAAGGACAAGCTTGCAGCCATCGCCGCCGAAGCCGAAAAGCCCGCCGCCGCTTCCCCCGCGGGCGTCGAAGCCGATGTCAAGTCCGCCCTCATCAATCTGGGCTATGACGAACGCACCGCCGAAGCCGCCGTCGCCGAGGCCCGCCGCCGCGCCGGACCTTCCGGCTTCGAACAACTTCTCCGTGTTACTCTGTCAGCGCTAAGCAGCCAGCAGACTAGATGAACGCGACACGAGCAGGTAGAGAGATACAACGGAGAATGGAGACCAGCCACAAGATCTCAGATATCGGATATCAGTTTTCAGAAATCAGGAGCCATTGACGCGAGCGACCCTCTTGATTCCTGATCTCTGATCGCTGATATCTGATTGCGTCCCCGACTATGCCCGACTTCGCACCCAAGAAATCTCTCGCCCCTGGCGCCGACGATCCCGCAGCCCCCTCCCGCATCGTCTCCGGCGCCGCCATTGACGATGACGCACGCCTCGATGCCAGCGTCCGCCCCAAGCGCCTCGACGAATACATCGGCCAGAAACGCGTCAAGGAAAACATCTCCATCGCCATCGAGGCCGCGCGCTCCCGCGGCGAAGCCCTCGATCATGTTCTCCTCTACGGTCCGCCGGGCCTCGGCAAGACCACGCTGGCCGTGATCATCGCCAATGAACTCGATGTTCCCATCAAGACCAGCGCCGGCCCGTTGCTGGAACGCAAAGGCGACCTTACCGCCATCCTCACCGCCCTCGAAAAAAAGGAAGTTTTCTTCCTCGACGAAATTCACCGCCTGCAGGCCGCCGTCGAGGAAGTCCTCTACCCCGCCATGGAAGATTTTCGCGTGGACCTGGTCATCGGCCAAGGCCCCGGCGCGCGCATTCATCCCTTCCACCTCAACCATTTCACTCTCATTGGCGCCACCACCCGCGCCGGGCTCATCACCGCGCCGCTGCGCTCCCGCTTCGGCATCGTGCATCGCCTGGAGTTCTACGAGCCCGAAGACCTGCTCATCATTCTTCATCGCTCCGCCAAAATTCTGAACATCCAGATGGATGAGGCCGGCGCCCAGGAAATTGCCGGCCGTTGCCGGGGCACGCCGCGCGTCGCCAACCGCCTGCTCCGCCGCGCCCGCGATTTCGCCGAAGTTCGCGCCGCCGGTCGCATCACCCGCGAGGTCGCTCAGGACTCGCTGCGCATGCTCGGCGTGGATGAACACGGCCTCGACGAGGTGGACCGCAACCTCATGATCGCTCTGCTCGATAAATATGCCGGCGGCCCCGTTGGTCTCGGTACCCTCGCCGCCGCCCTCAGCGAAGAGGAAGACGCCATCGAGGAAATGTACGAGCCTTATCTCATGCAAATCGGCATGCTCGATCGCACCCCGCGCGGCCGTGTCGCCACCCCCCGCGCCTACGAATACTTCGGCCGCGAGCTTCCCAAGCGCCAGCCCCGCCTGTTCTAGGTTCTTTCTGAGTCCAGTAGTTTTGTTGTCATCCCGACCGGAGCACGCTTCGTGCGCAGTGGAGGGATCGTGGCTTGCCCGACGAGCGCCGACACCTCATTGGCAGGCCGACTGGCGATCTCATCTTCCGAACAGGACTAGCTCCAGGTCAGCCTGGGAGGGACTGTCCCCCTCTCTCATTGCCGTCACAAGTTCGGCAAACACCCCTTTAGCCGACGGAGTATTCAGGACCGGTCCAACTTCCTCGAACCTTGCAAGCGCAGCGATTACGCGAGACGTTCCGTACACCGCCATGCGGGCCTTGGCATCTGCTGCTTCAGCTCGTGCCAATCGGCCAGCGTCTGGCACGGTCGCGTGCGCCGCCTTCGTGACTGCGCGGAGGTAATCGACGTAGGACTGGGAACGAAGCAGTTGTAACTGCTTTCGAGACTCTGCGGCGCGCGAGATCCAATACTGGAGAGTCGCCCCAATCACGACGCCGACCAACGGAAGCACTGCAGTCCATCCGTCCATCCCTACACCTCTCAGTCATGCAACCCTTTTCCACCCCCAGCCCCCATGTCCTTGCCGGCTCTTCTCCTCACTTGAAACTGAGAACTTACAACTGACCACTGCTTCAATTGTGCTTCAGGAATTCTCCCTTGCTTCCCGTCAGCGAGTTGTAAAGCGTCTCGATGAACTTATCGCTATCAATAAACCCGCCTGACCATTTCTTCCACGGCTCCAGGATTTTCTCCTGCTTCATCTGTTCCAGCGTCTTGTGTTCGTCCAATGCCTTCTGCACCGCCGCCGACGTTTCTTTCAGCATCTTCACGAATTCCCGCACATCGTCCAGGTTGGAGAGCGCGCCGTGCCCAGGAATGACCTTCACGTCCGGCGGCAGCATGGCGCTGGCCTTCTCCATGGCCGCAATCATCCCCTGCACGCTGCCGCCGCTGGCCACGTCAATGAACGGAAACCCATAGCGCACGAAATCGTCGCCCATGTGCACCACGTTGTTCTTGGGAAAGAAAATCACGGCATCGCCGTCCGTGTGCCCGGCCGGGAAGTGCAACGCCCGGATATCCTCGCCGTTCAAATGCACCGTCACATCATGCTCAAACGTAATCACCGGCAGCGCCGACTTCGGCGCCGGCGGGATTTCCATCTTTATAGATCCTCCGTTGCCTCCTGTTCCACCCGATTCCAACCGCTTGCGCACATTGTCCTGCGCTATCACCGTCGATCCCGCATTTGCAAACGGCGCGTTTCCGCCCGTGTGATCCCCGTGGTAGTGCGTATTAATCACAAATCGCACCGGTTTATCCGTGATCTTCAAATCCTTCAGCGCCGCCTGGATCTTCTCCGCCAGAGGCGCAAACTGGTCGTCCACAAGCACGATCCCGTCTTCCCCCACCGACGCCGCAATGTTTCCGCCTTCGCCCTCCAGCATGTAAATGTTCCCGGAAACCTTCGTCACCTTGATTTGCACTTTAGAAAAATCCGTGTCCTGCTGCGCCTGCGCTGCTTGCCCAACCGCCATCATTCCCGCCAGCAGCACCGCGCAAATTCCCAGCCGTCGCATCCAGCCCGTCTTCCTCATAGTTCCTCCTCGCAATTCGCGCCGCATTCTACCACCTTCCCCGCCAAAGTAACTTCACGGCACACCTTGCCAATTCGCTTCCAAACATCCAGCGCGAGTACGATATCTTCAATCTACAGAGCCGCGCCAAGCTTTCTGTTCGCGCTCGCCTGGGAAATTCTGTGACCGACTCTTCCGCCACCAAACCCCAACCCACCAGCTCCCGCCGCTTCGCCTTCCTCGTGGCGTCGGGCATTTTCCTCAGCCGCGTCGCCGGACTCATCCGCGACCGCGTATTCGCCCACTACTTCGGCAATTCCGACGCTGCCGACGTGTTCAAGGCCGCCTTCCGCATCCCCAATTTCCTGCAAAACCTTTTTGGTGAAGGCGTGCTCTCCGCTTCTTTCATTCCCGTCTATGCCAGCCTGCTTGCGCGCAACGACAAGGAAGAAGCGCGCAAAACCGCCGGCGCCGTCGCCGCTCTCCTCGCCCTCAGCACTTCGCTGCTTGTGCTTCTCGGCGTTCTCGCCGCCCCCTGGCTCATTGACGCCATCGCTCCCGGTTTCCATGGCGAAAAGCGCCAGCTCACCATCCTCCTTGTGCGCATCCTTTTTCCCGGTGCGGGTCTCCTCGTCGGCTCCGCTTGGTGCCTCGGTGTCCTGAACAGCCACCGCAAATTTTTCATCTCCTACACGGCCCCGGTTCTCTGGAACATCGCCATGATCGCCGGCATGCTCGCTTTCGGTGCCGGCCGCGCGCAAAACTCTCTCGTCGTCATCACCGCTTGGGCTTCCGTCGTCGGCAGCGCGCTGCAAGTCGCCGTGCAGCTCCCCATGGTGCTCAAGCTTCTTGGGGGTTTAAAACTTTCCCTCGCTCACCAAGCCGAAAATGTGCGCACCGTCATCCGCAATTTCTTTCCCGTCTTCATCAGCCGCGGCGTCGTGCAGATCAGCGCTTACATTGACGCTTTCCTCGCCAGCTTCCTTCCCACCGGCGCCGTCTCCGCTCTCGCCTACGCGCAAACGCTTTACACACTTCCTGTCAGCCTCTTCGGCATGTCCGTCTCTGCGGCGGAATTACCGGTGATGAGCGGCGCGGTCGGCGAAGCCGATGAAGTCGCGCGTCTACTCCGCGGCCGTTTGAACGCCGGCCTCCGCCAGATCACCTTTCTTGTGGTTCCCTCGGTTGTCGGCTTCCTCGTGCTTGGTGACGTCATCGTCGCGGCCATCTACCAGTCGGGTCGCTTCACCCAAGCCGACGTGCTCTACGTCTGGGGCATTCTCGCGGGCTCGACTGTCGGCCTCCTCGCTTCCACTCTTGGCCGTCTCTACTCTTCGGGCTTTTACGCCTTGCGCGACACGCGCACCCCGCTGCGATTCGCCATCGTCCGCGTCTTGCTCACCACGATTCTTGGATACCTGAGCGCCCTTCCGCTGCCGCGCCTCTTGGGCATTGAGCCGCGCTGGGGCGTTGCAGGCTTGACCATCTCTGCCGGCATCGCCTCCTGGGTCGAGTTCACCTTGCTGCAACGCGGCATCCGCCGCCGTATTGGGCAAGCCGGCGTGCCCCTGGTCTTTCTTGCGCAAGTCTGGTTCGCCGCGCTGCTCGCCGCTGCGGCCTCTCGCGGCTTGCTCCACGCCCTCGGCCCGCGCGGTCCGATTCTTCTTGCCATTCTCGTCCTTGGCGTCTACGGCATAGTTTTCTTTGCTGTGAGCCTCGCGTTGAAATTGCCCGAAGCGCAATCGATGATGGGGATGATTGGCCGGCGTTTTGGAGTGAAGTAGGCTCTGGGTTCACCGAAGGGAAGCCCAAGAAGGTTCGGCATGACCACGGTTTACATTGCGCTCGGAACCAACGTCGGCGACCGCGAAAACAATCTGCGCGAAGCGATCCGCCTTCTCACTGAAGCCGGCATCCGCATCCTGAAATTCTCCAGCATCTACGAAACCGAGCCCGTGGACTATCTCGAGCAAGCCTGGTTTCTCAACGCCGTTCTCGAAGCGCAAACCGATCTGCCCGCCCTCGATTTATTGCGCAAGCTCCGCGCCATCGAATCGGCCATGGGCAGCAAAAAAACATTCGCCAAAGGCCCCCGCCTGATCGATCTGGACCTTCTCCTTTACGGTTACGACGCCATCGCCACTCCCGAACTTCAGGTGCCGCATCCCCGCATGCTGGAGCGCCGCTTCGTCCTCGTTCCTTTAGCCGAAATCGCTCCTAATCTCCGCCACCCCTCCTGGCCCGCCACGGCAAGCCAACTCTTAGCCGCCCTGAAAGATACAAGCGTAGTTCACCTCTCTTCAGCGTTCTAGCCAGGCCCTTGTCGGGGCGCAGCACTGCTCTGCGTCTTGCCTCGGCCAATATGGAGTGCGGCGGCTTGCCGCCGCTTTTACGACTGCAAGTCCCGCGACCATCCGGAATTCCTCTCACTCCTGCCGTCACGGCATAGACCGCTTAACTCGTTCGCCGCACCACCAGCCTGTGCAACGTCATCAGCTTCGGCTGCAGCGCATCCAGCTCGATCTGCGAGAGGCCGCCCTCGCTGGTCTCCCGCCAGCGGTACACGCCGGGCTCGGATTCCGTTTTCTCGTGCCCGTCCAGTCGCCGCAAGAATTCGCGCGCATCGTCAACCGACGCCTTCTCGCGCAAACTTGGCCGTGCCACCGCCTCCACCGCGTAGCTGCGCAGCAGTTTGTTCCAGTAGGCATCGAAAAGTTCGCTCGACGCGAAGATGTCGCTCCAGGCTACTTCTCCGCCGTACGCGACCACCACGCCCACCACCCGCTCGCCCTTCAATCCGGACGTTTCCCTCCGGAAACGCCGCTGCATTTCCGCAACCACCGTATCCACCGAACCCCCTACGAGCCGCGATTCGTAGATCTTCGTATACGATTGCGTCTGCGCTTCGGTAGTCACTGTCGCATTGATGTCCGCCGAACTCACGCGCGGAGCTGCCGAAGGGCTGGCCATTCTGCTGGAGACATTCGACCCGGCAGCGACCGCAGCCCACACGTCCGTCTGTTTCTGATTGATGGCGGCATTTTCACGCACGCTCGGATGCACAATCGTCTTCGCCTCGTTGAACTCGGACCCCGCAGACCACCGCCCGTGTTCCACGCAGAATACATCCAGCGGCAGCGGGTCTCCAAACGGCGCCACAATCCTGTCCTTTGCGATGATGCGATCCTGCTTCCCACCGCTCACCAGTTCGCCCGCAAGCAACAGCAGCGGCCGCTTGCTGTGATTGATCAGCACCAGTTGATTCACGGACGGGCCGCTGTAACCCGGCGGGATCGCCCGGCCATTGCCGCGATTGCGGATCAATGTCTCGGCGCCCTGTTCCCGGACGGTGACTTCGCCCCGGGATAATCCTTCCTCTAACGTCAGGAAGGCGCTGGTGTCATAACCCGACGAGCTGACCACCGGAAAAACGGTGAGATTTTCGTAGGTGATCGGTTCCAGCAGCCGCCAATCGCTTTCCGGTTTTCCCGGCTGGGGCTGAGAACCGGGCGATGAGCAGGCAAAACCCAGTGCAGAGATGCCAAGGAGACCACTTCCCAATAACGTGAAGAGCGAACGGTCCATACTTTCCTCCTGTGCGTGCGGCATGAGCACGTTCTGGAGTTAGAACGGACCAATGGGAATTTCTTGCAGGCCAACTTGTCCTTGGGACTGGCCGATCCCGCCTTGCGGTATCCCCTCTTTCTTATGTAGGGCCCGCCTTCTGAGGCGGGCCGCAGCGCGGGGGCGCGCACGGCCCGACCCCCATTTCGGCAGCCCGAATAGCGCCGCCATTCCGAACGAAGTCCGCGGAGTGAGGAATCTCTCTTCTCCATCAAGCATTTTTTGCGCGATAAAGCTGCCTTTTACTTGGTTTCTTGCGGGTGAGAATTCAGGAACGCGGGTCGCCCAGGTTGGTGCGCGGTTTGCTCCGCCGGCTGCGCGAAGCTTCCGATTCCGCCCGTTCATACTCGGCGATCTCTTCTTCGGTGTAGGAATAGGAGTCGCGCGAAGCAAACATGGACGTCGTGCGGCTGGCCGCCTTCTTCTTTTTGCGCGCTTCCCCGAATTCGTAGCGCGTCATGCGCAGCGGCCCTTCGATGGCCTTTATTTCCACGAGCAGGTCGCTCACCTTTTCCAGAAAATCGTGCAGGTGGAACGGCCGCACAACATAAGGAAGGTGCGAGATCTCCAAATGGCCCACGAACGGGCTGCCCGATATTTCCGGCACGACAAACAGGATGCGGAGCCGTCCGCCCTCTTCCGGGGCCACGCCCGCAAGTTCCCGCAACACCTGAAATGTCGGGGATTCCACTCCAATCAGCGCGATATTGGCGATCAGCAGCGAGTACTCCGCCGTCTTCAGCTCGGCGTGCAGCATCGGCACATCCGGCACAATGCGCACCCGCCAGCCCTCGGAATCCAATATCTGCTTCAGCGCTCCGGAGTTTTGGGGATCGTCTTCCAGGACAAGGATTCCGACCTGCCGTACGGCAGCGTTGGAGAGGGTTGCCATTGGAAAAGTATAGGGCTCCGCGACGGAAGGCACATCGGCCGCCTGGACACGGATTCGTAAGGGGCACCTGTCCCGACGGACGGGCGGAAACTCAGGGCTGGTTCGGCGTCGAATTGCGTGCCCGGTGCAAGCTCAGTTCCACTCTCACGATTCCAGGCGCAAGGGATAATTCATTGGCCGACCGTCAGATCGCTCGCGCCTTCATACCGCCGCAATCCCGTGCCATCCCAGAAGATACGGGTGTTCTGAAATGCCTTGGCCGGCACCAGCCGCGAGAAAAACACCTGCAAGCCGTCCCGCGACCATTCCGCCGAACGCCCCCAAGTGTCCGTTGGGCAGAGCACCACGCGCCGCTTCGCGCGTATCTCATACAGAAAAAAAGAAGCGTTCAGCCCCATGGAATCCACCGGAGCCCCGGCGGGCGCGTTGGTGTAATACGCCGAAATCAGCAGCAGATCGGGATTGAGCGGATGCACCCGCAGCGTATCGATGCTCGTGGCCTGAAAGGTTTCGCCGTAGATCTCCTTCAGCGCTACCGTCTGCGCGGGTTTATCCTCGCTGATCCAATAGGCCTTCTGCAGATCCGTCGCGAGTATCGTTGCTGCGCTTGCCCAGCCGTGCAGCGCCAGGACATTCTCCGGATAAAACACCGCCGCTTTCTCCGGCGCGCCCGCGGGAAAAGTCCACACCTGCCACTTCTGGTCCTGAAAGTTCAGGAACGCGACACGCGCATCATTCGGCGACCAGAACGCCTGCCGCACATTGCCATGCAGCAGGTCCTTCGCGCGGCCAGAATCCCAATCGTAAAGCACAATCGTGCGCTCCGGCCCGCTCTTGGAATCCGATCGCGTGTACAGCAGCTTCTTCCCGTCATGCGAAAGAGACATCTCCGTGCCGGACGCCGCCACCGTCCTCTTGATTGCGCCGCGGCTCAGGATCACCCGTCCCGCGGCATCGAGATACGCAATCGCCACCGGCGGCTTGAAATTGGTGATGGGCTCCAGGACCGTCTTCTTGTCCTTGTCCTTATCCTTATCTTTCTCGTTCGCGTCCGGATTGTCATCTGGACTCAGCTGATTCTTCTTGCGAAATTCCGGAAATTGCTCGGGCATGCTCTGGCCGCAGCCATCGAGCGTGCCGATCTGCGCGTGGTCCACGACGACGCGAAAGGTGTACTTGATTTCCGCCGCCGCGTCCGAACACGCTTCCCGAAAGAGTTTCACACTTACATCCGCGCCCGTGGCCGTGTCCTTCGCATGGTACGTCCAGGCTTTGCCGGGATCATCGGCCGAAGTTACGCCCGGCTCCAGCACGATGGGTGGGTAGTTCGCGCGATCCAGGCGTTCCGGCCCCTTCATGCCCAGGCGAAGACTCCAGACAGGCTCATTGCCGTGAGCGATTACCAGGATCGGATAGTGCTTGGAAACCGGCGCGGCCGGCGCCGGCACCGTGTCCGGAGTTTTCGGGGGAGTTTTTGCCGCAGGCTGTTGCGCAGGCGCCTGGGCTAGTATCGCTCCATCTGGGGCGGTCAATTGGAAAAGCGCGAACGCCGAAGCAAGAAAAAAGATGCGCACGTGAATCGCCCTCGGAACCATCGGCACACGCAAAAAACCGCCGGCGCAGAAGTCACCGACGAAATTAGAACAGAGCCACGATGCACGGCGCAAGCGAAAGAAATCCCGCGCCCAGCTGTTTCCTCATTATCTTAGTGCTGTTGAGTCAAACCCTCGCAACTGCTCGTTCTGAGAATTGGACCGCTTGCGGCAAATGGTTTCCGGCAAGTACACCACCAGAAATTTCATGCGCAGAAGTTGGTGCGAAGCGGCTTTTTTGTCCTACGCTAGCAGCATAAGCGCCCAGGGATTTCAAGTATTCGACCGGAGGTAAGGACCATGAGAAAGATCATGGTGGCTGTGAGTGTATTGCTGTTGGGAGCCGCCCTGGCAGTGGCCTGGCAGCAAAGCGTTAGCGACGATGGCGGGTGGATTCTTGGGCTTGAAAAGGCCTGGAATCGGGCCCTGGAGGAAAAAAACTCGAAGGCTCTGGACATGATCCTCGCAGACACATTTGTGTCCGTCGATATCGACGGGAGCGTCTCCTCCAAGAGCGAATTTCTGGCAAGCATCGAGTCACCTGACTACCAGCCGTCCCAGGCAGTCACCGAAGCAAGCAATGTGAAAGTCTACGGGGATGCGGCCGTAGTGGTCGGGATATTCCGAGTGAAGGGGATGGAGAAAGGGAAACCGTACGTGCATCGCGAACGCTTCGTGGATACGTGGATCAAGAGCAATGGCAGGTGGCAGTGCGTGGCGACGACGAGCACGCTGATAACCGCGAAACACCCGGGGGACTAAAGCCATCAACTCGACAGGCTGCGCCATAAACGGCCGCGATCATAATTCTGAAAAAGCCTCGCAAGGCCTCCTCGGCCAAGCTCCGAACTCATCGGAAGCTGACCCATCGCCCCTGCACAAAGGGTCTTGACAAGGCGAAGAAAAAGCGAAATACTGGGCACCGCTTCGAGGTGAGCCATGTCCCCAGTTCTTCCCCATTCGGCGCCAATCTTCACCATTCGGCGCCGCCCCGCTCGTCGCCCCGCTATTTCCTTCCTTCCTTTTAGCCCTGTTGAGCCAAACCCAAGACCAGAGGCCGGCGCCCTTGCCCAGGGTGAACCCGGCTGGTGCAAGGGAAATCTGGACAGCCCTACGGCGGATTGCCCCCCGCCTCAACTCCAGATTCCCCGTGCGCCACTGGTGGGCATTGCTCGCCTCGCTGCCCAATCCCCACAGGCGGAAACGAAACGCCAGTCGGTGGAGAAGCCGGAGTATTTTCTGCTGCCGGTGAAATCCATCCTCAATCGTTGCGATTCCGACCGCGTGCCCTTTGAATGGACCATCAATCCCTACCGGGGATGCGAGTTTGCCTGCAAATACTGCTACGCGCGGTACACCCACGAATACATGGAAATTGATGGTGGGGACTTCGAGAAAAAGATTTTCGTGAAACAGGATGCCGCGGCGCTGCTGGCGCGCGACGTCTCGCAAAAATATTCCTACGAATCGAAGGCTTCGGGCTACACGCAAGCCGAACACATCGCCATCGGCACGGCCACGGACCCCTACCAGCCCGCGGAACGCGAATACGGCGTCACGCGCGCCTGCCTGCAGGAACTGGCGAAGCGAGAGGGTTTGAGCCTCTCCATCATCACCAAATCTAACCAGATTGTGCGCGACATCGACATCCTGAAAGTCATCGCCTCCAAATCCGCGTTGACAATCGACATCACCGTTACGACCCTGAAGCCTCGCCTGGCACGCCTGCTGGAGCCGCGCGCCCCGCGGCCCGATTTGCGGCTGAACGCGGTGAAGGAATTGCGCGAGGCGGGATTGCATGTGGGGGTAACGGCCTCACCTGTGCTTCCGGGGATCACGGATGGTGACGGTGAATTGGAGCGGGTCGCGGAAGCGGCAAAAGCGGCGGGAGCGGAGTGGTTCTTTTCCGGCGTGCTGTTCCTGATGCCCGCGTCGGCGAAGCAGCTCCTGCCGTTCGTGCGCGAAAAATTCCCGCGGCTGGCCAAGCAATACGGCGATTGGTACCGCCGCAACGGCTATGCGCCTGAAAAGTACCGGCGCAAGGTTTCCGAGCGCGTCCTGCGCATCCGGCAGAAATTCGGATTCGCGGCGCGGCCCTGGGATGGCATTCGTCCCACGGGAACGCGCGCGCAGTTATCGCTCGGTTGGGATGCCGCGGCGATCAGCGGGGAATTGGAGCGCGTGCGATCCTGCGCCGCCGGCTAGGCTGCGGGGCACTCGGCACGCTCAACTCGGTGAAACGTCCAAGCCAAATTCGCGGTGGGCTGTCAGCAGAGCCGTTTTCACATCTTTTTCTTCAATCACGAAGGAAATGTTGGATTCCGACGAACCCTGCGCGATGGCGATGATGTTCACATGCTGATCGCCGAGTACGCTGAAGGTTTTTCCCGCGATGCCGGGTATGCCGCGCATGTTCTCGCCGACAACGGCCACGATGGCGATGGTGGGATCCACGTTGATGTGTTCCACCTTTTGGTGAGCCAGGTCCTGGGAGAACTCCTTGCGCAGCGCTTCCACGGTGCGTTGCGCGTCCGCGGAGGAGACGATGAAGCAAATATCGTTTTGTGAAGACGATTGCGAAATCAGCAGCACGTTGGCGCGCACATCCGCCGTCGTCGAAAACGTGCGCCCCACCACGTCCGGCAGGCCAACAATTCCCGGGCCCCCAAGACTGATCAGCGTTACATCGCGGATCGCGGTCAGCGCCTTCACGCCGCCTCCCGTGCTTTGCCCTTCCGGAGTGATTTTCGTCCCCAGCCGCTCGGGGGCGAAGCTGTTGCGGATCCACACGGGGATCGCCGCTTGTATCACGGGCCTCAATGTTTTCGGATGCAAGACTCTCGCGCCGAAATAAGCAAGTTCCGCGGCTTCGCGATAGGAGATGACCGGGATGGTGCGGGCCTGCGGCACCAGGCGCGGGTCGGCCGTCAGCACGCCGTCCACATCCGTCCAGATAATCACTTCTTCCGCGTCCAGGGCCGCGCCGAGAATCGTCGCGGAATAATCGGAGCCGCCGCGTCCGAGCGTGGTGAGCTGTCCGGCGGGAGTGGCGCCTATGAAACCGGTGACGATGGGAACCACGCCGGCGTCAAGCAGAGGACGCAAGCGGGCTTGCGAAGCGTCGCGCGTCAGCCCCATGTCCGGCTCGGCGCCGCCGTGAAACCCGTCGGTGATGATCAATTGCGTGGCTTCCACGGCCTCGCTCTGCAAGTCCAGTTCGCGAACGGCTCCCGCCACCATGGGAGCGGAAAGGCGCTCGCCAAGACTGGAGATGGCGTCGAGCGCGCGCGGCGTGAGTTCGCGGAGAAGAGCCGTGCCCTCGCAGAGGCGGCGTCCCTCGGCAAAAACCTCTTCCATGCGCTGGCGAATGGGAAGCCGCCGCTCCTCGTCAGGAATGAGCGAGGTGAGGGCAGCGTCGTGCTGTGCCCGAAGCTGGTCGAAAACGGCGAAGGCGGCGCCATGGTCGCCAGTCTGCGCGGCTTTGGCGGCTTCGATGAGGCGGTTGGTCACGCCGCTCATGGCCGAAACGACGGCGACGCACGGCGTATTCCGCGCGGCTGCCGCGACGATTTGCGCCGCTCTGGTAATGCACGAAGCGTCGCCGACCGAGGTACCGCCGAATTTCATGACCTGTAAACGCGATTTCATGGCACTCCGTCCGGCCGCCGATGGATTGAGCAATTTTCAGCAGAGCGCCCGGCCTTTCATTGTAAGGCTTTGCCGCTGCAGGTGTGTAGGAAGGCGCACCCGCCGCAGCGTATCTGCAAAGAGAGAAAACGCTCAAGGAACGATGATGCGGGATCCCTCGCGCTTCAATTCCTGCGCGCCGGGGAATTGGCCGCGGAGAAATTCAATGAAGCGGCGCGAACGGGATCGCCCGTTGGTGCGCAGAAGTCCCATGCGGAACAGAAACACGAGCGACTGGAAGATGTCGGCATCCTTGATGGAACCAAAAGAGGCTTGCACGGGTTGCTGCTTCGCTTCGGTGAGAAACGCGGCAAGCGAATCATAAAGTTCGTGCTGCAGAGCCGGCACGGGGGGTTGCTCGTAAACGATGCCGGCGGTAAGCGTTTTGTACGATTCGGCGAGGGCCTGGAGCGCGGCGAGGACGTCCGGATCGGTGGTGGCGGGCTGCGCCGCACAAAATTTGGCGATGGTGAAGGCCACCGCGGAAAGAAGCTGCGGATGCCGGTGCACCATGTCCGAGGAAAGCCGGACGTCGAGGAGCGGGGTGTTCGCGGGAAGCGAGCGCGGATGCTGTTCTTCGTAGCGGTGCGCGGAAAGCAGGTAGGCGCAGTCCGCGGGACAGTCGATGGTGGCTTCACGCTCCGTGCCGCAACACACCGGACAGATTTTCTCCGCTTTGGCCGGACAAAAACGGCCCGCCTTGCGTTTCTGACATATTGGACAAGACACCAATGATCCCCTGGAGTGAGAAAATCAGGATATCACGCCATGATGACTTTGTTATGGAAGCGGCGGGCCGCGATGATCAGCAGGGCCGCACCCATCAGGAAGAGAATCAGGGCATCCGACCAGAGATGCACCCAGCCGGCGCCGCGCAGGATGATGCCGCGGGTGATGTTGATGTAATAAGCGGCGGGCACAAGATAACTGAGGTAGTAGAAAAACTTGGGCATCGTTTCGCGCGGGAAGATGTAACCGGAGAAAAAGATGCTCGGGAGGATGGTAAGAAACGCCAGCTGCATGGCGTGAGCCTGGGACGTCGCTTTGCTGGAAATCAGGATGCCCAGGGACAACGACACAAAGAGGTACGGCAGCGAGAGAAACGCGAGAAGAATGACGCTGCCGTGAATGGGCACGCCAAAAAGGAATCGCATCGCCACCAGCAGCATGCTGAGCTCGAAGAAACCTATCACCAGATACGGGAGCAGCTTGCCAAGCAACAGGCCCATGGGGCGGACAGGAGTGACGAAGAGCTGCTCGAGGGTGCCGCGTTCCTTTTCCCGCACGATGGAAAACGCGGTGAGAAAGGTCGTCACGTTCAACAGCAGAACCGCCACCAAGCCGGGCAAAAAGAAATTAGGCGAACGCGAATCCGGATTGAAAAGAATTTTCGGGCGCATCTCCACCGGGAAAGGGGCATCGCTGCTGGCCAGGACGCGACGCAACGATTCATCGAGGCCAATGGCGGTGGTGACGTTGATGGCCTGGCCCGCGACGGATGAATCGGAGCCGTCAATCAACACCAGGACCTGCGCGCCGGTCTGGTGCAGCAGCCGGTCGGAGTAATCCACCGGAATCTTGATGCCCACGCGGCACCTGCCGGAAATAATCGCGTCATTGAGGTCCCGGTCGTTGTTGACATACCGGATGAGGTGAAACGTGTCGGAATTCTTCAGGCGGTCCAGGAGTTCGCGGCTCTGCTGGCGCCCATCGGCGTTGTAAACGACCGTGTTGATCTGGCGGATGTTCGTGTCGATGGCATAACCAAGCAGAAACATCTGCAGAATCGGAATGATCAGGGAAAAGAACAGCGTGGAGAAATCGCGGCGGATATGCAGGGATTCTTTGTAAAAGACGGCGCTGAAACCGCGGAACACGTTACTCACGGGCAGCCTCCTGCTCCGCCTGGCGCTTGGAAGTGAGCTCGACGAATACATCTTCCAGGCTTGGAGCGAGCGGGCGAATCTCCGCGACAACGATGTTTCTCTTCAGGAGTTCTTCGCGGAGCCCGTTCAGATCGTAGTGATCGTCGACCAGCGCGTGAATGGACTGCCCGTAAATGGTGGCGTTGCGCACGCCCGGAATCTCTCGCGCAAGACGCAGCGCGCGCGTCACCTGTGGCGTGGTGATCTCGATGCGCAGGGTCCCGGCGGGCTGCACATCGGGAAGCTCACGAAGCGAGTCGGGCGTGCCGTCGGCGATAAGCTGGCCGAAATAGATGTAGGCGACATGGCTGCAGCGCTCCGCTTCGTCCATGTAATGGGTGGTTACAAAAAAAGTGATGCCATGGCCGGAAAGATCGAAGAGCAGGTCCCAGAGCTGGCGGCGCGCTACCGGGTCAATGCCCGCCGTGGGCTCATCCAGAAAAACCAGCTTGGGCTCGTGCAGCATGGCGCAGCCAAGGGCGAGACGCTGTTTCCACCCGCCGGAAAGCTGCGATGCCAGCCGATGAATATACGGGCCGAGGCCGTTGAGCTCAATGATTTCGTCCATGCGCTTGCGCAGGTGGTCATTGGAGAGGCCGTAGATGCGGCCATAAAAGGTAAGGTTTTCGGAAACGGTGAGGTCGGTGTAGAGGCTGAAATTTTGCGACATGTAGCCGATATTCTCGCGGACGGCCTCCGCGTCCTTGCTGACATCGAATCCCTCGACTTCGGCGTGGCCTCCGCTCAGGGGTAACAGGCCGGTGAGCATCTTGATGACCGTGGTTTTGCCGCTGCCATTGGGGCCGAGAAACCCGAAGATTTCTCCTTTTTCCACGCGAAAGCTGACGTCGTTCACGGCGGTGAAGTGGCCGAAACGCCGGACCAGGTGCTGCGCGGAAATGGAGGGCTTCGTTGAGGAGGTCACGATTCAACTCGCAGGCGAGAGCTTCACGTCAGCGGCCATGCCGGCGCGAACGCGGTGAGAGGAATCGTCAATGCGTACCTTCACGCCGAAGACCTGGTGAACGCGCTCCTCAACGGTCTGCACATTGCGCGGCAGGAACTCGGCCTGCTGGTTGATCTGCTCGACCACGCCGCCAAATGACTGGTTGGGAAAGGAATCCACGTGGATCTCGGCTTTCTGGCCGATCTGCACGCGGCCAATCTGGGTTTCCGGGATGTAGATGCGGACGTAAATCTGATCGCGCTCGAGGAGCGTGGCGATGGGAGTGTTGGGGGCGATCAGGTCGCCCGGGCGAACGTCCAGCACTTCGACCGAGGCGGCAGACGGAGCAAGAACCTGGCGCTCGCGGAAGCGCGCTTCATCATAAGCGAGGGCTGCGCGCGCGGCGGCAATGTCCTCGCGCCGGTTGCCGCGCTCGAATTTTTCGAGTGTGGCCTGGGTCTGATGATAACGGGCCTCCGCGGAAGCAATTTCCTCGGGGCGGTAGCCGCGCTGGAGTTCATCGAGCTTCTGCTGGGCGTTTTCCTTCTGGGCCAGAGCCATCTTCCAGTTGGCTTCGGAAGTATCGCGCTGCTGCTTGGAGACGAGGTCTTTCGCGGCGAGTGCGTCGTAGCGCTGAAAATCGAGGTGCGTGCGTACCTCGTCCGCCGTGGCGCGGTCGAGATCGGCTTGCGCGGCCTCAATGTCCTCCTGGCGGTAGCCATTCCTGCGCTGGTCGTACTCGGCTTTCGCCTGAGCCGCCGCGGCGCGGGCTTCGGCAATTTCCTCAGGACGGAAACCGCGCTCCGCCTTTTCCGCGTTGGCACTCGATTGCGCAAGGGAAGCCTGCAACTCGCGATCGTCAAACGTAATCAGCACTTGGCCGGGTTCCACGGAATCACCTTCCAGGACAAGGACCTTGTCGATGCGTCCGCCGACCTTTGAGCCGACGCGAATGTTGCGCGCTTCGACCGTGCCGGAGCCCTGCAACTGCGTCTGGTGATGGAACCACCCCGTGGAATAGGCGCCCACGGCCGCGAGCGCGGCCAACACCACGACGATTAAAATGCGCTTGCGATTCATAAGCCCTGTCCCTTTACCGGAATACAGAAGGTACGACGCCCGAATTCGAAAAGTTACCTGGCGTTCTCGGTGATAGTCCCGACCAAATGATTTCAAGAGCGGAATCCATGCGCGATTGCAGGGACGAATCACCGTAAAGCGACCAGATGAGCAAGGTGCCGAAGATCGTTTGGCGAAAGACCAAGGCAATTTCCGCCGCGGGAAGATCGCCGCGAATCTCGCCGCGTTCCTGGCCGAGCTGAATCATCTCTGTGTGGAAGGCCAGGACGCGAGCCTGGAGATCGAGCATGGCCTCGCGAACCTGGGAATTCGAAAGAAAGGCCAGAAGAAGAACGCGAACAATGTCAGGATTGCGCGCTGGTTCCTTTGTCATGAGCGCAGCAAGCGAGCGCATGAACTGGGGCATGGGCTCGGATGTGCGGCGAGCTTCCTCGACGGCGAGGCGGAGCTTTGCGAGTTGCATTTCGGCAAAAGCCAGGAGGATGTGGTCCTTGCTGGGGAAATAGTTGAAGAAGGTGCCTTTGCCCACGTCCGCAGCGTTGGTGATGTCTTCAACGGTGGTTTCGGCAAAACCCTGCTTGGCGAAAAGGTCGAGGGCAGCGCGGAAAAGACGTTCGCGAAGCTCAAGGCTGCGGCGTTTGCGGCGGTTGGAGGGATGGGAAAGAGGAAGATTGGGCACAATGACCCCCATTCATAAATGACTATAGGTCATTTTGCCGGCGTTGTCAACTACGCGAGCCCCGGCGGATCTTTAATGATATGAAGGGGTTAGATCTCCTTGCCGGAAGATCGGTTTTTGGGAGACTTTTGGTTCAGGTAGGACACCATCTTCTGGGCAGAAGGGGGTACTGGAACGACGCCCTTGAAGATGATGTCACCGGGGTCAATTCTCTTCCCGTAGAGGCTATCGTTGGCGCTATTGTCTGGGCGCACTGTGGAGCCGGCAAGAGAGATCCCGGCAAAGAGGCCGCGGGCACGGGAGTAGGAAAGAATCTCCGCGCGCAAGGTGACGTCGGTGGAGGCCTCGGCGTTGCGTCCCTTGGGACCTGCCGCAGCGGAAGCGTCGGCACCGAGTTTCACCTTGCTGCTGAGGATGGACTTAGCGCCTCGCTCGTTCATGACGAGGAGCACGAAATCCGTGGCTTGCGCTCCGATCTGCAGGCCGAAACTCCCGCCTTCTAGTGCCATCATCGTCGGTGCGCTCCAGGGCCCGGTGAAATTCTCGCCGGTGCGACAAGTCATAGCGCCGCGGCCATAGCTGCCGCCAATGCCGAAAGCGGCTTTCATGACAGAAGGGTAAACGATGATGCAGTCGGCTTTGTCGATCAAGTCCTGGGGGATGTTGTCCGGGATATCCATGATCTCCTGGACCACCATGCCGCAATTTTCCAGCCGCTCTTTTTCCTTCTTGTCATCGGCCTGCAGCGGGAGGGCGATGAGCGAATAAGCCAAGAGAATGGGAAATATCTTTTTCATGTGTGCCACCTTCTTTGCTAATAGGTTCCCCTAGTTTATGACGAAATGGCCTGGGTGGCGGCATCGGCGAGTCAAAGCCGGATCGCAGGAACCGTGCCGTGCTCCGACTCCGTGGAACTTCGCCGTAGGGAGCTCCCGCAGGCTTTCGAATATACTTTCATGCGGTGGCTTTTGCCAATAGAGGAATTATGAAGCGAAAACCCGGAGTGGCGAGTCAATTGACATTTTGCTTTCTGGTGCTGTTCGCAGCGTGGAGCGTTGTGGGGGAAGCGCGTCCGCAAAGTTTGCACGCGACGCAGCAAGCCGGAGGGGAACGCGGTGAAACGCCGAAGAAGAAGGCCGGGGAGCGGTTCGCGGAGAGAGCCGAGAGCCTGGTGAGCGCGGCACCGGTGAACAAGGGGGAGTGGGGTTTGCTGGTGGTTGACGCGGCGACGGGAGAAACCCTCTACGAGAAAAATGCGGACCGGTATTTTACGCCGGCCTCCAACATGAAGCTGCTCACGACCGCGCTGGCCCTCGACAAGCTGGGGCCCGGCTTCCGATTCCGCACCACGGTGGAGACGCACGGGGCGATAACGCAGGGAGTCCTTTCGGGCGACTTGATTCTTGTCGGCCGGGGCGACCCCAATCTTTCCAATCGCAAATTTCCCTTTGACGTGAAAGAGGAGTTTGACGGGCCGCCGGAAAAAGTCCTGATCGAACTGGCAGACCAAGTGGTGGCGCACGGGGTGAAGGAGCTATCCGGAGACATGGTCGGGGACGACAGCTACTTTCCCCGCGATGGTTATCCGGATGGCTGGGAAATTGACGACATGGTGTGGGAGTACGGCGCGGCCATTTCCGCGATTGTGCTGGACGACAATACGGTCACGTTGACGCTGACCCCGGGAGACAAGGCCGGGGATCGCGTCGAGGGAGTGGTGGAACCCGCGACGCCCGATTTCGCGGTCCAGAATGGGGTGACGACCTCGGACAAGGCGGAGAAGGCGGACCTGACGCTGGTGCGCGAGCCAGGCTCAACTATGGTGGTGGTGAGCGGCACGCTGCCGGCAAAGAGCGACCCGCACAAGTTGGTGCTGGCGATTCAGGAGCCCGCGCAACATGCGGCGAGCACGCTGGCACGGCTGCTGGCGGACCGCGGGGTGAAATTCTGGGGAACGATCAGGGCGAACCACGAGCCCGACCCGGCGGAGGCAACGCGCACGGTGCTGGCGGAGCATGTGTCGCTGCCACTTGGGGACACGCTGAAGCTGGTGAACAAAATCAGCCAGAACCTCCATACGGAGGTATTGTTGCGCACAGCAGCGCGGCAGCAGGGGCGCTGGGCCAAGTCGGACGATCTGCTGAAATTCCCGGAGGAATTCTATGCCAAGGTCGGAATTGCGCCGGGGGATGTGGTACAGGAGGATGGGTCAGGACTGTCGCGCCAGGACCTGGTGACGCCGCGGGCGTTTGTGGCGTTGTTGCTGTATGCGCAGAAGCAGGCCTGGTTTCCAGTTTACTTTAACTCTTTACCGGTGGCGGGAATCGATGGGACGCTCAACGACCGGATGAAAAAGGCCGGGATGATGGGAAGGATTCACGCGAAGACCGGGTCGATTGCGCATGTGCAAACGCTCTCCGGCTATGCCGATACGCCGGGAGGGAGGCGTCTGATTTTCTCGTTCTTGAGCAACAACGAGAGCGTCCAGGATCATCAGGTGCACGACGCGCTGGATGGGTTGTGCATGGCCATGGTGGAAGAATTTGACGTGAAGAAGTAAAGAGGCAGACACGGAAGCAGACAAGCAAGGCATGAACGACGAGCGGATCGTGACGGTATTTGGCAGTTCGCGCCCGGGCGAAGGCCACGCGGATTACGCGGAGGCACGCGAGTTGGGGCGCCGGCTGGCGGAACGGGGTTTCGCGGTGTGCAGCGGCGGCTATGGCGGCGTGATGGAGGCGGCGTCGCGCGGTGCGAAAGAAGCCGGCGGAAAAACATACGGCGTGACCGCGGAATTTTTCGGTCGCAAGGTGAACGAGTGGGTGGACGTGGAAGTAAGGAAGAAAACCTGGGAAGAGCGGCTGTTTGAATTGATACGGCTGGCGGATGGATTTGTGGCTTGCAAGGGCGGCACGGGCACCCTGGTGGAACTTGCGGTTGTTTGGGAGATGCTGAACAAATCGGTGATGGCAAGGAAACGCTTTGCCGTGCTGGGGGATTTCTGGCAGCCGATTCTGGAGCGGGTGAGAGAAGTGGAGCAGGGGCCGCGGTCATCGAGTGCATCGCGGGTTTGGGGCGAGGCCAACGGGAATCTGGTGCACACTGTGGCGACACCGGAAGAGGCGGCCATGTACCTGGCCGAGGAATGGAAGAGAGGCAAGTAGAGAGAATGTCGCGATCGGCGCAAGCTGTACTCGAATTCGACAAGCTGCGGGAATTGCTGCGGTTGAGGACGACGTGCGCGCCGGGTAGGCGGAACATCGACGAACTCGAGCCGGGAACGAATCGCGCCGCGCTGGAAAGCGCCTTCGCGTTGATCCGCGAGGGGCGGGAGTGGCTGCGCGCGGAGCGCGAACTGGGATTCGGAGCGCTGGCCGATCCGGGGCCGTGGTTAGAGAAGCTGGGTGCGCCGGGAGTGGTGCTGGAGCCGGCGGAATTCCTGGAAGCCGGATCGTTGCTGGAAACTTCGGCGTGGCTGCGGCAGCAGTTCCGGGAAGACGCAGCAAAATTCCCGCTGCTGGCGGCACGTTGCGCGACGCTGGCGGATTTTCGGGATTTGCAGGCCGCGATCAAGCGATGCGTGCTGCCGAATGGAGAAATCAGCGACGACGCGTCGAGCGCCTTGCGGCGGATTCGCGCCAGCATTGTGCAGACGCGCGAGTCCATCCAGCGCACACTGAAACAGATTCTGCGGGCCAGGCAGGCGGAGGCAGGGGAAGATTACGTCACACTGCGCAACGACCGCTTCGTGATTCCCGTGCGCGCGGAGCACCGGCGCAACGTGCAGGGCGTGGTGCACGGTGCCAGCGGCACGGGGCAAACCGTGTTTGTCGAGCCCTTCGAAACGGTGGAGACAAACAATCAACTGGTGCAGCTCGCCGAGGACGAAGCGGCGGAGATTTTCCGGATCCTAAGCGAGTTGACGGAGCGGCTGCGCGGCATGCACGGGCCGATGCAAGCCGCGGCGGAAACGATCGCAGAGCTCGACAGCGTTTTCGCGCGGGCGCGGTTTGCGCGGGATTTCGATGCCTGCGTGCCGGAGTTTTCCGACGCCGCGGAATTGCGCTTGGACGCGGCGCGGCACCCGGTGCTGGAAGACAAGCTGCGCAAAGAACATCGCGCCATTGTGCCGATATCACTCGTGCTCAGCGGGGAAGAGCGCCTGCTGGTGATCAGCGGGCCGAACACCGGCGGGAAAACTGTGGCCCTGAAGACCACGGGGATGGCTGCACTGGCGGCGCAGGCGGGGATTCCCGTGGCGGCGCAGCGGATCGTACTGCCGCTCTTCGATCGCGTGCTGGTGGATATTGGCGACGAACAATCCATCGCTGCGGACCTTTCCACATTTTCGGCGCACATGCTGAACCTGAAGGCCATGCTGGAGGAAGCCACGCCGCACTCGCTGGTGCTGGCGGACGAAATGGGAACGTGGACGGCGCCGGAAGAGGGAGCAGCGCTGGCGGTGGCGTTGCTGGACGAATTTCACAGGAAGAACTGCTTTGTGCTGGCGACCACGCACCACGACCGCCTGAAAACGTATGCTTCGACAACGCCAGGAGTAGTGAATGCCGCGGTGGAATTCGACGACGTGAACCTGCGGCCGACCTTCCGATTGATGGTCGGTGTGCCCGGCGGTTCCAGCGGTATTGCGATCGCGCAGCGGCTGGGGCTGGCGGATTCCATCATTGAACAGGCCCGCTCTCTTTTGTCGCCGGAATCGCGCGAAGCTGCCAACTTGATCGCCTACCTGCATCGCAGCCGGGACGATCTGGACCTCATGCAAAGGCAGATGGTGGACGAACGCCACGCCCTGGAACAGGAGCGGCGCAAGCTGCGCGCGGAATGGGTGGAGCGGCAGAAGCAGCGAATCGCGGAGCTGGAACAAAAGTTCGCGGAAATGCAGAAGCGCTTTGAAGAAAATGTGGCGCGGGTCGTGGATGCCGTGAAAGAACGGGAGCTGCGCTCGCAACTCGAAAAAACCGCGCGGCGGAAAATGCAGGATGTGCGCGGTGAGGCCAAGGAAGAACTGAACGCCGCCGTTGTGCAGACGATTTCGGAGTCGCAACAGGATTTGGGCGTGAAACCCGAATCACTGGAAGCGGTGAGCTTCGAAAAGCTGCAACCAGGAGTGAAGGTGCGCGTGCGAGGCTTCAGCAAGCCGGTGATTCTGCGCCGTGTGGAAGGTTCCTCGGCGGAAATTGAAGCCGGACCGTTGCGGATGAAGGTAGCCGTGGAAGAGATCACCGGGATCGAAAGCGCGCCGGTAGGGAAGCCGGTGGTGCAGCCTGCGAAACGGGAAAACATCACGGTGAGCGCGCAAGCGAGGGAAGGCGGCGCAACGGGTGAGATTAACGTGATTGGCTTGACGGTCGAGCAGGCCACCGAACGGGTAGACAAATTCCTGGATGAAGCGGCACTGGCGAATCGGCCACGGGTGCGTATCATCCATGGTCACGGAACGGGCGCCTTGCGGCGCGGGCTGGGGGAGTTCCTGAAATCGCATCCTCTCGTTGCGCATGCGGAGTTCGAGAGCGAAGAGCATGGAGGAAAGGCCATAACTATTGTAGAACTAAACAGATAAAGGAGGTTGACGAAACGAGTGCCAGCTAGTAGAATCTACTAGACTTTACTAGCAATAGAGGTGGGCGACATGGCGAAAATGATCACTCTGGAGCATCGCGCGGTGGGCTCCTTCCACTGGGACGAGCGAGATGAAGCGCGCATTGAGCGCAACCTGTTTGCGCTTAACGGGGACACCTGGGAAGGATTGCGGTTTTGTAAGAACCGGAATGGCCGTCACAACCGGGTACACTTGGTCATCGGGGAAGCGGAATTCGTGGACCTCTTTCGCGACGCTGTGGCCAAGGGCGTTTTCCACGCGGAGACGCTCGAACAGTTGCGCGCGATTCTTACTGGCGGACAGGATCCCCTGCTGGAGGTCATAGGAGTCGCGCAGGACGGGCAGCTCACGAAGGACATCGACAGTGAGCTGTATGGTGAAGAATCCCGTTGAAGCTATTTGTGGACACGTGGGGATGGCTGGCGCTTGCGGACCGCAACGACGCAAAGCACGGGCCCGCGGCTGATTGTTATCGTGAGCGGAGCAGGCTCAGCAGGCATGTGGTGACCTCGAATTTTGTTCTGGATGAACTGTTCACTCTGGTCTTTTTGCGGCTTCCCTTTCCCGAAGCGGCGAAATTCGCCAACGCGATCCTTGCGTCTCGGGCCGTGACCACCGAAATGGTGACGCGAGAGCGTTTCAGGACGGCGATGGAGTTCCGCCTTAAATTTGCCGACAAACCCAAGATTTCGTTTACGGACCTGACCAGCATGGTGATCATGAAGGAGTTGGGAATTTCGGAAGTGCTGACGGCGGATAGCCATTTTGCGCAGGTGGGCATGGGATTCCACATTCTTCCGGAATAGGTATGACGAAAATCGAAATGCGAAATTCGAAACTCGAAGATACGCCGAGCAGCGTTCTGACACCGGTCCGTGACTTTAAGGACCTCGACGCGTGGAAGTTGGCACGCACCCTTCGTATATTGATTTACGCTCTGCTGAAAAAGCTGCCCGTCGAGGAACGATTCGCGCTGAATAGTCAGCTCAGGCGCGCCGCTCAGTCGACGGAGCAAACATTGCCGAAGGTTTTGGACGATACTCATATCAAGAGAACATTCAATTCTGCCGGCAGGCCCGGGGCTCTGCCTACGAAGTGAGAGATCATTTGGTTACGGCTGTCGATGCCAAGTTCATTTCCGGCGCCGAATACACCGAGGCCGATACGCTAACCCAGCGAGTGATACAAGTATTGAACGGCTATATACGCGCAACGGCCAAGAGACAGGCTGAGTCCAGGAAATCTTAGTAGGCGGTCGATTTTTGTTTCTCGAATTTCGTATTTCGATTTTCGTTTTTCAAATCACATGGCGGAAGCGGGATCATTTGCGGATAAGGTGAAGCAGCAGGCGGACATCGTCCGCGTGGTGGGCGAGTACGTGCGCCTGAAGAAGAGCGGGCAGAATTTCACGGGACTGTGCCCATTCCACGGAGAGAAGACGCCGTCGTTTGCCGTGCATCCGGTGAAACAGATTTTTCATTGCTTCGGGTGCGGAAAGGGCGGAGACGTCTTCAGTTTTGTGATGGAGATGGAGAAGTGCCAGTTTCCAGAGGCGGTGCGAATAGTCGCCGAAAAATGCGGCATCGCAATTCCGCGGCCGAAGGAGCGTTCGCCTGAAGAACGGAAAGAGAACCAGCAGCGGGCCGCTCTGGTGGAGATGCACCGCGAAGCACAATCGTTTTTCGTGAAGCAACTCGAAACCACGGCGGAGGGAAAAGCGGCGCGCGCGTATCTGGAGGATCGCGGGCTAAATGCCGAGGCCATTGCGCGATTCGGCATCGGCTATGCGCCAAGCGGCGGGGATGCGCTGCTGCGCTACCTTAAACAAAAATATGCGGAGAAGTTGTTAGTGGAATCGGGGCTGGTTTCGCGGGACCAGAGCGGGCGTCTGTTCGACAGGTTTCGCCGCCGCATCACGTTCGCGATTGCGAACGAGTCGGGAAAAGTAGTGGCGTTCGGCTGCCGCGCGCTGGGCGACGACCTCCCAAAATATTTGAACTCGCCGGAAACGCCCATCTACTCGAAGAGCAACGTGCTCTATTACATGGACCGCGCCAAGGACGCCATCCGGCGGCAGGACTTCGCGGTCCTCGTGGAAGGCTACATGGATGCGATCGCGGTGGCGCGCGCGGGAATCAACAACGTGGTGGCGAGTTGCGGCACCAGTCTGGCCGAGCCGCAAATCAAATTGCTGGGGCGGTTCACGAAGCGCGTGATCGTCAACTACGACCCGGACGCGGCGGGACAAGCGGCAACGGAGCGCTCCATCTCACTGCTGCTGGAGCAGGATTTCGAGGTGCGCGTGCTGGCGCTCCCGGCGATTGGCGACAAGAAAGCCGATCCGGATTTGTTCATTCGAGAGAAAGGCGCGGATGCGTACATCAAGGCGTTGAAGGATTCGCCGCCCTACGTGGATTACCTGATTGCGCGGGCCCGGCAAATGGATTTGACGACGGGCGAAGGGAAGCTGCGAGCGTTGAATTTTCTGATGCCGTACCTGCAGAAGATTCCCAACCGGCTGCTGCGCTCGGAATGGGCCACGCGGATTTCGCAGCAACTGCGGATCGATGAGCCGGTGCTACGCGCGGCGCTGAGTAAAGCGGCAGCCGAACGGCGCAGCGAGGTGAAGACGCAGCCCGAATTGGTGGGGAAGAGTGCCAAGCCGATCGAACGGCGGCTGATTCGCATGCTCATGGAAGCGGAGGGATTCCGGCGCGAGCTGGCGCAGCAGCTGCAGCAGGGAGGACTATACCGGGGCCTGGAAACGGAAAAAGTCTTTGCCGCGCTCATCGTGGCGGCACTTTCCGATCAGCCGATGCAGGCCACGGAAATCGGGGCGCTGCTGGAGGATCGCGACCGCCGGATGCTCTTCGAGATCTTGTTCGAGCCCGCCCAGGAAGGCACCTGGGAGGAAGCAGAGAGCTGCCTGGAGGCGCTGCGGCGCAGGCTGATCGAGCAGGAACTTGCCGAAGTGCAACGCAGCATCGAGGCCAACGCCGCCGGGCCATCCTTGCGCGAACTGCTCACTCGTAAGCAGGAATTGATGAAGCGGCTGACGGCGGAACGCTAAGCCGTTTGCGGCAGGGAAGATGGCCGGGCGGCCCCGTTTCCTTGCAAGGAATGGTTGACTTGGCAGGACTTAAACGTGTAGCGTAAAAGGGTTGTGCGAATAACGGTTTCGCTCCCCCGGGCATCCATTATTAGTGTGGGTTGACGAGGAACCGTTTAGGGATCGGTTCGGCAAGCGGGCCAAGCGTGCGGCAGCAGCAGGCAAAGGGCGCAGCGTACAGGGCTTCACTGAAAAAATTAGGAGCTTCGCGGAGGATAGCATCCCTCCCCTTCGATATCTTGAGCCGTCCGTTTGTGCTCGGTGCGAGGAGTGTGCAGGCTTGCCCGCCTGATGCCAGAAACGAAGTATCCGGATAGAAGTGCGGGAGGAGTGTTGTGGCGGCCACGGGCTTGGAAGAAAAATATGATGCGGTAAAGCAGCTCATTGCCGTCGGCAAGGAGCGCGGCTATCTGTTGTACGACGAGGTCAACGACTCGCTCCCCGCGGAAGTGCATTCTTCGGAAGAAATCGACGACCTGCTGACGACTTTCGAGCGCAATGGAATCGAGATTTATGAAGACGCCGCATCGGCCAAAGCGGCGCGCGCCGTGGAAGTGTCCACCGAGCAGGGCGACCACGACACCGTGGCCAAGGACGATGCCCACGCGGAAGAAGGCGGCGACCTGGACCTGACCCCCGGCTCGCTGGAAAAAACGAACGACCCGGTGCGCATGTACCTGCGGGAAATGGGCACGGTGCCGCTGCTCACACGCGAAGGCGAAGTGATCATCGCCAAGCGCATCGAGCGCGGGCAGTTGGTGGTGATGAAGGCCATCACGCGCTCGCCCATTGTGATCAAGGAACTGATCGCGGTGGGGGACGACCTGCGGAAGGGCGCGCGGTCCATCAAGGAAATCGTCCAGTTTGACGACGAAGAGCTGACCGAAGAAAAGATCGCCAACAAGACCAAGCAGACGCTGAAGCACATCGACAAGATCGCCAAGCTCTACGAGCTGGCGCTGAAGCAGGCGGTCAAGCTCGACAACACGGCGAAATCAAAGAAGCGGCCGTACGTGCGCGCGAAGTGGACCGTCGCCCGCACGCGCGTGGAAATTTCCCTGGAAATTCGCGGCATCGACTTCAACCCGTTCGAGAAAAAGCGCCTGGTGGACAAGATGCGCGGCACGGTCGAGCGGCTGCAGTCCCTCGAGCGCGAAGCGGGACGCCTGGAGCGCCGCGCGGATGTTTCGAAAGGGGAAAACGCGGCCGAAGCGCGCCGCGAGTTGCGCACGCGGCGTTCCGAGTTGAAGGATATCGAGGAGGCCAGCGAGGTCGGGCTGACCGAACTGAAGCGTACGCTGACGATTATTCAGCGCGGCGAAGCGGAAGCCGAACAGGCCAAGAAGGAATTGATCGAAGCGAACCTGCGACTCGTTGTGTCCATCGCCAAGAAATACACCAACCGCGGGCTGCAGTTTCTGGACCTCATCCAGGAAGGTAACATCGGCCTGATGAAGGCCGTGGACAAGTTCGAGTGGCGCCGCGGCTACAAGTTTTCGACCTACGCGACCTGGTGGATCCGCCAGGCCATCACGCGCGCCATTGCCGATCAGGCGCGCACCATCCGCATTCCCGTGCACATGATCGAGACCATCAACAAACTGGTGCGCACCAGCCGGCAGTTGGTGCAGGAACTTGGCCGCGAGCCTACCAGCGAAGAAATCGCCAAGCGCATGGACATCCCGGTCTCCAAGGTGCGCAAGATCCTGAAAATCGCGCAGGAACCGATCTCGCTGGAAACTCCGATCGGCGAGGAAGAAGATTCGCATCTTGGGGACTTCATCGAGGACAAGGCCGTGGTCTCGCCCTCGGATGCGGTCATCAACCTGAATTTGAAGGAGCAGACGTCTTCGGTGTTGAAGACGCTGACGCCTCGAGAAGAGAAAGTCATCAAGATGCGCTTTGGCCTGGACGATGGCAGCGAGCATACGCTGGAGGAAGTGGGCCAGTCCTTCGCGGTCACGCGCGAGCGCATCCGGCAGATTGAAGCCAAGGCGCTGCGGAAGTTGCGGCATCCGTCGCGCTCGCGAAAGTTGCGGGCGTTTCTGGAAGGGCCGTCGCGCGATTATCTATAGAAAAGCGCAATTCAAAACAAAAGAGAGGTGTTGTTCCCCGCGTTCATCCCCGATTATGCGGGCAGTTCGACATAGGTGGAGTATGTGCGTGGTTCAGGAGCAGGTTCGCCATCCTTGCGCAGCCCATCCAGGTGGAAAGAGATCGCCTCGCGCATGTTCTTTTCAACTTCCGCTCGCGTTGCACCCGTCGCGACGCAGCCCGGCAGGTCGGGCGAGTAAGCGGAAAAGCCTGTACTAGTTTCTTCGATGACAATTAGATACTTCTTCATGATTTGAGTCCCGCCTGTTTCATGACGCTATTCAGAGTCCCCGGCGCCAGATCTTCACCGGGCTTGCCAGCCAATGTCACCAAGCCTCGTTTTGCCGGATGTTTGTATTGACGATGGCTACCTCGGATTCGCGCAAGGTACCAGCCGTCGGCTTCCAAAAGCCGGATCACATCTCGTACCTTCATGATTTTAACCTAGGTCTTGGAACAACTGTGCGTCAATCACTGATCGTGCCTTTCACCAACTCTAGAGAGCACGAAACTCGAAACTCGTAGAGCAGACGCCCGGTGAAAGCCGGGCGTTCCTGCTTTCGGTCAGGGAAGAAGCTCCATATAAGCGGAATAAGTATGCGGTTCGGGCACCGATTGGCCTTCCTCGCGCAAGTCATTCAGGTGCAGCGCGAGCGCGGCGCGCAGGTTGCGCTCCACTTCGTTGCGGGTGTGGCCCGATGAAACACAGCCGGGCAAATCCGGGGAATAGGCGGCATAACCCGCTCCCGTTTCTTCGATCACGATGAGATATTTTTTCATGGCCTCCGTCCTGAGAACTGGAGAAAGCAAAGAAGCGTTCTATGTGCCAACTCGTCTGCCGCTTTGCCGGGGCAAAGTGAAGGACCGGACGTTAACGGGCGTTGAACCTTGCGAGGGCGACTCCCGCGTTGTGCGGGAACCTGTAGTCGCTTCGCAACGGGCGAATGACACCGACGACTTCTACTTCGTTACGCTAGTCCCTTGTAGTGTGGGAGTCAATGAAGATTCGCGCGATGTGCGAGTGAGGAAACACCCTGAGAAACAAAACGCCCGAAGAAAAATTAACAATTGAGATTTTTCGCTTTTTCCTCAGGGGCGGGAAGAAGCATCCGCCGGCAGGCGATAGAAGTGGCGGAGGAAATGAACGATCCAGAGAACCGTCACGAAGAGGAATGCGGCCAGCACTTTGATCATGGTGTCATTGTCGAAATGGCTGTCCGGCGAAAAATTGGCCCGAATGGCCAGAAAAGTGGCAAAAAGGATAATGAACAGGATGGCGCAGCCGAACCAGGCCATCTGCGCGGCGATGAAACGAAAAGTTTCCTCGCGGCGCGCGGGTGCCAGCCAGTAGTCCTTGTGCGGAAGATTGACGCGGTTGTCAGGGCGAGCGGCAATGAGGCGCGGCACAAGGAAAGAGACGCCAAACGTTAAGCCCACCGCCAGCAGCATAAGGAGAAAAAATCCGTCCTTGGGTTGCCAGCCGTTCGGCGTGCCGTCGTAGCCGAAATGCGATGCCATTCTTTCTGGCAGCAGCGGATAGAATCGCACCCACTGCAAAAGGCCCGCCACGAGCATCAGGAAATAAATGATCTTGGGGAAGCGCGCATCGTCCATGGAATAGCTCCGGCTCCAGATTAGGGCCGGGCAACGCGACCCGCAAAGAATTTGCTGGCGGGTGTGTCCAGCAAGTTCTTGCTTCCCACGGAGCAATCTTGGAAAGTGGAGAACATCCCCGTACACAAGAAATCCGGCTCGCGGAGCAGCGTTTTCTGATGATAAAGAACACAGCAGATTGCCGCGATTGTCATTGTTGTAATTCTCGGGCCGGCGTTTTGTTCGTAATGGCGAACCGAACAGCCTTTGCCGGGCCGTTCAGACAGGGGTCGCGCCTTGCTCGGCACCATCTCGGCAACTCGTAAACACATTGGTTATTCCGAGCGCAGCGAGGAATCTGCTTTTCCGAAGCGCCTTCGTTTTGTAGTGGCCGATCCCTAGATAGGCGCGCTCTATTGTGTAACGCAGGGCGAATCCGCGCGGTTTACCCGCCCGCCGCTTTCTGGTGGGAGCCCTGCGGTTTGTCTCCTGCCACGCCCTGGTGAGGAATCCGGTCTAGCCATAGAGCCTGATAGTTTATTATCGGAGCGTCGTTAATTAACGGGCAGATGATGCGCCGTGGATCGTATGTCCGACGGGGATGTGCTGGCTGCGGGAAGGAAGGCGAAATGGAAGTACGTAAAGGTCGTCGGGTTCTCCGAGACGCACACCGCGTGGAAATTTGTGCTTCCGCTCGCCAAGCGATGAATCAGCCCTCGGCGTCAGGCAACTTGGAGTAACTGGCGCAAAGCGCCGCGCACCGGGAAGGTTCGCGGGGATCATAGAAAACCGGAATCAACATGTCCTCGAACACCTTTTGGCTCAGATCCCGCTCGGAGTTGCGGATCGTCTGGCCGTCGGAAGCGCGGAACTCATAATCAATTTGGCTGTAGCTGCTCTTCCCCTGAGCTACGGTGCGTTGCGCAAGAACGCGGGCCGCTGCCACTTCTCCATCCTGGAAGAGAGGACGGTTGCGCTTCTCCTTCAGCAGCGCGGGAATGATCACGATCCCTACAACCAGGCCCACAAAGACAATCGGGCCCACAAAGAAGACGTACGGCAACGGCGTGGCATTCCTCGGGCCCACCGGTGCTCCACTACGGGCTGTGGCAAAGAACATTATTCCGAAGAGGATGGCAAAGGCGAACACGACAATCCCGGCACGGGCTCCCGGAAAACGAAAACGGACGCGGCGTGGCCGGGGCAGAGATTGAATCCTCTGCAGAAATGCATCCGGGACAGGCTGTACCTGCACCCCCTGCACGGATGGAGTAGCTCTGGCGAGAGCGATGGCGCGCTTCGTAGAAAGGTAGCTCCAAAGAGGTAATCCGCCCGCGAGTACAAAGATGGCGAGAATCGGAAGGGCAGTAACCGGGTGTTTACCTCGGTCTATGCTCGAGGTAACCCAGAATAAGCCAATCGCCAAAACAGCAAAGGCCACAAGTATGAACTGCGAAACGCGCGATTTTTCCTTCAGTGAATTCTCCGCCCGCTCCAGATTCCAGCCACACTGGATGCAAAACGGTTTTCCCTGACCGAAAAACCCCCGCTGTTTGATGGGCGAGCCGCAAAGAGGACAGGTGATGTTGCTCATGAACTCCATTCTAGCCGCCGCTCTTGCTTATTGGGTGAGAGAGTCGGCGAGTTTGTGCTATCCGGAACTGCTTTGCGGCCGCGCAACAACCCCGGCTTTCTTGCCCCGGGACACCGGCGAAACCGTATGATAGGGCGATGGACGAGTTGCTGCGCATTCATTTACTGACCGTGGAACTCCCCACAGCCGCGGGCTGGGTGCGGCCGGTGAATGAGGTTACGCTGCGCATCGCCCGCGGCGAAGCCTTGGGGCTTGTCGGCGAATCCGGCAGCGGCAAAACGATGTTGTCACTCGCGCTGATGGGATTACTTCCGCCGGGAGCGCGCGTGAGCGGTGAAGCCTTCCTGAGCGCCGCAGACGGGCAACGCAAAGTCCTGGCGAACTTAAGCGAGCCGGAGTGGCGCGAAGTGCGTGGGCGTGAAATCGCCATGATTTTTCAGGAACCCATGACTTCGCTGAATCCCGTGCTGCGCATCGGCACGCAAATTGAAGAAGCCATCTGGGCGCACGAGCCGGGTCTGCCGCGCAGCGTCGTGGATCGCCGCGTGATTGCCGCGCTCGAGCAAGCCGCCGTGCCGGAACCCGAAGTGCGCGCAAAGCAATTCCCGCATCAACTTTCCGGGGGCCTGCGGCAGCGCGCCATGATCGCCATGGCGCTGGCCGCGCGGCCCAAGTTGCTGATTGCCGATGAACCCACGACGGCGCTCGACGTCACCGTGCAAAAGCAGATCCTGGAGTTGCTGGACCGTTTGCGCCGTGAAATGGAGCTGGGGCTGCTCTTCATCACCCACGATTTGGCCGTGGTGGCCAAAGTGGCGGAACGCGTGGCGGTGATGTACGCGGGGCGCGTGGTCGAAGAAGGACCTGCGGCTAGTGTGCTGATGCAGCCGCTGCATCCCTATACGCAAGGGCTGCTGGCGGCTTCCCCCACGCTCGAGCGCGGGAAGCTCACACCAATTCCCGGAACAGTGCCGCAATTGACGGAACTTTCGCCGGGCTGTGCGTTCGCGCCGCGCTGTGCGTATCGCCGCGCGGAATGCGAGTGCGGTGTGCCGGATTTTCGTCCCGCGCAGAGCGGCCACGCCGCCAGGTGCGTGCTGCTATGAGCCACCTGCTCGAAGTGTGCAACCTCCGCAAGCATTACCAGAGAGGCGGAGGCATTCTCACTGCCAGCGGGAAAGGCGAGCGTTTCGCGGCCGTGGATGACATCAGCTTTTTTGTCGCGGCCGGCGAGACGTTTGCGATTGTGGGCGAAAGCGGCTGCGGCAAGACGACGCTGGCCCGCATACTTTTGCGCCTGATCGAGCCCGACGAAGGCAAGGTCCTTTTCGAAGGTACGGACTTGTTGGGACTTTCGCCAAAAGACATGCGCACCTACCGGCGCCAGATGCAGATGATTTTTCAGGACCCGTTCGCGTCGCTGAATCCGCGGATGAAGGTGGGCGAAATCGTCGCGGAACCCCTGGCGATCCATGAGCCGCAATTGCCGCGCACGGAGAGCCTGGCGAAGGCGGGGGAGATTCTGCAGCGCGTGGGCCTTGGCGAGGACGCGCTCCCGCGCTACCCGCACGAATTTTCCGGCGGCCAGCGGCAGCGCATCGGGATTGCCCGGGCGCTGATCCTGAAACCCAAACTGGTGGTGGCGGACGAACCAGTCTCCGCGCTGGATGTTTCCGTCGGGGCGCAGGTGCTGTTGCTCCTGCGGGAATTGCAGGCCGAACTGGGACTGACCTATGTGTTCATCTCGCACAGCCTACCCGTGGTGGCGCAACTGGCCACGCACATCGCGGTGATGCGCGCCGGGCAATTCGTGGAATTCGGGCCGGCGGAGATGATTCTGACGGCGCCGGAGGCGGACTACACCATGGAGTTGCTCGCCGCCGTCCCGGAGCTACCCCGCAATCCCGTAGTGTGATATTTTCCCCCTGCTCAATAGTAGAACCCACAGCAGAAGTACGTGCAAACCTGTGGGGAGGAGTCCTCGATGGCAACTATACCTGTAGCCGGCGCACAGCCACGCGCGGCCATTTCGCCCCTTGGCCGCATCGTGGGCGTTTTATTCTCGCCGAAAGCCACATTTGAAGACATCGTCCGTAAACCCAGTTGGTTATTGCCCTTGGTCATTATGGCCGTGCTGGGGCTGCTCGCGGCGGTTAGTCTGAATCAGAGGATGAACTGGCGGGACTACGTGAGCCAGCAAATCGAGAAGAGTTCGCGCGCGTCACAACTCACCCCCGAGCAGAAGCAGCAGCAGATCGAGGCCGGAGCGAAGTTTGCCCCGATCAGCAGCTACATTTTCGGCGCACCGGCGCCCATCGTGATTCTTTTAGTCGTGGCGTTGGTGATGTGGGGTTCGTACAACCTGCTTGGCGGGGCAAACACGGACTTCAAGACGTCACTGGGGATTGTGTCGCACGCCTTTGTGCCCAGTTATATCGGTAGCCTGCTGCTTCTGCTGGTGCTTTTCCTTAAACCTGTGGGCACGGTGGACCTGCAAAATCCCGTGGCCACCAATGTGGCGGCGTTTCTGCCGGATGACGTGCCGAAGTGGCTCGATGCGCTCTGCAAAAACGTGGACATTTTTGTGATATGGGTTTTGGTTTTGATCGCCATCGGATTCGCCGCGACCAATCCCAAAAAGCTAAAAGGTGGCAAGTCGCTCACGATTGCCGTCACCGTGATGGCGGTTTACGTCGTCTTGCGGATGGGGATCGCGTTCATTTTCTCCTGATACACTGGGGGCGTGAACTTTTCGTTTGAAGTTGTGCAAACCGATCCCACCGGAGCGCGGCGCGGCCGTTTGAGCACGCCGCACGGCGTCATCGAGACGCCGGTATTCATGCCCGTGGGGACTGCCGCAACCGTCAAGGGCCTCACTCAGGAAGCGCTCGAGCAACTCGGCGCGGGCATCATCCTCGCCAATACCTATCATCTCTATCTAAGGCCCGGGCACGAACTGATTCGCAAACTCGGCGGGCTGCACGCCTTCATGTCCTGGCGCGGGGCGATCCTCACGGATTCCGGCGGCTACCAGGTATTCAGTCTGGCCGACTTGCGGAAAATCAGCGACGACGGCGTGCGCTTCCGCTCGCATCTGGATGGTTCGGAGCACTTGCTCACGCCGGAAAAAGCGGCGGAGATCCAACTCGCTCTTGGTCCGGACATCGCCATGGTGCTGGACGAATGCATCGAGACGCCCGCGCCCCGCGAAGTGGCCGAAGCGGCGCTGAAACGCACCACCGCATGGGCGCGCCGTGCAAGAAAGTATTTTCTGGACGCCGCGCAGCGCAACGGGGAACAGCCCCAGTGGCAGTTCGGCATTGTACAGGGCGCGACATTCCCCGATCTACGTCGCGAGAGCGCGCGGCAATTGCTCGAGTTAGATTTTCCGGGCTACGCCGTCGGCGGCCTGGCCGTCGGCGAGCCGCACGAACTCACCTGTGAAATGAGCGAACAGGTCACGGCACTCCTCCCCAAAAAACGCCCGCGCTATCTGATGGGCGCGGGACGCCCGGAGCAGTTGGCCGATTACGTCGCCCGAGGCATTGACATGATGGATTGTGTGTTGCCGACGCGAGCGGCGCGCCACGCCTGCCTGTATACCAGCGAAGGGCGCGTGCTGATCAAGAACGCGCGCTATGCTGAGGACCAGCGGCCGGTGGATGCAAATTGTTCTTGCAGTGTGTGCCGGCGCTACTCGCGCGCCTATCTTCGGCATTTGTTTGCCGCCGGAGAGATCACCGCGGCGATCCTGGCGACCCACCACAACGTCCACTTTTACCTTGACACCATGCGTCAAATCCGAGAAGCTATCACTTTTGGACACCTTGAAAAATTCGCGTCAGAGCTGTGTGCCCGCTACAGTGCGGGTCCAGCCTGAAGCGGCCTGCCTCGGGCGGCTTTAGGCCGCTACGTGGCTGTGGCAACCCGCAATGGGTCGAGTCTCAGGACGAGAATCGGGCGGGCAGGGTAAGCGGAGAAACTCACCGCTCCAGTGGCGGTTTTTCTCTTCGGAGGCGCCACGAGTGCATCGCTCCGGGACAGTTAGATTGCGGTAGGTTTGGAAAGGGTACGGGCGGCAGAGAAGAAAATGAATCTGGCGGCATTCTGGATTTGGCAAGCTGGCGGCTTGGGAGGCCTGGGTACTTTTCTGGTTCCCCTGGCGCTCATGTTTGGCATCATGTATTTCCTGGTGATTCTGCCGCAGTCGCGGCAGCGCAAGAAGGTGCAGGAGATGCTCTCCGCGATCAAGAACGGAGACAAGGTGGTCACCACCTCCGGCATCTACGGCACCATCAATGGCATGGACGGCGATACGATTATTCTGAAGATCGCCGACAATGTAAAAATTCGCGTCGCGCGTGCGGCGATTGCGCAGGTGGAGGCATCGGAAGATGCGGCCAAGTAACTCCACCGCGGGTCGCGATTCGCGCTTGATCTGTTAACCATGAATCCTAATCTGAAGTGGAAAGCTTCTTTCATCCTCGGTGTCATTCTGATCTGCATCTTTTTCATTTTTGGGTTACCGACGTTCCCGACCTCACTCGCACAGATCAAGGATAATTTCACACGCCAGATTAAGTTGGGGCTGGACCTGCAAGGCGGCACGCACTTGATTCTCCAGGTGCAGGTGCAGGAAGCCATCGCCCAGGAAACCGACCAGACCGTCGACCGCCTTACGACGCAGATGCGCACCAAGGGCATCCGCTACGATGAGGTGCGCCGCGTTGACGATACGCACATCGTGGTGCGCAATGTGCCTTCGGACCAGGTCTCGCAATTCCGCGATCTGGTGCACGATCAGTTTGAGTTGAATTGGGAGTTGAGTTCCGCTCCCGGCGAGGTCAACGCCAGCCTCCTGACACTGCGGCCGAGCGCCATTTCGCGAATCCAGGAAACCACCATGTCCCAGTCGCTCGAGACGATCGAGCGCCGCATCAACGCCCTGGGCCTTACCGAACCCACCATTCAGCCCCATGGACGCAAGGAAAACGAAATTCTCGTGCAGCTTCCGGGTGAAGGCGATCCGGCGCGTGCCAAACAAGTGATTCAGGCCGGCGGGCAATTGGAATTGAAGCTGGTGGAAGATCCCAATCCCTATCCCTCGGAGGCCGCGGCTCTTGCCGCCCACGGTGGGATTCTTCCCCCGGGCACGGAAATCGTGCGTGGCCGCAATGACACGCGGACGCAAGATTCACAGAACAGCGCAGAGAATTGGTACGTGCTCAGCCGCACCCCGGTTGTGACCGGCCGCGACCTGCGCAGCGCCACGGAGAGCCGCAATACCGAAATGCCCGGACAGTGGCAGATCAATTTCGTTCTCTCCGGTGAAGCGGCGCGGCGCTTTGGCCCATTCACCGAACAGAATCGCGGCCGTCAGATGGCCATCGTGCTTGAGAAGAAGGTGTATTCAGCGCCGGTGATCCAAAGCCGCATCGAGGATTCGGGGCGCATTGACGGAAACTTCAGCCAGGAATCCGCGCACGACCTCGCCCTGGTGCTTCGCGCCGGCGCGCTTCCAGCTTCGATCAAGTATCTGGAAGAGCGGACGGTTGGCCCTTCGCTTGGGGCGGACTCCATTCGCCACGGTGTGCGCGCTTCCATCCTGAGCTTGCTTGTGGTCATGGTCTTCATGGTCTTTTACTATCGGCTCTCCGGCGTCAACGCCGTGCTGGCTTTGATCCTGAACCTGGTTATTCTTCTGGCGGCGCTGGCCATGTTTGGTGCGGTGCTGACGCTGCCCGGTATCGCTGGTGTCATCCTGACCATTGGTATGGGCGTAGACTCCAACGTGCTCGTGTTTGAGCGCATCCGCGAGGAATCGCGCAACGGCAAGTCGTCCTCGGCGGCGGTGGAGGCGGGGTTCAGCAAGGCCTTTCTAACGATTATCGACACCCACGTCACGACCGTGGTTTCGGCCTTTTTCCTGTTCATCTTTGGCACCGGCCCGATTCGGGGTTTTGCCGTGACGTTGACCATCGGTTTGATCGCCAACGTGTTCACGGCCATCTTCGTATCGAAGACGATTTTCCAGTATCACCTGACGAAAATGGACCGCCAGGCGGAAATCAGTATTTAAGGGGCGTTTGCAGTTCTAGTAGTACTCCCTCGCCGCGGCGCGGGAACAAACAGCAACCCGATGGAGTCTAAAGAAGGGAAGCGCAAAGCGGAATGATCGAGATCTTCAAACAGCCAAACCTTGACTGGATGGGCAAGGCCAAGTTTTTCTTCACATTAAGCGGTCTTCTCTTGCTCATCGGATGGTCCGCCATCTTCTTGAAGGGCGGCATTAAGTATGGCATCGACTTCCGGGGAGGCACGAACGTGGATGTCCGCTTCGCCCATCCTCCAAACGTGGACCAGTTGCGCGCCAGCCTGCAGCGCCAGGGCTTGGGCAACAGCGAAATTCAGGGCGTCAGCGACATCGCCAACCCTAACTCCAACGAAGTGTTGATCTTCGTCGAACAGGTCGGCCAGGGGGATCAGGCGCTCGATGAGAGCAAGGCCAAGGTCCTAACGGCCCTGGACGCCACGTATGGCGTGGAGGGTACCGGGAAGGCGGACTTCAATGCCGTGACTCCCTCGGCGCTCGCCAATGCACTCTCCCAGAAGGATCCGCTCGGGCTGTCCGTCAATGCCGGGGACAAGTACCAGCAAATTGCAAAAAACCTCCTGACCTTCCGCGACACGGACAAGAATGGCGTGCTCAGCAGTCTTGACGAGCTTTCCAAGGTGGAAGGCGCCACCCCCGCGGTCCTCTCCGCGATTAAAGACACTTATTCGCTCGCGCCCTTCACCATCCGCAACGTCGAAATCGTCGGACCCAAGGTAGGTGGCGAGTTACGCAATCAGGCCATTCGAGTAACCCTCTATGCTTTGGCAGGCATGCTGTTATATATTGCATTCCGGTTCGAGTGGGTGTACGGAGCGGCGGCGGTGATTGCGGTTTTTCACGACGTGCTCATCACCCTGGGCCTGTTCAAAGTTTTCGGATTTGAAATTTCGCTGACGGTAATCGCGGCGCTGTTAACCCTGGTAGGCTACTCGATGAATGACACGATCGTGATCTTCGATCGTATCCGGGAAAACAGCCGCCTGTTGCGCAAGGAGCCGTTCGCCGACGTCGTCAATAAATCGATTAACCAGACGTTGTCGCGAACGATCCTGACCAGCGGATTGACCTTTCTCACCGTGCTCGTCCTGTTCCTGATGGGCGGCCAGGTGCTTCGGGCGTTTTCCTTTGCCCTGGTGGTGGGAATTGTAGTAGGAACGTACTCCAGTTTTGGTATCGCTGCTCCCCTTGTCGTCGCCTGGAATAGGTGGCGCGGACAGGGAGTGGCAGCGGGCACCGGAACCGCAGCCGGCAACAGACCCAAGGGAAACGGGAGCGGGCAACCGCGCCTGGCGCCCGCCGGGAGGAGGTAGTAGTTACCATGTTTGAAGAAATGGTTATATCAGGTGCAAAAGAGAAGACGAACAAGCCGTGGACCGTGGTTGTGTCCATGATTCTGCAAGTCTTCTTCCTTGTGATTTTGATTCTCATTCCGTTGATTTACACCGAGGCGTTGCCGAGGGCTATGATGTCTTCCATCCTTTTGGCGCCACCTCCGCCCCCGCCACCTCCTCCACCGCCCGCAGTCGTGCAGGTGAAGATCAGGCCGACCGTCCGCCTGATGGATGCCGGCAAGCTCGTGGCCCCGAAAGCCATCCCGACGCAAGTAAACATCATCAAGGAAGAGGAGTTGCCACCGGACGCCGGCATGCAGGGTATCGCCGGCGGCGTGCCGGGCGGCATCGCGGGTGGTTCGATGGGCGGCGTGCTTGGCGGCGTGATTGGCGGAACGAAAGCTCCGCCACCACCCAAGGTGACTCCGAAGCGCGTGCTGGTTGGCGGCAACGTGCAGGCAGCGCGGCTCGTCAACAAGGTACAACCGCTTTACCCGCCCCTGGCGCGCCAGACGCGCATCAGTGGCACGGTGAAGCTCCACGCCATCATTGGCAAGGATGGCTCGGTGCAACAGCTTGTCATGGTTTCGGGCCATCCCCTGCTCGTGCAGTCGGCGTTGGACGCTGTGCGGCAGTGGCGCTATCAGCCAACACTGCTCAACGGCGAGCCCGTGGAAGTGGACACTGAAATCGACGTGATTTTCTCTCTGGCTCAGTAGTGCAACGGGGCGGCGCGGGCGTCGTGGGACCCTGCGCGCCGTTCTGAGTACGCAGTTCAATAAACAATCTTGTTGGTTCCCGCAGCTCAGGAGCCAGTAGGAAATTAAGGAGCAAACGAATGTTAGCAACTCTCTACGTCTATGCAGTTTGGCTGCAGGAAGCCCCGACTACCTCTTGGGACTTGCGTTCCATGTGGAGTTCGATGGGCCTGCTCGCCAAGATCGTGGTCGTCATTCTTTTCGGGCTTTCGGTGTATTCCTTCGGTGTCATGATTGACCGCTTCCTCATGTACAACAACGCGCGCAAGCAGTCGCGTGTGTTCGTGCAGCAAGTGGCGGGCGCCCTCAAGGATGGCAAACTCGACGAAGCTATCGCCATCGCCGAGCGCAACAAGAAGAGCCACATCGCCAAGGTTGTCGCCACCGGTCTTTCGGAGTTCCAGTCGGCCTCCCAGCAGGTGTCCGACACGGAAGTCATCGAAGCCGCCAAGCGCGGCCTGGAGCGGTCGGTCGCCATCGTGCACGCGGAAATGAAGCGTGGGCTTTCGGCGCTGGCCACCATTGGTTCCACGGCGCCGTTCGTCGGACTGTTCGGCACGGTCGTCGGCATCTTGAACGCGTTTAAGGGCATCGAGCAGCAGAAGGCCACCGGTTTGTCGGCCGTCGCCGGCGGTATCGCCGAAGCCCTCGTTACCACCGCGTTCGGTTTGCTCGTCGCCGTACCGGCCGTGTGGGCGTACAATTACTTCACCAATAAGGTGGAAGCTTTTGACGTCGAGATGGACAACTCCTCGATGGAGCTGATCAACTACTTCATTCTGCGCCGCGGCGCAGCGAAGAAGTAAGCCGGAAGAAGGATAACCATGGCCTACAAGCCAGTTGCTGGAGCCCAGATGGCGGCGCCCAACGTGATTCCGATGGCGGACATCATGCTGGTGCTGCTGATCATCTTCATGGTGGTCACACCGATGTTGCAGAAAACCCACCAGGTGGATTTGGCGCCCACGAACAATGCGCACGATATGAAGGATGCGGATAAGGACGATGCCGTCGTCGTGGCGGTCACGCGGGATGGCACGCTCTACCTCCAAAATGCCAAGATCACCAAGGAAGCCATCACCAATGAGGTCAAGGACCAGATCGCCAATAGACTGGACAAAACCGTCTATGTAAAAGCCGATGCCCGTGCCAAGTACGGTGACGTTGTCGCCGTCGTGGACGAAATTCGTTCCGCAGGCGTGGACCAACTTGGTCTGCTGACTGAAAAGGTCGGCAGGCAGACCAACAGCCCTCAGGCGCAGGCAAATCCTGCCGCCGGAGGCCAGTTATAGTGCATCGGCCGTTCGCACCATTCGTTTGTTGAGCTGATTCGGGCGCGCGCCGGCTCCCACCCGGCGCGCGCCACTTCTCGGCAAACTTAGGTCGTCCGGCTCGACAGGAGAACTTGCAATGGGGATGGACTTAGGAAGTGCTGGAAGTTCGATGGCCACGCCGAATATCGTGCCGTTGATCGATATTCTGCTGGTGCTCATCATCATTTTCATGGTTATTACGCCTCTGACGCCCAAGGGGCTCGATACGCTGGTACCGCAGCCGTCTCCAAAAGACCAGCAGGTGAATCAAGAGCAAATGAACAAGACGGTGGTGGTACAGGTAGCCATGGGCGGCAAGCTGAAGATCAATAACGAGGACACCAACTGGCAGGCACTGGGTCCCCGCATGGAAACGATCTTCAAGGACCGCGCCGAAAAGGTCGCCTTCGTCAAGGGCGACAACGACGTCCTCTTCATGGACGTGGCCCGGGCGATTGACATCATGAAAGAAGCGGGAATCGACAAGGTCGGCCTCATCACCGCCAAGCTCGAGGCCGGGCAGTAGCGTTTCGGAGTTTTCGCCGCAGGGTTGTGAGAGTCCTCCTCGCAGTGGCCCTATCTGGCCGCGAGGTGGCTTATGGGTATTGGCTTGATTGGCGGTAAGGGCGAGATGCTGTGTGAAGCGAATGTGGTCCCGCTCATCGATATTCTGTTGGTGCTTCTGGTGATCTTCATGGTCATTCCGCACCGGCAGATGGGACTCCAGGCGAATCTGCCCCAGGAAGCGGGCTCGCCGGTCAAGGTTGTTCCGCCGGAAACAATCATTGTACAGATTGCTTCGGACGGCTCGCTCCGGATCAACCAGTCGGTAGTGCAACGCGAAGAATTGCGTGAACGGCTCGAACGGATTTTCGCACTGCGCGCTCAACGCGTTGCTTTCTTGCAGGGAGATCGTTCCCTCGAGTTTCAGGTGGTGGCCCGGGTTTTGGATGACATGCAAGCCGCGAGAGTTTCACCCGTGGGTTTGCTAACATCTGAACTGGAAAAAAACCCCTGAACGTGATGGAATGACCCCTATAGGGCTTTATAGAATCCTAGCCGTAATCCCGATTTCGTCGGGGTTGCGCCTACCAGGGATGGATGCCTCGATGACTCAAGATTCGGTTTTAAGGGAAACCCGCTCGTGGTTTACCCGCATTGCCAGCCAGATGTTTTTTCTGGCGGCGCTCTTAACTCTCTCCTACGGTCTCTCGGGTTGCGGCAAATTGCAGGCCCGCGATGACCTCAACAAAGGTGTCGCAGAATTCAAGAACGGCCAGTACGACAAGGCCGTCGAGTTCTTCAAACAGGCGAAGGATCTCGATCCGAACCTTTTGAATGCGCGCCTTTATCTCGCCACCGCCTATGCCAGCCAGTACATTCCGGGCGCTCCCTCGGAAGAGAACCTGCGCCACGGCAATGAGGCGATTCAGGAATATACCAGCGTGCTGGATATGGACGCCAACAACATAAGCGCCATCGACGGTCTCGCTTCGATTGAGTACCAGATGGCCGGTCAGCCCTTCGAGCCAAAGAAATTTGAGGAGTCCAAGAGCTACCACCAGAAACACATCGCGATCAAGCCACAGGACCCCCAACCTTACTACTCCATTGGCGTTATCGATTGGGCCCTCGCCTATCGCGGCAACACGGAGATGCGCGCGGAATATAACCGCAACAACGTGAAGAAGCAGGTGCAGGACACCGCCCCGCTGCCTCCTGACGTCCGCAAGGCCTATGCCGAGCAATACGACAGCCTTGTCGAAGAAGGGATCAAGAGCCTCGAGACGGCCATCCAGATCAAACCGGATTACGACGATGCCATGACCTACCTGAACCTCCTCTATCGCCGCAAGGCGGATATCGTGGAGTCGGCGGGGGAGCGCGATGCCCTCACCAAGCAGGCCGACGACCTGCTCGACAAGGTAAAGGAAATCAAGCAGAAGAAAGCGGAAGAGGCGGAGCGCAAGTCGGCTCAGTAAGCCATTCATTCGATTCTTAAGTTGGGGAGGGCGGCCGTGTAGCCGCCCTTTTCCTTTCTCGCTTCTTCGCCCGCACAATATTTTTTCGCGGCGCTCTCTGGGCGTACACTAGAGCATGGGTTCGCGCGCCAATCTCCCCCTCAATTTCAACCGTGACCGCACGGAGCGGCAACTCAATGGCCGCTTGGAAGAGCTCCTTGAGAAGCTGCGCCTGAACCGCCCTTCCGAAGATCCCTGGCTGGTCCGCCGGGCTTACGATATTGCCGCCGAGCGTCACCGCGACCAGTTCCGCAATTCCGGCGAACCCTATCTCTCCCACCTCCTGGAAGTCGCGCACATCCTGGCGGATATGCGCCTGGACGCTACGACACTGGCGGCGGCGCTGCTCCACGATGTCATCGAAGATACCGAGTTCCCCCTCTCGCGCCTGCAGGAACGATTTGGAGAAGAAGTAGCCCTGCTCGTCGAAGGCGTGACCAAAATCAGCCGCTTGAACATGATGGCCCCGGAGGCGCGGCAGGCGGAAAACGTGCGCAAGATGCTGCTGGCAATGGTGCACGACGTCCGTGTCGTCGTCGTCAAACTCGCGGACCGCCTGCACAACATGCGTACCCTCGAATTTCTCGAGCCCTCCAAACAGCTCCGCATCGCTCGCGAGACCATGGATATTTACGCCCCGATTGCCCACCGCCTCGGCATGGCCGTGATCAAGGGCGAGCTCGAGGATCTTTCTTTCCGCTATTTGGAGCCGGACGCGTTCTTTTCTCTGCAGAAGGAAGTCACCGAGAAAGACCCCATTCACAGGAAGTTTCTCGAAGACGTTCAGAACACCATTCGCACCAAGCTCGTGGAGAACAGCATTCCTGCCGAGCTGGAGGCCCGCGTTAAAGGCTTGAATTCGCTGCACGGCAAGATCGTCCGGCAGGAGCGCGGCCTGGATCAGATTTACGATCTTCTGGCCGTTCGTGTGATCACGGATTCCGAGCGCAATTGCTATGCGGCTCTCGGCGTCGTGCACCACATCTGGCGCCCGGTGCCCGGCCGGTTCAAAGACTACATCGCCATGCCCCGGCCAAATCTGTACCAATCGCTGCATACGACGGTAATTCACGGCGGGCAGCCCTTTGAAATCCAGATTCGCACGCAGGATATGCACCGCATTGCCGAGCAGGGCGTGGCGGCGCACTGGAAATACAAGGACGGCAGGCCTGTTTCCACGGACGATGACCAGCGCATTGCCTGGATGCGGCAGTTGATTGAATGGTCTCAGGAATTGCAGGAGCCGGGCGAATTCCTCTCCACGCTGAAGGTGGACCTTGCGCCGGTGGAAGTGTACGCCTTCACACCAAAGGGGCGCGTGCTGGAATTGCCGAAGGGCGCCACGCCCGTGGACTTTGCCTACTCGGTGCACACGGAAGTGGGTCATCAGTGCGTCGGCGCGAAGGTCAACGGGCAGATGGTCTCGCTGCGGCACGAGGTCGTGAGCGGAGACGTCGTGGAGATTCTCACGCAGAAGGGGCACAAGCCCAGCCGCGACTGGCTCAGCTTCGTGAAGTCCTCCCACGCCAAAAGCAAGATCCGCCATTTCATCAATACCCAGGAGCGCGAAGAAGCCACGGAAATGGGCAAGCGCCTGCTGGAAAATGAATCGCGCAATTTCCCCAGGGGTTTGAAGAAGATTCCTTACGAGGAACTGCAGAAGCTTGCCGCGGAGTACGGCATCTCTCGGCCAGAGGATCTATTTGCCGCGGTGGGATTTGGCAAATACTCCGCGCGGCAGGTGCTGGCGCGCTATTTTGGCGAGCCCTCGAAGGAAGCCGGGAAGTCCCCGGAAGACGCCAAGCCGACGTTGGTCAAGACCGTTAAGCGGATGCTGGGCTTCGGCCAGGCGCCTCTGATCGTGCGCGGGCACGACGACCTGCTGGTGTTTCGCGCGAAGTGCTGCAATCCAATTCCAGGCGATGACATCATCGGGTACGTCACACGCGGCCGCGGCGTTGCGGTTCACACACGAATTTGCCCCAACGTGCAGAACCTGCTGTACCAGACGGAGCGGCGCATTGCTGTGGAATGGGGCGCCGGCGGCGTGGCCACCTTCCCCGTCGAATTGAGCATCCGTTCCAAGGATCGTCCTGGGCTGCTTGCGGAAATCACGGCGGTGATCAGCGATGCCGGCTCCAATATCCGTTCGCTCGACAGCCGTCCCGACCGGCAGAACGCGCGCATTGAGGCCAGCCTGGAGATCGCCGATAAACGCCAACTCGAAACAATTCTCTCCAACATCCGCCGCATCAACGGCGTTTACGGGGTTGAGCGCACCTACCAGGTGTAGCGCTCGTTGCCCGCCCGTCCGGTATCAACGAAGGCACACGTCACCCCGCTCGCGGTTGTACCACTTAGAATAGAATCATGCGGCCATCCTCCCTGCTTCTTGGTGTGTGTTTACTGGCGGTAGCCGGGTGCCAAACACAGCCAAAGACCAACTATGCCCCGCTCGACCAGGCGGGGATGTGGTCCTCCAGCGTGGACGAGGTCAAGAAGCTCAATGTGACGGATCTGGAGATTGCCCAACTCGCGAAACTCAAACGAGTTGGCGCGAGCGATGATTTGTGCCTGGCGCTATTGAAAGCCGCGCGGGATCACCATCATGATTTTTCCAATGCCGATGCCGCGATTCAGTTGTCCCAGGCGGATTATTCCGATGAGCAAATCCTGGAAATGGCCAGGTCCGGTCAGATCGACATTCTCAGTGGCGAAGCCATTACTCTCAAACTGATCGGACTCTCCAATCCCACGGTCCAGGCTATCATCCATCGCCGCATCGAGGGTTTGCCCACGCTCACGAGCGAGCAGATCGGCCGCCTGAAGAACACGAGCATGTCGGAAAAGCAGATTTTGGAAGTGGTCAATCAGGGTCTCTCGAATGATGCGGCTGAGAAACTCATCGCCAGTCGCGAAGCCAACCGCAATCACTCCAACACCGGCTTCGTTCGCAACCGTGGCCGCAGGGCTCACTGATTTTCCCTCCCCGCACTTCTTTTGTTATTCTTTCTTTCCGCATGGAAAGGAAAGTGCACCATGAAAGATGTAGTTCTGACCAACCATGGCCCCAAACCCATCGGGCCCTATTCCCAGGCGATTAAGTCCAATGGGTTCCTGTTCATTTCCGGCCAGATTGCACTGGACCCGGCTTCGGGAGAATTTGCCGGTGTAACTGTTCAGCAGCAGACGGAGCGCGTTCTGCAAAATCTGAAGGCGATTCTGGAGGCGGGCGGCGCATCGCTCAGCCATGTCGTGAAAACCACGGTTTTTCTGAAAGACATGAACGACTTTGCGGCGATGAACGAGGTCTATGCGCGCTACTTCACCACCGCTCCTCCGGCGCGTTCAACCGTGCAGGTCGCGCGGCTGCCCAAGGATGCCTTGGTCGAAATCGAAGTCGTCGCGGGCTTGTAGGATAAAGGATTGTTTTTGCTTACAGAAAGGAAAAGGCCACTGCATTTGCCAGGCAGTGGCCTTTCCATCTGTTGAAGTTCGTGTCCCTGGAATTAGGGCCGCTCAGCGCTTTCGAGCGCTTCCGAAACCGCCAGATACGTCGCCACAGCGGTCAAACCGCCGGCCACGTACAGAAATCGGTTGCGCCCTGCCTTCCGTGGTTCATGGTGACTCCCTGGCCATCCTTCATTACCCGAACCTGCACCGGCAGGTCCCTGGGCCATCTCTTCGGGTTGATCCACCAGCACGCGGTAGGAGCTTCCCTCCGGGATGATCTGTGTATCGGTGTCCACGGTAACAACCAGAGACCCGCGAGTCGCGTGTACCAGCAATTCCTTCGGGCCTATATACGACACCCGGCCGATGGTTGGCGCATCGGTCTGCGGACGGATGGCCGCCGCGGAGGCAAACAACGTGAACGCATGGGCATTCCCCGTGGAAAACGTGGCTGCGCCGCTCAGAAGCTTTGCGGCGGGCGCGCCCTGAGTGTCACTGACCACGGCGCTGCTGGAACTGAGAAGCAGCAGCCGTGCCTTGCCTGCGCGGAGCTGCACACTGCCTTGGAGTTCCGTGCTGATACTATCGCCACCGTAAACCGTGGTTCCGACCTCCGCCTTTGCCTCACCCACATGAGCGCGGTCCGCGGCAATCACGGTCCCGAGCGCAGCCGTAGGCGCTCCCCACGCGGGGATGGTTATGAGGCTAAAAGAAAGGGCGGTCGCGAAAATGGCACGTCGCGCTTGCATTTGCGTCTCCTCGCTCACCTGCAAAAGCATACTTTGCGGATGGCCTGACGTCAATCAGTAAACAGCACGGTCCGGGCCCCTCTAGGCTGCCGGGCGGTTTCTTTAGGTGCCCGTTGGCAGAAGTTCTGATTCGCTGTTAGAATGCCATCACAGTATGGCCGATTGGAAGCAGATCACCGCAAGAATCCGAAGAGCACGGACCGCCAAGGATCCCGCCGGACAGCTCACGGCACTCTTTCTAAAAACGCGTGACGCCATGGTCGCCTTTGAACTGGCGCGCTATTTCGAATCCAATGGCCAGACCGAGGATGCCGGCAAATGGTATATGACCGCGGCAGAGCGCTTCCGTCGCGCCGATTGGAAGACCAAGGCGCAGGAAAACGCCACGCGTCTTGGTGCCACCGTCGCTGCGGAAATTCCCGCGCCAGCGGCTCCTGCTGATGCGCCGGAAGTTGCGGCAAGCGAGGACGCGGGGAGTCCGCTGTCGCCAGAGCCAGTCGCACAAGAAACTGCATCTTCCGCAGCGGAAGTGACACAAGTCGAGGCGCCTCAAGAAGCGAGCGCCCCTGCTCCTGCCCCAGCGAAAAGGCATAGACGCGGCCGCCGTGGTGGGCGGGATCATCGCCGCTCCTCGAAACGCCCCGAGCAAACAGTTTCAACGCCGAAGGAAGTGCGCCCTGCTCCGGCACCGCCCCGTGCCATTGACGTTTCTGAGGAGAGGCCCGCCCGTCCTGCGGAGCCTCTCGAGCTCTCCATGGAATCACCCGTCGCGCCGAGCCTGCGCGGACGCTCCGGCGATCCGGGGCTGGCCTCGCGACTCACACAGTTGGAAATGAATTTTCGGCGTCTGCTGGCCTGTGCGCCAACCAAGCTGGAAGCGGCAGATAAAGCGCCGGCTGGCCCGGGAGTATGGGTGCTGACCGATTCCGACCTCACGACGTATTACTATGTCGAAGCCTGTCAAACCCTGCGGGTAGCCATTCCCAACCTGATGCGCAGCAGCGCCGCCCGCCGCGGCGAGTCCATCCGGCCCCAATTGGCCGATCACTTGGGCATCCCCGAATCGCGGGTCGCCAAATACCTTTCCGACCACTGTGTGGTGCGCTGGCTGCAGATGGACGACGACGCCGCGCACTTTGCCCATTTCCTCATCGCCGTGCTGCACCCCACTCTCAACGAGTAGGGCCAACCGGGAATCACCAATTCTTTGCAAATTGCGGGCACTTGCGTCCTGAGAGTAAACCGCCAAAGAGCCACCTCTAAGACCCCATTTGCTGGTCTCCCGCGCCGTTCAACCCCTGTTTTTGACCATTCACCGTATCCTGCTGGCTTCTGCTCCCTGCCCCATGCAAGCTATAGGAGTCGCAAGACTTACGTACGCACTTCGGTGCGTGGTACTCTGGAAAAGCCTTGGGGGCTGTTTCATCCTGGTTCATTTTGTGGTTTTAATTTGAGTTTGCTTAGTCGATTTTGAAAGTGAGGCTATAGCTGCATGCCGAATCCTCTCAGCACGCAATTTTTACGGTCCATGGACTGGATCGTTTGCAAGACGGCGGGTATCACCTTCAATACCTTTCAATACTTCAACAAGCGCAATCCCAACCCTTCCATTACTCCGCAGTGGTCCGATAAACCCCTCCTGAAATCCTGGGAAAAGACCAAGCCAACGCTGGGTTTTCCGCGGCAGACGGATTCGCTCTGCCCTGCCTGCGTGAAAGCAGCCCGCGAGGCCATCATCAGTGGCGCGAAAGATTGGCGCGACCTCGCTCATGAAAAGGTCGGCGAGATCAAAGCGCAGATCGTCGAGCGCGATGGCCAGGTCTGGATGATCAAGGACTGCCCGCAGCACGGCCATTACGAAGACCTCATGGCCGTGGACTCCAGCTTCCTCAAGTGGATTGAATCGCAGTTCCCCGGCCGCGATATTCCGGCGCACAACGACGAGGGCCAGCACAGGCACGGCTCGTCGAACGTCCGCTATGGCCGTGGTTCCGTTCTCACCGTGGACCTGACCAACCGCTGCAACATGATGTGCGATCCCTGCTTCATGGACGCCAACCAGGTTGGCTACGTCCACGAGCTTTCCTGGGAAGAGATCGCCGAAATTCTGGATAACGCGGTAAAGATCAAGCCGCGCCGCCAGATGTCCGTGCAGTTTTCCGGCGGCGAGCCCACCATGAGCCCGTATTTCTTCGACGCCATCCGCTACTCGCGCAAGGTCGGATACAACTCCGTGCAAGCCGCCACCAACGGCATCGAATTCGCCAAGAGCAAGGAGTATTGCAAGAAGGCTTTTGAAGCCGGGCTGCGCTACGCCTATCTCCAGTTCGACGGCATTGGCAACGACGCCAACAGCCATCGCCAGATCGGCAACCTCTTCGACGTCAAGCTGCGCGCCATCGAAAACATGCACGAAGCCGGCATCGAAATCGTGCTTGTTGTGACCATCGTTAACAACATGAACAACGATCAGGTCGGCGCCATCGTCAAGTTCGCGATGGAGAACCCCAAGAAAATCGCCTTCATCAGCTTCCAGCCGGTTTCCTTTACCGGTCGCGATGAAGACATCACTCCCGAGCGGCGTCTACGCCAGCGCTACACCCTTTCGCACCTCGCCAACGATGTCAGCAAACAGGTTGGCCGCATCGAGCCGACGCGCGATTGGTTCCCCATCTCCTTTATCAGCACCTTCGCGGGTTTCGCGGACATGGTCAAGGGCAACGAATCCCAGTGGGGTTCGCTCTCCTGCGGCTGCCACCCCAATTGCGGCGTGGGCACGGCCATCATGATCAACAAGGAAACCAAGGAATGGGCTCCCGTTCCGCGCTTCCTCGACGCGCAGCAACTCACCGCGGATGTCACCGCAATCACCGATGCCGCCCGCGGCAAGAGCTTCTCCAACTTCATGATGGCCATGGCCCTCTTGAAGAACTACAAGCCCTTTGAAGGCCCCATAGGCTTGAAGCTGTACGATCTCTTCAAGAAATTTGATAAGACCTGGGCGCTCACCAAGGGCTCCACCAGCAAGTACGGCAAGACTTCTCCCGAGCGCACCTACGAAGATGCCATGAAGCGCCGCGCTCAGGATCCCTGGAACTTCCTGTTCATCGCAGGGATGTGGTTCCAGGATCTCTTCAACTACGACTTCCGCCGCACCGAAATGTGCATCATCCCCTACGGCACGCAGCAGGGCGAAATCAGCTTCTGCGCTTACAACACCGGCATCGGCTGGCGCCAGATCATCGAAAACATGCATAAGAACGCGACCGTGGCCGAGTGGTACAAGAACCACGGCAAGCATGAGATCTACGCCAAAGGCAAGAACGTCAACCTCGGCTCTTACGAGCACTCTCTCGTGATTGACGCCGAAGACGCCGCGCGCGTACGCCACATCGAGCATGACATCCCGGTGACCGCTGCCGAAGAAAACCGCATCCGCCGCAAGAAGGCTCTCGAAGAGCAGGCCAAGGTTCGCGCGATCTACGAAGAGCTCGTTTTGAAGAAGCCGCAGCCGACCGTCGTGCAGATCGGCGCAGTCAGCGACATCGCCAAGGCGGTGCCGGCCAACTTCACCAACGCCAACAAGCCCGTCACCATCGCCCCGGCCAACGGCAATGGCAATGGCCACGACGCGCCCAAGGCCACCGAAGCCGCCACCGAAGCGGTTGCCGGCGACTAACGCCCTTGTCCTCCTTTTGTGGCGGCCGCCCTCTGCTTGCCCGCCGCAGGAGGGAGGCGGGCGCTCCTGGGTTGCTTTGTTTGGAGTGCGGCGGCTTGCCGCTGCTTTTACAGCCGCAAACCCGGCGCACCAATCGGTCATCCTGTCTATAACGTTCCGTTCTCTCAAGGGCCCCGGTTCGCCGGGGCCGTTCTTATTCTTCTGCGCTATCCTTGGGCGAGGAGAACTTCCATGTCGCTAGAATTGGAAAACCGCATCGCCTTGGTCACCGGCGCCAGCCGCGGCTTGGGCCGCGCCATGGCCATCGCCTTGGCCGGCGCGGGCGCCCATGTGGCCGTGAACTACCGGAAGGAGCAGTCTGCGGCAGAGGAGGTCTGCGCGGCGATTCGGAAGCTCGGCTCGCGGGCCATTGCGCTCCAGGCCGATGTTTCCGTCTCCGCGGATGTCGATCGCTTGGTCTCCGCCGTCGAGCGCGACCTCGGCCCCGTGGACATCCTCGTGAACAACGCCGGGATTTCCCAGATCAAGCCATTCGGAGAGCTGACGGAAGCCGATTGGGACCACCTTCTTGACGTCAACCTCAAGTCCGCTTTCCTCGTCACCCAACGCGTCCTCCCCGGCATGCGCCAGCGCCATTGGGGCCGCATCATCAATCTTTCCTCCGTCGCGGCACAAACGGGTGGCGTCATCGGTCCTCACTATGCCGCGTCCAAGGCGGGGCTCATTGGCTTGACGCACTCTTATGCGGCGCTGCTCGCCAAAGAGGGCATCACCGCGAATGCGATTGCCCCGGCGCTGATCGAGACGGACATGATTACCTCCAATCCCAACGCTTCCGCGGAACGCCTGCCCGTGGGCTTCTTCGGCTCGCCGGAAGAGATCGCGCGCACGGCTGTCTTGCTTGCGGAAAGCGATTTCATCACCGGCCAGACCATCAGCGTGAATGGCGGCTGGTACATGACGTCGTAGTGCGGCACCTGCGTTATAATAGTCTTTTGAACGAAACAGCCTAGCGAAGTCCCATCTGGAGGATTCCCGGCAATGCCCATCTACGAATACATCTGCGAAGACTGCAACGAGCGCTTTGAAAAGATCGTCATCAATAAGCAGCAGGAAATCTCCTGCCCCAAGTGCTCCAGCAAGAAAGCCGCGATCCAGCTTTCCGTTTTCGCCATGGCTGGCTCCGGCAATTCCTCCACGCCCTCGGGCGGCTTCTCCGGCGGAGGCGGCGGCTGCTGCGGTGGCGGCTGCTCCTGCCACTAATTTGGAGTGCGGCGCCTCGGCGCCGCTTTTGCGAGCTTAGCAACGAAGCTCCATCTCGCCGTACAGGCGCTGCCTTCTATTTGCCCTGAACCTCGAAGGGCCCGCCCCTGCCCGCCGTCATACCGAGCGGAGCGAGGTATCTCTCTTCTATTCCTTCTCTCAGCCAGCAGCCCGGAGCACACAGACAATTTCAATTAACGGGCGCGCCCTTGATGTAGCGCGATGCAAAGCTCAAAAATGTGGCCCAGTTCGGCGCAGGAGTATGCCCGCCGCTGTGTTGGCGAAACGCGATCTCGCCGCCGATCAGCGCCGTTTCGATCGCAGGAAACTCCGTGGTGCCCAGGTCCATCTTGCCCAGGAGCTTGTACACCGGCCCCGCGCCCGCGGCTGCCAGGAACATCCCCTTGGCGTCCGCCCATCCATCTCCCTGCGCCGCGCCACCGCCGATAAACACCGGGCGTGGGGCGCACAACGAAATCAATTCGTGCGCGTCCACGGGCAAGTCGTTGACGGTCAGCGGCCCGTCGTACTTGATGAAATTGCCCGCCATCCAGTGGTATTCGCCGGTTCCCGCAACGTTTCCGATCTGCTCGCCAAAGTCGTGGCGAAAAAGTTTCGCGCCGCCCTCGCCAGATGAACTCACGTAAACGATCGCAAAACGCGAGTCGTAGGCCATCGCCACCAATGCCGCTTTGCCGTAGCGCGAATGGCCCTCGAGGCCCACTTGTTTGGCGTCCACGCTCTTGTCGGTCTCGAAATAATCGAGCGCGCGGCTGGCGCCCCAGGCCCACGCGCGCAGAGCGCCCCAGCCGTCCAGCTTACGCGGCTGCCCCTTGTTCACCAGGCCGATGATGCCTTGCGTCAAGCCCGCGCCGTTGTCGGCCTGCACGCTCGTCGGAATCAGAATCGCGTAGCCCCATCCTTTGGCGAGCACCTGCCCTTGCCAGGCCGTCGGACTTGGCGCACCAGGCGGCGGTGGCGGCATACGCTTCATAAGAGCGGCGAGAAACTCCGGGCTGAAGCTGAGCTCCATGATGACCGGCACGGGCCGCGTCGCGTTGGCGGGAATGGTCAGCGTCAACTGAATGTCCACGGCAATCTGCGGGTAGGAGGAATTGTCCACGTGCCCGACGAGCTTCTTCGTGATTACCGGGAACTCTTCGTGCATTTCCCGGGTTGTGCTGGTCACTTCCCAATTCACTTTGGGTGTCGCTTGGGGCGCGCGGCCGTAAATCTCCCTGTCAAAATCCTCCACAATCTCCGGGCGGCGCTGCTTCCACCAGATGTCCGCTGATGTGACCTTCTTGCCGTCCTTCAGCACCAGCGGGTCGGGAAGGCTCGCGTAAACGTTGGCCTTGGACTCGTCATAGTTCGCGGCATTCGGCGAGTTGGGATCGCCGTCGGCGCCGCGCCGGATCGCCGTGATGTGCAGAAGGTTCATGATTCGCTGGTGATCCTGCGCGGCGGTCAGTTGCACCGGCGCGGGCGGATTGTCCGCGATTGCTGGTGCGCCCTGCTCGCCTCCGCGCCCCGCAGCGTGCACACACAATGCCACCAAGGCCAAGCCAAGCAACCATGCAATGGATCGCGGGGTCAGCCTAACGAGGTATGGCATGGTTGCGCCGGAACACTTCCAGGGCTTCGCGCGCCGGACGCACACGCCCCTTCTTCACATCCTCAGCGCCCTGGCGGATGCCCTCGTGCGCATCGGCCTGCGCGGCGATGTCCAGCAGGTGCTGATACGCTTCGGCATCCTGGACGACCGCTTCCGCCTTGCCATTGATGGTCAGCACCAGCGGCTTCTTCGTCTTTTTCAGGTGCTTCATGAACTTTCCCGGATTGCGCCGGAAGGTGGTCATCGCCTGAATGTCTTTCGTGATGTCCATGGTGAGGCCTCGCACAGCCATCATAGCGCCTTTAAAGGTGCTGCCAACATGCCGTAGCCGCCTCTCCCGATGCGCACCTGCCTGCTTCAGGGGGTCGGAGCCTGCCTGCCGCAGGCAAGCTTCACCTGGGACCGCCATTCTCCCGAATGGCCTCTTTGCCTTCCTCCCTGCCGCAAAACTCCCCAAACTCTTTCTTCCCGGCTCCCTCTGCTCGTCACTCGTCACTGCTCTTCCCAACCGGCTTGGACGTCTCCTCCCGCCGAACTCGTTTAGCAGCGCGCGCAGCCAGACGGGCATCGGCTGACAAACGCAAAGGGTGCGGCACCCAAAGTCCACCTCTTGGCCACCCGCCTGTTTTCAGCAGTTCTGAAGTGACCCGCCGAGAGACTATCGGCAGGTCGGGCTAATTCGGGCTGAGTCGGATTTCGCGCACAGAGGGGATTTGAGCGCTTCAGCGTGCGCTGGGGCCAGAGACAACCTGAGCGATTCGGCGTTCGCGGATTCTGGCTGGGCCGCGGTAGCAGGACTCCACATTCTGGCCAACGTCGAGATCATCGTTGATGTCATCCTCATCTCCACGTGCTTTCCGTGTCTTAGAAGAAAATTGTAGCCACTTCAGTTCCCCGTGCGGCGTCTATGGTAAGCCGCGAGGAAAGCAGACGGCCTAATTAGTTCAAAGAACGCTTTGCTTACGAGGGTTCGGTGTGCCGAGAAAGTAGCGAAGAACACGGGAATCGCTGCAATGCTGGGCAGCACCTTCCCGGAGGTGAGTCCAACGGCGCAGCAGGCTAAGAATGGTGTCCAAAGCGCCAGGAGAAAAACCGACAGCATCCAGCGTGTTCCCGAAAATGCGCCAAACAGAGTGGCTCTCGCGGGAAAGGACTTCGTCAAAACTGCCTCACGGGCGAAAGCCGAGAAATACACAAGGGCAAAGAAAAGTAGCGCCTCCGCGACGAGGGTTGCAGCATATGGGTCCCTTGGGAGCGACCCCGGTGAAAGGTCAACGTCTCGCCCAGCCTTGCTCCCCAGTTGGATAGGGTTGGACATTTGAGGTAGTTCAAATTGCGCTAACTCTTTGAGATTCCGAAGCGTAATGCAGTTCATCAATGCTTCATCGTTCATCTGTGCCGTGTAGCGTTTGGTGTTGGAAAACTTGCTCGGGATTTCAATTTCTGATGCGGAGCACACCCCGGTCAGAGCGTTAGAGTACATCATTGTGCCCCGTCTGTTGGCCCACTTAGCTATTGAAAGATCAAAGAAATAAGAAGTTTCCCTGCTTTTGGTTAGGATACTTGAGTCGTTTAATTCTCGCCAGAACTGCACAATAGCAGACATCTCATGGAGCTCAACGATAGTCACCGCCCTAATGGTCAATCCCGTAGGGGCCGCTGGTGTCCTGAGCGCAGAATTTGGGGGCCGCGTCTTGGCGCTCGCATGAGCCGCGTTTTCCGACTTAGGCGGTTCTGGCTTCGGCGGTGCAATCTCCAAGCCGCCCGGAGGCTCCGGTGGCTTGATCGCAGGATGTGGAGGGTTCGGCTTGGCGCTCGCGTGAGCCACGTCTTCTGATTTAGGCGGTTGTGGCTGCGACGTCGCCATCTCAATCTCCGCCCTAGCGTGAATCAATTGGTTCAGTGGCATCCGGTCGGCATCGGGATGAGATTCAAGGTATCTCTGCCAAATCGGGTCATTCTGAAGTTCCTCAAGGAACATGGCAAGATTCGACCTGCGAGTAGTGTATTCAGCGAGCGCCTCTTCTGCCCTTCGGTTGTACCAGTAGACACCCAGCAGGAAGAGGAGCACTGAGATTAGCAACGCAAAGGCCCCGGCGCGAGTACACGCCTCAGAAGAAGCCTTGTCGATTTCATCTCGTTTGCCAGGACCATCTGATGGATCGTCAGCCACGGGTTTCTCCTTTGTCATACACGTCAACTAGCATGATATGTTAATCGAGAGAGAGCAGTGTAGAGAAGGTGCGAACCAAGTCAACTCGTGAGCAGCCGATACCATATCGGGAGATCGCACCTCTTGCCAGTATGTATGCGGCTTCCCGAGCCGCATTGCATCGTTGGTGCAGGCAAACCGGTGGAGGCGATATCTTAATGTTTCTGTTTCCTGATCGCTGATATCTGGTCACTGATAACCTCTCTCTCCTGAACCAGGTACCAGTTTCGAAACTAGTACCCACTAAATAATAGTAGATAAACGGTAAATAATGTGCTATGCTCCACTTGTTATGCTGAGGGGACGCTGCTCTTGTGCCATTTCGAATCGCCCCACAGCCTCATCCACTCTTCGGCTGCTCGCCACTCGCCACTCGTCACTCGCCACTGCTTTCGTAAGTCCTTTGTTTCCCCTACATCCAGGAAATTCGCCCGTAACCCCTTTGTTTCCCCTACATCCGCAAAAACAGGGGCGTGGGAGGCTAAAATCTTCTGCCAACTGTGGGCAGTCGATCGTGAACTGTGAGCGCGCTTTTCTAAGGTCTGCGTTTACTACAACATCAATTGAAATTGTCGAACCGCCGACATTTTTGATCCTTGACGCAATCAGAAAAGCGCAAAACCCGCCCGCCTCAGAAGGCGACCTCTACAAAAACTTTCAACCTTCAACTTTCAACTTTGAACCATCTTTCTCTCCTAACTCCAATCATTCCCGCACATCCAGACCATTCGCCCGTAAGTCCAATTATTCCCGCACTTACGCAAGACAGGGGGTGGGGGTACCCTCCCGCAAAATGTGTTCTCCCATAACTCCCTTGTTTTCTTTCACCATGTTAACTATATAAGTAACTATATTATTTATAATATTGTCGGCGCGCCGACATTCCCATTCCTGCACGCGAGAAAAACACGTGCACCGTTCGCGGACGGCCGGGTGCGGTGAAGCTGTGCTATGCTGCGTGGCGAGGCGGAGATTCCGACGAAGGAGATCGCACCATGAGACTGTTGGCGGCAATTGGCGTGCTGTTGTTTGTGCCGGCGTGCGCTCACGCGCAAGCGGCAAAGCCCTGTGAAGAGTTGAAGACGGAAATCGCAGCGAAGCTGGACGCGAAAGGCGTGAAGTCGTACACGCTGGACATCGTGGACAAGGACAAGGACGCGGAAGGCAAGGTAGTGGGCACTTGCGAGGGCGGAACGAAGAAGATCATGTACAAGAGAGGGGCAGCCCCGGCCGAGACCCCGGCGCCGGAAGCGAGCAAGCCGTAAGCCCCGAGATACCCGTCGGCGTTTCGGCCTGGTGGCGTAGGCCTAACCGCCAGGACGGCTTCGCGTGGCCGACAGCTTTCCCGCTTAGGGGGTCGGACCTTCAGGTCCGACAAAAGGAATCGGCACACAACCGGCTTCAACCGCTGAGGAAAATGCTGGAAAGTCTTTCTTCAGGGGCTGAAGCCCAAGGAAAGCCAAGCACTTAATGTCGGAGCTGAAGCTCCGACCCCCTAAGTTATCTATTGACACCGTATACTAATTGTTATATACTTGCTGATGTTCGGTCGATTCACGTCTGAGCGCCCACCCTGCAGTTTCACCTGTTCGCATCCATATCAAAACAAAGGCTTTCCAAATCAAAACAAGCAGATTCTAACTGCCTTGTTTTCACATTGTTGCGCACTCCCGCGCCCGTATCCCCTTTGTTTTGATATCGTTCGCAAAAACAGGCAGGGGGAGGGGGTTACTTCGCTGCCAATAGGTTCTTCCCGAATAGGAACGGGAAACGGTTCGCGAGACAAGGAGGCAGAGAGATCCCTCGCGTTGCTCGGGATGACACAGCGGGAGAGAGGCAAGAGAGGGGCGGGCACGATGTATCGTGCCCCTACGAACGGGAAGAGAGGGTTGCTAGCGGGAATAGTTCTTCAGATAGGCGGGAAGGGGCGTGTCGCTCTTGAGACGCGGGTCGGGTTGCGGCGGCTGGGCCACGGTTTCGAGTGGGAGGACGCCCGCCCAGACTGGCAGAGCGTAATCGGCCTCGTCATCCACCGGGCCACCGGTGCGCAGCTTGGCGGAAACTTCTTCGAGGGGCAGGGCCAGGACCATGGTGCCCTTCAGTTCCTGCTCGGAGGGCTGGCGAATATCGTTCCAGCGGCCCTTTAGCACGTGTTCGGTGAAAATGCGCATGGCTTCCATTTTTTCGGCGGGATCTTCCACGAGCCTTGCGGTGCCGAGGATCACGACAGAACGGTAGTTCACGGAGTGGTGGAAGGCCGAGCGGGCGAGCACGAGTCCATCCACGTGCGTGACCGTGACGCACACCGGCACACCCCCGCTGAGCGTGCGGAGCATGCGGCTGGCCGGGCTGCCGTGGAGATACAGCGTGTCGCCGGCGCGCCCATAGTTCGTGGGGATGACGTAAGGCTGGCCGTCGGCATTGAAGCCGACGTGGCAGACAAAGCCCGAGTCGAGAATGCCGTAGACCGTTTCGCGATCGTACGTGGCGCGCTTGGGCAAGCGTTTGACTTGGGTGCGTTCGGTGGGAGTGAATTCGCTCATCAGACTATTCTACTGTTTGACGGGCGAGGCGCCAGAGCCAACTTGGCCTCCTGCAGCCGCGCTCGCGCCCCATTTCCGACCTGGTGCCCTGGCTTTCCTCCCAGAGGGCAAGCAGAAGGCCGCCCCTGCACGAGCAAGTGAAGACCCAGGCGGGCAGATGCTGCAAAGCGTGATCGGCGGGCCACAAAGGGGAACCCAAGAGCACAGTCAGGAGTGACTGTGCCACAGATACCTTCATACGAAAACGGAGATGAGCACGACGGAACTCTTAGAGATCGTCCAGGTCTTCTTGAGGTTTCAGCAGGGTGATTTTGTGGGATAGCTTGACGCCGTGCTTGCGGATGCCGGCCAGGATGGCGCGGCGAGTTTCGACGGGAAGCATTTCCGGCGCGAAGACGCCGGCGGACTCACGCGGGAAAAACTTAATAAAGAGAGCGGCGACGTGCGCCGTGGCGTAAGCGACGGGTGTCGTGAAACGCCCCTGGCGGCGGATCTGGTAGAGCGTGGGGAATGCGGCATCGCTGCGAATGAGCAGAGGCTGATCGTCCTTGGGAGAGTGCTTGACGCCGCGCACGAGGACGGACGCGGCGAACCGCGCATTCTGCAAGATGCCCTGGTGGATGAGGGCCGCAATCTTTCGCGGAGAGGAAGTTTCCGGAAAGCGCAGGCGGGGAATGCCGCGCGATTTGGAGAGCTTGCCCTGTTTGTGCCAGCGGCGCAGGCGGTCAAATTCGTTTCCGCCGATTTTGACGTCGAGGTCCTGCATGGGAATGGAGTAAGGAAGCGTGGCCACCTCATCCTGAGCGGCGAGGACGACGCGGGCGGGGCCGATGGGATCGGGGAAGCGGAACTTCTCGAGTTCGGAGAAGCGCTTGGCCAACTGAAATTTCTTGTGGCGATAGATGCGCGGCTGAGAAATGGCCTCATCAAAGGAGACCTCGGGAGACCACTGGGAGATGGGGTCGTCGCTCTCAGAGCTTTCGTAGAGGCGGATCTGCGCCGATTGGACCTCGCTGAGGAGTTCGGCGGCACGTTTTACCAGCAGATTGGTCAGGCCGGGAGCAGCGCCCGCATTGATCAGCGCGGCGCGACGCTTGGCCTCGAATTTACGGGCGTAGCGGAATTGCTCCGGCTTAAAGGGATTGCGCGTCAGGTGGGAGCTGAGATCAACGTAGTGGGCGCGAAGGCGGAGTGCGGCGCGGAGGACGATCTCGTTGAAAACGGAAGCGGAGGCATTGACGATCAACTGGCAGCCTCTTGCGGCGCGGACGATGCCGCGGAGGTTGCGCGCGTTGACGTGGGTCACGGCGATGGTGGATTTTTTGCCGAGAAAACGGCGGGCGCGTGCGGGATCGCGGTCGCCACACCAGACATCGTGGCCTTGGCGTTCCAGCAGTTGTGCGAGGAGCGAGCCGGTGGCCCCTGCTCCCAGGACGAAGATACGCATGATTTTAGCAAACTCTATCACAGCCCTGGAGGTAGCGGCGCGCGGAAGGCTTCGCGGGATGACGGGAATTGAACCGGGATGAGGAGGGGCGTACACTGTGCAAGTTAACTCCGACCCCTTTTGCCTACGGGAGAGACATCCCAAGGCGGCGGGGCGAGGCGAGCCGGGAGCGGTTCGCCAAGGGTTTGGGGGGAAACGCCCAAGCCTCCCGTGCCGTGAAAGTTGCCGCGCTTGGAAAGGAGCCCGTAAGCCGGAAATGTGTAGATTTCCGGCTGGAGCCCGATTCCCTGTGCGAATCGGGTTTTTTGTTTCCAGGTTGGTTTAGCGATGAGCCTTTACGACAAATTCGGGCGGCAGATCACCGACCTGCGGATATCAGTCACGGACCGGTGCAATTTCCGGTGCGTTTATTGCCGGTCTGCCGATCCGGAAAACTACCGGGATCACGACGAAATACTGTCCTGGGCGGAATTGAGGCGCTTGGCGGGGATTTTCGTGAGTTTGGGGATTCGCAAGGTGCGCATCACGGGCGGCGAGCCGCTGGTGAGAGAGGGCGTGGAAGAATACATTGCGCATTTGAAGGCGCTTGGTGTGGTGGATTTATCCATCACGACGAACGGCCACCTGCTGGCAGAGCGGTGCGACCGTTTGATTGCCGCGGGGCTGCAGCGCATCAACGTCAGCCTGGATTCGCTGGATGCCGTCAAATTTGAGCGCATCACGCGCACGCGGTCTTACGAAAAAGTGATGGAAGGCATTGAGGCGGTGCAGAAGTCTCGGCTCGCGCCGGCGAAAGTAAACGCCGTGCTGGTTCGCGGCCTGAATGATGACGAAGTGGAGGCGTTTGCGGCGTTCGCGCGGGAACGTGGCGTGATCATGCGGTTTATCGAGTTTATGCCGCTGGACGCCGACCGGCACTGGTCGCGCGAACTGGTGGTGCCCGCGGCGGAGGTTTACCAGCGCATCCATGCGCAATGGCCGCTGGAGCAGATCCCGCACGAGAAGAGCGAGACGGCGAGAAAATACCGGTTTGCGGACGGCGCGCCGGGAGAGATCGGGTTGATCGCGTCGGTGACGCAGGCGTTTTGCGGGCACTGTTCGCGCATACGGCTGACAGCGGACGGCAGGATGCGCACCTGCTTGTTCAGCAAGGAGGATCGCAACCTGCGTGGGCTGCTGCGGGCGAACGCGGCGGATGAGGAAATTGTGGAGTGGGTGAAGGCGATGGTGATGGAGAAGGAAGAAGGGCACCGCATCAACGAGCCGGGCTTTGTGCCGCCTTCGCGAACCATGGTGTTTATCGGAGGATAGGCGAGGTGACGCGGTGCGGTGCTGTTCAACAGGCTGCGGGAAAATGCTCATGAATAGTTCCTCAGGGGCTTCCGCCAGAAATCGGCGGACGCAAAAGGCGCGAAAGCCCACTGGAAGCCAAGCATTTAATGTCGGAGCTGAAGCTCCGACCCCCTTACGTGCGGAGCGAAAGTTCCGACCCCTTAGCTAGGGATTCTTCTCCAGCCTGTCCAGCAATGGGCAAGGCGCTGGTAAATCTGACGAAAAGGCGACAGAATTCATCTAACAAATAGGGGTAGAGCGGGTTTAGAAGAAGCAGAGAAAACCCATGGGAAGCATTGTCACCATAGCAAAGAACTCGCTGGCGGGCACGGAGCAGCCCAGCACGGTGAGGGCGCCCGAAATCGAGAAGGGCGTGGGCTGCGATTTCGATTCGTACCTGCTGGTGCCGGACACGACCTTGGACGAGCGAATTGCCGCGGCAAAAACCAAGCTCGGGAAAGACGTGGTGATTCTGGGGCACCACTACCAGCGGGATGAGGTTGTGAAGTTTGCGGATTTTCGCGGGGATTCGCTGAAGCTTTCCCAGCAAGCCGCGCAAGCCGACGGGGAATACATCGTGTTTTGCGGCGTGCATTTCATGGCCGAAAGCGCCGACATTCTTCGGCGTGACCAGCAGATTGTGGTGCTGCCCGATCTGAACGCGGGCTGTTCGATGGCGGACATGGCGGACATTGGCCAGGTGGAGGCCTGTTGGAGCGAACTGGGAACGGTAGTGGATATCCGGAAGACGGTACCGGTCACGTACATGAACTCGACGGCGGCGATCAAATCATTTACCGGCGAGAATGGCGGAGCGGTTTGCACAAGTTCCAACGCGGCGGCGGTGGTGAAGTGGGCGTTTGCGCGCGGCGAAAAGATATTGTTCCTGCCCGACGAACATTTGGGCCGCAACACCGGTTACCGCATGGGGATTCCACTGGATGAAATGGTGGTCTGGGATCCGTTCCGGGAACTGGGCGGCAACACGGCGGAAGCGTTGCGCAGGGCAAAGATCATTCTGTGGAAGGGCTACTGCTCCGTGCACCAGCGATTTACACCGGAGCATGTGGCGCGCGTTCGCAAGGAGTATCCCGGGATTCGTGTAATCGTGCACCCGGAGTGCCGGTTTGAAGTGGCGCAAGCCGCTGACGAGATCGGCTCGACGGAAGGCATCCTGAAGGCGATCCAGGCAGCGCCCGCGGGGAGCGAGTGGGCCGTGGGCACGGAGATTCATCTGGTCAACCGCATGGGAAAAGAGCTGAAGGACCGCAAAGTGATTTCGCTCGACCCGAGCGTGTGCGTTTGTACGACGATGTTCCGCATTACGCCGCAGCACCTGTTGTGGGCGCTGGAAAATCTCGGCGCCGGGAAGATTGTGAATCAGATATCGGTGGACGAACGCACCAGACACTTTGCAAAAGCGGCTTTGGACCGCATGCTGGAGTTGGGCTAGCGGCGAATTCGGGCTGGGCGGGGAAAGAGCGACGGAGAAGGCATGGCGGATAACGACGAAGACCGGGACGATCTACCGGAAGAACCGCAGCATTTGTTCACGCTGACGGAGGCGGAACGCACGCGCCGTGAACTTGAGCCTTTTTTGATCGAGGCCATCGGGGCGCGCAAGAAACTCGGTGCGCTCGAAGAGGAGCTCACCGCGGTTTCCACGCGCATCCTGATGATGGGCGGCATACTCGTGCCATACGCCAAACTGGCCGCAAAGCGCATGGAGCATCAAGCCCTGGCCGAGATCATGAAAACGAATCTCGAAAAGATTCTTTCCACGGGCTGCCTGATCAAGGATCTGGAAGTTGGTTTGCTCGATTTCCCGTCGGTCATCGGCAACGAGGAAGTTTATTTGTGCTGGAAGCTGGGAGAAGACCGCATTCGCTATTATCACCGCCAGGATGAAGGCTACGCCGGAAGAAAGCCGCTGGACCCGCGCGATCTGGGCCCCGGCGACCAGGTCCAGTAGACGCATTCACCGTTTGGGAGGGGCGGCTATCTGGAGCGGCCGATTGCGGAAACGAGCACTTTTCTAAGATCAGGGCCGCGGCTGGCAGCGGATAAACCTGAAATCCGAAGTCGAAGAGGGTTTTCTCCGCTCCGGGACGGCAAAAAGCGCCGTCCCTGAGGTCGAAATGACAGATTTTTGGCGTTGGATGTTGTGGGAGAAGCCAACTTCGGCGAGGTCGGGTTTCCACAAGATAATCATTTGAAACAGAACGAGATGCGCTCGCCTGCAATTGGCCAGCTTCGGATTTCGGGATAAATCTAGGACCCGGCACGGGAGAAATCACCACGTGAGTGAAAACCGGTTGAAGGATTCGGCGAGCCCTTATTTGCGTTCGGCGGCCCACCAGCCCATCCACTGGCATGAATGGGGAGAGAGCGCTTTCACGCGCGCGAAGACCGAGGATAAGCCGATACTGTTGGACATTGGCGCGGTGTGGTGTCACTGGTGCCACGTCATCGACCGAGAAAGCTACGAAAACGCGGAAATCGCCAAAATTATCAACCAACATTTTGTGCCGGTGAAGGTGGATCGCGACGAGCGGCCCGACGTGGATTCCCGCTACCAGTCCGCGATCAGCGCGATCAGCGGGCAGGGCGGCTGGCCGCTTACCGGATTTTTGATGCCCGACGGGAAGCCGTTTTTTGGCGGCACCTATTTTCCGCCGGAGGACCAGATGGGGCGGCCGGGATTCCGCCGGGTGCTGCTGGCGGTGGCCGATGCTTACAAGCAGAAACGCGAGGATTTGGCGCGCACGGCGGAAGCGCTGGCGGAGGCCGTGGCGAAAGCGGAGGCGTTCTCTGGAGCGCGCGCGGAATTTGATTTGAGCATTGTGGACGCGCAGATAAGGGCGATCACGCAATTATTCGATATTCGCAACGGGGGATTTGGGCAAGCGCCGAAATTCCCGCACGCTTCGGCGATTGATCTTGTGCTGGAGCGCTATCGCCAGACGGGAGAGAAACACCTGCTGGCGATGGCGGAGACAACGCTCGAGAAGATGGCGAAGGGCGGGGTGTACGACCAATTGGCGGGAGGTTTCCACCGTTACTCCGTGGACGAGCGCTGGCTAGTGCCGCATTTCGAGAAGATGAGCTACGACAATTCGGAATTGCTAAAGAACTACTTGCATGGCTGGCAGGTAACGCGGAATCCGATCTTGCGCGAGACGGCAGAGAGCATCGTCGACTGGGTGAACGAGGTTTTGTCTGATCGTGAGCAGGGCGGTTACTACGCCAGCCAGGACGCGGACTACTCTCTGGATGACGATGGTGATTATTTCACGTGGACCTTGGAGGAGTTGTGGGGCGCACTTTCCGGCGAAAAGGCGCGGGTCATGGAGCTCTACTACGATATAGAGCCGCACGGCGAGATGCACCACAACCCGTCCAAGAATATCCTGTGGATCGCGCGGGATGCCGGCGAGATTGCCAAGACGCTGGGGCTCGACGAGGCGCAAGTGCGGCTGGTGATCGCGAAGGCAAAAGGCGAAATGTTGCAGGCCAGGATGCCCCGGCCAACTCCATTTGTAGACAAGACGATGTATGTCGGTTGGAATGCCATGTTTGTTTCCGCCTATTTTGAGGCTGCGCGCATTCTTTCCGGGTCCGTGGGCGAAAGTTGTGGAGCGTTCGCGCGGAAGACGCTGGACAGAATGCTGCGGGAGGCGTGGAGCGAGGAGCAGGGGTTTGCGCATCGCATTGGCGGGCCGGCACTGCGCGGATCGCTGGATGACCAGGTGCTCGGTGTGCTGGCGCTGCTGGATGGGTACGAAGCTACGCTTGATCCGCGTTATTTTCATGCGGCGCAGCGAACGATGGACGTAGCCATCGAGAAGTACGGCGACGCGGAGGGCGGGGGATTTCTCGATCGGGCTTCGGATGCGCCGGCGATGGGCGGGCTGGAGGTGCGGCGCAAGCCGTTCCAGGATTCGCCGACGCCGGGAGCGAATTCCGTGGCTGTTTTGGCGCTGACGCGGATGCATGCGTACACGGACGATGTCCGGTATCACGATTGGGCAAGGAAAACACTAGAAGCGTTCGCGGGTGTGGCGCCGCAATACGGTTTGTTTGCGGCAACGTACGGGCTGGCGGCGACTTTGTTCGCGGAACACCCGACACAAGTGGTGATTACGGGAGCTAGCGGCGACGCCGCGGCGCAGAAGCTCGAAGACGCCGCGAACAATGTGTTTCGCCTTGGCAAGGCGGTTCTGCGCGTGACACCGGAAGCGCCGCTTGAAAACCTGCCGGGGGCGCTACGCCAGACTATGCCGCATTTGCCGAGGGAGAAAGCGCTGGCGATTGTATGCGCGGGAAATACGTGCCTGCCGCCGATTGGTGACGCAGAGGAGTTGCAAAGACTGCTGCAAAAGGGAATTGCGGGGACTGTGACGGGTTCAACGGACTGAAGCGGTTGTGGAGAAACCGGGGAAAGGCTCGCTTCAGGGGCTAAAGCCCCGGCCTCCTAAAGAAAAAGATTTCTTCGGCAGCCTGTAGAGATGCTGGCTGCTTGGAAAGGAGGGTTGCAGAGGGGCCGCACCCCTGCAGGGTGAATTACTTCTTGGGGCGCGATTCCGGGGGAACCATGTCATTGTTTTGCGGTAGTAGACGACGAGCGCGCCGTAGTGTTCGCCGGAATGCTCGATCAGGCCATAGGCGAGGGCATAGAGGCGGTCGAGATGCGGCGCGCCGTCGTTGACGGCTTCATTCAAACCATTGTCGCCCTTCTTCTTGATTTCGTCGGCGCCGTCCGCGACACACTGCTTCACAAAGGCCACGATCTGGGCCTTGGTCTTCAGATTGTCCTGCTTGGGGTCGTCCGGATAGCGGGGCTTCTTGCTTTCAGCGAAATCCGTGAAGTAATACATGGAAGCCGAGACATGCAGGAGCATCGCGCCAAACGTCCGGGATTCCGGGGCGGGTTTGTATCCGTACTTGTCTTCCGGAAAATCCTCGGCCATGGCGATGAGCTTTCGCCCAATGTCGTTCCATTGCTCCAGCACGGCTTCCGAGGGACTGAGCGCGGGCTTCGGCACAGCCTTTTTCATGTTCATGTCTTGTGCGCGAATCGGAAGGACGGCAAGACACGCGGCAAACAAAACTGCAGCAAGCACAGGGATCTTTCTCATTTTTCTCTCCTTCAATTTTCCCGGCAGAGGGCCGATATATCAGACGCACGAGTTGATGGGAAGTTGTTCGCGAGCCGGAAAGGTGATGAAACCGGCGTCCGAGGATTGTCATGATACGCCGGAATTGCCGAGCGTGGCTACAAAAGCTTGAAAGCAGACGGGTTACTCTTCGTGCGGAGTAAGTCACAAGCTCACGGAATTGGGCGGCGGGCGTGGTATTCTAATTCTTTGCCACTGAGGGAGAACCAGCGTTGAATTGGAGTTGGATTTTGCTGCGGAGTGCGGTGGGGCTGGGCCTGTTGGCCTCGCTGTTTCTATCGCAACGCTTCTGGTACCGGACACTTTGGCGGGTCACATCGAATTGGGGCCGCGTGTGGGTTCGCGTGGGCGTGCGGTTGATGTATTTCGCCGGGCTGTTGCTGATCATAGTGGCGATTGCCGATAGTCTGCGGCAGGATCACGGACGTTTCCTCCCAACTCATTCTCCGATTGAGGCTTTTGCGGGATTGTGGTTTTTCAGCGCCCTAGCGGCGTATTTCGCCGTGAAGGCGGTGCACACCGTGGAATGGGCTTGGCATCGCGTGCAGAGGCCGGCACCTCCTTCCTTGTCTTCGGTGTTGGCGCGGCCCGCGGTGGCGGAAGATTTCGTTGCTGATCCCTCGCGCCGCACTTTTTTCAAGACGGCCAGCGTGGTGGCCGGCGTGGCGCCGTTTCTGAGCGTCATGTACGGATTTGCCGCGGAACGCTTGCGGTACGAAGTGCGGCGGATCGAGATCCCGCTGGCGAACTTGCCACCGGAACTCGACGGGCTGGAAATCGTCCAGCTCAGCGACATTCACCTCAGCGGCTACATGACGCGCGAATCGGTGCGCCGCGCCGTGGACATGGCTAACGATGTTGGCGCAGATCTGGCCGTGGTTACGGGCGACCTCATCACCGGCATGCACGATTCCATCGCCGAATGTGTCGAAGAAGTGCGCCACTTGAGAGCGCCTTTGGGCGTTTATGGATGCAATGGCAACCATGAGATATACGCGCGCGCCGAGGATCTTGCCGAAAAGCTCTACCAACAAGCAGGCATGAAACTGCTGCGGCGCGAAAATGCGGTCATTACGTATAAGGGCGCGGAATTGAATCTGATTGGCGTGGATTACCAGCGCGAACGCATGCCCAGCGGCCGCAAGATGCAGATGCTGGACAATCTGGAGCCGCTGGTGCGCCGCGACATTCCGAACCTGCTGCTCTCCCACAATCCCAATTCGTTCAATCGCGCCGCGGAATTGGGCATTGAACTGACGCTTTCGGGGCATACGCACGGCGGGCAGGTGAAGGTGGAGATTCTGGATGTCAGCCTTAGCCCGGCGCAATTCATCACCGATTACATTGCCGGGCTGTATCACCGTCCGCTGCTGATGCCGAATGATCCGCAGCGCATGGGCGAGACGATCAAGCTGATGCCCAACGCGCCGAAGGGCCTGGCGGCGCTTTACGTCAACCGTGGATTGGGAACGGTGGGCGCTCCGGTGCGCCTGGGTGTCCCGCCGGAAATTTCGCACATCATTCTCCGCCGTGTATAAGCCCGTTCGCTCTTCCCAGCGGGAAGCAATTCCGCCTGCCGCTGGACATCGTGCGGTTCCTGCGACACACTTTTCCCTTTGCAAGGGGCTTCATGATCCTTCTCATCATGGGCGTAGCTGGATCGGGTAAATCCACCGTGGGTTCGCAGCTCGCTGTGCAACTCGGCTGGACGTCTCTGGATGCCGACGATTTCCACTCCCCGGAAAACAAAGCCAAAATGCGCCGCGGGATACATCTGACGGAGGATGACCGCATCCCCTGGCTGCAGGCGATGCACGCGGAGTTGGTGCGCCTGGACGGGCAAAAGGAGAATGCTGTTCTGGCGTGTTCGGCTTTGAAGAAGTCTTACCGGGAGATCCTCGCTGCAGGCCTCGACCTTCGTGTTGTTTACCTGAAGGGTTCCTACGAGGTCATCCAGCAGCGGATTCAAGAACGCCACGCGCATTTTGCGGGCACGTCCATCCTGGCGGACCAATTCGCGATGCTGGAGGAGCCCGGCGACGCCCTCGATCTGGATGTCACGCTCTCCGCGAAGGAGTTAGTCGCGAAAATGCTGGCGCATTACGGGCTCTCGCCTTGCGCATCCGCCAGTTCAGGCGACGCGGTCATCCATCGTTTGCTATGGCGACTGCTGCCGTTTCTTTTTCTTCTCTACGTGGTGGCTTATCTCGACCGCATCAACGTGGGATTTGCCGCGCTGCAGATGCAGAGTCAGTTGAAATTCAGCGACGCCGTGTACGGACTGGGCGCCGGGATTTTCTTTCTTGGCTACTTTTTGTTTCAGGTTCCCAGCAACATGGCGATGCAAAAATTTGGTGCGCGCCGCTGGATAGCCTTCCTGATGATTCTGTGGGGCGGAATATCCGCTTCCATGATGTTCGTGGGCTCCGCAAGGTCCTTCTACACGATGCGATTTCTGCTCGGCGCCGCAGAGGCGGGCTTCTTTCCCGGCGTCATCTATTACCTGCGCAACTGGTTTCCCGCGGCAGTGCGGGCGCGCGCCCTGGCGCTGTTCATAATGGCGGGCCCGATTTCGGGAGTCATCGGCGGGCCGATCTCCGGCGCGCTGCTGGGATTTCACCGGCGCGCCGGCCTGGCAGGCTGGCAATGGCTCTTTCTGCTCGAAGGCATCCCGGCGATTTTGTTGGGTTTTGTAGCGTACTTCTTTCTGACGGACCGGCCGGAAAAGGCGCGCTGGCTCTCCGCGGACGATCTGGCGTGGCTCGTCTCGGCGTTGCGCAGTGACGAAATTGCTGCTTCGAAGGAGCGGGCAGCGCCTGCCGGCATTTTGTCTATGCTGATGAATGTGCGTGTCTGGGGGTTTTCCTTCATCTATTTCAGCGCCGTAGCCTGTGCTTATAGCATCGGGTTGTGGCTGCCCACGGCAGTCAGAGCGCTTTCAGGAATTAGCCCTTTCGTGATTGGGCTGCTGGCAGCCATTCCGTATTTGGCGGCGGCCATCGCCATGGTCATCGTCGGCGCGCATTCCGATCGTACGGGCGAACGTGACTGGCACGTCGCGCTCCCCGCGTTCATCACCTGCTTTGCCCTTGCGGCTGCTGCGTTCGCGACGACCGTCCCGGCCACGGTCGCCGCTTTCACGATCGCCATGGCGGCGGAGTTCAGCATGATGGGGCCGTTTTGGGTGCTGGCTTCGGGGACGCTGGACGCCAAGACCGCAGCGGCGGGGATTGCCTTCATCAACGCCATCGGGAATCTGGGCAGCGGACTCGGCCCTTACTGGATCGGGTATTTGCGCACGCTCACGGGAAGTTTCCGCGGAGGCCTGTTGAGCATCGCGGTGCTGCTTTTTCTGGCAGGCTTCACGGTTCTCGGAATTCGTCAAACCCGGGTCACCCGGACGGTGAACAGTTGATTTTTCCTCCCGCTAACCAATATGGTTGTTTACGGGTCCCATCGAATCGGGGAATAATTCATCCCACACGATCAAAGGATAAAAGAATGAAGATGACTTACCGTCCGTGGCTGGTGTCCGGGCTTCTGCTCGCGGGAATCTCTCTTGCCCCTATTCGCGCCCATGTTGCCGCCGATGACAAGCCGCTGTACGGCTATTCCGCTGAATCCTCGCGCGTCGAGCGGCAGTGGGAAGAGAAGCTGCGCGCCATCCCGAGCCCGGAAAATCTTCGCGCCTACATGCAGCGGCTTTCAGCGCGGCCGCATCACGTCGGCTCTCCCTACGACAAGGACAACGCCGAGTGGATCGCGGCAAAGTTCAAGGAATTCGGATGGGAGACGCACATCGAGTCTTACGACGTGCTCTTTCCCACGCCGAAGGAGCGGCAGGTTGAATTGCTCGATTGCAGCGGCGCGAGCGGAACGGATTGCCGGACAAAATTTACTGCAAAACTCGAGGAACCCAGCTTGCCGGAAGATCCCACTTCCAACCAGAAGTCCGAGCAATTGCCAACCTTCAACGCGTTTTCCAGGGATGGAGATGTCACCGCGCCTCTCGTCTACGTAAATTACGGGATACCGGAAGATTACGAACAACTGGAAAAGCTGGGTGTTTCCGTGAAAGGGGCAATCGTGATTGCGCGCTACGGCCATTCCTGGCGCGGCATCAAGCCCAAGGTTGCCGCGGAGCACGGCGCGCTCGGCTGCCTGATTTACTCCGATCCTCACGAAGACGGCTATTTTCAAGGCGAAACGTTTCCCGCCGGCGCTTACCGCCCGAAGGATGGCGCGCAGCGCGGCAGTGTCGCCGATGATCCCATCTATCCCGGCGATCCACTGACTCCCGGAGTGGCCGCGACAAAAAATGCCAAGCGCCTGGAACTGAAGGATGTTCCGGTGATCACCAAGATTCCCGTGCTGCCGATTTCTTATGGAGACGCGCAGCCGCTGCTTGCTTCGCTCGCCGGCCCGGTATCCCCGGCGAACTGGCGTGGAAATCTGCCGATCACCTATCGAGTTGGTCCGAGCACGATGAAGGTGCATCTGAAGGTCAAGTTCAATTGGGATTTGAAGCCCATCTATGACGTGATTGCGAAGATTCCCGGATCCTCGGACGCGGACCAGTGGATCATTCGCGGGAATCATCACGATGCGTGGGTGAATGGCGCCGAGGATCCCATTTCCGGGCTGGTAGCGGTGCTGGAAGAAGCGCGGGCGCTGGGCGAACTGGTGAAGCAGGGCTGGAGGCCAAAACGCACGATTATTTATTGCGCCTGGGATGCGGAAGAGCCCGGCTTGATTGGCTCGACGGAATGGGTGGAAGACCATGGCGACGAATTGCGCGAGCACGCCGTTGCGTACATCAACTCAGACAGCAACGCCCGCGGTTATTTTGGCGCCGAGGGTTCGCACACGCTGGAAAAACTGATGAATGACGTCGTGCGCGACATCCAGGATCCGGAAACAAAGCTGTCTGTCTGGAAGCGCCAGCAGCTTGGCGCCATCGCTTCCGCGAGCACACCGGAAGAGCGACAGGACGCGCGCAACCGCGCCGATCTGCGCATGGGTCCTCTCGGTTCCGGGTCGGACTATGGCGCGTTCCTGCAGCACGCCGGCATAGCTTCTCTCGACATTGGTTATGACGGTGAGGATGGCGGCGGCATCTATCATTCGATTTACGACGATTTTTACTGGTACACGCATTTCAGCGACGTGGATTTCGTTTACGGACGCGCCCTTGCGCAGACCGGCGGCACAACGGTGATGCGCCTGGCGGATGCGGATGTCCTGCCCTTCGAGTTCACCGATTTCGCGGAGACCATGCAGACCTACGTCAAACAGCTCAAGAATCTTCTGAAAGAGAAACAGGAGGAGATTGGCGAGCGCAATAGAGAGATCGAGGAGGGCGTGTTCCAAGCCGTCAATGACCCGCGCCGCCCCACGGTGGCCCCAAGAATGGAGAGTGTGCCGCCGTTCCTGAATTTCGCGCCGCTGGACAACGCCGTGACGGAACTGGCGAAGAGCGCCGAAGCTTACAAAAGCGCGTACGAGCAGGCGAGCGCCAAAGCCGACTTCGGCAAAGCGTCTGCGGCAACGCTAAATCTATTGCTGGCACAAAACGAACAACAGCTTACGCGCGAGGAGGGGCTCCCCGGGCGGCCGTGGTTCAAGCACGAAATCTACGCGCCAGGGCAGTACACCGGCTACGAAGCCAAAACTTTGCCGGCTGTGCGCGAGGCGCTGGAACTGAAGCGCTGGAAGCAAGCCGAAGAAGCGATCGTGGTTGTCTCCAAGGTGCTGCAAGGAGAGGCGGAGTATATTTCCGCGGCGGCCGCAAAATTGTCGGCATTGCATTAGAATGAAGAGACCGAGGGAAGCGCCTCGCGGCGTTCCCCGGCATTTCGTATCGCAGGAGCCCGGACATTCCTTCCTACAACCTTGCGATTGTGGGCTTTGGCCATGTGAGCCGCGCCCTGCTCCGACAATTGATCTCCAAAGAAACCGAAATGCGCCGGAAATACGACGTACGCTGGCGGCTGACCGGCATTGCCTCGCGGCGCATCGGCTGGATTGCCGAGCCGGACGGATTGAACCCGATCGCCGCGCTGAACAACCACTTTCCGAGTCACGCGCAACCCGCGCGCAACGTGCGGGAATGGCTGGAGCGCGCGAAAGCGGATGTGCTGTTTGAGGCGACCTCCCTCAATGTGGAAACCGGCCAGCCCGCCATTGACCATGTGGCAGCAGCGCTGGAAACGGGCGCCCATGCCATCATCGCCAACAAAGGGCCACTGGTTCATGCTTACCGGGAACTCACGGCACTCGCGAGAGAGAAGGGCCGGAAGTTTCTGTTTGAGTCCACGGTGATGGACGGCGTGCCCATTTTCTCGCTATTTCCGCTCGGGCTTCCGGCGACGGACCTGCGCGGGTTTTCCGGCGTGCTCAATTCAACGAGCAACGTGGTGCTCACGGAAATCGAGAAGGGAAGATCCTTCGACGAGGGAGTAAATCGCGCGCAAACTTTGGGTATCGCGGAAATCGATCCCGCTCAGGACGTGGACGGCTGGGACGCCGCCGTCAAGGTCGCAACTCTTGCGACGGTGCTGATGGGCGTGCCGACGCGCGTTGAGCAGGTCCAGCGCACGGGTATCCGCGAGCTGAGCGAGGAAAAGATTCGTTCTGTGCGCGCGGCCGGCATGCGCTACAAGTTGGTCTGCCGCGCAGAGCGCCGGGGTGACGGCGTGGATTGCCGTGTGAGCCCTGAGCTGTTGCTGCTTTCGGATCCGATGGCGGGGCTCGAAGGAACGAGTTCGGCGATTCGCTTCGATCTGGACGTATTTGGTTTGTCGCTTGTGGAGCACAACCCCAGTGTTGATGCGACGGGCTACGGGCTGTTGGCCGATTTTCTGCGCGTGGCGCAGCCGTAGCTTACGCTAGCCTGCACGAGTGCCATCCGGCACGCGGCGTTCCGGGATCGCGAGTACCGGTGTGATTCCGTCTGCATAGCCAATGTCGAAGAGCAGGCCCTCGGAAACTTCTCCGGCCATTTTGCGCGGCTCCAGGTTCAAGACGAAAAGCGCTTGCTTGCCTTCGATCTCTTTGGGATTGCCGCGTTCCTGCTTGATTCCCGCCAGGATGACGCGCGTGTGATCGCCAAAACCAACGGTCAGCTTCATGAGTTTTTCGGAGCGCGCAACTTCCTCCACTTTTTGGATGGAGCCGACGCGAATGTCCAGCGCCCGAAAGGCGGAAAACGTCACGATGGGCTTTACCGGTGCGGGATTGAATTCACTCATGGTTCACCTATGATAGTGCGCGGCGTAGTCTGGCGCGGGAATCGAAACATCACAGCGGGCATCGCGCACCGGCGGGCCGGCCACAAGGCGCGTTGGAATTATGCCCGCCCAGACTGGGAGCGCGTAGTCGCCGGCATCGTCTTCGACGTCCCCTGTACGGACTTTTGCGGAGACTTCGGTCAGCGGTAGTTTCAGGATGCTGGTGGCCTTCAGCTCTTTTTCGTTGGGTTGCCGCGCGTGGTTCCAACGGCCCGGAATCAGCTTTTCCGTGAACGCCCGCAGTGCTTGCAGCTTTTCGGCGGGATCGTCGATCAAAATGGCTGTGCCCAGCGCCACCACCGAGCGATAGTTCATGGAGTGGTTGAAAATCGAGCGCGCCAGCACCAATCCATCCGTGAGTGTGGCCGTAATGCAGACGGGAAGGCCGCCGCTCAACCCGCGAAGCAACCGGCTGGCCGCCGAACCGTGAAAATAGATGGCGTCGCCGATCCGCGCGAACATCGTGGGAATTACAAAAGGCTGGCCCTCTTGCGCAAATCCTACGTGGCATACAAACGCTTCATCGAAGATTTTATAGATGGCTTCACGATCGTAGACAGCGCGATGGGCCTCGCGGACAAGGCGCGTTCGCTCTGTTATTGGAAATGAATTGGGCACGGGAAACCTCGTTTGAGAAACGCGGCGCAGAGTTGATAGCCGGCGCCACCGCAGCATGAGTGGGGAATAACCCTGTCATGCTAACACGCCGCGGCGTCTCTATGAGAAACTACACATCTCGAAGATGGAATTACCTCTGAGGACAAAGCAGGAGCCATGAGCACACCTGGAATTCATCCCGCAGCACATGCGGCGCTGGACACAAGCTGGGTTCGCGCGCAATTTCCCTCGTTGCAAACGCAGGTGAATGGCCAGCCCGCGGCCTTTTTGGACGGGCCGGCCGGCACGCAAGTGCCAACGCAGGTGATGCACGCGATTCAGAATTATCTGATGAGCGCTAATGCGAATACGGGCGGCGCTTTCCTTACCAGCCGCCGCAGCGACGAGATCATTGCCGGCACGCGCGCGGCCATGGCTGATTTCTTCCACTGCGACAAAGACGAGGTTGTGTTCGGGCAGAACATGACCACCATCACATTTGCCGTTTCGCGGGCGATCGCTCGCGAACTGAAAGCGGGCGATGAGATCTTATTGACCACGCTCGATCACGACGCCAACTTTTCGCCGTGGAGGGCGCTGGAAGAAAAGGGCATCGTAATCCGGCAGGTGGATATTCGCGAGGCGGACTGTACTCTCGATTTGGAGGATTTGAAGCGCAAGCTGAACGAGAAGACGAAGCTGGTGGCTGTGGGTTACGCTTCCAACGCTGTTGGCACGATCAATCCCGTGGGGGAGATCACGAAATTGGCGCACGCCGCCGGTGCGCTTGTCTACATTGATGCGGTTCATTACGCGCCGCACGGGCTGATCGACGTCAAAGCGCTCGACTGCGATTTTCTGGTTTGCTCGCCCTACAAATTCTTTGGCCCTCATATGGGCACGCTCTACGGCAAGCGCGAACACCTGCAGCACTTCCGCCCGTACAAGGTGCGGCCGTGTACCGAGGAGGTGCCTGCGCGCTGGGAATCCGGGACGCAGGTGCAAGAGTTGATTGCGGGGATCGGCGGGGCGGTGGAATACCTTGCAGAACTTGGCCGGCACAGTGATCCCCGCGCAAAAACGCGGCGGGAAGCCTTGGCTTGCGCGTACCGCACGACGGTGGCTTACGAGACGCGGCTGAGCTGGCGGCTGATCGATGGGCTGCAATCCATTCCCGGCGTTCGCATCTACGGCATCACGGAACCGCAGCGATCGGCGGAACGTTGCTCCACGCTTTCACTGCGCATCGGGAATCACCACCCCACGGCCATTGCCACTTATCTTGCCGAGCGCGGGATTTTCACCTGGGATGGCAATTACTACGCGCTGAACCTGACGGAACGCCTGGGTGTCGAGTCCCTCGGCGGGATGCTGCGCATCGGCCTGGTGCATTACAACACCATGGAGGAAGTCGAGCGATTGCTAACTGCGCTTAGGGAATTTGCTGCCTAAACCTCAACTACCTTGAGCGATTAGGGTTCAGTAGGTACTGACAGCGGCAAGAAAAGCCGTGTATGCTGTCAGGTTATGACTAAACGGCCAAAACCTGTTGTACTCACCGTGTTGGATGGATGGGGCTACCGAGCCGAAACGAAGGGCAACGCCATCGCTCTGGCGCGCAAGCCCACGTATGACGAACTCCTGCGCAAATTCCCGAATACGTTGATTCAGACGTCGGGGACTGCGGTGGGCCTTCCCGTAGGCCAGATGGGGAATAGCGAAGTCGGGCACCTGAATATGGGCGCGGGGCGCATCGTGCACATGGATATCACGCGCATCGACCTGCTCATCGCCAACAAGCAGCTCGATCAAGTGCCGTTATTCCAGCAGGCCATGGAGCGCGGGCGCCAGCGGCAGTTGCATTTCCTGGGGCTGCTGAGCGACGGCGGGGTGCACTCGCACATCAACCACCTGTTTGCGCTGTTGGAAATGGCCAAGCAGTGGAAGGTGGAGAAGGTTTTTGTGCATTGTTTCATGGACGGCCGCGACACCCCGCCGAACAGCGGGCGGGATTTCGTCCGCCAGTTGCAGCAGAAAATGCGCGAGCTGGGCGTCGGCGAAATCGCCACCGTGGTCGGCCGTTATTACGCCATGGACCGCGATAACCGTTGGGAGCGCGTCGAGTTGGCTTACCGCGCACTCACGCACGGCGAGGCGGAGACGAAGAGCAACGATCCTGTTGCGGCGCTTCAGAACAGCTATGAACAGGGCGTGACCGATGAATTCGTGAAACCCGTGGTAATTACGCGTGGCGAGGGGCCTTCGGCTCCCCCAGTTGGCCCGATTCACGATGACGACGCGGTGATCTTTTACAATTTCCGCGCGGATCGCGCGCGGCAAATGACCTTTGCGCTGGAGGCGCCGAATTTCGACAAGTTCGCCGACCCCAAACGCCCGAAGAATCTCTTTTTTGTGGGCATGACCAAGTACGACAAGAAATGGGAGTGGCTGAAATGCGTGATCATGCCTGAGAAACTGGAGCACATCCTGGCGCAGGTGTTTCAGGATTTGCAATACAAGAATCTGCGGTGCGCGGAGACGGAAAAATACGCGCACGTCACTTATTTCTTCAATGGCGGGGTGGAAAAACCGTTCAATGGAGAGGAGCGCATCCTCGTTCCTTCGCCCAAGGTCGCGACCTATGACCTGAAGCCGGAAATGTCCGCGGAAGGCATCACCAACACCGTGGTGAACGCCATCGAGAAAGGCGAATTCGACGCCATCATCATGAACTATGCGAATGCGGACATGGTCGGGCATTCCGGAAAGCTGGAAGCCGCGATCAAAGCCGTGGAAGCGGTCGATGCCGGGCTGGGCCGCATCTATCAGACGCTCAAACCGCGCGGCGGCGCTTGGATTATCACCGCCGATCACGGCAACGCGGAAACCATGATTGATCCGGTTACCGGCGGGCCACACACCTACCACACGACAAATCCTGTTCCCTTCATTTATGTCAGCGAAGATGAGCGCCTGAACGTATCTCCCGGCGGCGCCCTGCGTGACATTGCCCCGACTCTACTGGGGATTCTGGGTGATTCCGTGCCCTCGGACATGACCGGTCGCGACTTGCGCCTGAAGCCGAAGGTTTAGCCTGCGCCAACGATCGGCGGAGGAGCGCTTCAGCGGGGGCGTAGAATTCAAACCTATGTCATCGTGAGGCCCCTGATTTTTGGGCGGAAGGACCTCAACGTCGGTTTTCGGCACGCCTGAATTTACAGAACAATGAATTTTCAGCGCAGCACACCGGAAAACACCAAACTGACCATTTGCGTTTGGCATCCGTTCACCGAATGGCGGCCGAAACCTACCATGGCCAGAGCGATCCGCACGCGCTGGCCAGAAATGCGCGTTATTCACCTGCCGGATTACACGCGCCTGCCAGAGGAATTGCCCGACACGGATATTTTCATTGGCTATTCGCTCCGGCCGCAGCAACTCAAGGATGCCAAGCGGCTGAAGTGGATTCATTCCACGGCCGCCGGCGTGGCGCAATTGATGTACCCGGAGCTGCGCGATTCGGGCGTGGTGGTTACCAATCCGCGCGGCATTTTTTCCGTACCCATGGCGGAGCACGCAATCGGGCTGATGCTGGCGCTGGCCAGGAATTTCCCGGATTCCGTACGCCAGCAGGACCGCGCTCAGTGGGCCCAGCAAGCGCTATGGGACCTGCCACAACATCTGACCGAGTTGAATGGCCGGCTTCTGCTGATTGTCGGCTTCGGTTCCATCGGCAAAGAGTTGGCGCGCCGCGCTAGAGCGTTCGACATGCGCGTGTGGGGCGTAAGCCGTTCCGGGAAGGGAGACTCCCCGCTGGCTGACAAAATTGTGCCGGTAGCGGAATTGGCGGGCGCACTCCCGCAGGCCGATTTCGTGGTGATAGCCGCGCCGGAAACGCCGGAAACACGGCACCTGATCGGGCCAGAGGAGATTGCGCTGATGAAGCCGGGTGCGCGGCTGATTAACGTCGCCCGCGGTTCGCTTTTGGACGAAGCGGCCTTGCTTCGAGCACTCGAGGGAGGAAAGCTGGGTGGCGCGGCTCTCGATGTGGCCGCCAGCGAACCGCTCCCGCCGGAGAGTCCATTGTGGAAAGCGCCGAATCTATTGATCACGCCGCATACGAGCGCGATCAGCGACCGGCTCTGGGAGCGGGAGACTTCACTGTTGATGGAGCTGTTGGAGCGGTGGTTCGATGGCCGCGAATTAGTGAATCGCGTGGATTTTTCCCGCGGCTATTGAGTTCAGCCGGGCGGCGCTCAGTCGCCGACGCCGCCCTTGGGCGCCTGGTAACCTTCACGGGCATAGACCACGACCTTTTGTTTCTTGCCTTTTTGGTCGAGTATCGTTAAGGGGCCGCCATCCGGCGCCACCAGTTCGACTTTAACCTTGCGGTATTTTCCGTCGGCAGCATGGTTTGTTGGCGAGTAGGTGATGCTGTACTGGTGCCGCAAAAAGTCCGCCACGGCGCGCATATCGGTTGGAATTTCGCCGTCGAACTGCGGAAACCAGGCCAAGCCGCCGGTCATTTGCGCCACTGTCTTCAACTGGTTTTGGGCCTGAAGATAGGTCAATTCTCTCGACGAGCTCAACCTTTGATGGAGTTCCTGACGGTTTTCAAGAGTTTTGGCCACGCCCACCGCAAAAATCGTGACGTCGGTCTGGCGGAGTTGTTTGAGGGTCTGATCCAGTGTGTGTTTGGAAAAGGTATCGATGCCGCTCGCCAAGACCAGCACGGACTTCTTTCCCTTCACATCTTTCAGCCGGTCGACGGTGTCCAGCAGGGCATCGAACAAATTTGATTCGCTGAAGCCGGGGAACATGAGGTGGTAGACGGCGGCGCGAACCTCGTCTTTGTTTTGCGTAAAGTCCACTTCCAGGCGGTGGTTCATGTCAAAGGTTACCAGTGCGACCCAATCCTGCGGCTTGAGATTCGGGAACAGCGCATCCGCCCAATACTTCGCCTGATAGGCAAACCAGCCATTCGCGACGTTGCTCCACTCCATCAAAACGACCATAGTGATTGGGGCATCACCGGTGCCAAAGTTGGTGATCGTTTGAGGCACGCCGTCTTCTAGGATGCGGAAATTCTCTTTCTTCAGACCGGTAATGAGGCCGCCGTCGGAGGTTGTGGCGACCACGTCCAGCGTCACGACGGGCACTTCGAGGGAGATCGTCACGCCGCCTTCTTGCGGCTTTTGCTGAGTCGCAGCCGGCATCGGCGCGGGCGCCGGGTTTGCCTGGGGGGGCGAGGCGTTCTGAGGCCCCTCTGGCGCCTGTGCCGCCAGGCCAGCGCCGAGCAATAGCATCGTGGTGGTGACTGCCGCTAACCTGCCCATCATTGAGTTCCAACTCATCATGCCTAACCCCCTGGCCATCTCTGTTAAGATGCGCCTGATCCGCCTGGCGTCGTTTCCACCCGTACCCCCATTAACCGTGCAACTTAGGCAACGCCCCGCGATGCCCCCGCCGGAGCCATGCTTTCCGCATGTTAGTATGTTTTTTACTTGTTGCCTAACAGATTCAAACTGGGGGTGTTTTCGTGAGTTGGAAGCGGGTCAGCTTGTGCATTCTCGTCGAGTTAGCCCTTCTTGCGGGCCATGGCGGCGTTCTTCGCGCGCAAATCAATCAAGGACCGCCTTCGTTTGGCATACCCTTTCCGCCTCCGTTGGTGGGGGACACCTCCGCGCTGGCGCGCGAGGCGCAGGATTGGCTCGTTGAGCTGGTCAAGATCAACACGACCAACCCGCCCGGCAATGAACAGGCCGTCGCGAAGTACCTTGCCGGCATCCTGACCAAGGAAGGCATCACGCCGGAAATACTGGACGTCGCGCCCGGGCGCAGCGCGTTGGTGGCGCGGCTGCGCAGCAGCGCGGTCGCCGAACCGTCCAAGGCATTCCTGCTCGTCGCACACATGGATGTCGTGGGCGTGGACCGTAGCAAGTGGTCGGTCGACCCTTTTGGTGGCATCATCAAGGACGGCTACCTGTATGGGCGCGGCTCCATCGATGACAAGGGCATGCTGGCGGCAAATCTGGCAGCGTTCCTTGCGCTGAAGCGCTCCAATGTTCGGCTGAATCGCGACGTCATTTTCCTGGCCACAACCGATGAGGAGCAGTTTGGCGATGCCAGCATGAAGACGCTCATCGCCAAGTATTGGGACAAATTCGCCGCCGGTTATGCCATCAACGAAGGCGGGAACGCGGTGGTGAAAGACGGCAAGGTGCAACATGTGGCCGTGCAAGTGGATGAAAAAGTGCCCGTGAATGTTGCCGTGATTGCAAAGGGCACGGCCGGACACGCCTCGATACCTACAAAAGATAATGCCGTGGTGCACCTGGCCGCGGCGGTGGCCAAGATCGGCGATTACACGGCGCCAGTTCACTTCACCTCGATCACGCGGCGCTACTTTGAAGGGCTGTCTACTCTCGAGGACGAGGAAACCGGCAAGTGGATTCGCGTGGTGGATACGCCCGATCGCGGCGAGCATGCCCAGCGCGTGCTCTCCGACGCCAATCCGCTGTGGAACTCGATGATGCGCGATTCGATTGCGCCAACGATGCTGCAAGCGGGCGTGCGCGTCAATGTCATCCCCTCGGAAGCCCAGGCAAATCTCAATATACGCCTGCTGCCGGGCGATACGGTCAGCGCGCTGCTGGATGAGCTCACTAAACTGGTGAACGACCCCCTGGTGCACTTCGAGGTTGAGCCCGATGCCGGCCTTGCGGCACCCAATTCCTCGATTGAGACCGATCTCTACGCCACGATTACCAAAGTCTGCGCGCGGGAGTTCGGCGGCGCCCCTGTTTTGCCGTTCATGTCAACCGGGGCCACCGATTCCGCGCAACTCCGTCTTCACAGCGTCCAGGCGTATGGTTTGCGGCCTTTTCCCCTGACCGAAGAGGACGACCGCCGAGTGCACGGCGACGACGAGCGCCTTCCCCTGGCTGCCTTTGCGAAAGGTGTTGATCTGCTGACGCACATCGTTGCGGAATTTTGCGTCACCAAGTAGCAACATTTTTGATATATACATTAGGGGAGAGGAAAGAGTGAATCCCCGCCATTCGAAGATTGTCTGCACCATCGGCCCGGCCACGCGGTCTCCCCGCATGATCCGCAAACTTCTGCTGGCAGGCATGGACGTCGCGCGGCTGAATTTTTCGCACGGGACACACGCCGAGCATGCGCAGAGTTTTGCGATGTTACGCGAAGCCGCGGCCGCATTCGAGAAACCCATCGCGATTCTTGCGGATCTCCAGGGCCCCAAAATCCGGACGGGAGCACTGGCGGGCGGCGGCACGGTCACGTTGCGCGCGGGACAGCAATTCGTCATCACCACGGCAAAGATTCTTGGGGATTCCACGCGCGTCAGCACGATTTTTCACCCCTTGCCGCGGGAAGTGAAAGCCGGCGACCGCATCCTGCTTTCCGACGGGCTCATCGAATTGCGGGTCGAAAGAATACGCAAGCAGGAAGTGATCTGCCAGGTGGTCAATGGCGGGTTGCTCGGCGAACACCAGGGCATCAATCTTCCCGGGGTGAAGTTGCGCGTTCCGGCCCTCACCAATAAGGACCGCGAGGACCTGCGTTTTGCGCTGGCACATGGCGCGGACTACATCGCGGTCAGCTTTGTCCGCCGGCCCGAGGATGTGCTGCTGGCGAAGTCGCTGATTCGCCGGGCGAGAAAAGACACGCCGGTGATCGCCAAGCTGGAAAAGCCCGAAGCCATCGAAAACCTGGAGGCGATTCTGCGCGCCTCCGAAGGCGTGATGGTGGCGCGCGGCGATCTGGGCGTGGAGATGAGCCCCGAGCGCGTTCCCGTGGTGCAGAAAAACATTATCGCGCGAGCGCGCGAATTCCGGCGTCCGGTGATCACCGCCACGCAGATGCTGGAATCCATGATTGAAAATCCGCGGCCGACCCGCGCGGAGGCTTCCGACGTGGCCAATGCCATCTTCGATGGCTCGGACGCCGTGATGCTCTCTGCCGAAACGGCCAGCGGAAAGTATCCGGTGGAAGCTGTACAGATGATGGCGCGGATCATCGAAGAGGCCGAAGCGAGTATCCATGAGTATCCGCGGCCCGTGCCGCAGGAGCGCCTGAAAGTGCCGGAAACGGTGGCGGAGTTGGTGTGCCATGCCTCGCTCGAGCTGCACATGAAACTGATCGCCGTGTTCACGCACAGTGGATTCACGGCGCGGCTGATATCGCGCTACAGGCCGCTGGTGCGCATCGTGGCGTTCACCCCGGAAGCGAATACGCGGCGGCGCATGGCGCTGTTGTGGGGGGTGACGTCGCGTCAGATCTCCGACATCAAGAAGATCGATGGATTGGCGGCCATTGCCGAGAAGCGGCTGCTGGAAGAGCGGCTCGTGCGCAAGGGAGATGTGATTGGCATTGTTGCGGGTACACCGATGGGGATCCGCGGAACGACGAATTTCATGAAGTTCCACGTCATCGGCGGCGCCAGCTAAGGCGAAGTAACAAGAAAGGTTGAAGACTTGGCGGTGGGGAGCGCCCGCAGTCAGGCTACTCCTTAACTCGAATTTCTCACGAGATATAGTTTTGCCCGTTGTTTAGACACAACAACACAGTGTCATCCTGAGGGGCGCGCCGTTTGCGCCCCGAAGGATCTCAGCCGCGGCACTGTGCATGATCCTAAAAGTTGAGATCCTTCGGCGATCCTCATCGGATCGCCTCAGGATGACAGTTCTCTATTGAAATTAACAACGAATAAACTGAGGCTCGTCAGTAAGCCCGGCCAAAGCAGAGTTCAATTGACCCAGTGATCGGGGCGCGAGGGAGGCTCTTCGCGATGCTTCTTCATGTAAACCTGGAAGCGTTTGCGATTGCGTTGGAATCTCCAGTCGGCTACTTCGTTGCGCACACGGTAGAGGAAAGAGCCGCGGCGGAGGTACAGCCAGCCGACCAGCATTCCGCCTAGGTGGCAGAGATGCGCGACGCCGTCTCCTCCGGATCCCAAGGTGCCGAAGAACTCGATGGCAGCCATGGCGGCGACAAACGGCCGCATCGGAATCATGATAGGGAGAGGGAAGATCCAAATCCGGCGGTCGGGAAACAGAATGGCGTTGGCAATGAGGATGCCATAGATTGCGCCGGACGCGCCGATCGTGGGGACGTCACTAGGCCTATGTCCCCAGAGCATGGGAAACACTTTAACCAGAACGGTAAGCACTCCGGCGCCGATTCCGCAGAGGAAAAAGTAATTTAAGAAGCGGTTCCTGCCCCAGACCATCTCCAGTTCGCGCCCGAACATCCAGAGAAACAGCATATTGAGGAGAAGGTGGAAGAGGCCGCCGTGAAGGAAGATGTAGGTTACGGGTTGCCAGATGCGCAGGGCGGGAAACGGTCCGAGCGGGACGAGGCCGAAATGGTAATTAATCCAAAGGGTGGCGTCGCGGCCAATCAAAATAGCCGCCAGGGTTTGCACAAGAAAAACAGCCGAACAGGCAATAACCAGATACTTGACGGCAGGAGTGATGAAGCTGCGCCAGTCGAAACGGATGCGCGGTGCGCCGAACGACGTACCCATAGCAGCAGTGTAAGGCGAGGGAGTGCCGCGCGTCAAAAGGAGGTGGTTTTGGGTACTGGGTCAGTTTCCGATAACCGCGGCGGGCATGTGGCCGCCGCGCATTCCAAGTCAATGTAATGAATGAGTGCATCTGTGACAGAATGGGGGCATGTGTCGGCCAATGTGGCAAGCTAATCCAGTGCCCGTCACAGAGCGTAAACTCAAGTTATTCCCGGCCGCGAGAACACACCGCCGTGCCAGGCCGCTTCCCGGGTTCTCTCTATGCCTGCTGGCAATGCTCTGCCTCGCCCTCGCCACTCCTCTGCGGGCAGACACGATTTCAGGCACGGTGAAAGATCCCTCCGGCGCAATCGTCGTTGGAGCCCGCATCGAAATCACCGGCGGCAACCTGACGCAAGTAATTACCCTTACCTCCGACGCATCCGGCAAGTTTACTGCTCCAAATCTAGCCTCTGGAAAGTATTCCGTGCGCGTCAGCAAGGATGGCTTCGAGGAACTCGTTGCGCCGGTGGACCTTCACGGCTCCGCTGATCTATCGCTCACTCTGACTATCACTACGCAGCAGACCCAGGTCACCGTTTCCGGAAAAAGCTTGGCGTATGCGAACAGCGACCCCATTTATCGCCAGCTTCGAGAGGTTGGCCTGGGCGACTCGTTCCATTGTGAAAACTTCAAGCTAATCATGGACGTGGGAGTCTTCGAGTTTAAATCCGGAACGTTCACGCTCTTGAGGCCGATCAACAAACTTGAAACCGGCATGATTTTCATTGGCACGGGACATTTCTCGCTGAAGCCAATCACCGAGTTCGACACCCGGGAGATGACCCGGCGCTCCGGCGGCCCGACCGCGGAGGAGGATTTCACGGAAGTGATCTTTCGTTTTACGCCGGGTCAGTACACGCAATTCGCCGGTGCGCTGGGCCCGAAAGCGGAAACGCCTGCCGAAGCCGCCACTGCCTTTGAGCAATGGAAAGAGAGAGTGCGCCGCCGCCATGAAGTTCCCGAGGGGTTCACGCAGGCAATCCTGGAGAGCGAAACGATTGATAATGTGGACGCCGACGTTCTGGCTGGCGTTTACAATCCGCAGCATCCACCGTTCGTGAACGCTTACATGCACGGCTCGCCGCACAAAGACCTGCGTTTCTTCTTGCGCGCGCGCGTGGGCGCCATTCCGCAACTCGATTCACCCGAAGAAGTGGCGCTGATTAATTGTAATGGCCAGGGAATGAACGACGGCATATGGTATTCCTCGCACTTAAGGACCGAGCTTCAGGCGCGCACTGCAGATTCGCGGGAGGACAGGCGGCTGTTCGTCACGCGGCGCTACAACATCGAAACCGCCATCGGCAAGAACGATCATCTGACCGGCCGCGCCACGATCACCCTTGAACCCCTGGTCCCCGGCGAACGGGTGCTGAAATTCGGACTGCTGTCCACGCTGCGCGTCACGCGGGTCACCAACCAGAATGGGCAAGATATTCATTTTATCCAGGAAAACAGAAAGCATGACGGCTCGTTCTATGCGGTGCTCGATGAACCCCTGGCGATGGGAGCGGAATATTCCATCACCGTGGAATACGCCGGCGATAAAGTCTTGTTCGATGCCGGCGATGGAAGTTATTACGTAGGCGCGCGCGACTCGTGGTATCCCAACCTCAACGGCTTCGGCGAAAAGGCGCTCTATGATCTCACCTTTAAAGTGCCCCACTCGAACGTGGTGATCAGTGTGGGCAAACTCGAGAAGGAATACAGCGAAGGCGGATTCGCCGCGTTCCACTGGGTAACGCCGGTGCCGGTGGCCGTGGCCGGATTCAACTACGGCCGCTACAAGAAACTCGATTTTCCCGACACCATCACCCACTACGAACTCGCCGGATACTATTTGGAAGAGTTGCCCGCCAACCTGAAGCGGTTTCAGAGCGGCGCCCTGGCCGCCATGGCGCCCATCTCGATGACCAAATACGCCCTCGACCAGACTCGCGCTCAAATGCAGCTTTGCACCTTCTATTTCGGCAGAGGCCCCTACCAGAACGTGTACATCACGGAGCAGCCGAATTTCAATTTTGGGCAATCGTGGCCGAATCTGGTGTACTTGCCGATTTCGGCGTATATCGATTCCACGCAGCGGTGGATGCTGTTTGGCCAAATCAACAGGAAGTTCAGCGGCTTCGTTCAGGAAGTCACGCCGCATGAAGTGGCCCACCAGTGGTTCGGTCATGGCGTCGGCTGGGCTTCGTATCACGACCAGTGGCTTTCCGAAGGTTTTGCGGAATTTGCCGCGGGATTGTTTCTGCAGCAGGCGATGGGACCGAAGTGGGAGAAGGACTATATCGATTTCTGGCAACGGCAACATGACCGGATCCTGGAGAAAAACATTTTTGGCGTTTCGCCAAACGATGCTGGGCCGCTATGGCTGGGACTCCGGCTCGTATCCCCGCGCACGGGAGACGCGTATCAGGGCGTCACGTATTCCAAGGGTGCTTATGTGCTCTCGATGCTGCGCTCAATTATGCGAGCCGACCAGGCCACCGGGGGCAATCGCGATCAGGCCTTCATCGACATGATGCACGACTTCGTGGATAGCCATCGCGACAAGCCCGCCTCCACCGAATCGTTTAAGGCCATCGTCGAAAAGCACATGACCAAGCAGATGGACCTGCAGCAAAACGGGCGGCTCGATTGGTTTTTCCGCGAGTGGGTGTATGAGACCCAGGTGCCGCGCTACACCTTCAAGTATGGAATTGAACCCGCCGAGGGCGGCAGGGTTAGAGTCCACACGGAAATCACGCAAAGTGAAGTGGATGAAAACTTCGCGATGATCGTTCCGATTTATGCCAATTTTGGAAACGGCATGGTGCGGCTTGGCCAGGTGCCCATCGCCGGGAATTCCACGCGCAAGATCGACTTCATCCTCGATCAGCAGCCCAAGAAAATGGCCCTGAACGCCTACAAAGACATTCTGGAGCGCTAAAGTTTTGCCGCACCGCCGGTCGCGGAGATGGATTGTAGCGGGCGACTACCTCTGTGTTTGCAGGCGCTGAAGAAACCTGCAAATGCCTGGAAGCTTGGGAGGAAAAAACGGACGGCCGGCTCAACCGAGACGCTGCGGCGAATGATCGAACAGAGCCGCACGAAGTCCAAGCGGGAGAGCTATTGCCCGAAGCTGTGAGCCAAACGCTGTCAGTAAATCCTTCGCACGAGCAAGCAGACTATTCGGCCACGCAACTAAGTCCCGATAAGTCTTACCGGACATCTCTAACAATGTCGGCCCTGTCAAATCCTTTTTAGGCGCACTTCTCCGTTCACTCCGAAGAGTGGTCTTCCTTGTTCTTCGTTGACCTCTGCTTCGACGGCCACGGCTCGCTCGTAATCTTTCAGTCGGCTTCAGTCCGACCTATACATCTCTTCGATCCGTACTTCGACCATGATTACTTCTTCAAACTCCCTTTGCAGGGAGCGGGATGCCCAATCAAGTGGACGGTGTTCTACTTCACACCATGTCCGGTACCGAGCTGTCCCACGTACGAACCGAACTCTAACGACGGCGAATACTCACATCCATTCCGCCACATCCAGTACAACCGAACCGCCATCCTGCGTCTCATCGCTATCATGGCAATGTTCCTATGCCGACGCATCGCCAGGTGCATGTAGCGACGTCGCCATTCCGGATTGATTCGTGCTGCCGCCTGGGCTGCCTCCACCAGCAAGAAGCGCAACAACGAACTGCCTTGCTTGCTGATGTGCCCCAAGCGTTGCTTGCCAGCACTGGAGCCCTCACACGGAATCATCCCCACGTAGTTGCCAATCTGCTTGCCGCATGGAAAGCGTTCCCATGTTCCAATGATCAACACATAGGCGAGTGCCGTAAGCGGTCCCACACCAGGATGCGTCATCAGTCGCAACACCTCGGGTCGCTTCCGGGCTTCCCGCTCGACGGCTGCGGTTAACTCCTCAATCGTCGGATTCATGCGGTCCAGCAGCTCTTGCCGCCGCCGACTGGCCCAGGGAGCCAACGAGAGCTTCTCTAACTGCGCTCGCCCTTGTTTGCTGAACAGCTTTTTCTTCCAGCGGTAGCCCTCATTCATGGCCAACGCCTGAAGCTGATTCATGATCCGTGTTCGCATCTGCACCAACCGATGCCGGTGCCACAGCAGCTGCCGTAGATCCCGATTCTCCGGGCTCGGTACCCAGATTTGCGGGAAGTTATCTTCCCGCATCAGCCTGAGTAGGAGTCGGGCATCCTCGCGGTCGAACTTCTGCTTCTTCACTCGCTTGGCCTTGATCTGTGCTGGATCGCCGATCCATAGCTCGAAACCCAGCTCTGCCAGCAGCCGCTCGAACCAGCGTGAATATCCGGTAGCCTCCATCCCTACCCGCACGCGGATTCCTCGCTGCTTCAGGTCGCGATAGAATTTCTCCGCTTGTCCATCACTGTGGTTCAGTTCCTGTTCACCACACTCACCAGTCTCTTCCACAAAAAATGCAATCGTCTGAGAGCTCGGGTGGTAATCTACGCCTATAATCATCATGTTCGGCTCCTTTCTCCCGAGCCTGCGGTCGTCGATAAACCACAGTCTACTCGGGTCAAGGAGCCGACATTGTTATGCAATCAAGTTCCTCCCAGTACCCACTTCCGCGGTAAGCGCATCATTCAGGACGACGCTAGAACTGGGCTGACCCACTCCCTGCTCACAAGTTTTCGAGCGCCAGCTTAAGGTAGTTCCAGAAACTTTCCACGGTGGATATCTGTACGCGCTCGTTCGGGCTGTGCGGATCTACGATCGTCGGACCAAAAGAGATCATCTGCATGCCGGGATATTTCTCGCCGATGACGCCACACTCCAATCCAGCGTGCATGGCGATCAGCTGTGCAGGTTTGCCGAAGAGTTTCTTGTGCGCGTCCTGCAGCTTTCGCACAAGTTCGCTGTTTGGCTCAGGCTTCCAGCCGGGGTAGCTGCCTCCGTGCTCCACGTCGAACCCCGCCAGCCGGCAGATCGTCGCAACCATGCGGGCGGCCGCCTGTTTGCTGCTCACAATCGCGCTCCGCTGACTCGTGACAATCTCGACCATGTCGCCCTTGGTTTTGACGGTCGCCAGATTCGTGGAAGTCTGGACCAAGCCGGGAACATCCGGGCTCATCGCCAGAATGCCATGAGGCACGCTCCCCAGCAGAGCCGCGGTGTTTTTCGCGTCGGTGGCATCGAGCACCATTCGCGGGCGCTCGGCCTTCTCGGCCGTGATCTGCAGCCCGGAATCGAATCCCCCCAAGTCGGCTTTGTATCCGGCTTCGGCTGCAGCCACAAGCGATTTCAGTTCACTCTCGCGAGAGGGGGCGAGTACCACCAGAGCCACTGCTTCGCGGGGGATGGCATTGTGTGCGCTTCCGCCGTTGACCTCGGCGAGTTCAACGGGAAGGCGATCCAGCAACTCCTGAAGGACCCCGCCCATGATTCGCAGGGCATTGCCGCGGCCTTGATGGATATCGACGCCGGAGTGGCCACCCCGCAGGCCAGAAACCTTGATCCGCCAGGCCGATCCAACGCCCGCGGGAACAAGCTTGACCTTACGTCGAGCCGTCGTGTTGACGCCGCCCGCGCAACCGATACACAAGGTCCCGATCTCTTCGGTATCAAGGTTGAGGAAATACCTGGACTTCAGCAAGCCAGCTGGGAATTCTGATGCGCCGGTGAGACCGGTCTCTTCGTCGATGGTGAACGCGAACTCTAAAGGACCATGGGAAATGTCAGTGCTTTCCATCACGGCCAGTGCGGCGGCCACGCCGACTCCGTTATCGGCGCCCAGGGTCGTACCGTCTCCCTTCAGCCAGTCCCCATCTCTTATAACCTTGATGGGATCGGCAGCGAAGTCATGAAGCGTTCCCTCGTTCTTCTCGCAGACCATGTCGAGGTGTCCCTGTAAGAGGGTCATCGGCGCTCCTTCGCGTCCCGGCCGCGCGGGTTTGCGGATCAAGAGATTGCCGACGTGGTCCTGTGCGGATTCCAGACCCAGCTTTGCGGCCACGCTCCGGACGTACTCCCGCGCGGCAGCCTCCTTTGTCGAGGCGCGAGGAATGGCCGCCAATTTGTCAAAGTGCTTCCATAACCGTTCAGGTTCCAAGTTTGCGAGTGCAGGCATCATGGCGTGCTCCGTCGTACTGAGGTGGGATTTCGTTTTTGATCTCGAAAGCAGCCCCATTGTACATCCATCTCCATTGTTCGCGGCGCGGTGAAACGATTTTCATCGGGAGCAATCCCGATGATCTGCCATCCGTACTTGCGAACGCCTTGAGGGGCGTGCTAACGTTCGGTGTCTTCTCGACATACCAACCATAAAATGTAGTTGCGAGGTTCACGCATGAACGCGCAATCCGCCGATCCGGCTGGCCCCAAGAAGCACCAGCCTTATGTTCCAGCAAGTATGGAAATGAAGGAATTCACCTGGCGCGCTGTCTTGATTGGGCTGGTCTTGACGGTGATCCTGGGGGCAGCAAACGCCTATCTGGGATTGCGAGCCGGCATAACGATCGCCGCGAGCTACCCGGCAGCCGTCATTGGTATGGCCGTCCTGCGAATGATGAATGGATCTCTGCTGGAAGAGAACATCACGCGAACCGTGGGCGCCATCGGAGAGTCGGTCGCCGCCGGCGCCATTTTCACGTTGCCTGCCTTTGTTCTTTCCGGGGCGTGGAAGTCATTTGGTTTTCGTGATGCCTACTGGAAGTCGGTCGTCCTGATGATGGTGGGCGGGACCCTGGGCATCCTGTTCGTAACGCTGTTGAGACGCGTCATGGTGGAGGATCCCGATCTTCCCTACCCCGAATCGGTGGCGGCATCCGAGATTCACAAAGCCGGCCAGCAAAGCAGCAAGGCGGCCAGACTCCTGTTCTACAACATGGGCTTTGGCGGTTTGATTTATTTACTCGGGCAGTTTCAGCTATTCAACGCCAGCAAGAGCTTCGTGATCCATGTGGGGCAGATCGGCCGAAGTATTGTGCGCCTTGGAACTTCGCAGACAGCGCAAACGGTGACAGCAGGAGGCGTGACGACCTTTCAAGCGCCCGCCATAAGTCCCGCGTACCTGGGCGTCGGCTACATTATTGGGCCGCGCCTGGCGATGCTGAACTTTGCTGGCGGCGTGGTTGCCTGGGGATTGCTCGTGCCGCTGCTCATCTACATCCTGGGCCCCCAGTTGCAAGCCAATCTTCTAGCGGGGAGTGAAGCAAATCTGGCAAGTTCCGTGTGGCTGTTCATCGTGCGTCCGATTGCCGCGGGTGGAATGATCGTGGGCTCCACGTGGACGCTCTTCCGCATGCGCAAGAGTCTCGCCTTGGGAATGAAACGCGCCATTTCTGACCTGAAGAAAACGGCGTCCGTGCACGCCGCCACGGACCGCACGGAGCACGACTTGAGCAGCAAATTCGTATTCGGCGGCCTGTTCGCCGCTTTTCTGTGCATGGTCCTGATCTACACCTATTTTTCCCACACCCTCAGCGGGGGTATCGTGGCCGCACTGGTGATGATTGTGGTGGGGTTCTTCTTCGCGGCAGTTTCCGGGAACCTCGTGGGGATGATCGGCTCTTCCAATAATCCCATTTCAGGCCTCACGTTGTGCACCCTGATCATCGCGGCGCTGCTGATGGTCGCGATCGGCGTCTCCGGTATGAGCGGAGTGGCGGCGGTGCTGGGCGTGGCCGCGGTTGTTTGCGTCTCTTCCGCTGTGGCCGGCGAGATGCTTCAGGACCTCAAGGTGGGACACATTCTTGGGGGAACACCGTCCAAGATGCAGATCGGGGATTTCATTGGAATCGCGGTGGCCAGCATCACTTTGTACTTTCCCTTACTCCTTTTGCACCAGGGAAATATCAACGCAGGGGGTATCGGCTTTGGCGACCCGAAGCTTCCAGCTCCGCAAGCGGGACTCATGTCGTTGTTGGCGAAGGGTGTCGTAAATCACGACATGGCGTGGCCACTCGTGCTGGTGGGAATCCTGTTCGGTATCGCGTTGATCATGCTGGAAGTGAAAAGCGTGCTCATCGTCGCCGTGGGCATGTACCTGCCGCTGGGAACCACTTTTGCAATTTTCGTCGGCGGCGTGATCCGCTGGATCACCGATAAAATCCGCGATCGTCGCGGGCTCAACGACGCGCAGAAGGCACGCGTGGACAATGCCGGCGTGCTCGCTGCCTCCGGCATGATTGCGGGGGAAGCGTTGCTGGGACTGGTGGTGGCGGGGTTCTACTTCTTCAGGAAGCCTGCGCCGGGAAAGTCGCCCCTGCCGGTGATTTTTGAGCATCCCGCGACAATCCTCGGATTTATCGTGCTGGCGATCCTGGCGTTCGTGATGATTAAGGTGCCACTGGCCAACGCGGGGAGCCCCGACGAGCCAGCACCGCCAACGGCGATCATGTAACGCCGGTTCGCACCCCATTCAGCACGTGCTGGTGCCGTGGAACTCCATCGAAGGCCGCCCACCGATTCCTCCCTAATACTGGTGGACAAGGAAATTCCGTCGAATCCTGTGTGGCTGGATCATGGCGCAGAGCGCGCGCAACGCAAAGCCTTCCCTTCGTGCACGATTTGTCGTGCGCGGTTCACTTGACATGGTAGTCACTCGTGGATATTGTTCAGCGTAATACCAGAGTGAGCTGGTGAACAGGTAGCGAGCGGCGGAACCTGGTCCAAAACTCGACGAACAGGCAGAGTGTCTGACAGCTGACTTGCGGTTGTGTGCGGGCTGTGTGCCCAGCGGAGGCCGCCTTGACCATACGACGGTTGTATGTTCCCCCCCTTTTAATCCTGATCTTTTCGACCATATTTTCTGCCGGCGCGCGGGCCGGTGACGAATGGCTGCCCATCGATCCCGTCGAACTTAAAATGACCAGCGAGCCGCTGGCGCCGGGTGCACCGGCGATTTATCTCTATCGCCAAGTGGACCGGAACGATAAAGGAACCGCTTCCACCGAATACAACTACCTGCGTATCAAGATTCTGACGGAAGAAGGGCGGAAGTACGCGAATATCGAAATTCCCTTCGATAAACTGGCCTATCGCGTCAGCGGGATTCGCGCCAGGACGATCCGCCCGGATGGCACGGTCGTGAATTTTGACGGAAAGGTTTATGAGAATACGATCGTCAAATCGAAGAGCTTGAAATACCTCGCCAAGACATTTTCGATGCCGGATGTTTCGGTGGGCAGCATCGTGGAATACCACTTCAGCTACGATTTCGAGGAGTACTCTCTTTATAACTCACGGTGGATTTTGAGTGAGGAACTGTTCACGAAGCACGCAAAATTCAGCCTGAAGCCGTACGATGGGCCAGGCTGGGGAGTGCAGTGGATTTGGCCCGCGGGGCTTCCGAGTGGCGCCACCCCGGCAAAAGAAGGCCCGGATCACGTTGTCCGGATGGAGGCCAACAACGTCCCGGCCTTCGAAATCGAAGATTACATGCCGCCCGAAAATGAGTTGAAGTACAGGATCAATTTCGTTTATCGGGAAGGCGGGCTAGAAACGAATCAGGACAAATACTGGACCAACTTCGGCAGGAAGGAGAACGGGCGCGCCGAGGAGTTCGTCAACAAGCGCAAAGCGATGGAGCAGGCCGTAGCACAGAGCGTATCGCCCAACGATCCTCGGATGGTGAAGCTGCAAAAAATTTATGCTCGTACGCAGCAGGTTCGCAACTTGAGTTATGAAGAGAGCAAGACCGAACTGGAGCAAAAGCGCGAAAAGCTGAAGCCCGCGTCGAACGTGGAAGAACTCTGGAAGAACCAGTACGGCAGCGGATGGAACATCACCTGGCTGTTCCTGGGATTGGCGCGCGCGGCGGGATTTGAGGCCTATCCCTGTTTGGTGTCCGGCCGCAGCGAGTATTTTTTTCACAAGGAGAGACTGAATAGCGCTGAACTGAATGCGAACGTGGTTCTCGTCAAATTGGACGGCAAGGACTTGTACTTCGATCCCGGAGGGGCATTCACGCCCTTTGGGCTACTGAGTTGGGTGGAAACCGGTGTCGCCGGCCTGAAGCTCGACAAAGAGGGCGGGAAATGGATCACCACGAGCCTGCCGGAAAGCGACGCCTCGCGGACCGAACGGAAGGGCGACCTGAAGTTGCTTGACGACGGGTCGCTGGAAGGCAAGCTGATCGTCACGTGGACAGGACTCGAGGGGATGTGGCGGAGGATCGAGCAGCGGAACCAGGACGACGCTAACCGGAAGAAGTTCCTGGAAGACGATGTGAAGAACTCGATGGCTCTGGGCAGCGAGGTGGAACTTACGAAACAGCCGGACTGGAAGAGCTCGGACACGGCTCTGACGGCGGAGTTCACGCTGAAAGTGCCGGGCTTCGCGTCCTCAGCAGGAAGGAAGGTGCTGCTCCCCACGTTGAGGGGGCCGAACGAGAAACTGGACGTGTTCTCCGGCCACGAAGGCGATCAATACAGGGGCGGGAACAAGAACGGACCCGACATGCACGTGAGCTATCTTTCGAACCGTGATTCGCAATCAATGCACTTTGATTGGGCATTCCCCTTCGGGTCGGCCGGCGGCCTCGCACAGCACTCTGCGGACTTCGTGGAAATAGGGATAGACAAAATGTTGGGCCAAAAGAATGATCCGCCGTACGACGAGGTGGGTCCGTAGAGGAGTATTCGCAATGGAGAAATGGAAAGCTGTCGCTTTGATCATCAGGTGTCTGGTCGTGGCGAATCTAGCGCTTATCGCTGGAGTACTCCTCCTCCATGGCTCAAGACCGATAGCAATCAAGGTGTTCTGGGCGTTCAGGATGTCGGCGTTAGCACTTCTGTTGTTGGTGCCGACGGAGTACATCCTCAGACGAAGCCGAGGGGCAAAGTGGCAGGGACTGATACTCGACGCATTGCTTTCCCTGTTGATGTTTGGTGTTTGGTTCATCGTCAGTGCTGCGACCTTTTGAAGCCCGGTCGAGCTTGAGGCCGATGTGCTTACGATGCGAAGATCCACTGCTATGACGTCCTTCGACGCGTGCTCGCTTAGCGTAGCGTCTCGGGGAACTTACAAGTTCACCGGCAAAGAACGCGATAGCGAGTCGGGGTTAGATGATTTTGGGGACCGCTATTATTCCTCACCGATGGGGCGCTTTACGAGCGTCGATCCCATCTGGGTCAAGATTGATCGGCTCGTTGATCCGCAGAGATTGAATCTCTATGCCTACGGACGAAACAATCCACTTCTTTTTGTTGACCCTGACGGGAGAGACGTAACGATTGGCCGTTGTTCAATCGGTTCCACTCAGGATTGCTTCAATCAACTTCAGGCAGGTCTGACGAAGCAGGACCGTGGGCACGTAAAACTGGTAACGGGAGACGGCAAGAACGGCTGTGATAAAGGAGTTTCCTGCGTTATGGTGGATGCTGATTACAAGAGCGACTCCAAGAATTTCCAAACACTCCAAAACCTCGCCAATGACCATTCTGCAACCGCTACCGTTGACGTACTGAAGCCAAATGACAGCTTCGACTTGAAGACCACAATCTCAGTTAACGTAAAGACCGGAGTAGAAAAGACTGGAATCGTGAGCACTACTCCGGGAGACCCGAACCAAGGCACCGGCTTTGCCGGGTACACGTTCTTTCCGTACAACCATGGCGATCCGGGTCCGTACTCGCCAGATGACACCACGCACGTGGTGGCCAACACAGCTTCTGACAGCCTCGCTGCCACGATTCATCACGAGCTACAACACGTGTTCCTTGGAGATTTTGGTCGGTCTGCCAAGAGAGCAGGGCACGGACAACCAGGAGTCGATCAACGAACAAAGGCAGCTGAAGATGAAGCCAAGAAGAATCAAAATCAGTGAAATGAAGCTACTTCTGTTGTTCGTCGTGGCCTGTGTCGGCGTGTCGTTCTCTGCTGCCACCAACGCGAATCAGAGCGCCGAATCAACCAAATGCCCGGTACTCGGCACGAAAGAGTTCTCCGCGAAGCAAATGAGATCGAGGTTGCGACATACACAATCTATTGATCCGCCCTGCTGTGCTGGAACTCTCAATCTTAAGGGTACGGTAGTCTTGGACGTGTCGGTCAATGCAGATGGCGATGTGACGTGCGTAGACCAGATTTCGGGCCACCCGCTGATTCTGACCTCTGCCCTTCACTCGGTCTCTGGTTGGAAATTCCAACCGTATTCGTCTGGTGGGGAGGGAAAACCGTTTCATGGGAAGCTCGTAATCAAGTTCCACGCCACCGAGCGGTCCGTGTCCTTCAAGGTGATCGACGAAGCCCTGCCGTTGCGATCTACGTCTACGATGCGCTGAGCCGCCGTACCAGCCTGACGCGGCCAAACACGGTGAACACGAGCTACGGCTACGACAATCTCTCGCGGCTGCTGAGCGTAACCCACGCGAAGGGCGGAGCCACGCTGGACGGCGCCACCTACACGGTGGACAACGCAGGCAATCGCACGGCGAAGAGCGATCTGTACGCCGGGGTGACCACCAACTACGGCTACGACGCGATTTACGAGTTGCTGAACGCCACGCAGGGCGGAAGCACCACGGAGAGCTACACCTACGATCCCGTGGGCAACCGGCTCACCAGCTTGGGCAGCGCCGCGTGGAGCTACAACACTTCGAACGAGCTGAACTCGCGGCCAGGCGTTTCCTACGCCTTCGACGCAAACGGCAACGCCGTGACCAAGAACGATTCCTCCGGCATCACCACCTACGCCTGGGACTTCGAGAATCGCCTCGCCAGTGTGACGTTGCCGGGCAGTGGTGGAACCGTTTACTTCAAATACGATCCCTTCGGGCACCGCATCTATAAATCCTCATCCGCAGGCACTTCGATCTACGCCTATGATGGAGAAAACCTGATCGAGGAAACAAATTCCTCTGGTGCGGCAGTTGCCCGCTACTCCCAAACGCAAAACATCGACGAACCGCTCGCGGTGCTGCGTGGTGGCTCAACGAGCTATTACCACGAAGACGGTCTTGGCTCCGTGACTTCGCTTAGCAACGCGGCCGGGGCGCTGGCACAGACGTATACGTTCGACTCGTTCGGAAACCAAACCGCGTCTAGCGGTTCACTGACGAATCCATTTCAATACACGGCCCGCGAATCCGATGCAGAAACCGGCCTGTATTACTATCGCGCCAGATATTACGATCCGAACACAGGTAGATTCCTCAACGAGGACCCGACTGGATTCAGAGGCGGGATCAATCTCTATGGCTGCGTCGGTAATAATCCGATAAACAAAACCGATCCCGATGGAACCGGATGGCTGGATTGCGTCCAAGCGTTGGCGGACTTGGCGAGGGCGACCGCCAACCTAGAGAAGGACCTACGTGGTATCCCGAAAGGTGCATGCCCTACTCCCGGGCATCAGAAAGAATTGCAGCAACGCTACGTAGACATAAAAGATGCGCTTGACAAGGTGATAAAACACTGCGGCAAATACGCCGGGGCAGCGGCCGCGATAGCAGCCGCCACGCGGGCAATCATAGCCGTATTGCCGTACCTGGAGTTTGCGGGGGAAGTGGCGCTTGCAGCCGCCTGATTCGCCCTAGCGATATGGAAAACGACGAACTACTACTCGTGCGGGCCATTCAATCCTCCATGGAGGAATCTACGCGCCCAGGATTTGACGACAAAGACATCCAGAACCTCGGCATCTTGATCAGGGTCACCGTGGAATTTAACAATTACCTACGATCGGCCCCACCTTGGCCACAATTCCCCGACGATCCGTTCCACGACATGACCTATATGATCGACAAAATCTTATTCAACATCGATTCATTCCGAATCGTATTGCATTCCTACGGAATCTTGGTCGGCTCAACGAAGAGTAGAATTGATTGGAGCCTGGTCGGGGTGCAGTCCCTCAAAGATAGGTTCCTCTCTCTCTATCCTGAATTTGTGACGGAGACGAAGTTCGAAAACAAATGCAGGCTGCTCCTGGACTTGTTCAAGCTGCAGATTGTGTTCGCAGGAGCGTTCTATGATTGCAAGGGCTAGTGCCCCTGGCTGATTGGATGACTGCGTCGGCTCCGATTCCCGAGTAGACTTGGTAGCTGTTAGACGACCAAGGCTCGGAAAAAGGAGCCGAGCGATGATCATTATAGGTTGTGATTTTCACACACGCTACCAACAGATTGCCATGGCCAACGACGAAACTGGGGGAGTTGCTTCTTCCTCCTCGTCCCAGTTTCGAAATTAGTACCTCATAAATATACATTGACAGTTGGTAATTATAGCGGTATAATACGCCGTGAATACTCGGCACAGGCCCGCCCGCCCGCCCGCGCGCCGCAGCTCTCCAGCACACTCACCCTCTGCACCAACAGTGCGCATCCATATCAAAACAAAGATGTTACAGTTCAAAACAGTGAGTTTCTAAGTCCCTTGTTTTCACACTGTTGCGCACTCTTGCGCCCGTATCCCCTTTGTTTTGACATGCTTCACAAAAACACCCGGGGTGGCATACACAAACTTTTTCAATTACTTCTCGCAAATCAAGGATCGCGCTTCACAAGTCACGTTGCTGAGGGGATGGACCTAACTTCGCGGGCAGATAAACGTGACGGCTGCGGGCGGGCGGAGGGTGCTCCAACGGTGGCGGAGGCGGCGCGGGGCGGCTTCGAGTAGGGCGGCGAGAAGCTGCTGGGCATGGTCGTAGGGCAGGGAAACGCGGAAGAGATCGGCGCGCCTTGCGTGGGAATATCTCTCATAGCGGGCAGTATGGCTGGCGGCGCTCCGCAGAAGCACCTGCCAGGGAGAAAGCCTTCCCAGGAATCTCTTTTCCAAGGCCTCCTCACGAAGAATTTCGACCACATGGCATTGCGTCCCGCCACCAATCTCCAGGAGCGCCGCTGTTGCTTTGGACGGCTCGAAAGGGCGGGAAGGATCGTCATCGGGAAAGGGCACGAGGAGCGCTGCGATCTCCGAAGCTTCCGCGGGAATGCCATCCCACCAGTAGCGGTAGCCGTGGTAGACCGCGGTGCCACTCCGGAAAATCTGTTGCACACGCGCGGGGTCCTTGCCCGCAATGCTGACGACCAGATCCGCCAGTTCGTGCAAGCGAAACACCTGCTTCACCACCGGGCGCACGCTCACGTAGCCTGCGTCTTCTTCGGTGTAACGAACGGGAATGAGTTCCGGCAGGGACATGGAAATAGACTCAGCCGCACGCAGGCACGGAAGGCTCAACCGAGTTTGGAAAGACGTTCGCGAACGCGATCACTCAACGCTTTGCCGTCAACCGCCTTCTCGGCCAGGATTTCTTTTGCGGCCTTGACGACGGCGCCCATTTGCTTGACGGAGGCCGCTTTCGTATCGGCAATGGCTTGGGCGACGGCGGCATCCATTTCGGCTTCGGAGGCGCCGGCGGGGAGATAACTTTCGACGACGGCAAGCTGGCGGGTCTCCTTGTCGACAAGGTCCTGGCGGCCGCCTTTGGCGAACTGTTCGATGGACTCTTTGCGCTGCTTGACCAGCGTCTGGAGCAACTGAATGGATTCCGCGTCGTCCAGCGCGCGCAGCTTTTCCACTTCCTTCAGTTGCAGCGCGGATTTCACCATGCGCAGGACGCTCAGGCGCAGCTCGTCCTTGGCCTTCATGGCGGTGACAATATCTTTCTGGATCGTTTCGGAAAGGCTCATGGCGACTCCCCCCTTCCGAACTATAACAGACACATATACCCAACATTTACAATTCTCCTCGATGCCGCGATTGACACGCGGCGAGCCGCACAGTACTTTGATTAGTTTTCTATGCTGGGAGGAGACCGCCGGGGAGTGCGCCGCGGCTCCTACCCGAAATGAGGAATCATGAAAGTCATCGTGGCGGACAAGATCAGTGAACGCGGAGTGGAACTCCTTAAGCAGACCGGCTGGAACATCGTTCTGACGACAAAGGACACGCTCCTGGGCGAACTGGGAGATGCCGATGCCCTGATCGTGCGCAGCGCCACGCGCGTTACGCCGGAACTGCTGCAGAAGGCCCCGCAACTTCGCGTGGTGGGGCGCGCGGGAGTCGGCGTGGATAACATTGACCTGGACGAAGCCACCAAGCGCGGTGTCCTGGTGATGAGCACGCCCGGGGGAAGCTCTGTCAGCGTCGCCGAGCATACGTTCGCGCTGCTGCTGGCCCTGGTGCGCCAGGTACCAAAGTTCGACGCGGCGCTGCGCGAAGGGAGATGGGAGAAGTCCTCATCGGGCGCCGAAGTGCGCGGAAAAACTCTGGGGTTGATCGGTTTGGGGCGCATCGGCAGCGAAGTGGCCAGGCGCGCGGCTGCGTTCGACATGCGGACTGTGGCTTGCGATCCGTACATCAGCGAGGCTGCCGCCCGGGAACTATCGGTGGCGCTAATGCCGCTGGAGAAACTGCTGGCGGAGAGCGATTTCATCTCCTTGCACACCGCGGTCAGCCCGCAGACGCAGAACATGATCAACGCCGCCACGATCGCGCAGATGAAAAAAGGCGTGCGGATTGTGAACGCGGCGCGCGGCGAATTGATCAACGAAGCGGACCTGGCGGCCGCACTGAAGAGCGGGCACGTTGCGGGCGCCGCACTGGATGTATTCGCCGAAGAGCCGCCGAAGAATTCCCCGCTGATTGGTTTGCCAAACGTGATTTGCACACCGCACGTGGCGGGCTCGACCGCGGAAGCGCAGGAGGAGTTGGGGATTCAGGTTGCCGTACAGGTGCGCGACTACCTGGCGGAAGGGGTGATTCGCAACGCGGTGAATCTGCCGGCACTTTCACCGGAGCAATATCGCCGTATACGGCCGTACCTTGCGCTAGCGGAACGGCTGGGCTCGCTGGTTTCGCAGGCGGCGGCCACGCGGCCAGCCCGGATACGGATTCGCTATGCCGGCGAACTTTCGGAGATTGGGACGCACCTCTTGCGCAGCGCTGTTCTCGCCGGGCTGTTGAACGCCGTTCTCGATGAGAAAGTGAACGTGGTAAATGCTGGACGCGTGGCGGCAGCCCGCGGACTGATCGTCGAAGAAGAAACGCGACGGCGGGAACATGGCTTTCCCCATACCCTGGAAGTGGCGGCTATGCCGGAGAAGGAAGGCGCGGCGGGGTTCAGCGCGGAAGGCACCGTGCTCCATGATGGTTCGCCGCGCGTCATCAACATTGATGGAATCGCGCTGGAAGCCCAATTGGAAGGCACGGTGCTGTACCTACGGAACCACGACGAACCTGGCGTGATCGGCTATATAGGCACGACGCTAGGGAAACTTGGCGTAAACATTGCCACATTTGCGCTTGGACGCCGTGAAGCCGCGCGGGGGGCCGAAGCCGTCTCCCTGGTGCGGCTGGATGGCGAGGTATCCGCATCAATTCTGGAGCCGATCCGGGCGAACTCCGCAATCACGCAGGCGCGGCTGTTGCACTTCGGCAAGGCCTGAACGGCTTTCTGGGTGAGCAGGAATCGCCGCGCGTGGAGAGCAGACACGGCAAATTCTTTGCACCGTGGCGGAGCAATCCCCTGCGGTCCAACTATTTGTAAATCCGTTCCGGGGCATTCACGGAACTTTCCTTGACACCGGACGCAATTTGACGAAGAATCTGGCAAATTCCGAGAATGTCCGTTGTGTAACGAGGTTGGCCGGGCATGTCCAGATTGGTGTGGGGGTTTCTCCCGGCCGGGTAACTCTCGAGGGATGAGTCTCCGGGGGGTCCCGCCTCTTCAAATTTACATCGCGGACTAAAACGGTGCATGTAATAGGTGCTGGCAGGAAACGTATTTCTGCTGCCGGCGATGGATTGTATTTTGGGTCACTGCTTTGAAGTGCGAGGGCGCGCTGGCAACAGTTCATGAGGCAGGGGACTGTTTGGTTTTCCAGGGGCAGCACAGTGGAGTACTTAATCAAGGTTCTCGGATTCGTTTTTTCATTGGCATTTTGGTTCTACTGACCGCCATGGCGGCCGTGAGAAAGGGTGATGTTTTATGAAGCGTGTTTGTTCGTTGTTTTGCCTTAGTTTCTTTCTCTTGTTCTGTCTCACTCCTGGATTCGCGCAAACCGGCACGACATCACTGCGTGGCACGGTGATGGACAAGACAGGCGGAGTGATCATCGCCGCCAAAGTAGTTCTGCGTAGCCCGGAGCAATCGTTCGAGCGGCAAACTTCCACGAGTGACACGGGTGCGTATGAATTTATCGCTCTGCCTCCTGGAACATACGTGCTTACCGTGGAATCCGCGGGATTCCGGAAATACCAGCAAAGCGATTTACAGTTACTCGTGAACAATCCGGCGACCGTCAACGTGAGGCTCGAGGTCGGAGCCACCAGCCAGACGATCGAGGTGAATGCGCAGGCCATAACCTTAAATGCCACCGATGCCTCGCTGGGCGTCGCTTTCGGTGAGAACCAGGTGAAGCAATTGCCGATGGAAGGGAGAAACGTCCCTGATTTGCTCAGCTTGCAGCCCGGCGTGGCCTACACTGGCAACCGAACGGACGTGCCGACCTGGGACACCCGAAACGGGGCGGTGAATGGTGCGCGAAGCGACCAGAGCAACGTGACCGTGGACGGGGTAGAAGCGAATGACGTTGGCGGGGCGGCATTTACCTCTGTGCTGCCGGTCACACTGGATTCCGTGCAAGAGTTCCGCGTGACGACTTCGAACTACAACGCGGACCAGGGCGGGTCTTCCGGCGCACAGGTGGCCCTGGTCACAAAGAGCGGCACGAATGAGATTCACGGATCGGCGTATGAATATAACCGCAACACAGCCACCAGCGCGAATGATTATTTCGTGAAGGCCTCGCAGATCGACACCTGCCTCAGTAACGGCATCTCGCTGAGCGAAAAGCAGTGCAATCAAGCGCCCAAGCTGATCCGCAATATTTTCGGAGGTTCCGTCGGAGGCCCGATAAAGAAAGGCCGCCTTTTCTTGTTCCTGAACTATGAAGGAACGCGGCGGTCCGAGGCGCAGAGCGTGACCGATGTGGTTCCATCAAACACCCTGCGGGACGGAATCATGCAGTATCTCTGCGCGCCACTTCTAGACGCAAACGGAAACGTGATCAAAACGGCGGCCCAGGTGTGCCCGGGGGGTTCAGTGACGGGTCTCAGCGGCAAGAGCTACACGGTACAGCCGACATATAACGCACTTTCCCCGACTCAGATTACGGCCATGGATCCCCTGCATCTGGGGCCCAATACTGCAATCCTGCAATACCTTAATACCTGGCCGACTTCCAACAGCAGCGCTTGCGGAGACGGGTATAACTACACGTGCTTCAACTACAGCGCGCCAATTTCCGAGACGGAAAACGAATATATCGCAAAGATGGATTACAACATCACGACGGATGCCAAGCAGCATGTCTCGGTGATGGGCGCGCTGCGCAATGATAGCAACCCTGGCGCGGCATTTTATCCCGGCTTGCCGCCGTCGCAGTCGAATGTGAACTACAACAAAGGTATCGTTGTGAATTACAACGGAGTCATCACCTCAAACCTAATTAACAATTTTCGGTATGGTTTTGTGCGCCAGAGCGTCGGGTACATCGGGAACTCCAACCAGGATTGGATCTACCTCCGTGGACTGAACGATCAGACTGGCCCCCCGGCGGCAATCACGCGCACGTATAGCTTCCAACGGCCGACGCACCTTTTCTCGGACGACGTGTCTTGGATGCGCGGCAAGCATACCTGGCAGTTTGGCGGGCAGGTCGCGTTTATCCGGACACCGAGCATCAGCTATGCATCCTCGTTCAGCGATGGCAGCGCCAATGCGTCCTGGACAACTACATCCGGATATGCGCAGAAGTCCGATTCGCCACTGAACCCGATGAATAGCGGGTTCCCCCAAGTGGATGCGAGTTTTGCCAACTCCTATGATTTTCCGCTCACGGCATTGCTGGGCATGGTGACGGAGGTGGATGCCCGGTATAACTTCCAGAGGGATGGGAGCGCCTTGCCGGACGGCACCCCGCTCACCAGGCGGTTCGCCATCAACAGCTACGAGATGTATGTGCAAGACGTGTGGAAGGTAAGACCGACGTTCACCCTCACGCTGGGCTTGCGGTATTCGCTGTTCTCGCCGCCGTGGGAAACGAACAAGCTTCAGGTCTCGCCGACGGTCAACATGGACCAGTGGTTCCTGAATCGAGCGGTGGAGGGCAATGCGGGGCAGCCTTCGAACCTGGATCCGCTGGTTTCGTACGACTGGTCCGGGCAGGCGAACGGCAGGCCCGGATTCTACAATTGGGATCCCAAGGATTTCGGGCCGCATGTGGCGTTTGCCTGGGCGCCCCGGATGAGCAAAGGACTGTTGGGCGACGTGTTTGGGGAAAGCAAAACGTCCGTGCGTGGCGGGTTCGGGATGGTATACGACCGGTTTGGCCAGGGCCTTGTGGATGACTTCAGTCAATACGGATCATTCGGACTCTCGACGGAATTAACCAACCCAGCGGGATTCGTGGATGCTTATAACGCACCGCGGGTGACGAGTATGAACACCGTTCCGAAGAACGACCCCAGCGGGAACCCCTACTTAGATTATAACGGAAACCCCGTCTATGTGCCGTCTCCGCCGGCGAATTTCCCGGAGACGTTCCCGACCGGTACATTCTACATCGGCTCAACCATCGACAAGAATTTGAAGACACCTTATGCCTTCACCTTTGATTTTTCCGTTTCCCGAGAATTAAAGGGAGGATTCACGTTTGAAGCCGCCTACGTGGGGCGCCTCTCCCGCCGCCTCCTGATGCAATTGGACACGGCCACGCCCTTGGATCTGAAGGACCCGACGACAGGGGTGGACTACTTCACGGCGGTCACAGCGCTGGCAAAAATTTACCGTCAACAGCTGTCGAACGGAAATTTTGCGTCCACCGCAACCTTCAATCCGGCTACTTTACCGCCCAACATTGCCAAGTATTGGGCAGATATCCTCACGCCACCGCAGGCGGGAGACGCGTACCAAATGTCCTCATGCACGGGCACCGACAGTCAGGGGAATCCGCTTGTCATGACGACGACCAATCCGGTGGTAGCGGCCTACGACCTGTTCTGTGGGAATAACTTGAACGAGACGACTGGGTTGCTCGCGCTTGACTACTCCGGCCTGCCGGGCGTAAGCGGCAACTCTTATCTGCCGAAGGGCGGACAATATACCTTTTATAATCCGCAGTTCGCCACCATGTATATGTTCAAGTCCATGGGCACTGCGAGTTACAACGCTGGCCAATTCTCGCTGCACCATAAGTTGATGTACGGCGTGCAGTTCGACCTTAACTACACCTACTCCAAATCCATCGATTTAGCCTCGGACGCGGAAAGGGTCGGGACCTTGGGAGGAAACAGCGCGTACATCATAAATGCGTGGGATCCGTCTGAGTTCCGAGGGCCATCTGACTTCGACGCGACACACCAAGTCACGGCGGACTGGGTGGTGGATATGCCTTTTGGGCGGAAGAAAGCGATCGGCGGAAATGCCAACGGGTTCGTGAATGCCATCATCGGAGGATGGCAGTTCTCGGGCCTGACACGCTGGGCAAGCGGATTCCCATTCAGCGTGTATAACGGGTATCAGTGGCCGACGGACTGGGAAGAAGAAGGCAACGCCATGCAGACCGGGCCGGTGAAAACGGGGACGTTCCACGATCCGAGCGATGCTTCGATTGTCAGCGCCTTCTCCAACTTCGCCGCGGCACAGAGCTCGTTCCGCGAGCCGTACCCCGGTGAAGCGGGGCAGCGTAACAATTTGCGAGGTCCCGGTTACTTCAGCATGGACATGGGGCTTGCCAAGAGGTGGTTCATGCCGTGGAGCGAACATCAGAGCCTGCAATTCCGGTGGGAAGTGTTCAATGTGTTCAACGTGGTGCGATTTGATCCGCTCAGCGTGAACGCGACGGTGGACTACTCCGGATCGACATTTGGACAATACACGCGGCTGTCCACCAACCCGCGCGTGATGCAGTTCGCTTTGCGCTACGAGTTCTAACGGCCTCTCGGTACAGGAAGTGACTGGGGGAGGCGCGAGCTTCCCGGCGGTTTTTCTTTCAACCGTTGAGGTGACGTTCCATGCGGGCGGTGGCCCTTTCCTGGCACCTCGCGCACAAGCTATGCTAACCTAAGAGTTGAGCCCGGAATGGTCATGTCACTCCGGGTTGTCTGTCGGGGCGTGGCTCAGCCTGGCTAGAGCGCCTGGTTCGGGACCAGGAGGTCGGTGGTTCAAATCCACTCGCCCCGACCACTTAATTCCTGCAATGAGAACACGATTGGGAAGACTGAGCGAGGGAGAGGTCCTTCGCTGCGCTCAGGATTTCGCCTGCGGGCTCAGACGCCCGCAAGACGGCTCAAGTTCAAATCCACTCGCCCCAGCCAATTCCTGCAAGCACTTGCCTGTGAATTCCTGATTGTAGCCGACAGCACAGCAGAGGATTCAGCGGAGAGCGAGGCTGCAACCGGGCGCAATTACTGAGCGTGTCCGATGGTATTTTCCTTGTAGAGCTTCTGCAAGACGAAGAAGGCCTTTTTCTTGTGGCCGTCCTCGGAGATGAGCCCCTTGCGATTGTAGAAATCCTGTATTTCCGGCAGCAGCCGCAGTGGCGAGCGGAAGTCCATCAGCAGCCACGGGCTCATTCCCCGCAATTGCGGAATCTGATTCAGCATGACGAACTGATGTTCGTAGATATTGGCCTGAAATTCTTCTGTCCACCGGGTTGAGACCTCGCCATGCAGACCGGCCTTTGCCCCGCCGCCAAACTCGCTCATGATGAGCGGCTTTTGATAGCGAATGTCCCATTGGGTGTGATCAGCGTCGGCGGCCGTATGTTCATACCAGCCGATGTATTCGTTGGTTCCAAGCACGTCCAGGGCGTCGCCCAGTGGATCGTCGACAATTTTGGTGTTGCCCTCGGTGCGCACCAGCAATGCGGCCGTGACGAGGCGGCTGGGGTCCAGTTGGCGAGCGTCGCGCACCAGCGTTGTGAGAAAGGCCGTGCGCGCGGGAGTGGCAGGCGTTTCATTGGCGACGGACCAGAGAATCACGGAGGCTTTGTCGCGGTCGCGGCGAATCATTTCCAACAATTGCGACTGCGCTTTGCTCAGCACCACCGGATCCTCGAAGTGACACGCCCAGTAGACGGGTATTTCCGACCACACCAGGATGCCCATGCGATCCGCAAGCCGCGTCATGCGCTCGCTGTGCGGATAATGTGCCAAGCGGACATAATTTCCTCCCAGTTCATGGACCCAGCCGAGCAGTGTTTCAGCATCCTGTTCACTGAAGGCGCGGCCGGTGCGATACGGGGCCTCGGCGTGCACACTAATGCCCTTCAGGAAAATTGGCTGGCCGTTCAGAAGTATTTGTGTTCCGCGCGTTTCGATGGTGCGGAATCCCATCTCATCTTCCAGGCGGTCTTCTCCCGCCGTCAGGATCACGCGATAGAGCACAGGGTGTTCCGGCGACCAAAGCTGCAGCTTGCCATCCACGAGATGAATTTGGGCCTTTCCGTCGGCCTCCGTTTTGCCCGTGATGCCGGTGGTCTGCCCATCTTTATCCAGGGTGACCTTGATTTCTGATCCGGTGGGCGCGCCAACAACATGCACCCAGCCTTCGATTTCATCTCGCGTTCCGCGCTTCAGATGAAGATCGAACTCATCAATGTAGCGGTCTGGAACTTCGACCAGCGAGACTTCGCGGGTCAGGCCACCATAATTCCACCAGTCCGTCTTCAGTGTAGGCACGCCATCCGCGAGCCTGGTGCTGTCCACGGCGATGACGGCGAAGTTATTTCCGTCTTGAAGGGCTTGGGTGATTTCGCAATCGAACCCAGTAAAGCCTCCTTCGTGTTCGCAGATGGCGTGGCCATTGATCCAGAGATAGGAGCGATAATTTGCTGCTCCAATGTGCAGGAAGACGCGCTTGCCCGGGATCTTGTTGTACTCGAAGTCCTTCTCGTACCAGAGTGGCCCTTCGTAGAACATCAGCGACTCGCGTTGGGTGTTCCAGTCTCCGGGCACTTGCAGGGTGGGAGACTTTGCGAAGTTGTACTCGATGGGGCCTGTGGAATCGGTTTGTGCCAGATTTCGTGCAAAGCCGGTGCTGCGGGCTTTTCCATTCGAGTCGTACAAACCGTTTCCATACGGATCAACGATCACATGCCACGCGCCATCCAGACTGACGGTATGTCGGTGATCCACTGCAGCCAGCACCGTGGAGGGTTGCGCTTTGGCTTCTTGCGCGGATAGGGCTTGATTTCGTGAAGTGGGGAAGAGCACGCACAGTGCAAGGCCGAGAACAAAGGCGATGCGCCCGGCTTGGTTATGCGGGTTCCCGAGGTGAAAACTTGGCAACCTTGAATTGCGAAACATGCGATCTCCCTTCAGGAAACTTCACGCGGCCAGAAAGTTAGCGCCCGTTATCAAGCCAGGCGCCCGCAAGACGGCTCAAGTTCAAATTTACTCGTCTTGACGACTGCTCCTAATACTTCGACTCAAACACATAGACGCCGGAACCGAGCTCCGCGGTAACGGCATCTTCCAATTGCAGCGCGTGGGAAACGCCGGGGCTCGCTTGGAGCAATGCTCCGTTTTCGGTGACCTGCGCCAATTTGGCTTTGGGCAAACGCACCGTGGCCGTCGTATTGGCGGGAACTTCCACGCGAAGCGTGAATTTGCCGTCATTGATCTGCCACGCGCTGGCGACCTGGCCATACATGCTGTGCACGGATGCTTTTACAAACGTCAAGCCGCCGCCGGGCCGCGGCTGGATCAGAATGTGCTTGTAGCCGGGTTGTTGCGGGTCAATATCGATTCCGGCCGAAACGCGATACATCCATTCGCCGATGGCGCCGTAGGCATAGTGATTGAAGGAGTTCATGCTCTTGTCCTGGAAGGAGCCATCGGGCTTGATGCCGTCCCAGCGTTCCCAGATGGTTGTCGCGCCTTTGGTCACGGGGTACAGCCATGACGGATAGTCCGTGCGATTCAGCAGCATGTAGGCTTCATCGAGATAGCCGTAGTCGCTGAGGACCTGGCAAAGCAGCGGCGTGCCGAGGAATCCCGTGGTGAGATGGCCAAATTTCCTAACGTCTTGCGCCAGGCGCTCCGCGGCGCCTTTCCGCTGGGCTTCGGGCAAAAGATCAAAAGCCAGTGCGAGCGAATAAGCTGTCTGCGTGTTGGAGGAGAGGCGGACATTCGGCGTGACGAATTCCTTTTGAAATGCGGCTTTGATCTTTTGCAGCAAAGCTGCGTAGGTTGACGCGTCCTCCGTTTTGCCGAGGATTTGCGCAGTTTGCTGAAGCAGAGCCGTGGACCGCGCGAAGTAGGCCGTCTGGATCAAGTCCTTGTCCGTGGTAGCACCCGGATAGCCGGGATCGGTGGTGGCGAAAGCCAGCCAATCACCAAAGTTGTGACCGCTGCTCCAGATGTAGCGATCGCCTGCTTCGCGCCGCATGTATTCCACCCAGGCCTTCATGCTCGGGTATTGTTCTTCCAGAATGCGGCGATCTCCGTAGGAGAGATACATCGTCCACGGCACGACGGTTGAAACGTCGGCCCAACCAGTCGAACCGGACTCTCCCTTGCGCGTGCCATGCGACAGCACATTGGGAATCACGTGCGGGACCGTCCCGTCATCCTCTTGATCGAGGGCGAGATCCTTGAGCCATTTGGTATAAAACGCTGCGGTATCGTGATTGAAGGAAGCGGTGCGGGCAAAGACCTGGGCGTCACCGGTCCAACCCAGGCGCTCATCTCGCTGCGGGCAATCCGTGGGGATGTCGAGGAAATTTCCTTTTTGCCCCCAGATGATGTTGTGTTGAAGCTGGTTCAGCAGATCATTGGAAGTTTCAAAAGTACTGGAGGGTTGTATCGCGGAATGGACCACCACGCCCATGAAGTCCTCGAGAGATGGTTCACCGGGCCAACCGCTCACAGCCACGTAACGGAACCCCTGAAAAGTGAAGTGAGGTTCAAAACTTTCGATGCCTTGGCCCTTGGCGGTATAGCGAATGGTCTCCTTCGCGGAACGGAGATTTTCCGTGTAGAAATTGCCAGCGCTGTCCAAAACCTCGGCGTGCCTCAGAGTAATCGTTGTGCCTGCGGGCGCGGTCACATGAAAGCGCACCCAGCCGACCATGTTCTGCCCCATGTCAATGACCGTATCGCCAGCCGGAGTTTTCAGAATTTTTAGAGGTTTGAGTTCCTGGATTTCGCGCACGGGCGGGCCGGCGGGAGCAACCAGCTTGGTCTTTGGGGAATCGAGCAGCGTTACGTCCTTCCAATCCTTGTCGTTGTAGCCGGGAGTGCTCCAGCCTGCGCGCTCCAAACGCGCGTCATACGTCTCGCCATCGTAGATGTCCGAAAGCAAGATGGGGCCCGTCGCCGCCTTCCAGCTTTCGTCCGTGCCGGCGATTTGCTTCTTGCCGTCCTTATAGGTAATCACGAGCTGCGCGAGCAATCCCAGCCGCGTGCCATACGAATTCCGACGATTATCCCAAGTCAGATTACCGCGGAACCATCCGTCCCCCAACAAAGCACCCAGGCAGTTCACGCCTGTCTTCAAATCCGGCGTGATGTCGTAGGTCTGATATTGATAGCGAAAATCGTACGCGGTCCAGCCGGGGGTAAAGTATTGATCGCCGACTCGCTTTCCATTGAGTTCGAGTTGATAGAGTCCCATGGCCGATGCGTACAGGCGGGCGCTGACAACGTCTTTCTTCACCTGAAATTCACGGCGGAGCATCGGCACGGGATTCGGTTTCGAGGTGTCTTCCTGAAGATTGGGGCTGATCCAGCGCGCTTGCCAGTCCGAATCGTGGAGCAGACCCATTTCCCAGAAAGCGGGAGCGCTCCAATCCGAAGTGCGGCCCAGGTTATCCGTGACGCGAACCTGCCAGTAGTAGCGGCGGCCAGTTTCGAGTGCAGGTCCCTGGTAGACAACATGAATGGAAGCATCCGAGGATAGCTTGCCGGAATCCCAGAGCAGCTTGTTCTTAGTCAGGTTTTCTTCGGAGGTGGCCAGGCGGATCTGGTAGGCCGTCTGTAGCGTGCCGCGTTCCGAGGAAACCACTTCCCAACTGAGCCGGGGCTGCAGGATATCGATGCCAACTGGATTGGACTTGTATTCGCACCGGAGATTGCTGATCGTCAGTGGTGTTGCTGCCAAGGCCAGTGAGACGAGGAAAAGTGTCACGGCTACGACAGCGATCAGGGTCAAAAGAAATTGCGGGCGGCGCATGGAGACCTCTCTGGAGCTTTCGCGGAGCATCCATCCCCACTCGAAGGTGTTCCGGTAATAGTGCTAGAGCGTCGAAAGGCATTCGGGGCAGGGCTGACGCCTTTAATTGATACACGCGGGGCACGTTACCTGTCAATCCAAACCAGAAATAATTTCCGGCAGGCCTCTCAGGCGGCAAGGGCAGCTTCAGATGAGTGATACGCTTGCTCGGAATTGGCAAAGGGAAATAGCTGAATGGAGCTCGAATGAGCGGGCGGGCCGTCCCCTATCCAAAAAACTCACCCGCGTTACTTAAGAACTTCTCCTGCCTCTTTGCAGACTTCTTCCGCATTTCTACGTACAATCCGCCCCGCTAAGTTTACTCGTGCCTCGCCACCACTCACGGGACTACTGGCGTCCCGGAGGTCCACTTCCGCAAGCTGGGGCCCGGGTGATCTTTCACACCACCACAGCGGGCTATGACGATTTCACTTATAGTAATCTTGGCGGCTCCTTCTTCATTGGGGATGTCCCAGCGCTAATCCCGGCAATCCGTTCTGAGCAAGCAGAGGAACTTGCTGGCATAGAAAAGATGCTGCAAGGCTTCACCCGCAACATCTCGTGCAGATCTGAAGTGGGTGGTCATGTCCGTCAGAGCGCGCCTTCTCCGCGTTCCCCGTTCCGGATGCGAATGGCGTCATCCAGGGTGGATATGAAAATCTTGCCGTCGCCGATCTTTCCGGTCTTCGCGGCCTGCAGGATGGCATTGATGACCTGCGCCGTTTGCGCTTCGGGCAAAGCCAGCTCGAGTTTTACCTTTGGCAAAAGGTCCACGGAGTACTCGCGCCCGCGGTACGTCTCTGTGTGGCCCTTTTGCCTGCCGTGTCCCCGTACTTCCGATACTGTGATTCCTTCTATTCCAATTTCCCGCAGGGCCTCTTTCACGGACTCAAACCGCGACGGCTGAATGATTGCTTCAATTTTCTTCATGCATTTCCCCTCTCGGTAGAAAGTTCCTTGCTTCTGGAAGGCGCACCCGCGCCTGGGAACCGGCAAGCTTCGTGGCAGAGATAATGCACTTACTTGTGCGCTACGCCAATCACAAATTATCGATTTCGATAATAGAAAGTTTGCGTTGGCATTCCCAAAGCTTCGCCGCTACATTTCTCCGCCAAGCACCGTTCAGTCGTTTTTTCAGGCCCTTAGGTTCAAGTCCTCCAGAAGTGGGGGAAGAATAGGACAGTAGATGCGCTTTCGCTCCGTCTGTTGTTGCGTCTTACTAGCGTCACTGCTGGGTGTGCCCGCCCTTGCCCAGACGAGTTCACCTCCCGCAGAGCAGCCTGCACCTGGCACATCCCAGGGTACTCAGGCGTCGGCGCCGCCCCCCACGACTCCGCAGGAAAATACCACTCCGTCAGCGAATGCCGAAATTCGGATAGCTCGGACGACGGAGGACATTCGCGAACGCATGTTGCTGGATCGCATTGACCAGTTGGAGAAGAGGCTGGCGGAATTGGAAGCACGCAATAGCTCGTCAACAGCAGCGGCTGCGCCCTCCGCGCAGGGTCAGGCTCCAGCTCCGACCCCAACCCCGACTACCGCCGCCGCGCCCCCAGCGCAGAGCCCCGCTCCCGCCGCTGCTGCTCCCGAGGCTACGCCGACTTGGTCTATCGGCCCCATCGATTTCAGCGGCTTAGTGGATGGCTATGTGGACTTCAACGCCAATCATCCCGCCTCCATGACGAACCAGCTTTACAACTTTGATGTGAAGGCCAACCAGTTCAGCCTGAACATGGCGAAGCTCAGCATGTCTCACACTGCGGACCCGGTAGGCTTCGAGGTTGACCTCGGCTTCGGGCGCGCGTTTGACATCATTCATGCAAGCGAACCAAACGATGCGCCGAGTATCCTCCGCAACGTCGAGCAGGCTTATGTAAGTTTAAAGCCCGCGGCGCTGAAGGGCTTCGAGGTTGACCTTGGCCAATTCGTGACCAGCGCTGGCGCAGAAGTGATCGAAACCAATTCCAACTGGAACTACTCTCGCTCCCTGTTGTTTGCCTGGGCCATTCCGTATTATCACTTCGGGATTCGCACCTCCTTTCCCATCGGCAAGCATTTCACTGGTGGGGTTCAGTTGGTGAACGGCTGGAACGACACCGAGGACAACAATAGCGGGAAGACGCTGGGACTTACGGGCACGTTCACGACCACCAAATTTGCCTGGACCAACAGTTATTATGGTGGCCCGGAAAACCCGGGCACGAACACAGGGTGGCGCCAACTGTACGACAGCGTGCTGCTGTTGACGCCCAGCAGCAAGTTCAACGCTTATCTCAACTATGATTACGGTCAGAACACAAGCCCCCTGAGCGTCTCGGGTACCACGGGCAGCTCGGGCATCATCACGGAGACCACGGACAACTGGTACGGCATTGGCGGCGCGTTGCATTTTCAGCCAACCAGCAAGTGGTCCTTCACTCCGCGCATCGAGTGGTTCAAGGACAGCGAGGGTTTCTCGACCGGCAAGGCGCAGGACTTGAAGGAGATCACTCTCACCGGCGAGTACAAGATCCTTGCGGGATTTCTGGCACGCCTCGAGTACCGATACGACTGGTCGAATCAGCTTTTTTTCGACAGGAGCATCAATCCAGCCTCCAGCAAGAGTGAAAATACGGTCGCTCTAGGTTTCGTCGGATTTTTCGGGCCCAAGCGGTAGCTGTGCGTTTGCTGCGGTTCTTGTACGTGTTGGTGGGTTGTCTTGATTTCAAATATGGAGGGAAAACGCAATGGGAGCAAATCCCACACAGGCAGTTGGGGTCACGGTCTATTTGCTTGCGTTTACGGCTCTAGCCGGGGCAATTTACGCAGGAAGTGTTCTTCTCTACCTGGTTGCCGCAGCCTTTCTGGCCGGATCGCTTGCAATATTTCGAAAGATTAAGCCGCTCGAACAAGCGGAGAATTGAGGAAAACAAGCCATGATTCTTGTCGGAATACTTCTGACGCTATTGGGATTTGTGATCAGTGTACTCAGTCTAGGCGTAACTTCCTCAGTCGGAGGACGGCTGGCGATGGTGCTCGTCGGACTGGCGGTGAGCCTGTTCGGAATTATGGGTGTGCTTAACAAGGCCTATCTCAAGAACGCAATTTGGAAAAAGGGGTGAGGGCAAGGATGAAAAACTCGACGAAGAGACTGCTCGTGGTATTGTTCGCGGCGTTCTGTATCGCGCCGCTTGCTCTTGCACAGGCACCCGCTGCCGCCCCGGCAGCAGCTCCTGCGGCAACGGTCGCAGTACCACCGCCGCCGCCGGCGCCGAAACCGATTCTGGATGGCGATTTGGCCGGAACGCCCGTGCCTTCGGCAGACGCGCGCGCCAAAGGAGATCCGGACGGGTCGCTCACAGGTAATGCAAGCGACGTCACCGTGAGTGACCCCAAGAAGGGACTGACGATAGGCGACTTGGCAAACCAAGTCGGGCAAAACAAAATCGCCGTCAATTTTGTCTGGACGTTGATTACCGGCTACCTCGTCATGTTTATGCAACTGGGTTTTGCGCTGCTGGAGTCCGGTCTGGCCCGCGCCAAGAATGCCAATCACACCATGATGATGAATATGGGCGTGTATGGCATCGGGATGTTTGCCTATTGGCTCATTGGCTTCGCCATCCAGATGGGCGGCGTGGGCGCTGTCGCCAACCTAGGCGGCACCGCTCCGCTCAGCGCGGAATTCACCGCAACGATTTTCGGGAAGCCCTTCGGATTGTTCGGACAGCATGGGCTTTTCCTCATGCATAAGGGAACCTACGACGTGGGCGTGATGGTGCTGTTCCTATTCCAGATGGTGTTCATGGACACCGGAGCGACAATACCCACGGGCGCGGCTGTCGAGCGATGGAAGTTCTCCGCCTTTATCGTGACCTCGTTCCTCTTTGCGGCCTTCACTTACCCGCTTTATGCGAACTGGGCATGGGGCGGTGGGTGGCTCGCGAATCTCGGCACCAACTTTGGTCTTGGCAAGGGGTATTGCGATTTCGCCGGATCAGGGGTGGTGCACGCCGTGGGCGGCCTCAGCGCCTTAGCCATTGCCATGATCCTCGGCCCGCGAATCGGCAAGTTCTCCCGGGAGGGTAGACCACAAGTCATACTGGCCCACGATATCGTGCTGGTCATCACCGGCTGCCTGATCCTGGCCTTCGGCTGGTTCGGGTTCAACCCCGGCTCCACCCTCGGTGCTTCGAGCAACGGCAACCTGCGCATCGGCTCCATCGCCGTGAACACCATGCTGGCAAGCGCCACCGGTATGATAAGCGCCATGTTATACATGTGGTTCATGTACAAGAAGCCGGATGCCTCGATGACCGGTAACGGATTCCTGGCCGGGCTGGTGGCGATCACTGCCCCTTCAGGGTTTGTGAATCCAGTAGGCGCGGTGATCATCGGGTTCGTCGCGGGCGTTCTGGTATGTCTCTCCGTCGCCTTTGTCGAGCGCGTTCTGCAAGTAGACGACCCGGTAGGTGCGGTCTCCGTGCACGGGACCTGCGGCATCTGGGGTGTTATTTCAGTCGGTCTGTTTGCCGACGGCAAAAGCAACTACGGCGGCGCATGGAATGGCGTGAACGGTTCCGTGACCGGGCTGTTCTACGGTGACGCGAGTCAACTTGTGGCGCAGTTGGTGGGTGTGGCCACGCTAGTGGGTTTCGTGTTTACACTCAGCTTCCTGTTCGCCTTCGTGGTGGACTTGCTGGTTGGGCAACGCACTTCCGCCAAATCAGAGTTGGAAGGCCTCGACCTTCCGGAGATGGGCGCGCTGGCCTATCCGGAATTCGAACTGAAGTCCTAAGTTTGAGGAGCGCATGCGAATGGCTACCATGACAACAGCAATTCAACTCAGACCTGAAGGGCTCGCTCCCCGTTTGCGGCCGAGCCGCTTGCCGGCACTTCCCTGGCGGGACCCCCATGCGGTCCCGCCGGAGAAGTTAGCGGAGTTCATCGCGTCGCTCACGGAAGCTTGTGCGCTGAATCCGGAGAACGCGGACATGCGCACCTGCCTTGGCATTGCACACGCCATGAACTACGACGTTTACCGGTCGATGGACGCGCTCGAGGAGGCGCGAGGCATCGAGCCGGAAAATTTCTTCGCCCAACTCAAGTACTCCGAACTGCTCTTCCGCCTGCGGATCATTGACCGTGCCGAGGAGGAAACCGCCAGGGCGCTAGAATTGGCCCGAAACGAGTGGGAACTGGCGCTCGCCCGCCGTCAACTCTCCGAAGTCCGCCGGCTCAGACGCAAGGGCCTAACGCGGCCGCGTTGGACTCAATCGCTGAGGGCGCCTGCGATTGCGTTTCTGTTGTTGCTCTTGGGAATCTCCTGGGTGTATATGGTTTGGAAATGAAATACAAATGGCAGTTCTTTCTCGCGGCTTGCTTTTTCGCTTCGTACCTCCTGGTTTCGAAGGGTGTGCCGCTGTTTCCAGTGTTGGCGGGCTGTGGTTTCGCTGCTTTGTTGACCTGGCGTCAGATTTGGCGCCAGCGTTCACGTCACGGTTGATTCTACATGCTGATCCCATTTCATTGCCGCTCCCATTGGCAATGCTGATCTTCTTTGGCTCACCCAGTGCAAAGCCCACTGCGCGTGCGCCTCGCTGTAACTGCTCGAGATGTTGACGTCCCTCCGTGCGGGGATTTGGTTCGCCCCTGTCTCCGGGCGTCCGAGGCGTTTTGCACTGGTATGCCTGAAAAAGAGGTACAATCCAGTGTTCCACCCAATCCATTCGATACTGGAGGAGAATCTCATGAAGGTACGCCTCACCCTTGTGTTGTTCGCCAGCTTGCTGCTGATCGTGGCTGGCATGGCCTATGCCCAGGCCCAAAAAACGATGGAAGCCGCCCCGGCCAAAGAAGCCGTACTAAAGGCGGCCGACATTACTCCCAAGATTTTCCCGGAGAAGGTTTTCTTCCGCGGACAGACTGCTACCACGCAACTGCGCAACACGGGCGGCGTGCGTTACGCCGATGGATTTTTCGTTCTTGCAGGTCTGGTGGACAATTCCGGTTACTCCACTGGCTTGCGTGAAAAGTATCAGGGCTATCTCATCAACGAAGTCACGGTCGAAATTGGCGGGCAAACTCTGAAGCCCGGCGCCTATGGATTCGGGTTCCTCGAAGGGAACAAGTTCGTGGTCATGGATCTGGGCTCCAACGACTTGTATCAGATCACCTCCGTGAATGACGCAGAAATCAAGCACCCCGTGCCGCTGCAAGTTCTCGCCACCTCCGACGCCGGCAAATACCGCCTGTATAAAGGCCGCGACTACGTCGAATTTCATCGCGCCAAATAACCAACGGGGCTGAGCTTCAGCCGCCTTTTCAAGAAAACCAAGCCGCAAATTCCCGCGAGCATCAACTCTTGATCTGACCGGAAGCGGCGTCCCACGTCACCGCGCTCTTCCGGAAATACGATTCATTGGACATGTGGCACGCCAGCGCCGCGTTGTGTCCGAACACCACATCTTCGGCCACTGGTTTCCGTGTGCGCACCGCCTGGAAGAAATTCCAGAGGTGCGGCCGCAAGTCGTCCCATGAATCGCCCTTGTAGTTGAAGCCTTCGGTCAGGGGTTCCTTTCCGGGAGCGGGATCGTGCTGTTCGTGCCACTGTTTCATATACGCTTCCCGCAGGTCGTGCGGAAAACTGAAGGCATAATAACTGGGCGCCGAATCTTCTCCCGTCTGCGGGTAGTGAGTAATGGTGACCTCCGTCACTTCCAGAATTCCCTTCGAGCCCTGGAAGCGGTAAACCTCCGGCGTCTCGCAACCCAGATTCAGGCGGAGATATACGGGGATCTTCCCGTACTCATACAGCGTGGCCTGCACGTCAGGCATGTTGCGTCCATCATTGAAGCGGAGAATGCCGCCGATCGACGTCACCTTGGTCGGCGGTTCGTTCCAGCCAAGCATGTAGTTCATACCGCTGACGAGATGCACCAGAAGATCGCCGGCAACACCGGTGCCATATTCCTTCCAGCAGCGCCAGCGGGCAAAAACTTTGCCATCGAAAGGACGTTTCGGCACGGTGCCCTGCCAGGTGTCCCAATCCAGTGTTTGCGTCGAAAGATCCGGCGGGACCGGGTAGACCCACGCGCCGGTCGGATCGTTACGCCCCAGCGAGCCTTCCACGAGATTCAAGTCGCCAATGATGCCTTGCGACAGAAGTTCCCTGGCCTTGCCGCAAATTACGGAGCTGACGCGCTGCGAACCGATCTGCGTGATGCGCCCCGAGTTCTTAGCGGCATTCACCATCTCGATGCCGTCAGCGGCGCTGTGCGACATCGGCTTTTCACAGTAGATATCCTTGCCGGCGCTGACTGCGTCCACGAAGACCTGCTTGTGCCAGTGATCGGGAATGGCGGCGATGATGCAATCAATCTCCTTGTCGTCGAGCAGTTCTTTGTAACGCCGCGTGGCCGTGATTTTGGTCCCGGCAATCTCCTTCGCAAGGGCATGGCGGCCATCGTAGAGGTCGCTCGCGGCCACGCATTCCACGCCCGGAAGACTTACAGCGGTTGCAAGCAGGCCGCTGCCTTGCATACCCACGCCGATGATGCCAAAACGCACGCGATCGCTCGGCGGGACCTCCCACGAGGAGGGAATGCGAGCCGGGTCGAGGGCAATGCGGCGGGTGGTCATCAAGGCGCCGGTGGTCACGGCAGTGGTTTGCAGGAACTGACGGCGAGAAATCGGATTTTTGCTCATAGTGTTCTCCAAAAATGTTGCGAACTGATTCTCCGGATCGTTTATCTACGGCAGGGATTGCAGGCTGACTTCCTTGAAAAAGACGATGTCGTTGTCGCTGTGATTCTGCAGGCCGATGTAGCCTTCATCCGGGCGGCGCCCGCGCTGGGGCTCGAAGTCGAATTTGCGCTCGGCCACGGGCTGGCCTTCGGTGTAGTCGGTAACCTTCACGTCGTTGAGTTCGACAATGGTGTGCGGGCCATCAATGGTGATGAGCATGGTGTTCCACTCGGGGCCGGGCTTGCCGGGTTTGGCAAGGGGTTTGGTCAGCGAGTAGAGCGTGCCGGTGATGTGGTACTCGTCTTCGTTGGAGGTTTCCGGATGGTTGTCAATCTGCACCTCGTAGCCGTAGTGAACCGGCATCCACTCTTCGCGAGGTTCGATGGGGATGCGGATGAAGACGCCGGAATTGTCGTTCGTGTCGCGCATTTTGTAGACCACCCGAATCCGGGAGTGGCCGACCTTGCCGCCAGTCCAATAGAGAAGGCCCATGCCTCCGTGTGTCTGGATTAAGCCATTCTCGACGGTCATGTTGCCTGGGCCGACGTGCTTCCACGCTGTGAGGTCCTTCCCATTGAAAAGGGGTTTCCATGGAGGTTCCGGTGCGCGCGCGGCAATCAGAAACACCGCAACGAGCACGACAACAAAAGCACTGAATTTACGCATGCTGATCTCCTTTCCTGGAGCTAAGAAGCAAAAACATTTCGGAGCATGAACCACAAATTGGCCGGGCGCTCCGCGAGGCGCCGTACAAACCAGGGGTACCAATACGAGCCGTAAGCCACTAGAACGATCGAGCGATAGCCCTCTCGCGCCAGGCGTTCCTGCTCGACGCGCTGGATGCCATAGAGCATTTGCACTTCGAGAATGGCTTTTGCATAGCCCTGTTGGCCGGCGAAATCCGCCAGACGCCGAATGAGGGCGACATCGTGAGTGCCGAAAGCGGCCCGGGAGCATTCTCCAGCCGATTGCGCGCGCAGCAATTCCTGGGCGAGAACGAAGTAATTTTCGTTGACGTCCGCCTTTTTCGGAAAGGCGATTTCCGGTGGCTCCTTGTAAGCACCCTTGACCAGGCGAATGGCGGGGCGTAGCGGAAGCAGATCGGCCAAGTCCTTTTGTGTTCGGCGGAGATAGGACTGCAGGCAAAGGCCAACATTCGGATGATTCTTCAGGGCGTTCTTGTAAATATTCAGCGTCGCATCAACATAATTGCTTGCTTCCATGTCCACCCAGACGGTGGCGGAGGGCGATTCACGCCGAATGATTTGAATGAGATTATCGAAACAAAATTCGGGAGAAAGATCCAAGCCAAGTTGCGTGAGCTTTACGGAAACTTCGGTAGAAAGATTCAACTGGTGAATACGGTCGAGAACTTCCAGATAATGTTCGGTCACCTTTCGTGCTTCGTCGCGGTCGCTGACGTTTTCGCCCAGATGCGTAAAGACGCTGCCGAGATTCTTCAGGCGCAGGGCCTGTGCCGCGGCAAGCGCTGCCTCCAAAGTTTCGCCGGGCATGAAACGTGAAACGCTGCGGCGCACGAACGGGTAATTCACCGCGTGTTCGCGGAGCCACACATTTTGCGAAGCGGCGAGCAGCATCGAGCGCATCAGCGCCATGGGCCCTTTATACCTCCGTGGGGAAACAGGAGCGAGGGGAAACGATCCGCGGCCCCATTCTAGACCAGATTCGTGCAATGCGTCACGCAGACCGTGGAAAAAACCAAGGGTTACGGAGCAGGGGTGTTGGATACAGACAGAGTCAGAGCTTCCGATACGAGTTGCGGAAATCGGGCACGGGCAGACTGCGCTTCGTTGCCAAGGCGCGCTTCACTAGCCTGACGCGCTTTCACGACGGCGGAAAGGTCCTCGCCGGGAGTGGCGCGCAGCAGATCCTCGGCCTTGAGGAAACAGGCGAAAACCAGGCGCTCCGGTTGCTTCTGGCGATGCAGAAATTGACCGTAATTGAACCAATCGGCCGCGGCATTCAGCGGCTCGCCGAAAGATTCATCGAGGCGCAAAGCTTGCTCGAACGAACTCGCGGCAGCAGCGATAGCGCCGGCACCCTCCTGGGCTTCGGCGGCATGCGCGAGCGCAAGACTTTGCAGGGAAGTGTCACCCAGCTTTGCGGCAAACAGAGTGGCGGCTTGATAGCCGTGAACCGCCTCAGTAAATTTCTTTACAGCGGCATCCGCATCCGAGACGTTGATGAGCGCGGATATTACCGTGGGCCGCTCGTTGCGATGCTCCTCGGGATGCTTGGAGACAACTTCGAGATAGGTGCGATAGTGGCGCGCGGCGGCCTGGAGTTCGCCTTGCTGGGCGAGAGATTGCGCCAAATACAACTGGGCGTTGGTTTGCGTTGGATCGACATCAACGGCACGCTGCCAGCTATCAACGGCTTCCACGTCATGGCCCAGGCGATGTGCCAGAAGACCGTAGTTCACCAGGGCGTCCGCGTTATCGGGGAATCGCGCCAGCAGTTGCCGATAGAAGGAGTACGCCTCGGCATCGTGGCCGGCCGTGATGAGTCCGCGCGCTAACTCTTGCTGCAGGGAAAGATTGCGAGGATTCACTTCTGCCGCATGCTGCAATGCGGCTATAGAGGCATCGCGATTGCCTGCGGCTTCGGCAGCCCTCGCAAGCCGCGACTGCACAACACTGTCGTTGGGGTTGAGCGCTTCGGCACGCTGGAGAGAGCGGAAATTCCCTGAAACATTGGCCCAGTAATAATGAAGCCGGTCGACGCCACCCCAGAGGAGAAGAAGGAGAACGGCACCGATTCGCAGCCCCCGCGCAACGGGACTAGAACCAGCCAGCCAGTGAAACACCCCGGCGACGGAGCCGCCGGAAGTGGCCGCAACTTCTTTGTCCTGGCCGCGTTCATTCAGTAGGAGCGACGCGATGCGGGAATCACGCAGCTTCCAAATGGCGCCATCGAGGATGAAATGATGCAGGTTCACCAGTGCCGTGAAGGTCAGAAAACTGGCGGCAAAATCGGCGTGGAACAGGCGGCTGACGATCCATGGTCCGGGTACGAAGAGCGCGATTCCGCCTGCAACCAGTGTTAGCAAATAGCGGGGGAAACTCCAGGAAGACTGCCCGGCGGCGCGCGCCTCCTTTCTCTGGTAATAGCTGGTGATCCAAAGGTATTGCGCCGAGTGTAGAACGGCAAGGATGCCGCTGGAGTACCGCGTTTGCGGTATTTCCTTGCCGCTCAGCAACTCGATGAGCGCAGGCAAAAGAAACCATAGGAACTGCGTGAGGACAAGCGTGGCCGACGGGAGCAGAGCTTTCCAAGAGCTCCGCCGGGAGAGCGAACTCAGCGCCCAGGCGCTGGCGGCAACGAAAAATAAAGCCAGCATCGCCCTGACGGGTAGTGTGAACCGCGCGGGCAGGCCTAGCGAAAGTATCAGTGCATCCCCGGAAGGGCCGGTGTGGAAGCTGAACAGGAGAAGCAGATACGAAGCGATGAAGGAAAGATGCAAGGCGCTGCGTTCGTTTTCGGTGGGAGAGAGTCCCGCGCGGCGGGCGAACATCATCAACAAGCCGAAATTCTGTCCCGTGTAATGCCAGGGGCTCCAGCAGATGTACAGCGTGAAGATCCAGGGTAGAAGGGGATACCAGAGGTGAGCGATGAGACCGGAAAGCGCAAGCAACACCGCAACGTGCACCGTAAAGAAACGGTATTTTGTGAATTCATCGTAGGAGTGGTACGCCCGGTAGGCCGTGGCCATGAAATGGGGATAGTTGAAGAGCAGGGCGAGCAGATAAAAGACGAAAGACCATGCGACGGTCTGCGAACGGGCGACAAACGCAGTCAACAACAGAAGCGGGGCCGACCAGGCGCCACAACCGACCAGCAGATCGAGCCATGGTTTGTAGATCCATAAACCATGGGACGAGGCCGCATCGCCGGAGTCCCCGCGGCCCGCAGAATCTGGGAATGAGATTGTGGAAGACATCTTGTATGAGGGTAGCGTAAGCGTGAGGAACCCAAGATGGGTGATGAAAAACGGATGCGGAATTGGTTACGGGGGATGCCCGTGGTCCGCGGCTACAACCCGAAATGCCTGACTTTTCAAGCGAAGACGTTATATATGCAAAAAGAGGCATTCCTGCATCACATAACAGAGGTATGAGGTACGGAGAGCAAGAAAAGAGGAGAACGAGTATGAGACACCATAGCACGGTTGGAAAGTTGGGGGTGTTCCTCGGAGCACTCCTGTTTGTTGTCGTTGGGACATCCCAAGCGCAAACCAAGGCGGCCGCGTCCGGCACGGCGACATTTACAGTGACAGCGGTCGGAAAGAAAGAGGGAGCGCCGCCGATTTCCAAGGATGATGTCCAATTTTTCACCGGCAAGGAACGCAAGCAGATCGCTGACTGGAAAAAGGACGACAACCTATTCCTGGCCATCCTGATCGACGACTCCATCGTTAACGCTGCAGCGGGCCAGTGGAGTGACCTCAAGGAGTTCATTATGGCTCAGCCGGCAACGACTCACATTGCGGTGGGATATATTCGCAACAACGCAACGCAAGTGGCGCAAGATTTCACCACCGATCATGAACTGGCCGCCAAAGCGCTGCGCATTCCTATTGGCACAGCAGCGATCGGCTCCAGTCCCTACCTGGGAACCATGGACATGCTAAAGCGTTGGCCTCAGACTGGCCCCCGTCGGTCCATCCTTCTAATCTCTTCGGGTATTGATTTCTTCCGTGGACCGTGGTCGGGTCCCTTCAGCCCGGATCTCGATAGCGTGATTCAAAGAGCGGAGCGGCAGAATACCAACATCTGGACCATCTACTATCCGAGTGCTGGACACCATGGCGGCAGTTTCTATTACGTGACAAATGCCCAGAACAACCTGGGCAAATTGTCTGACGAGACAGGGGCGGAGGCGTTTTATCTTGGAACCGGCGCGCCGGTCAGCCTCAAGCCATACTTCGACGAGATCGCGGAGCATCTCAGCAACCAGTACCTGCTGACCTTCGCGGCCTCTGGCGGGGCGAAAGGGAAGTATCAAAGCGTGAAGGTAAAGACAGAACTTCCAGACGTGGAGTTCCTTACCGCTGCGGCTGTGTTCCTGCCGCCCGGCGCATAATCAAAGACAACTGGAAAACTTCGGGCGCCTCAGCTAAGCCGGGGCGCCTTTTTCTTTGGCCTCCACCCTTGCCTGAAGTCGCGGCAAAAGCTAGCGCATGTTTGCCATGAAAA